>NZ_JBFBMS010000002.1:0-1024780 GCF_040702765.1 Rhodococcus sp. NPDC076796 | reverse complement strand
TACGCCTCGACGGCCTGAGCCCGGTGCGATACCGAGCGCAGGCCCTCGCGGCCTAGGATTTCTATTAACGGTCCAACCCACGGGGTCCAGTGCAAGTCAATGTCACATCGAGTGGACCTCAGGGTCGGGTGCGGGCAGCGAATCTTCGGGTGCACTCAATTTTGGTACGGCGGTCGCATCGGTGCTCGTGGGGAAAGTTTGTCCACAGGGCGTGAGTTATCCACAGGGCAATTCGTTTACCGTCGTCGTGGAGGATCCGGGGTGTGCGGACTGTGCATCATCATGGGTGTGAAGCGGGGTGGAGCACGAGTCGATGCGAAGGTGATCGCGGCTGCGTCGGATCGCGGCTTCATGAGGACAGCGCATCTACTCGAGCTCGGGGTGGCGTCGAAGACCATTGTTCGACGCACCCAGCCGGACGGCACCTGGTCGAGGGCGTTACCTGGGTTGGTGTTCTTGAAGAACCGCTCGCTGACGCCGATGGAACGCGCCACCGCGGTGGCGATCTACTGCGGCAAAGATGCTCTCATCAGCGGTCGGGCGGGGTTGGCGTTGCATGGATTGGGCACGTCGGGCTCGTTGGAGGAGACGTTCGCACTGATTCCCGAGCCGCAACATCGCAAGTCCGTGAGCTTCGCAGTGGTGGAGCGGACGTGGCGAATGCCCACGGCGGAGATCAAGTCGGGACTTCGCGTCGCCCCGATCGTTCGGTGCTTGTGCGATGCAGTTCGGCGGATGAAGAATGCCGAGCAGTGCATGGCGCTGATTGCCAGTGTCGTGCAGCGAGGCGCGGCCACCGTGGATGCGATCATGAAAGAGCTCGACGCCGGCAGTACACGAGGGACGGCGATGCCGCGACGGGTGCTACGAGAGTTGGCGGCCGGCGCGCATTCCGTCGCAGAGGCCCAGGCCCAGAAGCTGTACGCGCGCAGCGGACTTCCGCCGATGCAACACAACGTGGTCGTCCACGACGAACAGGGCAAGTTCCTGCTGATCGCCGACAATTGGCTCGACGACGTCGCATTGGATTGGGAGATCGATTCGCTGGAATACCACCTCTCGCCCGCGGCGCACAGGGCGACTGTGGCGCGTCGTGAACGAGCGCAGAACGCCGGCCTCATCGTGGTGACGCATCTGCCGAGCGATATCCGGGACGATCCGGAACGCGTACTGTCCGACCTTCGCGCGCGTTACGAGCAGGCCAAGGCGCGACCGCGACCGAACGTCACTGTCCGACCGCGATCGGATCAGGCATATCACCGGTCGGGCTGATATACCCAGACCATGTGCTCGCCGGTCTCGGACGCAGCTGCGATCGGTTGATGCTCGATCCTGTCAAGAACGAAGCCAAGCCTCCCGGGTACGGCCTGACTTCTGAGATTCGCTGCATCACAATGAATTTCGACTCGGATGATCCCGTCCAGCTTCAAGGCCTCCTGTATGAGGGCAGCGACGGCCTCGCTGATCACACCACGTCCCTCGGCCTGGGCGTCGAGCCAGTAACCCAATTCGATTCCGTGCGGGCCGATTCGGCGATGCATCCCGATCTTGCCCAGAAACGCACCGCCTTCGAGGTCGAAAATTCCGTAATCGAACATCTCCCCGGCGTCCCACTGCTCGACGGCCTCGGCGATACGAGCGAGTTGAGCCGACGGCTGTGTTGCTTCTTCGTTCGCCCACCCCATCCATGGCACAAGGCGAACGAGATTGCGGTCGATCACATCGGCAATGGCAACGGCATCGTCGGCCGATTCGCGACGAATGACAAGGCGGTCGGTGACAATCCGATCGGGAGGCACGTCGAGCATGGTCAGCAGTGTGTCAACAGGGCACTCGATGTGCCAACGAATTTCACTGCACTTTCACCCGCCCGCAGTCCACTCGATGTGCCATTGACGGGCGAAAAGGTCACTGAAGGTCACATTGAGTGGACAACGGGGGCAGGGGGCGGGGTCAGGAAGCCGACCAGGATCTCCAGGACAGTTTGTCGATGATGATCACCGGACCCTCGGGTCTGTTGTTTTTGTATTGAACGTATTTCGCGACCAGGGCGTCGGTGGCCGATGTGCCTTCGGCGCTGGAGGTGTCGACGATGTGGGCGTTTCCGTCGGCGCGGATCCACCAGAGTTGGGACCAGTCGTCGGTGTAGTGGTCGACGATGAGGCTGACGGCGGGGTCGGCGCGGATGTTGTCGAGTCGCTGGAGTTTTCGGGTTGTTTTGGGTTTCCAGTCGATGGCGGTGTAGATGCGGTCGCCGGTGGGGGCGACGGCGAACACGATGGGTACCAGGTGCGGTGTGCCGTCGGGGTTGATGGTGGAGAGTTGGGCTCGGGGTGCGTCGGTGAAGCGTTGGACTTCGTTGTCGATCTTCACGTTCGGTTCCTCGGGTTATGCGGATTCGCTGTGGGTGCTGTGTCGGGTGATGAATTGTTCGAGTGCCGCAACGGGCATGGGGCGTCCGAGTAGGTGTCCTTGGCCGAAGGTTACGCCCATGTCGGTGCAGATCTGGAGTTGTTCGGGTGTCTCGATTCCCTCGATGACGGTGTCTTTGCCGAGGGTGGTGGTGACGTCGACGAGGGCGCTGCAGAGTGTGGTCATGGCGCGTCGTCGGTGCAGGTTGTCGCTGTCGAGGTGTTGGGTGAGGGATTTGTCGATCTTGAGGGTGTCGACGGGGAGAGTGGCGAGTCGTTCGAGGGAGGAGAAGCCGGAGCCGAAGTCGTCGATGGCGATGAGGACGCCGTGGCGTTGGACGTCGCGGAGTTGGTAGTGGACGGCGTCGAGGTCGTGGAGTGTCTGTGATTCGGAGAGTTCGAGGGCGAGCCGTCCGGGTTCGATGCCGTAGGTGTCGACAGTGTCGATCACGTCGGTAGCGAGGGTTCCTGTGGCGAAGTGGGCGGGGCTGATGTTGACGCCCACTTGCAGGTGGATGTTGCGGGTCTGCCAGTCGGCGATCGTGTGCGCGACCTCGGCGAGTATCCACATGCTCAGTGGGACGATGAGGTCGGCGTCCTCGGCGAGGGGGATGAAGGTGTCGGGCATCAGCAGGCCGAGTTCGGGGTGGTTCCATCGGATGAGTGCTTCGGCCCCGACGACCGTTCCTGTCGCGAGTTCCACGATGGGTTGGTAGACCATCGTCAGTTCGCGCTCGACCATGGCGATGCCGCGCAGCCGTTCGATGAGTTCGAGTCGGGTGCGGTTGGTGTGGTGCAGCTCGTCGGTGAAGACGTGGTGTTCGTTGCGTCCGACGGCCTTGGCGGCGTGCATGGCTGCGGTGGCGTTGTGGACCAGTTGGGTGGCGCTGATGTCGGTGTCGGTGCTGGAGGCGACTCCGACACTGGCGGTGAGGGTGAGTTGGCGGCCGCCGAGCTCGAAGGCGGGCTCGAAGATGCTCGCGAATCCGGCAGCCAAGGCGCGTGCGGCTATGGAGTGGCAGCCCCGTGCGATGACGACGAACTCGTCGCCGGTGAGACGGCCGATGGTATCGCCGGGGCGGGTGGACGCGAGGAGGCGGTCGGCGACCATGCACAGCAGGTCATCGCCCTGGGCGGGGCCGAGGGCGTCGTTGAATTCTCGGAATCCGTCGATGTCGACCAGCAGGACGCTGAACTGGCGGTCCGGAGTGCGGCCGTCGAGTTCGGCGGTGATGAGGGCAAGAATCTCGTTGCGGTTCGGCAGGCCGGTCAGCGCGTCGCGTTGGGCAGCGGTTCCATTTACGGCAGCGGTTCCTGAAACTGCGGCGACATGACGGGGCGGCGCGTCGTGCTCTCGGCTCACTGTTCCCCCTCATGGCCGGACAGCCAAGGGTGATACTAGCCGAAGAGTCTGCTTCAGCGCTATAAACAGGGAACATCCCCTTTTTTAGGACTATTAGATCACGGTGTCCTTGGTTTGTGGGCCGTTTGTGCGTCCAGTCGATGTTCGTTCTTCGACGCTCCAGATCGCGTCGTCCACAGTGTCGCTCAGTCCGAGCACCCACCGGGCCGCCGACCGGCCCTGATCGAACAGCGACTGCGCAACGGTGGTCAACCCGGCGTCGGCTGCGGCGGGGGAGTCGTCCCACCCGGTGACGGCCAGTCGACCCGGAACGTCGATTCCGGCTGCGGCCGCAGCGTCGAGCACCCCTAGTGCGAGTTCGTCGCTCATCACGAGCAGTGTGTCGATAGCATTGTCCTGCAACAACACTCGCGCTGCTCGCTCGCCTTCGGCGCGGGCGTTGTTGGTGGTGAACAGTGTCGGTACCGTCGACCAGTCGATCCCGAATCGCAGGCAGGCGTCTCGGTAGCCCTCGAGCCGCGCTCGGGTCACCGGCATCGAGATGTCCGACGCGTCCGCGCCACGCACGATCGTCGATTCGCGTCGGGTATCGGGTCTGAGAGCGACGACGGCAGGTCGAGATCGGCTGTTCAACGCCGCGGTGGCCACCGCGTCGGCTGCCGCTCTGTCGTCGATGGCGATCCAGTTCAGGCCGGGGTGGTCGGGCCCACCCTGGATGCACGCCGGGCGGCCGGTGTCGACGAGCACGTCGAGCAGGGGGTCGTCGATCTCGGTGGTCCACACGACGTACCCGTCGACCTGTGCGTCTCGGATGCGTGCGTTGTCGGTGTCGCGGTGCAGGTTCGGCAGCATCACCAACGCGGTGTCGGCGTCGAGACACGCTTCGGCGATCCCGGACAGAAAGCGTCGAGCCTGGGGATCCTCGAAGGCGTAGGTGAGCTTCTCGCCGAGGACGACCCCGATGCTGTCGTGCCTGCCACTACGCAGCGACCGCGCCGTGCGGTTGGGACCGGTGTACCCGAGGGTGGCTGCCGCCTCGTGCACGCGATCGCGGGTGGCGGCCGATACCCGGCTCGGTCGGTTGTAGGTGTAGGAGACGCTCATGGTGGACACGCCTGCGGACGCTGCGACGTCAGCCATGGTCACCCGAGTGTTCACCGGCCCACTGTAGCGCGCTCCACGAACAGTGTGTAACGATACACAGCATGTCGTCGCCGCTCCCGAAGCTGCTGGTGCTCGCCGCAGCCGCATTCATCTACGTCACGGCCGAAACGCTGCCTGTGGGGTTGCTCCCCGAGATATCCGGGGACCTCGGTGTCGGCGAATCCGCCGTGGGTCTCCTGCTGACCTTCTACGCGTACGGCGTCGCCGTGATGACGATGCCGTTGATCCGGTTCGTACGCGAATGGCCCCGACGGCGCGTCGTCGTCATCACCGTTGCCGCATTGGCACTCTCGCAACTCCTCTCGGCGGTATCCGTCGGCTATCCGATGTTGGTGATCTCCCGAATGCTGTGCGCGGCAACGCACGGAGTCTTCTGGGCCGTCGTCGCGCCCGTCGCGGCCTCGCTCGCGCTGCCCGGTAAACAGGGCAAGGCCATCGCCACGGTGTACGCCGGTACCTCGCTGGCACTGGTCGCCGGCAACCCACTCACTGCCGCCCTGGGTCAGTGGTTCGGATGGCGCACGGCAGCAACGATTCTCGGCGTCGTCGCCGCAGCAATTGCGGTGGCACTGTACTTCGTCCTCCCGGCATTACCGGTCACCCGGGCGACTTCGGAGACGAAAAAGACACCGCGGGTGCTCGACGGCTCCCTGGCCGTTCTGTGCGGCGTGACGTTTCTGGCCGTCCTCGGTCACTTCGCCGCGTACACCTACTTCTCGGTGATCGTCGACCGTGCCATCGGATCCGCGGGCACCACCCTGACCCTGATGTTGATGCTGTACGGACTGTTCGGCGTGATCGGCATCTGGGTGATCGGCAGAACCTACGACCGGTGGCCCCGGCACTCGACCATCGCCGCTCTGGGCGCAGTGACCGCTGCGGTGGCAGTTCTCTGGTGCACCCTGAGCGGAGCGCCGGGAAGCTGGGCCGTGTTCGCCGTCGGTGCGATCGCCTTGTGGGGGCTGGCATTCACCACCCTCCCGGTATGTATTCAATCGGCAGTGGTCAGGGCGGCCCCGGCCGATGCGGACAAGGCGTCGGCGATCTATGTCGTTGCCTTCCAGTTGGCGATCGCGACGGGCGCTCTGGTGGGCGGTGTGGTGATCGACCTCAGCGGCATCGTGGCCGTCACCGCTGCTGCAACGGCTCTGGTCGCCGCAGCGCTGGCCGTGGTCATGTTGGCGCGCAGAACTTTTCCGCGCAGCTATGCGCAGGAGCCGGTGACAGCAGCGGCGCGCTGACCTTCGATGTATCCCGCACGATAGGGTCAGCACGCGACGAACGAGGGAATCCGGTGCAATTCCGGAGCTGGCGCGCAACGGTGACGAGCGAGAGCTCGAAGTCCGAATGCTCGGACGTCGTGATTCACCTCCATCCGCGGCTCCGCGACACGAGCCCTCAGCAGGAAGCTCTTCACGATGCGCACCACTCTCGCCGTACTAGGCGCTGTTTCGATCCTTGTTCTTGCCGGCTGTTCGTCCACGGCGACGACCGACGCGGCCACCCCGACCACCGGAAACTACCCACTGACCATCGACAATTGCGGCCGCGACGTCGTGGTCGACGCCCCACCGCAACGTGCGGTCTCGTTGAATCAGAGTTCGACGGAAATCCTTCTCTCCCTCGGTCTCGCCGACCGCATGGTCGGCACCGCAACCTGGACCGATCCCGTTCGTGCGAACCTCGAATCGGAGAACGCGAAGGTCCCCAGGTTGGCGGACAACAAACCTTCCCTGGAGGTCCTGTTGGACGCCGAGCCCGACTTCGTTTCCGCGTCGTTCGGCGGCACCCTCGGGCCGGGAGGCGTCGCCGACAGGGATCAGCTGGAGCAGCTCGGTGTGCCGAGCTACCTCTCTCCCACCGACTGCAACGGCAAGACCGACGACAGCGTCAACTCCGACGGCGCGCGCACAGCACCGCTCGAGATCGAGACCGTCTACCAGGAGATTCGCGACCTCGCAGCCATCTTCGACGTGCGTGATCGCGGCGAACGCTTCGTCGGCGAGCTGCAGGATCGCTTCGCGAAGGCTTCGGGAGCCGTCGACGCCTCGGGTGTGACGCTGGCGTACTGGTTCGCCGACACCGACACCCCGTACATGGCCGGATGCTGTGGATCGTCGGGCATCATCACCGGATCGGTCGGTGCCCAGAACATCTACGCCGACACCACCGACGAATGGCCACAGGTCAATTGGGAGAGTGTTCTCGATCGCGATCCCACCGCACTCGTGCTCGCCGATCTGAGCCGCCGGAGCATCGCTGGTGATGCTCTCGACAGCAAGATCGGCTTCCTGGAATCGAACCCCGTCACGAGCCGCCTCACCGCCGTCGAGGACAAGCGGTACATCGTCGTCAACGGCGCCGACCTCAATCCGTCGATCCGCACGATCGACGGGGTCGAAAAAGTTGCTGCGGCTCTGCAGAATTGGGGACTGACCACCCCATGAGCCGGACCGATCGCGGGTTGTTGATCCCGCTTCTTCTCGGTGGCTTCGTGGTGTTGGTGCTCTCGATCGGCGTGGCCGTGACGATCGGCCCGGCCAGCGTGTCGGTATCCGATGTGTATCGAGTGATACTGGGGCACATCGGGATCGGCTCGGCCGGAGTGAGCCGCATCGAGGACGGTATCGTCTGGCAGTTGCGATTGCCGCGAACGCTGCTCGCCGCCATCTGCGGTGCTGGCCTCGCGCTGTGCGGAGCCATCATGCAATCGCTGCTGCGCAATCCCCTGGCCGACCCGTTCGTGCTGGGTATCTCGTCGGGCGCATCCACCGGTGCCGTCGTCGTCGCAGTGCTCGGCGTCGGTGGCGGCGCACTGTCGCTGTCCACCGGAGCGTTCGCCGGAGCGCTGCTGTCGTTCGTGCTGGTGATGCTGCTCGCCGCAGGTGCGGGCGGCGGCAACGACCGCGTCGTGCTCGCGGGAGTGGCAGGTACACAACTGTTCTCGGCTCTGACGTCGTTCATCGTCATCTCCTCGGCCGATGCCGAACAAACCCGGGGAGTGCTGTTCTGGCTGCTCGGCTCCCTGAGCGGCGCCGACTGGACAGACGTGGCACTGTGCGGGGCCGTGGCACTGCTGGGAATGGTGTTGTGCCTGTTCAACACCTCTGCCCTCGATGCCTTCACCTTCGGGCACGACGCGGCCGCATCCCTCGGCGTTCCGGTGAAATATGTGCGAATCCTGTTGCTGGTCATCACCGCACTGATCACCGCCGCCCTCGTCAGTGCCGCCGGAGCCATCGGATTCGTAGGCCTGGTACTTCCGCATGCCGCCCGCTTCCTCGTCGGCGCGCGCCACCGAAGACTGCTCCCGACGACGGTCGTGATGGGCGCAATCTTCATGGTCTGGGTCGACACCATCGCCCGAACGGTGTTCGCACCGCAGGAAATTCCTGTCGGAGTGGTCACGGCACTCATCGGCGTGCCGGCCTTCGCACTGATTCTCTTTCGGCTCAGGAGATCTCGATGACAC
Organism: Rhodococcus sp. NPDC076796; assembly: GCF_040702765.1. Classification (NCBI taxonomy): domain Bacteria; kingdom Bacillati; phylum Actinomycetota; class Actinomycetes; order Mycobacteriales; family Nocardiaceae; genus Rhodococcus; species Rhodococcus sp. NPDC076796. The sequence continues at coordinate 1,016,370 of NZ_JBFBMS010000002.1, read as the reverse complement.
TGCACGCCAAAGACATTCGATGGACCCGCGGTGGACACCCGATCCTCGACGGCATCAGCTTCGAGCCGGAACCCGGCGAGACCATCGGCCTGATCGGCCCCAACGGCTCGGGTAAATCCTCGCTGCTGCGCATCCTCGCCGGCATCGTCGCCCCCGACAGCGGCGACGTGCTGCTCGATGGAGACAACCTGCGAACATTGCGTCGACGCCGCATCGCCAGACGCGTGGCAATGGTCGATCAGCACTCCGACACCGACGTCGACATCAGCGTCCGAGACGTCGTCCGCCTCGGCCGCATCCCACATCACGGCATCCTCGGCGGCGACGCATCCGACGACGACGCCGCGATAGCGCAGGCACTCACCGACACCGCCATGGCATCGAAAGCCGGGCGACGATGGCACACCCTCTCCGGCGGTGAGCGTCAACGAGTCCAGATCGCCCGCGCTCTCGCCCAACAACCCACCGAACTACTGCTCGACGAGCCGACCAATCACCTCGACATCCAACACCAACTCGACATCCTCACCCTCGTCGCAGGCCTGCCACTGAGCAGCTACATCGCACTCCACGACCTCAACCTCGCCGCCATGTTCTGCAACCGCATCATCGTCCTGAACAACGGCGCCATCGTGGCATCGGGAACCCCGAACGAAGTAATCACCGAAGACCTGGTGCGCTCGGTATACAACGTGCACGCCAGCGTGACTAATGCCGACAACTACCCACAGGTGACCTATCGCCGCCCCACCCCTTCCGACCCTGGAGCCCCTGGAGTCCACTCGATGTGACATTGACCCCCGAAAAGGCCACTGAACGTCACATTGAGTACCGGCGGAACGCACAGTGTCACGCCGGGGCCGGCGCGGGATCTAGAGTTGCCGCAGTTTCTTCTCGAATGCGTCGATGCGAGTGGTGTCCTCGAAGAAGTCTTCCTGCGAGATGATTTTCCCCCAGCTCGTGCGGACCAGGAGCACGGTGCGGTTGTTGTAGATCTGGGTGCCGTCGGCTGCGTGGGCTCGGTCGTCGAACCGCGCGAGCAGGGTCATTCGCCAGGGTGCGCCGCCGCTGTAGATTTCGGTGATCTGGCCTTTGATGCCGGCGGCGACGAAGTCCTGGAAGAATCTTTCGATGGCTGCGCGGCCGCGGTGGGTGCCCGACCAGCGGCTGTCTCCCTCGGCGAACTTCAGCACAGCGTCGCGGTGGAAGGACGACAGTAGCGGACGGTAGTTGCCGTTGTTCAGTGCTTCGATGTCTCGCTGCAGCTTGAGTGTCAGCGCTCGCATCAGCAGGAGCTTGAATGCGAAGGCCGTCGAGATACCGGCCAGAAATCTCAGTTGCATGCCCATACGTTTGCCTACCGTTCACCGGCGTGTCAATCGAGTCGGCGGTACGTTCGGTCGATGATTCATCATGTGCAGGTCGCGTGTCCGGCGGGCGGAGAGGATCTCGAGCGGGAGTTCTACTCAGGAGCCCTGGGCTGGGAGGAGATCCCGAAGCCGCCGCTGCTGGCTGTCCGCGGCGGCTGTTGGTTTCGGGTGCCGGGTGTGGGCGGTCCTGATGGTGAGGTGCATATTGGCATCGAGGACGACTTTCGTCCGGCAGTGAAGGCGCACCCGGCCTTCGCCGTCGATGTCGACACCACGGCCGCAGCATTGACGTCTGCCGGTTACCCAGTGAATTGGGCCGACCCCGAGGAGATCCCGGGTCGACGACGGTTCCATACCCGCGATGGAGTGGGCAATCGCATCGAATTCGTAGCAGCACAATAGATCACAGACCCACGGAGATGGCTCCGGTCAGTATCGCGAAGACGACGTACATCAGCGACGCGGCCAGCACCCACAGGAATGCGAAGCGCTGGAAGTCGCCCAGTGATGCGCGGACCAAGCCGAGGAGAACCCACAACGGTGCCGACGCCGGCCCGATCGAGTGGGCCATCTGGCCGATCACTGCAGCACGCGCCATCTCTTCGGGTGGTATGGAGTATTGCGCAGCCGATTCCGCGAGTACGGGCACGATCCCGAAAAAGTAGGCGTCGTTGGCCATGAAGAAGCTCAGCGGTATGCCGATCAGCGCGGCTGCGGCAGGGATCATGCCTTCGGCACCGTCCGGAATCAGCGAGATCAGCGCGTCGGCCATGGCGGTGGTCATACCGGTCTCGGTGAGGATGCCGGTGAACACGCCGGCTCCGAGGACCAATATGACGACGGGAACGGCGTTGGCAGCGTGGGCTCGGATCACCTCTCCTTGATCGGAGGGTTTGGGGTGGTTGACGACGAGCACGATGATGAAGCCGAGCATGAACAACACCAGCAGGTCTGCAACTCCCAGCACCAGCAGCACCAGCAACGTGACGGTGAGAGCTGCGTTGACCCAGGTTCGCCAGGTGGCTTTGGTGCGCAGGGTGCCGTCCGAGGAATCTTCGTGACCGCCGGACGACACGTGCGCACTGACCTCGGCGATGCGTTCCGGAGTGATGTTCTTGCGCGCGCGTCGACCCAACAGATACGCGAGTCCGACGATCGCCGCAGACATCAGCAGCATTGCCGGCAGCATGTGTACGAAGTACTCCGTGGCGTCGATCTGCAGCACGCTGATCGCTCGGGTCGCAGCGCCACCCCACGGAGTTGTACCGGATATGGTCCCGAGAGCCATCGTCGCGATCGTGGCGATCACCAGGGGGTTGATTCCGAGCTTGCGATAGATGGGGAGAAACGCGGAGCAGATGATCATGTACGACGTGGTGCCGTCGCCGTCCAGCGCCACCAACAGCGCGAGAACCGCTGTGCCGACGCAGATCTTGACGGGGTCCCCGCCGGAGAGTCGGATGATGCCGCGCGAGATGGGGTCGAACAGCTTGGCGTCCATCATGATCCCGAAGTACAGGACGGCGAACAACAATAGGATTGCCGTGGGAGCGACGGTTTCGATCCCTTCCGCCACCATGTCCGGCAGCGCAGCCCCCTGGCCACTGATCAACAGGACCACGATGGGGATGGTGACGACGGCAACCAGCGCCGTCGCCCACTTCTTGATGACCACCAGCATGAAGGATGCGAGTGAGACGAATCCGAGTACTGCCAACATGATTCAGCGCTCCGATTCGAGGTGCTCGATCACTGCACGCGTGAAGCGCTCGGTGGTTGCGGTTCCGTGGAGGTCTGCCGTGCGGGTCTCGGGCATACCCACGGCCGTGTCGATGGCTCGATGAATGGATCGTCCGGCTGCAGTGAGTCTCTCGTCGCCGCGCTGCTGTCCGATCCAGTCCAGGAGCATTGCGGCAGAACCGATCAACGACGCGGGATTGGCTATTCCCTGCCCTGCTATGTCGGGTGCCGATCCATGTTGGGCTTGCGCAACTGCATGCGTGTCACCGACATTGAGCGACGCCGCTAGTCCCAAGCTGCCCGAGAGTTCGGTGGCCTCGTCCGAGAGGATGTCCCCGAACATGTTGGTGGTTGCGATCACGTCGAAGGACTCCGGTCGACGGATCAGTAGCGCGGCGACAGCGTCGACCAATAGTTCCTCGTAGTCGACGTCGGGAAAGTCCTGCCGGACGGCTCTGGCCGCCTCGAGGAACAGCCCGTCGCTCAGCCTGAGGACGTTGGCCTTGTGCACCACAGTGACTTTCGATCTACGCGTCCGTGCCAGCTCGAACGCTCGGCGCACGATGCGTTCGGAACCGCGACGAGTCACCTTTCGGATGGCCAGTGCGAGGTCCTCGGTGGGCATGAACTCTCCACCACCGGCGAACATGGTCCGATCGGCGTAGAAGCCTTCGGTGTTCTCTCTGGCAATCACGAGGTCGAAATTCTTGCCGAGAGGATTCGGTAGAGCCGGGACAGTCCTGGCGGGTCGAATGTTGGCGTACAGGTCCAACTTTCGCCGCAGTATTCCCGACGGGTTGACGCCGCCCTCCGACGTCGGTGGGTAGTCCAGGTGCGAGACCGGCCCCAGAACGACGCCGACTGCTGCACGTGAGAGGTCGACGATGGCGTCGGGCATGGTTGTCCCCGACGCGGCGAGCGCGTCGAAACCGATGGTTCCATCGGTGAACGTAGCGGTGATTCCGTTGTGGCCGAGAGCACTTTCGACCACCGAGACAGTCGCCGCGCTGATCTCGGGACCGATGCCGTCGCCGGCGAGAACCACCAGTTCGACTGTGTTGTCAGGGGCTGGCGCTGGGTGTCCGGTACTCACGATGTCTCCAGGTGTTCACGTCCGCACCGTTGCGGACTAGGCCACCGTTGTGACCTGTGGCATACCTTGCCGCCTGCGCAGCGTGAAGACCAGAGATCGTTTCTTACATCTGACTCAAGCAGAATTCATAGCTGCGAAGAGCGTGACGAGCACCGATCTCATGGCATTCGATGCAGGGGACGGCGTCCGCTGCTCGAGGCGGCACAGCAGGATTCGCCGCCTCGAGAGTTCGTCCAAGGCAATGGACTCGACGCCCTCGCGAAGGTAGCGAGTGGTCATTGCGGGTGCCACGGTGAGTCCCAGTCCTGCAGCAACCATCGCCTGAGATTCCATGTAGTCGTTGGACTCGATCAGGACCTTCGGCTCGAAACCGGCTTTGAGACAGGCTGATCGGAACATCGTGGTGATGGAGTGCTGCGATGCACGAACGATCCACTGTTCGCCTTCGAGCGATTCGAGTAGAACCGGACCTCTCCGAGACCAACCCGCTGGAACGAGAAGGACGGTGGCGTCCTCGGCGATGACTTCGGTCTCGACGTCGTCGACCACCATCGGCAAATCCGGGTAGTCCCATGCCAAGGACAGATCTACCTCACGGCCCAGCAGCATCGCGTGCAGGTCGCGCAGCCGCGACGACCGTATGCCCAGCTCGATCCCCGGATGCGCCGAGCGGAAGGCACCCATGACGTCCGGCAGAAGTGATGCAGCGAAGGAAGGGAAGACGCCGAGGGTGACATGGCCGCTGCGCGCGTCGAGCAGATCGTCCAGGTCGGCACGCAGGGCCGACAGCTGTGTGTCGATGGCTGCAGCCCGACCGGCCACGAGTCGTCCGGCCTCGGTGAGTCGCACTCCGCGCGCGTGTCGCTCGACCATGGGGGTGCCGATGATCGCTTCGAGCCGCTTGACCTGCTGCGAAACCGCCGATGGGGTGTACATGAGCCGTTCGGCAGCGGCCGTCATCGACCCGCTGCGGTCGATCTCCACCAAAAGCTTGAGCAGAAACAGCTCCACATCCATCCGTCGAGACTAAGCCGGGTCTGCGACGATGGAGGGCGTGGCGGAAGGAAGAGTGCGTCGTTTTTCGACGGCAGAGGGCTGGGGAATCCTTGATTCGACGGACACACCCGGCGGTTGCCTGGTGTACAGCACCGCGGTGGTCGGGGATCCGCATTGGCTGACAGCGGGTCGGTCCGTGGAATTCGAGTGGCAACCTTCGGTCCACGGACAGAACGGATTTCGCTACTACGCGACGGCCGTTTCGCTGGTCCATTCCCTCCCTGGCCCTGCGGCCGAGGATCGAGGAGCCACCTTCGCCGGGGCGTCGTGGACCATCGATGACGCGATCGGACCCGACGAACGAATGGCAGCGTTCTGGCGCGACGCGGACGACTCCGATCCACTGCGGATGCGAATTCAGATGGACCATCTGCTCTCGATCGCGTCGTATTCGGATGCTCGCGTGCTGTTCGAGCGTGCGTCGCTCGAGGACTTCTTGGGCGACGAAGAGGCGGCGGTGCCGTTGTACGAAGCGTCCATGTCGGCCGGGCTGGATGCAGACAGGGAGCACCAGGCTCGTATCCAACTTGCGAGCTCGTTGCGCAACGTCGGGCGTCCTGACGAAGCAGTACAGGTGCTGCAGGATGCCGAGTTCCCGAACGAATACGTTTCTGCACGTGACGCATTCATGGCTCTGGCATTGTGGGACATGGGAGAACACGAACTCGCACTACGTAACGCGTTGCAGTCGGCGGAACCGGCCCTCGGGAAGTACCGGCGAGCAGTCGGAGCCTACGCCGCCGAGCTGTCCACACGACCCGAGGAGAAGCCATGACCGCGAGCGCCTTCGATCCGCACAGCCTGCTCGAGCAGAGCCGAATCGGCGTGCTCGCCACCATCAAAGCCAGCGGAATTCCGCAGCTCTCGCCGGTGACGCCGTTCTACGACCGGGTAGCCGGCACCATCATGATCTCGGTTACCGAAGGGCGAGCGAAAACGGCGAATCTGCGCCGAGACCCTCGCGCCGCGCTCGAAGTGACCAGCGCCGACGGCACAGCATGGGCAACGGCCGAAGGAACCGTCACCCTCACCGGCCCGGGGTCGACACCCGACAGCCCAGAAGTCGATGCCTTGGTGGACTACTTCCGCGCCGCAGCGGGTGAACACCCCGATTGGAACGAATACCGAGCAGTCATGGTCGCTGATCGACGAGTACTGATGACCATCTCGGTGACACACGTCTACGGCCAATCGATCGCCTGACACCTCTGCTAGTCCACTCGATGTGACACTGACTGCCGAAAAGTCCACTGAACGTCACATTGACTGCGCGGAATCGCATCGGTCACGTGACCTGATAGATGTCCAGCTCCACGGAGTTCGGTAATCGCTGGCCGGATCCGATGAACATTCGCTCGCTCATCCACCGGAGTCTGCTCGCGGCGGAGGACAGTCTGGGTTGACTACGGAAGTAGATGCGATCGGCCGGCACGTGTTCTCCGCGGATCAGAGCGTCGATGTCTGCGCGGGTTCCGCTTCGTATGCCGACGTTGTGCACTGAGATTCGTTCGCCCGCATCGGTCTCGAGTGCGTATCGAGCATCGAGTTCGGTAAGAGTGGCGGTTCGAAGTATCTGGTGATCCGCGCCGCCGGGGAGAATTCGGCCTTGCATCGAGGGGCCCTCAACGGTCCCGCCGAGAATCGGGACGAGACGGCGATGCCCGTCGGATACCTGGCCGAGGTCGATCGGCTCGCCGACTGTCACGGACAGATGTGCGATGAAGGTCAGGTCCGGCTGCATGTCAGTTGGTCCGGTCGGCGAATCCGGCGGGTAGATCCGCGGGTGCCACGGACACGATGGTCTCGTCGTCCACGCCGACGTTCTCGAAGAGGGTGATGGTGGCGAATTCGGGAACCACATAGATGGGGTAGGTCGGGCCCGCGTCGCGGTAGGCGCGCATTCGGTCTAGGTGATCGTTCTGATACAGAACGGTTTTGGTTCCGTCGAGTTCGATCCACTGCGGGAAGAAGATCGTGCCGTGCAGACGTCGCTTGCCGGGAATTACGTTGACGACGACGGATGTCCCGGTGGGCTCGTTCCATGAGATCTTGTAGACGTCGTCGTCGAGTTGGACCAGATCGACTTGCTGGTCCTTGACCCATCGGCCACCGACCATGCCGGTGTGGATGCGGTAGTCGATCGTCGTGGCGTTTTTGACGTACATCTCGTACTGCCAGTTGTTCGCGTACGTGTAGATGAAGCGGTGGCCGACGATGCCGCTGAGGTCCTGATTCGGGACCGGATTCTGAACCGAGGTGTATGTATCCATAAGGCCATTTTGTCACAAAACTATGTTTGCGGCAAAACTACATGTGAGATCATCGAACGATGCACTCCTCCGCAATCGAACTCGGGCGACAACTGGGGCCGCTGCGACGCTCGCTGCTCCGCGCGACCCGCGAGGCCGCGGACTTGCCGGACCTCCCCGACTCGCACATCGAAGTGATGAGGGCCCTCGCCGACAAGCCGTCGATGAGCCCCGGTGTCCTCGCCGCACATCTCAACCTCGCTCGCTCCACCGTCAGCAACCTGATCAAGGCAATGGTCGACGCGGGTCTCGTCGAACGATCGATCTCGTCGAACGACCTCCGGGGAGCCAACCTGACGGCGTCGCCGAAGGCCCTCCGTCTCCTCACCGAATACGACGCAGTCAGCTCACAGGTGCTATCGGACGCACTCGACGAGCTGACCGACGACAGCCGTCGAGCACTCTCTGCGGCAATCCCTGCTTTGACCGACATCACGGAGATTCTCTCCCGCCGATCGTCTTGAGCTCTCGGCTCGGTCAACCGAAGTCCACTCGATGCGACATTGACTGCCGAAAAGTCCACTGAATGTCACATCGAGTGCCTTCCGGGTACGCCGTCGGTGGTGTCAGGCAACAGAGTCCATGTCGCGCACCAATCGAGGTGTGCGCAGCTGACGGACACTCGAAAACCAACTGCGTGCGGGATAAGAAAGTCTGACGACGAAGTAGTTGACGAACTCGATGACCCCGAAGAGCCACACCGCGACGACGGCGAGCGCCGCACCGATCCCGGCGGGAAACCATACGATGATGCCCACCAACCCGGCAGCCAGCAACGCGACGTCGAGGGTTCGACATACCCGGTACACCCCGCGGAGGAAGGCGGGCATCGGGTTGTGTTCTACCCAGGAACGCGCCAGCAGCCAGTACAAACCCGCTTGTACGAGCACGATCAGCAACGGGACAAGGGCGGACCACAACGCGAGACGGTCCTGCTGGTCGTCGAGCCTCGGTATCGCCATGGTGAGGGCGACCGTCAGGAAGACACCTGCTGCGGCAAGCTCGCCGAGCCCCAGCGACAGATATCGCCGACGCAGCGCCTCGCGTCGGCCGGCCCACATGCCTCCACACTATCGAGGGCAGTGCGTTGGGCAACCGCTCGCAGTCCACTCGATGTGACATTGACCCCCAAAAAGGCCACTGAATGTCACATTGAGTGGCCATGGAAGGCCGGGAGGGGAGGGAAGGAATGAGGGACGGCTATCGAGTTCGTTGGACTGGAATCCAGAGTTCTCCCGCTCCCGAGGTCCAGTCGGGCGAGGCTTCGGTGACGGACAGGATTTCCGGTCCCGGGATCACTTCGTAGGGGTTGGAGGGGAACCATTCGCTGAATGCGTCCGCCCAGAGTTGTTGGAGTGCGGGGGCGAGTGCGGTGTCGCTGCTCGTCTCGAATACCGCCCAGGTCGATGCGGCCACGGCGAGGGTGTCCCAGTCGGATGTTCCAGCCAAAGTGCTTGCAACTGCGAAGTAGTAGTCGAAGAGGCTGCCGTCTTCGCGTTCGGGCTCGAACCCGTCGCTGACGAAGAGGATGTCGGGGAGTTCGGGCAGGTCGGCGAGTTCGCGCAACTTTTCGCCGGTTCCGGGGGCGAGGCTTCGGTGGAATTCGGTCATGGCGGTGTTCTCGCCGTGAAACCGGAGTGGGATTCGGGTGGTTCTGCCGACGATGTGAAATGCGGGCAGGTCGGTGATGCGGTATCGCATGGTGCTTCGTCCTTCTATGGTCAGGTGAAATGTCACTGCTTGTCTGGAACTGAGGATGGCTCCGGGTCGGCGTGCTCGGGATGGTGTGATGCCGTGGAGGTCTCGGAAGGCGCGGGTGAATGCGTCTGCGGTGTACCCGTATTTGCTCGCAACGTCGAGTACGCCCTGTCCGTCGAGAATGTCCGCTGCTGCCAGTGTCATTCGGCGTTGTCGGATGTAGTGCGACAGCGGTAGTCCAGCCAGTGCAGAGAACACGCGTCGGAAGTGGTACTCCGATGTGAGGGTGATCCGAGCGAGCTCGCTCGGATCGATCTCGCGGTCGAGATTGTTCTCGATGTAGTCGAGTGCTGCGTTCCATCGTTCGAGCATCTGCCGGTGACCTTCCCTTTGTTCTGCCCGAAACGATAGGAGCACTGCACCGACGGAGTCTCGACTTTGCGTGCCGCGAAAGGTCGGATTCAGATCGTGCGCAGGTGCCGCTGCTTTCGATGAGAACGCAACCGGCCGAGTTCGTCCAGCGCAGAACGAGATTGCGCATCTGCAGGCCGGTAGACGATCAACCGTAGGTCCGGGTCGCCGAGTGGGGTGAGGACATCGAATGTCACGGTCACCGGTCCGACGCGCGGATGGTTCATGGGCTTGTCTCCCCGGCTGCGTACCGACACTTCTCGGGACTGCCAGTAGCGGGAGAATTCTGCGCTGCCTCGCTCGAGTTCGTCGATCAAGGCCGCGAGTTCGGCGTCGTGTGAATGGTTCACCCAGGCGGCACGCAGGTCGGCAACTGCACCGCGGACCACATCGTCGCGCGCTTCGTAGAAGCCGTCGAACCGGCTGTCCAGGAAACACATTCGTAGAACATTCCGCTCCGACGCCGGACGTTCGTCGATGTCGAGAAGCAGCGCGGCCATGGTCTCGTTCGCGGCGAGGATGTCGAGTCGATGGTTGAGCACCATCGCCGGCAGCGGACCGATGTCGTCGATCAACGCTCCGATGCCGGCGGGCACCTGCTGGGTGGCGGGTCGCTCGGGTACGCGATGACCTGCGAGGGTGAACATGTAGCCGGTCTGATCAGCGGACAGTTTCAGTGCATTGGACAGTGACTGCACCACTTGGGCGGATGGCCGAACATCACGTGCCTGCTCGAGCCGTACGAGATAGTCGACGCTCACACCTGCCAGCGTTGCGACCTCCTCACGTCTCAGACCGGGCGTGCGTGAAGCTCCTATCCGAGGTGGCAGGCCGACGTCCGACGGCGCGAGCGCCTCGCGTCGGGCACGCAGAAATTCGGCCAGCTCGTGCCGACCTCGCTGCGGTGGCGTCGTATTCACTCATCCAGGGTAGGCCAGTTCAGCGTGATCAGCCTGGTATCGCGCATCCCAGGAAGAACACATCCTTCCCGCTGCTCTACGCATCTGTGACCGTGATCGAGGTAGACGAATCGAGGAGGGGGACAGGACATGACGCGCATGGACGACTATCGATTGCTCGGACGCTCGGGACTGCGGGTATCACCATTGTCGTTGGGAACCATGACATTCGGCGACGCCTGGGGGTGGGGTGCCGACGAGAAGGACTCGAAACGCATCTTCGACGCGTATCTCGATGCCGGGGGAAACATGGTCGATACCGCCAACATCTACACCGACGGCCAATCGGAACGGTATCTCGGCGAGTTTCTCCGTGGCCGACGTGACTCGGTCGTCGTCGCGACCAAGTATGCGGCGACGCGTGATCCTTCGGATCCCAATGCCGGCGGGGGCGGCAGAAAGAGTCTTCGAGGATCCGTCGAAGCTAGCCTGAAAAATCTCGGGACGGACTACATCGATCTGCTGTACCTGCACGCGTGGGACGGTGTGACGCCGGGCGAGGAGGTCATCGCATCGCTCGGCGATCTGGTCCGCTCGGGAAAGGTTCTCTATCTGGGCATTTCGGATACACCGGCATGGGAGGTCGCGCGCATGCAGACCCTTGCCGACGTCAGGGGCCGGCCGTCGTTCGCGGCCCTTCAGGTGGAATACAGCCTGATCGAAAGAACCACCGAACGCGAATTGCTCCCCATGGCAGCAGATCTGGGGCTCGGCGTGATTCCCTGGGCACCGCTCGGCGGCGGAGTGCTGACCGGAAAATACACCGCCGCAGACCTCGTGACTCCGGGTTCCGATGCACCGGCCGGAACTCGACGCGATCATGCGAAGGCGAACAAAACGCTGAACACGCGGGGGCTCGCAATCGCGGACGCCGTCGTCGAGGTCGCTCGCCAAATCGGCGTGACTCCTGCTCAGGTGGCTCTGGCGTGGACGCTTCGGCATCCGTCCGTCGTCAGCTCGTTGATCGGCGCGCGCACTCCGAAACAGTTGCAGCAGAACATCTCTGCCCTCGACGTCACCTTCGACGAATCCCACCTCGACACACTGCACGCAGCCAGCGATATCGACCTCGGGTTCCCGCACGAGTTTCTGACGCGACCGATGGTGCGCGGCGTCACCACAGGCCATACCACGGTTCGACCCCGTCCCATCAGGGCCTGGTGAACCGAGTAATGGCTACTTCGGAGGGGACCGAAAGATCATGGGATCACCGTCGTCGACGAGGGTGAACCCGGCACTCTCGAGCACCCGACGCGAGGCACTGTTTGCCCGATACACCTGCGCGGCCATCGGGAGACCATCCGTGTGATCCTGCGCAAGGTCGAGCAGTTCGCCGGCGTAGCCACGACCCCATTGGGCCGGATGCACCCAGTACCCGACCTCGATGTGGTCCGATCGTCGAATCAGGCTGAGCAAGCCGACGGGGTGTCGATCCTCGTCGGTGCCGATGAACCACCTCGGTACGTCCGGCGCTCGGGTGTCCTCCGCGTTCAGTGCGTTCGCAAACCGCCCATCGAAATAGCCTCTACTCCAGGGTTTTCCATCGCCTACCCATCGAACGACATCGGAGTCCGAAGCCATCGAAAAGAGGAAGTCGGCGTCGGACGGCACAGCAGGGCGCAGCTGTAGCCGCGTCACAACTCGTGGACCTGGGACGTCATCTCCCCACCCACATCCCCGGTGTTGACGGTGCCCGATCGCTCGAACAGTAGAGCGGAGACTTCCTCGACGGCTTTGGGGCAGTGTTCGACGCCCGCTGGGACCACGAACACGTCTCCGGGGCCGAGAACGACATCGCGGTCGCGAAGCTGGATGGTGAGTTCTCCGCTGTGGACGAAGAACATCTCGTCGGTGTCGGGGTGTGTGTGCCAGACGAATTCCCCGAGCAACTTGACGACTTTGACGTCATAGTCGTTGACGCTGACGAGTCGGTGAGGCTGCCAGGGCTTCTCGATCTTGCTCAGGGCGTCGTCGACATTGCGCTCGAGGCTGCCGGTACTGCCGTTGTCGATGCTCATCGGGCTGCCCTTCGTCGGTCGAGTCGTCTCGGTGAATTCTACCCGGGTGGTTTCCCGCCACGGTGAACAGCTCGATGCGCTCTGTTGCGCAATAAGTTTGATCGGCTATCGGTCAGCGTGCGGTCCAGCCGTGGCAGCGTCAGTCGGACGGTCGCGGCAGACGAAGGGCAGTAGGCTGCTCATGACCTGGAGACGGTATCGGCACGAAGAGTCGGCCGCCATCGAATTTCGCAAGGAGGCTCGGCCACATGAATCTCGCCGACTACGACGTCCTGAGCTTCGATTGCTACGGAACGCTGATCGATTGGGAAGCCGGCATCCTCGAGGTGCTCAGGCCATGGGCGCAGCAGGCCGGTTCGCCATTGTCCGATGACGAGCTTCTCGAGCTGCACGGCGTCAACGAAGCTCAGGCGCAGCGGGATTCACCCACTGCGCTGTACCCTCGGATACTTGCCGACGCGTTCGTGCGGACCGGCGACACCCTGGGAATACCTGTCTCGGCCGAGTGGGCGGACAAGCTCGGGGCTTCCGTTCCTGACTGGCCGGCATTCGAGGACTCGGCCGACGCGTTGTCGTCCCTCGGCGAGAGCTACAAGCTCGTCATCCTGTCCAATGTGCATCGCGACGGCTTCGCAGGTAGCAACCGCCGGCTCGGCGTGCAGTTCGATGCCATCGTCACCGCCGAGGACGTCAAGGCCTACAAACCGGCCGACAACCACTTCGACGCGCTCGACGGAGTCCTCGAGACACTGGGCGTTCCACGATCGCGACTACTCCATGTTGCGCAGAGCCTGTTCCACGATCACGTGCCGGCGAAACGGCACGGCATCACTTCGGTGTGGATCGATCGGCGGCACGATCGCCCCGGATGGGGAGCAACGCCGGAGCCGTCCGAGGAATACAGTGTCGACTTCGAGTTCCCGAGCATGGCCGCATTTGCAGCAGCGGCCCGCGAGGCCCGCTCGAATGCGTAAGGTCTCCACACTGATCGGTTTCCCACTCGAGCGCATCGAGTCGATCAGCAGAGCGCCGCGTCGAGTGAAGTACGCGTTCGTCGCCGGCAGTTAACAGTACTCGGTTGCCTTGGGCCGCGGACGAAATCCTGACTTCAGGGCTGTTGTCCGCGAACTGAATTCGAGCGTGAACGGAGCAGAATCAGAACGCCGAGACCCGCCAGTACGACGAGTTGTCCCAATACAACCGGTGCGGGAAGGAGCAGCAGATCCCAACCCGACGCCGACGGCCTCGTCGACCATATGACGACGGCGACTACTCCGACGGTGGTTGCAAGGTGGCCGATGGCCATGAGTACGAAGGGAAGCTTCCGGGTCGAAGAACGAACCAGCATGCCGAGACCGACCAGAGCACCGAGAAGCGACGCAACGATGGCGACCACGGCCGGTAGGACGACCATGATCTCGAAAAGCGGCCCGGTCTCGATGATTCCGATCGTCGCCAGCTGCGCTGCGGCGTACAAGGCGATCGACGCCGAGCAGACAACCGAGATGGTCGAGATACCAACGAGTGCTCGCACAGCCGACAGTCTCACACACGAGGGCGGAGGCGACCCGACGCGCCTGATCGTCACCAATGCCAGGCGTCGCCTCCGACGTTCCGGATTGTTCGTTGCAGGACTTCGATGGTGGTCACGAAGTCTGCCGCACTGATGCCGTTCATTCGCTCCTCCTGCAGCATGGTCTGGAGATCGGCTGCGCGCCGGAAAGTGTCACGACCGTCCGGGGTGAACTTCAGACGCGAATTCGATTCCACGATCCAACCTTTGGAACGCGCGGAGTCGATGGCCTCGACAATTGCTTCCGGGGTGTCGTTGTGCCCGATCTTCTCGATCGTCTCGGCGCGATCGGCTCCCGCGGGATGCAGTGAGATCTGGTGTAGGAGCCACCATTCGGGTTGTGTGACGCCGATTTCGTGGAGCGCACCGCGGGTCCGGGCTCGAATGGCTTCCCCGGCTCGCGCGGTCCAGAACCCGATCGGCTGAAGCTCGGGCGGTTGCATCGGTCTGCTCGTTGTCATGAAGTAGACCCTAAAACCTGAACCGAGCTTCAGGTCAAGACCGAGTCAGGATCAGCGCCACTGCCACCAATGCAGCGCTGACGGCGAGTGGTCCAACCGTGCCGAGGGTGGAGCCGTATGCCCATCCGCCGAGGGCCGGGCCTGCGGCCGCACCGACATTCAGGCTCGCTGTTGCGAATGAGCCCGACATGGTCGGTGCGTGGACTGCTGTCCGCATCACCTGACCGACCAGGGTGCTTCCTAGGGCGAACGACAAACCGCCTTGAACGAACGCAATCAGTAGAACAGCCGTCGGCAACTGCGCCAGGAGCACGAAGCAGCACCAGCCGCCGAGAAGTGTCAGGCCGCCGAGCGACACGATCCGGGAGGCGTATCGGTCCGCGTACTTCCCAGCGGCCCACACTCCGCACAGAGCGCCGCCTCCGAAAAGTGCAAGCACCAGGGGAACCGATGCCGGACGCAATTCTGTGCGTTCGGTGACGATCGGAGCCAGGTAAGTGAACGAACAGAATGTGGCACCGTTGATCAGAGCACAGAGAGCGAGGACGCGGATCAGCGAACGCTTCTGCAAGACAGCGCATTCGGTGGTCAGCGAGATGTCTGCTCGATGGGTCCGGCGGTCAGGTGCGGCGATGGCCACGGCGATCAACGCGGGTGCCGAGAGCAACGCTATTGCCCACAGAGCCGCGCGCCAGTCGAGAAGTGTTCCGACCAACGTGCCGGCCGGTACGCCGAGAACCAGTGCGAGTGTTGTGCCGGCGAGGATCATTGCGACTGCCCGCGAGATCCGGTCGGGTGTCACCAACGCCGTGACCGTCGCCAAGGTGACCGCAAGGAAGCCCGCGTTGGCGAATGCTGCGACGATCCGGGAAACGAACAGGACCGCGTAACTTGTTGTCGTTGCACCGATCACGTGCATGGCAATGAAGACAACCAAGAAGGCAGTCAAGGCGAGACGGGGTGGTAGGCGTCGTGTGGCAACAGCCATCGTGGGGGCACCGACGATCATGCCGACGGCGAAGGCCGATGTCAGCAACCCCGCTGAGGGCACAGTGGTGTCGAGGTCGGCGGCGATGTCGGGCAGCAGACCGGCCAGCAGGAACTCGGAAGTCCCCTGGGCGAAAACTGCAGTGGCAAGCAAGAATACGAGCGGTGGCATGAATGTGCTCCGAATGTGCGACGGGTCCTGGACAGTTGGACCGGCACACGGGTGCTCACCGAGTGGTTCGTAGTCGAGCGCGTCTGGCTTCTCGAGCTACCGGGGTGCCGGTAGCTCTGATCTGGATGCCTCGGGTGAACTCACCGACACACCGTAACGCGAGTTCTCCTCCGATGCCACCGAGTTCCCTTCGGATCTCGTGGGTAGAGTCCCGACCGTGGACATCCCATCAGGGAAGAAGCTGGTCGCCGTGCTCGCCGCTGTCGGTGCCTCGACAGGCGGTGCCGCAGCGGTGGTCTGGCATGTCGCCGTAGCCGATCCGCAGGAGCTGGGTGTGACCAACATTCGGCCGAGTTGGTTCCCGATGACGCTCTATCTCGTCGCAGCGGGACTGGCGGTGGGTCTGGTGGTGGCCTCGTTTCTGGTCGATTCGGGTCTGCGAATCGTCCAGGATCGCCAGCGCAGCCGCGTCCACCTGTTCGCATTGTTGATCGTCGTGGGTGCGGCACTGGGAGCGGGCAGTGCACTCGCCTGGACGCATTGGCCACCGGAACCAACCGAAGCCGTGTCGAATTGGTCGTGGGCGCATCCGTTGAGTATCGAGATCAACTCGCCTCCTGCAGCCGACTTTCCGTCCGAGCGGTTCGGCATCGCAACCGGCGGTATCAGCGGGATGACAACGAATTCGGACGACACCTATACCCAGAACCTGTATCGCTTCGTCACCACCGAGGACACGTCTTTCCACCCCACCATTGGCAACCCGTGGCTGGTGTTTCCGATCGGTGGAGTAGCGATTGCCGCGTTGGCCGCATTGACGTTGTCGCTGCGGGACTTCCGCCTGACAGTGGTGTCGCGCTCGGATCAGGGTGCTGTGTGACGAGCCTTATTCGTCAGTGCGCAGTTGGTCGACCAAGGTGAACAGTCGTCCCAGGTAGTCGCTGTGGAAGACCTCCGTCGCACGGATTTTGGCGTCCCCGTCGAGACCGAATTGAAGGTTGACGAGTTCGACCCCGATGGCGACGCGTCGAGCATCGAGATTTTCCAGCTCGGCGGCGAGTGCGTCGACCTTGGCAACCGGAGACAGTTCGTCAGTCATCCCAGAATCGTAGAGGTCAGCCGACGGCCGCGAGGAATTCGCTGTAGAACAACCCCAGCCCCAGTGCCGACGCGATGGCAGCGAACAGCCACAGTCGGATGATGACCGTTGTTTCCGCCCAGCCTGCCAGCTCGAAATGGTGGTGGATCGGTGCCATTCGGAACGGCCGTTTTCCGGTGCTCTTGAATGACGCGACCTGGATGACGACGGACGCAACTTCGGCCACGAACAGGGCTCCGAAGACGAGGGCGATCAGCTCGGTCTTGCTGACGATCGACAGGCCTGCGAGCAGTCCGCCGAGGGCGAGGGAGCCGGTGTCGCCCATGAAGATCTTGGCCGGAGCGGCGTTCCACCAGAGGAATCCGATGCAGGCACCGGCGGCCGCGGCGCAGACGACGGCGAGGTCGAGCGGATCGCGCACTTGGTAGCACCCGGCGACGGAGTTGGTGGCGCAGGATTGCCGGTACTGCCAGAACGTCATCACCGTGTACGCGCCGAGGACGAGCGTCATCGACCCCGCCGCCAAACCGTCGAGACCGTCGGTGAGGTTGACCGCGTTGGACCACGCGACGACGAGGAAGACACAGAACAGCACGAAGACGATCGGGGCCATGGTGAAGAACGTGGATTGGCGTACCAGCGACAGCTCGACATTGCCCGGAGTCAGCCCGTTCCCATTGCGGAACTGCAGCGCCAGCACGGCGAAGATCACCGCCGCACTGATCTGCCCGACGTACTTGCCGGTCGCCTTGAGTCCGAGGCTCCGTTTCATGCGGAGCTTGATGTAGTCGTCGAGGAATCCGACGACTCCGAGTGCCGTCGCGAGACCGAGAATCAGCAGCGCGGACGCCGACGGCCCGTCACCACCCATTGCCACGAGGTGGGAGCCGAGGTAACCGGCCCACAGGCCGACGATGATCGCGACGCCGCCCATCGTCGGCGTTCCTCGCTTGGCGTGGTGACTTGCCGGACCTTCGACGCGGATCTCCTGGCCGAATCCCTGCCGGGTGAACAGCGCGATGAGAAATGGAGTCAACAGAATCGAGACCGCCAACGCGATTCCACCGGCGACGAGAATGTTGATCATGCGTTGAAGCCCACTCTTCCTCTGTGCTGCTGTTCCTCACCGAGATGCTTCTCGAGCACCGCGGGATACTGTGCCAAACGAATCGGCAAAAGTCGCATTGCGTGACGAAGGCGTTACTCAGGGTTGGTACGCGCTCGGCGGCATTCCGACCAATTCGGTGAACTCCCGAGTGAAGTGAGCCTGGTCGAACCAGCCGTATCGCGCGGCCAGGTCTGCCAGCGGACCCGAGTAACCGTTGTCCAGCTGGCTGAGGGCGTCGTGAATCCGATAGCGCCCGAGTACCCACTTGGGCGTCGCGCCGACATAACGCTCGAACAGCCGTTGCAGTCGACGAGTGCCGATGCCGCACCGCTGCTCCACCTGTGCGACGCGAACCAGCGTCCGGTCACGCAGCATCGTCGCGATGATGCCCAGGACGGTCTCGTACTCCGGTTCCACGTCACGGGCGTAGGGCGCGAGAGCCGAGTCGACGACGGTTCGGCAGTGGTCGGCATCGAGATGTCCACCCAGCTCGGCCAGTGCAGCGACGGTCTCGGACCGGAACGGGGTCGGTGGCGCGACCGAGACGTCGCGCAGGGTTCTTGCCACGGTTCCGGTGAAACTCGCGTAGCCGCCGGGCCGGAACTTGACGCCGAAGACCCACCCGGACTCGGCGAGAACGACGTCGAAACGGCGCGTGAGCACCCCCGTCACGACCACCGGCTCGACGACGCCCTCGCGGGTCCAACCGTGTTCGACGCTCAACGTGCAGGCCGGGTGGGGGAGCGTCGAGCTGCTGTGAGACGTGCCCGACGGCAGAGTCCACTGCAGCTGCCAGTAGTTCTCGACCCACGGTTCCAGGGATGTGGCACACGGCAGCCGTCGAAGGTCGACGAATTTCGCCAGCTGATCGGGCCGCAGGACACCGGACTGGGTGGTTGTCGCGTTTTTCCTATCCGGCACGCGCGTCAGTGTAGGAGTCTGGTCCGACACAAGGAGGAGAACATCATGACCGAGACACCCGTTGCCACCCTGAAGATGGTCACCCTGGATTGCGCAGACCCCGAGGTCAGCGCCGCGTTCTGGTCGTCGCTGTTGGGTTGGAGCGTCGTCCATGCGGAGAAGGACTACGCGATGCTTCAAGGGCCGAGCAGTGCGCTCGGATTCGGTCGCATCGACGACTATCGGCCTCCGGCCTGGCCCAATGCCAACGGCAGCAAGCAGTTTCACTTCGATCTTGCGGTCGAGGATCTCGACGCCGCGGCGAGTGCGGCAGTGAATCTGGGTGCGACGCTGCCCGAGGACCAGCCGGGCGAGACATGGCGGGTAATGCTCGACCCGTCAGGGCATCCCTTCTGTCTGACGAATGCCGCGAACTGGGGCTGACAGGTCTAACCTTCTTCCCGTGAACCCTCGCCTCGCAGGAATCGAAATCATTGTCGCCGACATGGCCGCAGCTCTGGCGTTCTACCGTGTTCTGGGACTGGACATTCCGGCCACTGCCGATGCCGAGCAGCATGTGGAAGTGGACCTCGGCGGCGTTCGCTTGTTGTTCGATCTCCCGTCGACCATCACCTCGTTCGATCCGACGTGGACGCCGCCCAGCGGCGGTCACCGCGTTGCGCTCGCCTTCGACTGCGGTACCCCCGACGGGGTCGACGCCGCATGGGTAGCGGTGACCGCGGCGGGGTACACCGGTCACCTGCAGCCCTGGGATGCGTTCTGGGGTCAGCGTTATGCCGTCGTGCACGACCCCGACGGCACCACCGTCGATCTGTACGCGAACGTCTGAGGCGTCAGCTCTCGGGCTCTTCGCCTGTCGGCCCGCCGGCGAGTTCGACGGCGACGTCGAGATGACCGATGTGGCGGGCGTATTCCTGGAGTACATGGAAGCAGATCCAGATCAGTGTCGGCCTCTCCTCGGTGAATCGCCCACCGAGAGTGGCCAATTCGTCCATCCGGTGTGAGCTCAGTACCTCGTCGGTGAGGCGGGCACCGTCCTCGAGCCTGCGCAGCAGGGTCTCGGCGTCCACATCGTCCGGCACATGCCACGACCCGTCCTTCTGGTCACCGAACGGTGCGTCGACTGCGCGGGCGAGGAATCCCCAGACGAACCAGCGCTGCTCCATGTGCACCAGGTGGGTGAGCATCTGCAGTGGGGTCCACTCGGACGGCACTGTCGTGGAGTTCAGGGCATCCTCGCTCAGCGCAGTGATGCGTCGAACGAGCTCGTTGCGGTAGAACGCCAGGTACTCGCGAACCAATTCGGCGGGATCGGAGAGGGCGGAGTTCGGTTCGGGAAAGACGGTCAGCTTGGCCATGATCTCAATCGTTCTTGCGCTGCTCGCGGGCGATGCGGCGCTGTTCCTCGGCACGGGCGCGGCAGCGGCGTAGGAATTCCTCGTCGCTCTCCTGCGATTGGGCTACGGCGCGTCCGGGTCTTGCGTCGTATTCGGGGTAGGCCGACGCGGTACGTGGTGCGCCGCTGCCACCCCAGATGCCGCCGTTCTCGGGCCTGCCGACGAGGAGCCACGCAATCGACCCGGCGAGCGGCAGAACGATGACGAGCAGCAGCCAGACGATCTTCGGGAGGTGGCGAATTCCCGAGTCGTCGGCGGTGATGACGTCGATCAAGCAGAAGATCGACAGCAGCATGATCAGCAGGCCGAGGTACGGCACGGAAATCCTCCAGGGTTGTCAGACCATGCGGTCGGTCTTTCGCGACTATCAGATCACTCGTTGTACTGCGGATCAAGTGCTCCGGACGTCAATGTCGTGGTTCAGCCGAAAACCAGCAGCGCAGCCAGGGTCAGCATCATCACTCCGATGCCGAGGTCGAGTACTCGCCACGCCGTGGGCCTCGCGAACAGCGGGCTGAGCACCCGAGAGCCGTAGCCGAGCGCGGTGAACCACAGGATGCTGCCCAGCATCGCGCCGGCGGCGAACCACCACCGCAGGTCACCCGGCTGACGGTTTCCGATCGACCCGAGAAACACCACGGTGTCGAGGTAGACGTGCGGGTTGAGCCAGGTGAGAGCCAGGCAAGTGGCGACGGCTGCGATCAGTGAACCGCCACCGTGCGCTTCCGCGGTCATGGTGGACGGCGTTCGGGCGCGGTTCAACGCCAGCAGCCCGTAGACGAGGAGAAACAGAGCACCGAGGACGGTCACGACCCGCAGGGCGACGGGAAACCGGTCCACGAGAACGCCGATTCCTGCCACGCCGGCCAGGATGAGAACCGCGTCGGACAGCGCGCACACTGCCACCACGGCCAGTACGTGGGCTCGTTGCAGTCCCTTGCGCAGCACGAACGCGTTCTGCGCTCCGATGGCGACGATGAGGGAGAGTCCGACGCCCAGTCCGGTGAGGGTCGATTGTGCGGCGGCAAGCGAGGTCATGACGGCAACGCTAGGAGCGAGTGGAAATTAGGTCCAGCGAATGAATTTCAGGAATGATTAGCGTAGCTTCATCTGATGGAGATCGAGCAGCTCAGGGCCCTGCGAGCCGTGGTCGACGGCGGGACGTTCGAGGCCGCGGCTCGCGCGCTGTACGTGACGCCGTCGGCGGTGAGTCAGCGCATCAAGTCGCTGGAGCAGTCGCTCGGCCGGACTCTGGTCCAGCGGAGCAAGCCGGTGGTGGCAACCCAATCGGGTGTCGCAGTGCTGCGTTTGGCGCGCCAGATCGACACTCTCACCGAGCAGACTCGGGCAGAACTGAGTGACGACGGTGTCGCTGCGCCCATTTCGATTGCCGTCAATGCGGATTCGATGGCGACCTGGGTATTGCCCGCGCTCGCTCCACTGGCGTCCCAGACGACCTTCGATCTGCATCGACAGGATCAGGACCGGACCGCGCAGTTGCTGCACGACGGGATCGTCTCCGCTGCAATAACATCGGTGGCTGACCCGGTTCGCGGCTGCACCGTTCGACGCCTCGGTGCGATGCGCTACCGGCCGTCGGCCACCCCGGAATTCATCGAACGCTGGTTCGCTGCAGGGGTAACGGCAGAGGCCTTGCGCTCCGCCCCGGTGGTGGTCTTCGATTCCGACGACCGGTTGCAGGACAACTACTTACAGCGATTCGATGTCGACCCACACGAGCCGCCGAGGCACCTGGTGCCGGCCTCTGCCGACTACGCGCGCGCCGTCGACCTGGGATTCGGTTGGGGCATGATTCCCGATCTGCAGGCCCGCGACTCGCTGAAGTGCTTCGACGACAACGGAATCGACGACGTGTTGCTGTACTGGCAGCAATGGTCGCTGTCGTCTGCTGCACTTCAGCGAGCGGCCGATGCCGTGGCAGTGGGCGCCGAGCGAATGCTGCTGTAGGTCACGCGGGGCTGTCGTTCGGGACAATCTCGGGCAGTCCATCGCCGACGGGATCGAGAACGGCCGCCGATCGGGCACCCCACCGCTCGTGAGCCGACTGCCGCGACATTCCGACGGCCTTCCCGATCGTCGCCCACGTTGCACCCTGAACCCGGAGCACCACAACGGTTTCGATGCCGTCCAGGCCCGCTGCCAGTTGCACGCGCAGGCTCAGTAGATGCCACGCGATACTCCGTCGTGCGGGCAGATCGGTCGATTGCTCGGCCTCCCATTCCGATGTGCCCGGCAGCGGACCGGTGCCGATGATCTCGTCTGCGATACGGCCTGCTTCGGTGGCTGCCGCTGTTACGACCGCCCGCGTTGCAGCGGTGACATCTGCCTCGGTTGCGAGGGTGATGGGATCCATGGACTACCTCCTGTGTCAGGCACAGCCTGACGACAGTACGCGGAGATGTCAAGGAAAGCCTGACACGGATCCGCCCCTAGTCCTCATACCCCTAGGAGGAAGCTTTGACTGCACGTCGCCCCACTGGGCGTCTCCCGATTGCTCAGACGCAAGGTGCGCCAATACAACCAACTGAATGACTTGACATGGGTCGGCATCTACTGCGGGCGCTCACCTGGTCTGATCCACACGTACAGTCAGCCACCATGCCGGATCGCTGCCCCCACATAGCCGATCCATTGCCATCGAATGTGTGCGGGAGGCCTACGTAATTTGCTAGCCGTGAGTTGGTCGCAGCTACCCCTTGATAAGCCCATTCAGCTATCTGGCAACAGTTTTGATGCTCTGGAGCGGGCGCTTGACCCCCTGCCTGAAGATTGTCCGCTGGTGTTCGGCTACAAATCAGACGTCGATGTCGGGTTTCGCAATCTGGTGGGCAACGTCATCGGCCTGCTGGAACAAACCGCTATCGATATGTTTCCAGCCTGGTTGCCTGGGGCCGCCGAACTAGGCGATCTCACTGCTCAGTCGCTCTTGGCTGCCGATGATCTGGCGCGTCGTGAATCGACTCGCACGGGTGCCTTTGCGCCTTATCTGTGTGCACTTACTCGGACTGCATTGGGCTCGCCTTCGTCCACCGCTGGCTTCTCACGTGAGATCCAGACCGAGCAGCTTTCCCGCATCCTGAAGCGAGGATCAGACCGGCCCGGTCTGGCCTTGCTAGTGCACGTCGAGGGTGAAGGACCTGCGGGTCGCGACCTCGAACTTGCAGCCGATTGGCTTTCACGCCACGGCCGTATGGGTGTGTGGATGACCGACAGTGTGGTCGAGCGATTTACTCAGTGGGAGTTGAGGATTCCTGAATCAACGACGACAGCGAGGCCGCCGCAGCCCCCGGGACGTTCTGTCCCGAAGTCTGGTTCACCGCGCGCCGACAGTGATGTCGAGTGCATCTTGGAAGAAGCACTGTCCAAGGAGCTGTGGGCCTACGACCGGGAGTGGAACAAAACCCTGAGAGTGGGGACACAGCTCACTTCACCCATTCGGGTCGACCTGGTGTGGCAGGACAGTGCCTTGGTCATCGAGATCGACGGGGACGAGCATCGTGCAGTGGGCAAGTACGCTTCAGACCGCAAACGTGACAACATGCTCCAACTCCGCGGATACGTGACACTGCGTTACACCAACGGCCAAGTTTTGCATGACCTGACTGCGGTTCTCGACCAGATCCGTACTGCAGTCGCTTTACTCCGCAACCCGCGAACAGTGAGGAATTACACCGGATGAGTACCGCCGACCTGACTCAAAACGAAATCCTGGTCTTGCTTGTTCTGATGTCGGAAGATCGGGTAGTCAAGAATGCCGATCTGAAGAACTTCGGCCCAGTACTCGACGCTGGCAGCAGGACAAAACTGGTAAGGCTTGGACTGATCGAATCTGCGAAACCGAATCGGTTCATCGAGTTGACGCTGACGGCCAAAGGCTGGGAGTACTGCACCAACCTCTTCGTCGCGGATGCTCCCGATGGTTCGAACCCGGCAACCCGTGTCTTGTTTACCGTGCTCCGAGGTGTCGAGCGCTTTTTGGAGCCGAGAGGGCTCGTTGCGGCACAGCTGTTCGGTCGAACTTCGATCGAGAAAAGAATTCGAGCAGCATACGAGGCGCTCGCATCCCGGCCCGGCGCTTGGGTTGGTTTGCGAGCACTCCGCGAAGCTCTGTCTGATGTTGACCGAGAGAGCCTCGATACAGCACTTGTCGAGTTACAGCAGCATGAAGGGGTCAGCCTGATCCCCGAAGAGAACCAAAAAACGTTGACTGACGAAGACCGCCTTGCCGCCGTTCTTGTTGGCACTCAGCTCACCCATCTTCTCGCGATCGAGCCAACGCGATGAACCGTGACCAGCGGCGTGCTCTTGAGTCCATCCGGCTCGACTGGGCAACGACGCCCGATGATATTTGGGAGTCGCAATCCGACGTGCACGTCGGCGGTCTGCACGAGCATGCCTATCGCGAGGTCATGGCGGCTTTCGGCGATACCGAACTCACCCGGACAAAGAGCCCTCTGGGGGTAGTGATTCCAGGTCCCGCAGGTGCGGGCAAGACACACCTGCTCGGCGAGATCCGTGCCAGTGTGCAAGAACAGCGTGGGTATTTCTTCCTCGTGGACATGCTCAGCGGAGAGCGGTTTTGGTCGACGATCTTGAACACGGTCCTCGAGGACTTCAGTCGCCCCGTTGTGCAGACCCAGCGATCGCAGCTCCAGGAAATGCTGTGGCGTCTTTCGGAACAGGCAGCAATACCGGAGGGTGAGCGGGCACCTATTGTCGGTCAAGCGCCGTTGGACAAAGAACAACTCGACACATTCGTTGCAGCAGTCTTCAAGGTGCATGCTAAGTATCGTCGGCGAGCGCAGAACACCCTTCGTGCGCTTGTGCTGGCAGCGGCGGAGGACCAGGACGTCAACGATCTCGGCTACATCTTTCTACAGCCTCACGAGACGGACAGTTCAGTTCTCGAATCATTGAAGCCGTGGGGCATACAGCGGGTAACCATGACGGATCAAGATGTGGTGGAAAGCATCTCGCAATTGCTAGCGCTCACAGGTCCTTCGGTCATGGCGGTAGACCAGATCGATACGGTTATTGGCAGCTCGACCAAGTCGACCGGACAGGATGCGGCAAGTTCGGAGGATCAGGCGCTGGAAGGGTTTGCACATGGGTTGATGTCGATGCGGCAGAACCTTCACAGGACTGTCACCGTGGTTGCCTGCTTACCCGCCGCCTGGACGCAGATCGAGACTCGGGCTACGGCAACTGTTCGCGACAGATTCCGGGAGGCAACGCCTCTGCAAAGGATTCCAAACCCTGAATTCGCTCGAACGATGGTCGAACATCGTTTTCAGACGTGCTTCCGAAAGGTCGGATACGACGCTCCGTCAGCGACTTGGCCCGTGGCGGGTGCTGCGTTTGGTGAGGCGAAAAACTACACGCCTCGTTCACTACTGCAGAATATCGACAAACATATTCGCCATTGTCTGAATACTGACACTGTGACGGAAATGCTGACTCTTGCGTTCGTGAACAAGGCACCCAACGATGGGGAGGTGTCGAATCCTGATCCTGGTCCGGACTTGACGGACCGGGCTCTCGTTGAATTGGATGAAGAATTCAAGGCTTTAAAGGACGCAGCCGACATCGCGGACGTTCTGGATGACAAGAAGCAGGATTCGGCGTTTCCCCCGCTTTTGTTGTCCGGGTTCCGTGTCCTGGTGCAGCAGTCGACCCGATCGGATCAGACGTGGAGCCCGGACGCCGTCCCTAGCAACAAACCGTCAGTGCACGGCCGGATCAGCCGCACTGATGACGCGGATCAAGAGACGCACCAGTGGTACTTCCGCGTTGTGACGACGGCAAGCCCGACCAGCGCGACCAGTAAGATTCAGAAGGCCAGTGACTACGCAAACCTAGACCAGCGCTTACCTAGCCGAACTGTCGTGTTGCTGAGAAACGATCGGTGGCCCTCGGGTCCGAAGACGGCTCAGACAGTATCGGGGTTCCACGACGCCGGAGGACAGACTCGTCCATTTACTGATAGCGACATCAAAATCCTTGTTGCACTCCGTGAACTGTTGGCCGGAGAGAACGTCGACCTTGGTAGATGGATCTCGTCGCGTAAGCCCGCTTCCGCAGTAAGCTTCTTCAGCGATCTGATTACTACGGTGGAGTCGAAGGATGACTCGATAGGATCCAACGGGTCCAAGCCAACGGTGCCAGTCGAGGAACCGCAGTTGGAGGGTCGGATTGTAGTAGGTCAGACGTCGTCGGGCGCTTCCATCGAATTGCCTCTCAGTGCACTCCGAAAGCACACGGCAATCTTCGCGGGGTCGGGGTCCGGGAAGACCGTTCTGATCCGTCGCATCGTGGAAGAGTGCGCGCTTCAGGGCGTGTCGTCAATCATTATTGATTCGAATAACGACCTTGCGCGGCTGAGCCAACCGTGGCCATCAGGCTCGACAGTGCATGACAGCGAAGATATCGATAAAAGGAGGATGTTCTTCGAGTCCGCAGACGTCAAAGTCTGGACTCCGAACCGGTCGTCAGGGCGTCCGTTGATGTTCCATCCGTTACCAGATTTCGCCGCAATCAGGGACGATAACGAGCTCTTCAAGAGTGCCGTCGAGTCTGCTTACGCCGCGCTCTCCCCACGCTCTGCGACTGGGACCTCAAACAGGGCCGTTCACGGTCGTGCTGTCCTAAAAGACGCCCTCCGCTGGTTTGGTCGCGGTAGCTCGGGCAGCCTCAATGACTTTATTGAGCTTCTATCCGACCTGCCGGACGATGTAAGCGCTCTCGATGACGCAGGAACCCTGGCAAGAGGGCTCGCCCAGAATCTGAAGGCACAAATCGCCATTGATCCTATGTTCGGCGAGTCCGGAACACCCGCCGACCCCGGCGAACTTCTCACGCCTGCTCCAGGATTCAAGGCGAGGGTCTCGATAATCAATCTTGCCGGCCTTCAGTCGGATGTGCAGCGAGAAGGATTTGTCAATCAGTTAGAAATGGCCTTGTTCTCGTGGTTGCGGAAGAACCCCTCGGAAAAGCCGCTGGGAGGCTTGCTTGTGATCGACGAGGCCCAGAACTTCGTCCCGGCTGGCAAACAGAAAATTAGCTCGGAAAGCACGATCGCACTTATATCGCAGGCGCGGAAGTATGGTCTGGGTATGGTCTTTGCGACCCAGGCCCCCAAGGGGCTGGACAACAAGATTCCAGGTAATGCCTCAACGCAATTCTTCGGTAAGTTGACCGCTCCCGCTCAAACACAGGCAGCGGAGGAAGTTGCCAAGTCCAGACAGAGTTCGATGGACGGGATCGGTAGGCTCCCGGCGGGCACGTTCTTCGCATCCGTCGAAGGGGTGGATGGCGGGCGGTTCAAGAAGATAAAGACACCGATGTGTCTGACCCATCACGCTGCAAGCGCGCCAACCGAAGACGATGTAATCGAGATGGCCCGCCAGTAGAGTGAGTGTTGAACCTCTCTACTGCGTGGCGCGTGGGAATCGGTGTTCAATTATCGGAAGCTTCTACCTTCCGGGCACGCCGATAATCGCTGTACCCGGCCAGTTTCCGTTGCTATTTTTTGCCGATGACCATTCGCTATCACGTGACCTCGGTGCTCAACCGTGAGTCGATTCGGCGGCACGGACTCGACTGGCGTCGAATGGGTGCCGCTCGCGGTATTGCCGGTAGCCACCAGCCCGAGCAGGAAGGTTGCTTTCTGGCAGCCGATGCGTGGGAACGTGATTGGTTCGTGGGCATGAACAACACGGGTGGACCGGTCGATGTCTGGGAGGTCAGCGGAGTGGAAGACGGTGATCTCGTGCAGTCGCCGGAGAACTTCTACTTCCGTCCCGGCGTCATCCCGACGTCACAGATTCGATTGGCGCACAAGGACATCGAGCCCGAGCGCTAGAGCATGCTCAGCACCCGGTCGATGGAGTCGACTGCCTGGGTCAGCTCGGCTTCGGTGATCGTCAGTGCAGGACGGAATCGCACTGCTGCGTCGCCGCAGCCGAGCGCCAGTACATGTTCTTCGGTACGCAACAGTTCGATCACTCGGTCGCGGGTGGAGGCGTCGGGCAAGGAGAAGGCGCACATCAGCCCGCGTCCACGGACCTCGGATACAACTGTGTGTCGAGTTGCCAACTCCTGCAACTGCTTCAGCAGTACGGCGCCGAGTGCACCGGCTCGTTCGATGAGGTTGTCGGCCTCGACGACTTCCAGGATCCGACGCGACCGCACCATGTCGGTGAGGTTGCCACCCCACGTCGAGTTGATGCGGGAGCTGACAGCGAAGACGTTGTCGTCGATGTCGTCGACGCGACCGCCGGCCATGACGCCGCAGACCTGAACCTTCTTGCCGAAGGCGACAACATCGGGGACGACGTCGAGTTGCTGGAATGCCCATGCGGTGCCGGTCATTCCGGCTCCCGTCTGTACCTCGTCCATCACGAACAGTGCATCGAACTCGTGGCAGAGTTCGCGCAGCTTCTGCAGGAAGCGCGGCCGGAAGTGGTGGTCTCCGCCCTCGCCCTGGATGGGTTCGATGATGGCGCAGGCGATGTCGTGCGGCTTGGCCTCGAACGCCGCCCGAGCCGCCGCCAAGGAGGCGTCCTCGAGTTCGTCCATGTTCGCATCGGATCTGATGAAGGGGGACGGGATGCGCGGCCAGTCGAATTTCGGGAAGCGTGCGACCTTGTTCGGGTCGGTGTTGGTCAAAGACATCGTGTACCCCGAACGTCCGTGGAACGCGTGCTCGAGGTGCATGACTTGTGAGCCCAACGACGGATCGATGCCGTTGCGCTCGTTCCAGCGTGACTTCCAGTCGAAGGCGACCTTCAGCGCGTTCTCCACCGCCAAGGCTCCGCCTTCGACGAAGAACAGGTGGGGCAGGCGAGAGTCACCGAGGACCCGCGCGAACGTGTCGACGAATCGAGCCATGGGGACGGTGTAGATGTCGGAGTTGCTGGGCTTGTTCATCGCCGCCTGCATCAGATCGGCCCGGAATTCCGGGTCGTCGATCAGCGCGGGGTGGTTCATGCCCAGGGCGTTGGACGCGAAGAACGTGAACAGGTCCAGGTAGCGGGTGCCGTCCCTGGCGTCGACCAGGGTTGCCCCGGTCGAGGCATCGAGGTCCAACACCAGCTCGAACCCGTCGGCCAGTAGGTGTTCACCGATCACCTCGCGAACCGTCGAGGCGTCGATGGTCGCTCCTGTGCGCTGTAATACTTGCGTCATGACGTCGAAGATACGCGCTAAAATTCCGTAAGCAAGTCCATAATGCAGGAAATTATACGGTTGTGACCCTCATCGGTAGGCTGATGTCCGACAGTTCGGTTCTCTTCACGGAAGGTGTACGCGCATGTCTGCATCCATCACCCACGACGAGTTGAGTGTGCGCACTCGCGCGATCCTCGACCGGCTGGGTGCCACGATCGCGCTCGACGCCCCCGCGGGACCCGACGCGATCATCGCGCGGTCGCCGATCACCGGAGGGAACTTGGCGTCGCTGGCGTCGGCTTCGGCGGACGATGTCGAGACCGTCGTCGCCGACGCGCGTACCGCCTTCCTGTCGTGGTCGCAGGTGCCGGCCCCCGTGCGTGGTCAGGTGATCCGGGAACTCGGAGAACTGCTGCGCGTACACAAGGAGGATCTGGGCGCGTTGGTGTCCATCGAGGCTGGAAAGATCGTCTCCGAGGGGCTCGGTGAGGTGCAGGAGATGATCGACATCTGCGACTTCGC
Source organism: Rhodococcus sp. NPDC076796 (assembly GCF_040702765.1). NCBI lineage: Bacteria > Bacillati > Actinomycetota > Actinomycetes > Mycobacteriales > Nocardiaceae > Rhodococcus > Rhodococcus sp. NPDC076796. Next base: position 986,287 of record NZ_JBFBMS010000002.1, on the reverse strand, counting down.
CGTCGGACTCTCCCGTCAGCTGTACGGCAACACGATCGCCACCGAGCGGCCCGGGCATCGGATGATGGAGCAGTGGCATCCGCTCGGTGTCGTCGGTGTCATCACCGCATTCAATTTCCCTGTGGCGGTGTGGAGTTGGAACACTGCTCTCGCACTCGTCGCAGGCGATACGGTGATCTGGAAGCCGTCGGAGAAGACGCCGCTGACCGCCGTCGGAGTGCAGGCGCTGTTCGAGCGGGCCGCCGCCGCTGCCGGAGTGGACCCCAAGATCGCGCAGCTGGTGATCGGTGATCGCGCGTCCGGCGAAGCGTTGGTGGACGATTCGCGAGTCGCACTGGTGTCGGCCACCGGCTCGACGAGAATGGGCCGTGCCGTCGCGCCTCGGGTCGCCGAGCGATTCGGCCGAGTGTTGCTCGAACTCGGCGGAAACAACGCAGCGATCGTGACGCCGTCGGCCGATCTCGATCTGACGACGCGTGGACTGGTGTTCTCGGCCGCCGGAACCGCCGGTCAGCGCTGCACCTCGCTGCGACGCGTCATCGTGCATTCCTCTGTCGCGGACGAACTGGTCGGCAAGCTGGTCGCGGCATACGAGACGCTCTCCATCGGATCTCCCTTGGCCACCGACACTTTGGTAGGTCCACTGATCGATGCCAGCGCCTACGCGGGGTACCAGAAGGCACTCGAAACCGCGATATCCGACGGTGGAACGGTCGTCGTCGGCGGGGAGAGGGTGAATGTGGTCGACGAGTACTCGTTCTACGTTCAGCCGGCGATCGTGACGATGCCCGCGCAGACCGACATCGTCAAGCACGAGACGTTCGCGCCCATCATGTACGTGCTGACGTACGACACCCTCGACGAGGCAATCGCACTGCACAACGATGTGCCGCAGGGTCTTTCGTCGTCGATTTTCACCACCGACCTCCGCGAGGCGGAGCGCTTCCTGTCCGCTGCCGGCTCGGACTGCGGTATCGCCAACGTCAACATCGGCCCCTCCGGAGCCGAAATCGGCGGGGCATTCGGTGGCGAGAAGGAGACGGGCGGTGGCCGCGAATCCGGTTCGGACGCGTGGAAGGCCTACATGCGGCGAGCTACGAACACGGTCAACTACTCGAACGAACTGCCCCTGGCACAGGGAGTGAAGTTCGGCTGACGGCATGATCGACAGTATGAAAGTACTGTCGATGATCCTCGCCGGCTTCGTCGTCGGCTATGCGATCGGTGATATCCGACCCTTCGACTCCCTGCTGAGCAGCACGGCCGAATTCGGTTCACTGGCAACGATCGTCAACGGGCTCACCGTCCTCGCGCTGACCGCGTGCCTGACCAGCGTCGCGCTCGCGCGTTCGAGTGCGCGCGGTGTGCTTGTCGTGGCGATCGGAGCAGTACTCGTCGTCCTGTTCCGGACAGTGGGCATGGTAACCGGAATGTTCGGCGACTGGGCCGGCGCAGTGGGAGCAGGCGCCTTGCTCGGCGCGTCCGCCGTACTCGCGGGGCGACATCGCGGAGCGCAGGCATCGCTGGCCGTCGCCGCGATCGGAGCCGGTCTCCTCGGCACAGCGCTGGATGCCCTGCTGCAAGTCGACGACGGTCCCGTGTTCGTGTGGGATGTCGTCGGTGCCGAGGACGCGGTGGTTCCGGAGCGGGCGATCATCATGGTGATTGCGGCACTGGGTGCGGCGCTCTCGCTGTTCATGGCACACCGCGATGTGGCGTTGCAGTCGCACGAGACTCGACGGACTCTGCTGGTCGGACTTCCGCTGCCCGTAGCTGCCGGTGTTCTGAGTTGGTTCGCCGGCGGCCACGACAGTGGGGATGCCGTCTGGCTCGGTGCGCTCGCCGGTATGGCCGTTCTTGCGGTGGTGGCGGCGTTCGCATTCCCCGGGCGGGACGGGCGCGTGCTGCTGGTGCTGTTCGCGTCGGCCACGATCGGGTCGATGGGATTCGCCGTCGAGGATTCGCTGCAATTGGCCGTGAGTGCCGCGTTGCTGGTCGTCGGAGCCGGGATCGGCTATCGGTGGCCTCAGGTGTACGTCGGACTGGGTGGGCTGCTCGTCGTTGCCGGCGCAGCTCTGATCGAGGGCTACGTCGCTCTGCCGCCGGTGTCGCAGTTCGCTCTGCCGTTCGTCGTCGCGTACGCGCTGGTGTCCACGCTGTCGACTGCGCCGGGTTCGCTGTCCGTCGCGTTGCCAGCGCTGTTCACCATGACCCTGCCGGTGACGGTGTACGCCGCGAGCTATCAGCCGGGCCTGTCATTGTCTTCGGACAACGCGGTGGCCACCCGCACGAGCGAGCCCGACCACCTGGTGCTGTCGGTGGCCGGGCTCGTGGTCGTTGCAGTGGTGACGGTTGCCTGCGCGGTGCTGATGCGCAGGCCCGCCGTCGTGAGCGGTAGTTCGTAGCAGGCTACGAACTACCGTTCACCTAGGGAGCAGGTACAACCTCGGTGGTCGTAACTACGGACTCCGGTGCTACCTCGGCGTCGGTTGCCGTCGGGGTGACGCAGACCGGCGGTGCTCCCTCGACGGGGGTTTCACCCTCGACGGGGATCGTGCACTCGGGGGTCGTCGTGACGGTGGCCGGTGCCGGTGTCTCGGCGGTGGTGACGGGTGCAGGCACAACCGGAACGGTGGTGGTCACGACGGGCGTCGAGGTTGCCGGGGCGGTCGTGGTGGCCTTCGGAGTTGCCGTTGCCGACGTGGTCACAGGTGCGACGATCGTTTCGATCGCTGCACGTCCAGCCTTCTCCTGCACCTCTTTGGTCTTCACCGGCTCGCCCCTGTTGGCCTGCTCCGCCAGCTGCGTCAACCAGGCCGCGGCGTACTGCACAGAGGTCAGCGGCTTGCCGTTGGCGGGATCGGCGTTGCGCCAGTAGTCGAAGTGGTGTCCCGATCCGGGTGCCAGGGTGAGGCCGTACGGGTCGTTCATCACGACGGGGATGGTGTTCTGGTTCGAGGAGATGAAGCCGGTGATCTCCCTGAAGATCTTCTGCGGCAGGTACACCATGTCGACCATCTGACCGGTCTCGATGGGCTCCTGCTCGCCGTCGACCTTGGCCGCGACCGGTGTGGTCACTGCGCCGGGCTTGTAGCCGGGCTCGGACACCTTGATCAACACGTCGAGGAACGTCTCGTCGCTCTGCATCCAGTCGGGCTGCGAGGCAATGTCGTTGAAGGCATTGACGGCGATGCGTCCCAGGGCCAGCGCCAGATCGGCACCGGTGGCGGGGGTGAGGTTCTCGTTCTGCAGCGCGTCGGCGTTGACCTGGCGACCGACATTGGCGGCGAGGTGAATCAGTGACGTGTTGGCGGGCAGTGCGCAGGTGAGGTCGCCGTCGGAGCAGAAGGACGCCACTCGGCCGTCGAGCGCGCCGAATCCGCCGGATGTGCCGGGGAGTGCTCCCTGGCCGGGAATTGCGTTGTTGCCGTTCTGGTACCGGGTGTCGAAGCCGTCCGGATTGCTGAACGGGTTCTCGGCACCGGGGAACGGGCCCTCCCCGGCGACGCGGCCGGCGTCGGCGAAGATGACGACTCCCACGACCTGGGAGGGGTCGACGATTCCGTACTTGCCGTCGGCTCCCGTGACCTGATTGCCGACCTCCATCGCGGTGCGGCGGGCAACGTCTGCGCCCTCGCTGTAGCCGACGATGGCGAATCGAGTGTCGGGGCAGGACGCCGTGATCGTCCTCATGATGGTCTGCGAGTTGGTGACGCCGGTCTGCACGGCGTTCTCGTAGCTCGCCAGGTCGGCCGGGTACTCGACGTACACCGCGGCGTAGGAGTCCGGAACCACGTTGCCATTGTTGGGGGCACGCACGGCCTGGTCGATCCAGTCGCTGGAGTAGTCGCCGGACATCGCTGCGGGCAGCCGCTCGCCCTCGGGAGTGGTGAGCCACTTGACGCCCTCGCGCGGGGTGTCGCCGCGGCCGCCGATCGCGATGCTGACCATGTCGTAGCAGGTGGCCGTCGACACCAGTTCGATGGATGCTTCGGTGGTCGTGGAGGGAGACGACCACGGTGCGGCCACAACTACTCCGGCACCGAGGGCTCCGATCGCGAACGCGCTCAACGCGACGCGCGCACGCGTCGACTTGCCAACATTCATGTTTTCGATCCCCATCATGTCCGCCCGAACTGATCCCGACTGCAGTTGCCAGTGGGTTACCCGGGATTTCGTCGGTCGGGTCCTTCGCGTTACAAACCGCATTATTTACCGTCGTACGCATGGCATTTCATCCTCGAATGACATCGACGGGATTCGACCTGACCGACGGCACCCGCTGCTCGGTGACGAGGTAGTGGCAACGCTGCAGTTGACCGTCATTCCCGGGCTTGCCCGAGGGGGCGCATTGCGGGCGCAGATCGAAGCAGTTCGGGTGGACGCGCGGTGGCGCAGCCGGGGGCTCGGCGGTGCGCTGATCAGGTGGGCGATCGCGGAGGCCGAGCGACGGGGGTGTGCTCTGGTGCAGTTGACGGCCGACGCCACTCGAACGGACGCCCATCGCTTTTACACCCGTCTCGGCTTCGTCGACTCCCACGTCGGCTACAAGATGGCACTCGGAACTACCGGATAGATACCCTGGGGGGGTAGGGTAGTGCCGTGAACACAGAACGGCAGGAACTCGACGCACCCACCAAGCTCGTCGGATTTGTCGTCGGGATCGCATTCCTGTTCCTGGCGGCGCTGTTCGTCGGGGACAAGATCGGACCCGACGTCCCGCCCCCCGTGGCGTCGCACACCGACCACGACTCGCACGACGCGGCGGCTGCGCCGACCGCGGGAACATACGCGCCCTACCTGGACTTCCAGCACGGGGGCGTCGTACACACAGCCGAATTCACCATCGAGGCACAGGAGGGACAGTCATGAGCCAGGAAACCGAACTGATCCTCGGCGGCATGACCTGTGCGTCGTGCGCCAACCGCATCGAACGCAAGCTCAACAAGCTCGACGGGGTATCGGCGACGGTCAACTACGCCACCGAGAAGGCGCGTGTCACCAGTGACGGCGTGGCCACCGAGGACCTGATCGCGGCAGTCGAAGCCGCCGGCTACACCGCGACTCTGCCCGCGGCCGAACCGGTCGACGAGCTTCCCACCGACCCGTTGAAGCAGCGATTGATCGTCTCGGCGGTGCTCAGTGTGCCGGTGATCGCGATGGCAATGATTCCGGCGTTGCAGTTCACCAACTGGCAATGGCTGTCGTTGACTCTCGCCGCGCCCGTGGTCGTGTGGGGCGCGTTGCCGTTCCACCGCGCCGCATGGACCAACCTGCGGCACGGCACCTCCACCATGGACACCCTCGTCAGCATGGGCACCCTCGCGGCGTTGGGGTGGTCGCTGTACGCACTGTTCTTCGGTACCGCAGGCACACCCGGTATGACGCATCCGTTCGAGTTCACGATCGCGCGAACGGACGGGGCCGGCAACATCTACCTCGAAGCCGCAGCCGGCGTGACCACCTTCATCCTGGCCGGACGATGGTTCGAGAGCCGATCCAAGCGTCAGGCCGGTGCGGCGTTGCGCGCCCTGATGGACCTCGGTGCCAAGACGGTTGCCGTACTGAAAGACGGTGACGAACAACAGGTTCCGATCGAGCACTTGGCCGTCGGCGATCTGTTCGTCGTTCGTCCGGGCGAGAAGGTGGCCACGGACGGCACCGTCGAGAGTGGATCCTCGGCCGTCGACCGATCGATGCTGACGGGCGAATCCGTGCCCGTGGAGGTCGGCGTCGGCGACGCCGTGGTCGGTGCGACGCTCAACGTCGGTGGCCGGATCACCGTGCGGGCACAGCGAATCGGTGCCGATACTCAGCTCGCACAGATGGCGAAGGCCGTCGAGGACGCTCAGACCGGCAAGGCGCAGGCGCAGCGATTGGCCGATCGTATCTCCGGGATCTTCGTGCCGATCGTCATCGCGATCTCGGTCGCGACGCTCGGATTCTGGCTCGGTGCAGGCAGTTCCGCAGCCGGTGCGTTCACCGCTGCGGTTGCAGTGCTCATCATCGCCTGCCCGTGCGCGCTCGGACTGGCCACACCTACCGCGCTGATGGTCGGCACCGGCCGGGCCGCGCAGCTCGGCATCCTGATCAAGGGCCCGGAAATCCTCGAATCCACGCGCCGCGTCGACACCGTCGTACTCGACAAGACCGGAACCGTCACCACCGGGGAGATGACGCTGCAGTCGGTCCACGTGGCCGACGGCGAGGACGAGGACGTGGTCCGTGCTGTGGCGGCAGCGTTGGAATCGGGTTCGGAGCACCCCATCGCCCGCGCCATCGCGGGTTCGACCCAGTCCCTGAGCGTCGAGGAATTCACCAGCCTCGACGGACTCGGGGTGCAGGGTGTCGTGGGCGGTCGCGCCGCGGTCATCGGGCGGCGCTCGCTGTTGGCCGACTGGTCGATGCCGCTGCCGTCGGAGCTTGCAGATGCTTTCGAGGCCGCCGAACGGCAGGGACGGACCGCCGTCGCACTCGGCTGGGACGGCAGGGCTCGCGGAGTGCTGGTGGTCTCCGATTCGGTCAAGCCGACGTCGAAGCAAGCCGTCGCGGAACTCCGAGCGCTCGGCCTGACTCCCGTCATGCTGACCGGCGACAACGAGGCCGCCGCGCGCACGATCGCCGCCGAGGTGGGAATCGACGAGGTCATCGCCGGTGTCCTGCCGACGGGCAAGGTCGATGCCGTCACCGAGCTGCAGGCGTCGGGCAAGGTCGTGGCGATGGTCGGTGACGGGATCAACGACGCGGCCGCGCTGGCCACGGCCGATCTGGGGCTTGCGATGGGTACGGGCACCGATGTGGCGATCGAGGCGAGCGACCTGACGTTGGTGCGCGGTGATCTGCGGGCCGTGGGCGACGCCATCCGGCTCTCGCGACGCACGCTGAGCACCATCAAGGGCAACCTGTTCTGGGCCTTCGCCTACAACGTCGCTGCAGTTCCGCTGGCCGCTGCGGGCCTGCTCAACCCGATGCTCGCCGGTGCCGCGATGGCGCTGTCCTCGGTGTTCGTGGTGAGCAACAGCCTGCGCTTGCGCCGGTTCCGTTCGTCGATGTGACCGGTTGGTAGCAGCGAACGGCTTGCTAGTACAGGATGGAGACATGTCCGACGCACACGATGTCCCCATCCGCGACGAATCGATCAGATTGGGTCAATTCCTCAAGCTCGCCAACCTCATCGAATCCGGTGCGGAGGCGAAGGGCGTGATCGCCGACGGTTTGGTCAGTGTCAACGGGGATGTCGACGTGCGGCGCGGACGGCAGTTGCAGCACGGTGATGTCGTATCGGTCCAGGGTGGGCCCTCGGCCCGCGTCAGCAAGGAAGAGGCACTGTGAAGGTCGGTAAGAGCGGACTGCCGCGCAACGAAGTTCCCGGGGCATTCGATGTCGGCGCGAAGGCGTACGACCGACTCGTCGGAGCGAACCCCGGTTATCACGACCACCTGCTCAAGTCGGCCAAGCGCCTGCGGATCCCGAACCTGGGTGCCGGCCTGCGTCTGCTCGACATCGGTTGCGGCACCGGCGCATCCACTGCAGCGCTGCTCGAAGCCGCGCCGCATGCGGAGATCGTCGCCGCCGACGCGTCGGCCGAGATGCTCGAGGTCGCGCGGAGCAAGGACTGGCCGTCGAACGTGACGTTCGTGCACTCACGCGTCGAGGATCTGGCGATGAACGGGGTGGACGGTCCGTTCGACGCGATCCTCGCCGCGTATCTCATCAGGAACGTCGACGATCCCGATACGGAGCTGAAATCGCTTCTGTCACTGCTGCGTCCGGGCTCGACCATCGCGTTCCACGAGTACTCGGTGCACGATTCGCTCCGGGCCAGGATCTCCTGGAATGTGGTGAGCTGGGGCATCATCATTCCGCTCGGCTGGCTGGCGACACGCGACGCCACTCTGTACCGGCATCTGTGGCGCAGCGTCGTGACGTTCGACGGTGCCTCGGCCTTCATGCGGCGGATGCAGCGCGCGGGCTACACCGGCGTGGCCAGAGAGACCATGACCGGTTGGCAGAACGATGTGGTGCACACGTTCCTCGGCTCTCGTCCCACGGAGGAAGAGCGTTGACCGACTCCAAAAAGGTCACCCATGCTGCGACGCAAGGGTATTCCGACGCCACACAGCTGGCGGACGTGCCGCACGTGGTGGTGGTCGGCGGTGGTATCGCGGGTCTGAGTGCTGCGACCGCACTGGCCGAGCGCGGAGTGAAAGTGCACGTGGTCGAACGCGAGAGCTACCTCGGCGGCCGCGTCGGCGGATGGGACACGACGCTCGAGGACGGCTCACCCGCCACCATGAGCCGCGGCTTCCACGCGTTCTTCCGGCAGTACTACAACCTGCGAAACCTGCTCCGCCGCACCGATCCCGAGTTGGCTCGGCTGCGTCCGGTGGACGACTACCCACTGATCGACGGCGACGGCCGGATCGACGGATTCAAGGGCCTGCCCGAAACGCCGCCACTCAACGCCTTCGCGTTCGTCAAGCGTAGTCCGACGTTCCGGTGGAAGGACCTCACCGACCTCAACGGTATTGCGGCACTGCCGTTGATGACGGTGAGTGTGCCGAAGACCTTCGACGAGCTGGACACCACTCCGGCCGCAGAGTTTCTGCGCAACATCAACTTTCCCGAGGCCGCACGACACCTGGCGTTCGGAGTGTTCTCCCGAAGCTTCTTCGCCGATCCCGAGAAGATGTCTGCCGCCGAGCTGGCCATGATGTTCCACATCTACTTCCTCGGCTCCTCCGAGGGCCTGATCTTCGACGTTCCACGTGACCCGTATCCGCAGGCTCTGTGGGACCCGCTGGGGGAGTACCTCACCGGACTCGGAGTCGACATCAGAACCTCCACTCCGTGCGGCGAGATCAGCCGCGGTGGATTACGGAAGTTCCGCGTCGACGCAGGCGGCATCATCGACGCCGACGCAGTGGTACTGGCGACCGACATCGCCGGATTGCAGCGAGTACTCGAGCAGTCACCCGAGCTGGGGACGCCCGATTGGCGCAAACAGGTTGCTGCGCTGCAGAACACACCGCCGTTCCTGGTGCACCGCGTGTGGTTGAGCAAGGCCGTCAACGCCGACCGTCCCGCCTTCATCGGCACCGGTGGGATGCCCCCGATCGACAACATCAGCGTGCTCGAACGATTCGAGGACGAGGCCGCGCAGTGGGCTGCCCGCACCGGCGGCTCCGTCGTCGAGCTGCACGCCTACGCCGCCGAGGAATCCGAGGAGGTCACGCGTCAGCAGCTGATGGATCGGATGCACGAGATCTATCCGGAAACCGCTGATGCAGAGGTGATCGCAGAGCGATCCGAGTGGCGTGACGACTGCCCCATGTTCGGCCTCGGCGCGTTCGCCGAGCGCCCCACCGTCCGTACCCCCGAACCCGCACTGGTTCTTGCGGGCGATGGCATCCGTATCGATCTGCCGGTGGCGCTGATGGAACGTGCCGCCACCACCGGGCTGCAGGCCGCGAACACACTGTTGGCGAGCTGGGGCATCACCGGTCACGACATCGAAACAGTGCCGACGAGTGGACGATTCAAGATGTTCGACGCCATCGAGAGGCTCATGAACAGGTGAGTTCCGGCATGCGGATCGAGGTCGACGATCTGTCGCGTCCACAAGTGCAGGCGCTGCTCACCGAGCATCTCGCGGACATGCACGCCACCTCGCCTGCCGAGAGTGTGCACGCTCTCGATCTGTCCGGTCTGCGCGGGCCGGACGTCAGTGTGTGGACGGCCTGGGAGGCACAGGTACTGCTGGGAATCGCTGCGCTGAAGGAGCTCTCACCCGATCATGCCGAGCTGAAGTCGATGCGGACCACAGAGGCGGCGCGGGGCCAGGGTGTGGCGTCGCGCTTGCTCGGTCACGCGCTGGACAACGCGAGGCGACGTGGGTTCGCGAAGGTGAGCCTGGAAACGGGAACGCAGGACTACTTCGCTGCGGCCCGCAGGCTGTATGTGCGACACGGATTCGTCGAGTGCCCGCCGTTCGGGGACTACGTGCTGGATCCGTCGAGCACGTTCTTCTCGTTGTCTCTGTAGGGGTTCCGATGACGGAGGGCCGGCACCGAGTGTTCGGTACCGGCCCTTCTCGTCACGCTGCGTGCTGTGTGTGCGGGTAGAGATCGTCGTCGAGAGGCTCGGCTCGACACTGATCGAGTACATCCGCCGTCGAGCATTCCCTCATGCTCGTCTCGACGCCCACCACCGTGCGCCACCACTGCTCACGGTCGGTCGATTCCGTCCACACCACCGCCTCGGATGGCATAGTGCATCACCCCAATGGTTTTCGTGATCTGTTCGGCCGTCCGTTTCGGGTCAGGTCGACTCGTGTTCGATGGACTTCTGCTCGGTGTGTGCGATGTCGATCTTGCGTGGTTTCGCGCGTTCGGCGAGGGGAATGGTGATGGACAGAACGCCGTTGTCGTACGCCGCGGAGATGCGCTGGGTATCGACGCCGTCACCCAGCGAGACCTGGCGACGGAAGGTGCCGGCGAATCGCTCTGAGGTAATCCATTGCACACCAGTGTTTTCCGGAGCGGATCGATGTGCGGTGAGCGTCAACGTGCCGCGGTCGACGTCGACATCGATCGATCCGGGGTCGATGCCGGGTAGGTCGGCACTGAGCACGTAGTGGTCGTCGACCTTGTAGAGGTCCATCGGCATGAATCGCGGGGCGCGGTCCGAACCGGAAGAGGCACCCAGCATTGCCGAGGTGAGGGAATCGACATCACGGAACGGATCGAAACGAAGCACAGCAACCACCTCCTGTACCCAGATGCGCTCACCCCTGTGGCGAGTCGCTCCTCAACTGTGCAGGACAAAAATTAGCACTCTGACCCTGAGAGTGCCAAGGGGTTTCTCGGAGGTTCTCAGAAATTTCTAAGGTCCAATAGTGCTGTGCCGCAGTGGGGGTCGTGATTGGCAGCTACGGGCCTTCGGATATTCGATGTCCTGGTCCACACGCCGCGACCTAGACTCGGCCTGATGGTGACCATCGTGTCCTATACCTCGCAGTACCGTACCGAGCTGCTCGCGTTGTCGCTCCGCGCCTGGGAACCGGTGTTCCCGATGGTGCAATCGGCGGTCCCGACCTTCGTGTACGACTGCTTCTATCCCTCGGGTTGGCAGGCGCGACAGGACGAAGACCTGGCCCTCGTTCTCGACGGTGAACCCGAAAATGTCGACATGGCGGTAGACGGTGACGTGCCCATCGGCTGGGTGTGCACCCGAATGCATCCGCAGGACAACATGGGCGAGGTGTATGTACTCGTGGTCGATCCGGTCCGGCAGCGAGACGGCGTTGGTAGAGCACTGATGGATCGGTCGTTCGCGAGGGTGAAGGCTGGTGGGTTGCGAATGATCATGGTCGAGACAGGTGACGATCCCGGTCATGCTCCGGCACGAGCGGCATACGAGGGCAGTGGGTTCCAGAGATGGCCCGAAGCGCGCTACTTCAAGGACCTTGCCGACGACTCCTAGCGACTTCGTCATGAAATCGGACCTCGAGTCCTCGAAAGGAGAGCGAACAGCAATGATTTCGATCGATCCCGAACTCGACCCGAACACTTCCCGTGTCGTCGCGGGGTAGGTGGTCAGAGATCCCACGTCGCGCGGAAGCCAAGTTCGGCTGAGCGGTCCACCAATTCCACACTCGCGCCGATGCTGTCGATTCGGTGATAGCTGAACGGGCGGCCGAGCGGACAGGCGTCGAACATCAGGGTTCCGACGCCGCCCAAGGCCGAGCGGTCGAGGTCCATGCTGTCGGACCAGAACCCTACGTGGTGGAATCGCGGCCCCGCCGTACTTTCCCACGGACTACCCGGTGGCCCCTCGATCAGCTCGAAATGAGGAGCGTCGATCGAAAATACGATGCGATAGGTCCACTCACCCAACGTGCCCGTACGTGGCTCTCGCCAACGTGCACCGACCGCCGCCGACAGGTCCGACATCGCTGTATCGAGATCCTGCACGGCAAAGCACACGTGGTAGAGCTCCACTCAGGCCCGGCCCTGCGAACGCAGCTCGTAGCGTCGCTCGGCGTAGTCGAGATCGTCCTTCCACAGCCGTGCAGCGGTGAAGTTCATCGCCGGTCGCAGGAGGCCGGATGCTTTGCGCGCCATCTGGAATCCCGGACGATCCGAACTTGCGATCGTGGCTTCGATGACGGCGGTACGCGGTGTGCCGTCGGCTGCGGGGGCCAGAGGCGTCGCATGCGTTTCGACGACGCTTCCCGCTCCTTCACCGTCGAGGATGCGCATCACGATGGTGCGGGGACCGGGGCAGACGAACTCGGCCCGCACCGGAACCCCGATGCCGCGACTGACGCGGAAGGTCACATCGACCAGGAAGCGATCGTCTTCCTCGGGTACATCTATCTCGGTCGGCGCGCTGACCACCTTCAGCCGCGCGAACGAATACGGGTGAAACCACGCACCGTGCCAGGGATCGAGTCGGTTGGCGATGATGTCGTCGGGCTCGCACTTGCCGACGAGAGTGACCACGCCGGCGATGGCAGTCGAGGCGGGCGGACGGATCGGGACCACGGGGACGGGCGTCGGCTCCTCACCGCCGAGCTCGTCGAGCCGTACCCACACCAGAACCCCGTCGTCGAACGCGGGAACCGGACGCCAACCGGGCTTGCCCTTCGGTCCGAGCGCAAGACCGTGCCAGCGGCAGACCAATGTGTCGCATTCGACCTTCGCGGTATCCAGCGCGGCACCGAGATGCGGGCAGGCACCCGGGCCGATGTGCACCTTGCCTGCAGAGTCACGCCACGCCACCAATTCGGTGGTGCCCACATACCGGCCGAACGGCTTGTCGGCCTTGACGTCGCGACTGGCAGCGAACACGAACCAATTGCCCGAGGTACGCGTCTTCGCGCGCTTCAAGGCAGACTCGATGACCTGCGGATTCGCACCTTTCCAGGTGGGCTCCTGCTTGGCCCACGACTCCGACGGCAGCGGCTGCAGCGGCATCGTCTTCGGCCACCGTCGTCGTACTGCATCCAGCGCGGTCATTGCTGCTCCCAAAGTCGACAATCGATTCCCGTGTTCCATCACCATTGTTCCCGTTGGTGGGTACTCAATGTGACATTCGGTGGCCTTTTGGGGGGTCAATGTCACATCGAGTGGACTTGGGGATGCCGTGATCGGAGGGAAACAGTGGACACTCAGGTCATCAGGTTCGCGGTATCGACTACCTGGCGACGCCATTTGCCGAAGGATCGCGGCGAGGAGACTGCGAGCACGGCGACCGGGCGGTCGTTGCGTCGGTAGAGCGCGACGAAGGGTCCGGTGGTGGGGTCGCCCTCGACGATGTCGGCGGTGCAGTCGGGTCCGTGATGTCCAGCGAATTGGATTCGTGCGGCGTATTGGTCCGACCACACGTAGGGCAGCCCGGTGAACTCCTTGGACCCACCTGTCAGTAGCGCTTCGACGGCGACGGCAGGCCGGGTGGCGGCGGAGGTCCAGTGTTCGTCGCGCCGAATCACTCCGGCGGCATCTCGCACCGCAGCGCAGTCTCCGACGGCGACGACGGCCGGGTTCGAGGTGATACCGCGCTGATCGGTCACCACTCCGCCGCGGATGTCCAAGCCGGATCCGTCGAGCCATCCGACGTTCGGCGTAGAACCGACGCCGAGGACGACCACGTCGGACTCGATCATCGAACCGTCCGCCAATTCCACCGCACGCACCCGGCCCGCCTCGACGACGAACCCGGCTACCGACACTCCGGTCAGTAGTGCCGCACCGGCGCTCCGATGCCACCCGGCTATGAGTGAGCCCAGCTCGCTGCCGAACACGCGGGCAAGCGGCGTCTTCGAGGCCTCGACAACCGTCACCGAAGCGCCCAGTCCCACTGCCGTGGAGGCGACTTCGCTGCCGATGAACCCCGCTCCGACCACTGTGACTCGAACTCCCGACGACAGCGAAGACCGCAGCGCGCGCGCATCGTCCAAGCTCCGCAGTACATGAATTCCGTCGATCCCGACGGTGCCGGGGAGGCGGCAGGCCGCAGCGCCCGTTGCGATCACCACCGCATCGGCATTGATATCGCCGGATGCGGTCGAGACCGTGGTCCCCGACAGGCCGGTCGCCGCGCAACCCAGACGCCAGTCGACGCCGAGGCCATCGATGTCGAGTGGCAGTGCGGATTCGTCACCGAGCAGGAAGCTCTTGGACAGCGGCGGCCGGTCGTACGGCAGGTGCACTTCGTCGCCGATCATCGTGATTCGGCCGTCGAAACCCTGATCGCGCAGTGCCCGCGCCGTGGCCACTCCCGCGAGCGAGGCTCCGACAACGGTCACCGACTTCACGGGGTCACCGCGATGCGGATGACCCCGTCCTCGACGTGTACGGCGTGCGTGCGCACGGGGATCTTGGCGGGAGCACCCAGTGCCGCGCCGGTGCGGAGGTCGAAACATGCTGTGTGGAGCGGGCATTCGACGGCGCAGTTCTCCACCCAGCCTTCGGACAGTGAGGCGTCCTGGTGGGTGCAGGTGTCGTCGATGGCGAAGAACTCACCCTCGACGTTGAAGATCGCGATCGGCGGTGCTCCGGCCGGGGTGATGCGCAGGGCCTCGCCGTCGGGGAGATCCTCGGCGCGACCGACGTCGAGCAGGACGCGGGTGGAGAACGTTGCGGTCATGTTCGGGCCTCCGGGGACCTGAGGGTGTGCAGTGCTCGTGTTGTACCCAGCGTGAGATCACCCCGTTGCGGCGGTGGAACGCTCGAGTTTCGATCGTGTGAACCTGTTGCGCTATACGAAGTGCAGTTCGTATTGTGCAACTAAATCAACTCGACGTACACCCCCTAGGAGCGTGTCATGTCCTCGAGCATCCCGAGGGTTGTGATCGTCGGTGCCGGAATCGTCGGCTGCAGCCTCGCCGACGAACTCACCGCACGCGGCTGGACCGACGTCACAGTCCTGGACAAGGGCCCGCTACCGCTCACCGGCGGTTCCACCTCGCATGCGCCCGGCTTGGTGTTCGCCACCAATTCCTCCCGATCGATGTCGCGATTCGCGGCCTACACGGCTTCCAAGTTCAAGAGCCTCGACTGCTTCCTCGGCGTCGGTGGCCTCGAGGTGGCGACGACGCCCGAGCGCGTCGACGAGCTGCATCGACGCCACGGCTTCGCCACCTCCTGGGGCCTGCCGTCGGAGGTGGTGGACGCCGAACGATGCCTCGAGCTCTACCCCCTGCTCGACCGCGGCCGGATACTCGCCGGCCTGCACACCCCCGACGACGGACTGGCCAAGGCCGTGAAGGCCAGCGCGACGCAGGCCGAGCTGGCCACCGCGCGGGGTGCGCGTTTCATCGGCGGAATGGACGTCACGTCGATCGACCAGAGCAACGGCCGAGTCACGGCCGTTCGGGCGGGCGAGCACACCTTCGAGGCCGATATCGTCGTCTGCTGCGCCGGATTCTGGGGGCCCGAGCTGGGCGAGATGCTCGGGATGACGGTGCCGCTACAGCCGCTGGCGCATCAGTACGCGCACACAACTGAGTTGGACCTGCCATCGCGTCGAGCAGGTACCGAAGCGATTCTGCCCATCCTGCGTCATCAGGACGAGCGGCTCTACTACCGTGAACACGGCGATCACCTGGGGATCGGCTCGTATCACCACCGTCCCATGCCCGTCGATTCCCGCGAACTCGGTTCCAGTGAGAACGTGACCGCGCAGAGCATGCCGTCGTCGATGCCGTTCACCGAGGCCGATTTCGCCGACGCCTGGCAGCGCAGCACCGAGCTCATTCCAACTCTCGGAGAAGCGAAAGTCGAGCACGCCTTCAACGGCATCTTCTCCTTCACCCCGGACGGCGCACCGATCGTCGGTGAGTCACGAGAAGTGCAGGGGCTGTGGGTATCCGAGGCGATCTGGGTGACGCATTCTGCCGGTGTGGCGAAATCGCTTGCCGAGCAAATGATCACCGGGCACAGCGAGATCGACATGCACGAGTGCGACCTCTACCGATTCGAGAAGACCGACCTGGTGCCGTCGAACGTGGCGCGCACCAGTGCCCAGAACTTCGTCGAGGTGTACGACATCATCCATCCACTGCAGCCGAAAGTGGAACCGCGGCCGCTGCGAGTGAGCCCGTTCTACGGCCGCCAGCAGGAACTCGGCGCGATGTTCCTCGACGGTGCCGGCTGGGAGCGGCCTCACTGGTACGAGTCCAACAGCGCTCTGCTCGAACAACTTCCGGAACAGTGGCAGGCACCCAAACGGGAGCCGTGGTCGGCGAAATTCTGGTCACCGATCAGCGCGGTCGAGGCCTGGCGGACCCGCGAGGCGGTGGCGATGTACGACATGACGCCGCTACGACGCCTCGAGGTCGGCGGACCCGGTGCACTTGCGCTGCTGCAGAAGTTGACGACCAACCAGCTCGACAAGAAGGTCGGAAGCGTCACCTACGCACTGATGCTCGACGCGACCGGCGGTGTGCGCAGCGACGTGACCGTCGCGCGGGTGGCCGAGGATCGGTTCCAAGTGGGGGTGAACGGTCCGCTCGACGAGGACTGGATGCTGCGCCATGCCGGCCGTGATGTGTACGTTCGCGACATCACCGGTGCCACCGCCTGTATCGGTTTGTGGGGACCGTTGGCTCGGGAGGTGCTGGCTCCGCTCACCTCGGCCGACATCTCGCATACCGGTCTGAAGTACTTCAACGGCAGGACCATTCACGTCGGCGGGGTCGACGTCTTGGCGCTGCGACTGTCGTACGTGGGCGAGCTCGGCTGGGAGCTGTACACCGACGCCGATACCGCACTGCGCCTGTGGGACACCCTGTGGGACGCCGGACAGGCGCACGGCGTGGTCGCAGCGGGGCGCAGTGCGTTCAACAGCCTCCGACTGGAGAAGGGTTACCGGTCGTGGGGCACCGATATGACCACCGAACACGATCCGTATCAGGCGGGGCTCGGCTTCGCGGTGCGAAAAGCGAAGGGCGACTTCGTCGGAGCCGCTGCGTTGCAGGAAGGCGGCGACGGACCGGTGCTGACCTGCCTGACGTTGGACGACCCGTCACATGTGGTGATGGGGAAGGAGCCGGTGCTGCAGGACGGCACTGTGGTCGGGTACGTGACCAGTGCCGCCTACGGATACACGATCGGCAAGACGGTGGCTTACGCCTGGCTACCGGCAGGGCTGCAACCCGGTGATCACGTTGCAGTGCAGTATTTCCGAGACCTACTGCCCGCGACGGTGATGGCCGAACCGCTGGTGGATCCCGACATGAACAAGATCAGGTGCTGACATGACGTATGACGTGATCGTCCTCGGTATCGGCGGCATGGGAAGTGCCGCCGCCTGTCACCTCGCTCGGCGCGGACAGCGAGTGCTGGGTATCGACCAGTTCGGACCCGCGCATGCGCTGGGATCGAGCCACGGTGGCTCCCGCATCTATCGACAGTCGTACTTCGAGGACCCGGCCTACGTACCGCTGCTCCTGCGCGCGTACGAGCTGTGGCACGACCTCGCCTCGGACAGTGGGCGGGACGTGTTCACCGAAACCGGTGGCCTCTACGTGGGAAGGCCGGACGGGCTCACGTTCGGCGGCAGTCTGCGGGCCTCGGAGAAGTGGGGCCTCAAGCACGACGTACTCGACCCGGCCGAGGCGCAGCGGCGCTTCCCGACTGTCCGGCTACGGCCCGACGAGTTCGCCCTCTTCGAGGAGAAGGCGGGCATCGCTCGACCGGAGACGACGGTCGCCGCCCACCTCGATCTCGCCGAGGCTGCCGGTGCCGAACTGCGCTACGACGAGAAGGTGCTCGGGTGGGAATCCACCGACTCCTCGGTGACCGTGACCACGGTGGCCGGCACGTACACCGCTGGAGCACTGGTCATTTCACCGGGAGCGTGGGCACCGAAACTGCTGGCTGAGATCGGCGTACCGATGGTGGTCGAACGGCAGGTGATGCACTGGATCACCCCGGAGTCGGGCGAAGCGGCCTTCGACAGCTCGCACCACCCCGTCTACATCTGCGGGGACGGACCGGATCAGATCTACGGATTTCCGGCCATCGACGGGGAGGGGGGCGGGGTGAAGATCTCGTTCTTCCGCGCCGGAACACCGTGCGATCCCGACACCATCGACCGCACAGTGCATCCCGAGGAGATCGCTCGACTGCAACAGCGCATCGTCACCACGTTCCCGGCACTGTCCGGGCCACATCAGGATGCGAAGACCTGCATGTACACCACGACGCCGGACGAGCACTTCGTTCTCGCGAAGCATCCGAACCACGCCAATGTCACCGTGGCGTGCGGATTTTCGGGCCACGGCTTCAAGTTCGTGCCCGTCATCGGAGAAGTTCTGGCCGACCTCGCGATCGACGGTGCGACGAAGCACCCCATTGCGCTGTTCGACCCGGCGAGATGCGCGGTGTCGGCATGACGATGGTCGATCCCGAACTCCAGCCCACTCTGCTTCCGACGCTCGGCGGCGAAACCTACGTCGATCCCGCATATTTCGCCCGCGAGCAGGAGCAGATCTTCGAGCAGATGTGGTTCTGCGCGATCAGATCGGATGACATCGGAGAACCCGGAAAGTTCCGCACGGTTCAGGTCGGTCGTGAGTCGATCCTGGTGAGCCGCAATCGGAAGGGCGGTGTGACCGCGTTCTTCAACATCTGCCGACACCGCGGCGCGACACTGTGCACCGAGGCGTCGGGCACGGTGCGTCGAAACTTTCAATGTCCCTATCACGCATGGACGTACGATCTCGACGGCAAGCTGATCGCAGCTCCGAACCTGATCGACATGCCGATGATCGATCGGGTGGAGTACGGGTTGCGGAAGGTGCACGTCCGGGAATGGCTCGGATACGTCTGGGTGTGCGTGGCCGAGGAGGCTCCGTCGTTCGAGGACACGGTGCAGGGCGACGTTCGCGAACGGCTCGGGGGTGCGGGTGCCATCGATTCGTACGACATGGAATCACTTGCCCTGGGGCGTCGGATCGTCTACGACGTCAAGGCCAACTGGAAGCTCATCGTCGAGAACTTCATGGAGTGCTATCACTGCGCGACGATTCACCCCGAACTCACCGAGGTGCTGCCCGAGTTCGCCGACGGCATGGCAGCGCAGACGTACGTGGGTCATGGCGCCGAATTCGGCAGCGACATAGCCGGCTTCACCGTCGACGGCTCCCACGGATTCGACGCCCTCCATGGGGTGGGAGAGGATCGGGATCGTCGGTACTACGCGATCACGATCAGGCCGACGGTGTTCGTCAACCTGGTTCCCGATCATGTCATCATCCACCGGATGTTCCCGATGTCCGTCGATCGCACGGTTGTCGAGTGCGATTGGCTCTATGCCCCTGCGGTGGTGGCAGATCCCCACAGTGCGGCGACGATGGACAAGTCGGTGGAGCTGTTCCATCGCGTCAACGAACAGGACTTCGAGGCGTGTGAGCGGTGCCAGCCGGCGATGTCGTCACGGATGTATCGCGACGGCGGCGTGCTGGTGCCTGCCGAGCATCACATCAGGGCGTTCCACGACTGGGTCGGATCACGCGTGGCCGGACCAACCCAATAGCGTCGAGACGCGCTGCGCAGCAGCGAGAACGGATACCCCCGCCGCCGTGAGGCGGTCCTCGTCCAGTCGATAGGCGGGGCCCGAGACGGTGATCGCCCCCACCGCTGAACCGTCGTAGCTGAGGATGGTGGCCGCTGTCGCGTTCAGTCCGATCTCCAACTCTTCGCGCGCATAAGCGATTCCGGTGGCACGGATCGTCTCGATCTCGTCGAGCAGATCGGCCTTGGTGGTGATGGTGTTCGCGGTGAACAGTTCGAGATGACCGTCGACGCCGGCCTTCAGGAGCGAGTCGTCGTACGCCATCAGTGCTTTCCCGCTCGACGTCGCATGCAGAGCAGACCTCTCACCGAGCCAGTTGTGACTGATGATCGACGAGCCGCCGCGGACCTGATCGATGTTGACGGTGACGTTGCCGTCGGGCACAGCGATGTTGACGGTCTCGCCGATGGTGTCGGCGAGTTCCTGCAGGATCGGTCGGGCGATGCGGGTGATGTCGAGTTGAGCGGATACGGACGTGGCGAGGCGGATCAGGCCGATGCCGAGGCGGTATTTGCCGCGCTCGCCGGGCTGTTCGACGAGTCTGCGAAATTCCAGTGCGCTGAGCAGGCGAAACGCCGTGGACTTGTGTACCTCGAGGTGCGCCGCAACGTCCTGCACGCCGGATTCACCGTGGTCGGCAAGGTATTCGAGCACCTCGATCGCGCGGTCGACGGACTGGACAGGGGACTCGGACACCAACCCAGTCTTGCAGACTCAGCTGAGGCCGACCCATCTAAGTCCCGCAGTAGTGGCAGCTGCGGCGAGAACGATGACGACGAACGGTGATCGTCGCCAGGCGAGTACAGCGGCAACGGCTACTCCGGCGGGCAAGGCGAACCCAGCGAAGTCCTTGCCCACGAGGAGGGTCGAGGTGGCGACCAGTGCCACGAAGATGACGGCGACCGCGGTGGTCATCACCTTGTCGATGCGAGGTGAGATGGTGACTCGGGTTCGTAGTGCCGGGCCGACCATGCGGAGCGCGTAGGTGCCGACGATCAACGCGAGCAGGGGAATCGTGAGGCTCATGCGGATTCCTTCTGTGCGGCAGGAGCATTGGAGAGCATGGCCGGTACGACGGCAACCAGCGCCAGAAGCACGGGTAGTCCACTGGGCAGGAACATCGACGCGACGAGCGCAATGCACGCGCCGACGAGGGCTGCGTTGCGGGTGGCCCGGTCTCGGAGCGCAGGCATGATCAATCCCAACAGGATCGCCGGGAATGCGGCATCGAGACCGAGTGCAGCGGTATCGGTGATTGCACCGCCGCCGAGCGTGCCGATCACGACGCCGATGTTCCAGGTGACGAACAGCCCGATCCCGCACAGCCAGAACGCTGTTCGACGGCTGCCCTCGTCCTTTTCGGCAACGCTGAAGGCCACTGCCTCGTCGGTGATGAGGTGAGTGCCGAGTAGCCGCTTCAGTGGTGAGACGTTCCGAAACACCTCGCCGATGGAGAAGCCGAGCGGAACCAGTCGGATGTTGGCGAGCAACGCGCTGGCCACAGCGGCAACGGGATTTCCGCCGGCCGCCAGAATGCCGACGAAGATGAACTGGGAGGAGCCCGCGAAGACCACCAATGACATCACGACCGGCAGCCACAGGGGCAGGCCTGCGGCCACCGAGATGGCACCGAACGATGCCCCGACCAGAGCGTCGGCCAGGCAGACCAACGCGATGTCGCGGATGTTGACCCCCTGCAGGGTTCGCCATGTCGAACGCATGGTCGTTATAGTGGACCCTGTTAGGCTGTTCGTCAAATCAAACGAACGTACCGATGGAGTGAACGAATGGCGGATACCGGTCCACCGATAGCGGCCATCGCTGCTGCTCTCCAGCAGGAGCGACGACGCGTCGGCCTGTCTCTCGCAGAAGTGGCCCGCCGAGCTGGCATCGCCAAATCGACTCTGTCGCAACTGGAATCGGGTACCGGCAATCCGAGTCTGGAGACACTGTGGGCCCTCAGCGTCACCCTGGACGTGCCGTTCTCCAGACTGGTCGAGCCCGCGAAGCAGTCGGTCCGTCTGATCCGTGCGGGGGAGGGGCCGAGATTCGCGTCGGACAGGGCGGACTACACGGCGACGCTGCTGGCGTCGTCTCCACCGAACGCTCGACGGGACATCTATCTGATCAGCGCGGACGTCGGTGAACCGAGGCGCTCGGACCCGCACTCGCCGGGAGTCGTCGAACATGTGGTGCTCAGCGCGGGACGGGCCATGGTGGGGCCGATGGGTGAGGCCGTCGAACTGGCCGCGGGCGACTACGTTGCCTACCCCGGCGATGTGCCGCACATCTTCGAGGCGCTGGAGCCGAACACCATGGCGGTGATGATCACCGAACACAGCTGACGGTGGGTGGGAATAGTCGGCGGCCATGCCTCGTTGGACTCTTTCGACGGCGTTCGCTTGGCAAGCCCCGGGCCTCACCCCATTTGTCGCTTCGAGCGACCACTCGCCGAGAGGCGTTTGCAGCGGACGTCGTCCCTTACTTTCCTTCTACAGCCACCCATTTTCGCGGGCGGTACGAATAGCCTCCAGTCGGCTGTTGGAGCCGAGCTTGGTGATGGCACTCGAGAGGTAGTTGCGCACGGTTCCGGGACTCAGAAACAGCCGTTCGCCGATCTGTTTGGTCGACAGGCCCTGGTCGACGAGCCTCAACACATCGAGTTCGCGCTCTTTCAATGGATTCGGTCCCGCCCGCAACGCCTCCGCAGCCAGGGCCGGATCGATGACGGTGTGTTTCGAGATCACCGCCTTGATGCCGGCAAAGAGGTGCACCGCGTCCGTGCTCTTGAGGAGATACCCATTCGCTCCAGCGGCCAAGGCGTCGTGCACATGTCCGCTGCCGGGGAGCGCGGTCAGTAGCAGCACGGGAGTGCGATCATTCATTGCTCGAAGGGCGGCCGTGGCCTGGATGCCTGTCATCCCGGGCATGTCGATGTCCATCAGGACGAGGTCCGGCCGCAAGCGATCTACGGCATTGCATACTTCGTCTCCTCGGGACACTCGTCCGGCCACCTCGATGTCCGGGTCGGTGGACAGCAGCACCTCGAAGGCTTCGGCCAGTAGAGCGACGTCCTCGGCAAGCAACACGGTGATCTTCATACGTCT
The DNA here is from genome assembly GCF_040702765.1 of Rhodococcus sp. NPDC076796. NCBI lineage: Bacteria > Bacillati > Actinomycetota > Actinomycetes > Mycobacteriales > Nocardiaceae > Rhodococcus > Rhodococcus sp. NPDC076796. Next base: position 963,596 of record NZ_JBFBMS010000002.1, on the reverse strand, counting down.
GCCTTTGCCCTCGGGATGGTGGCTACGACTCGAAACTCGGTACCCGATGCCGTCTTGCCGGCTGTGAATCTGCCTCCGACGTCCTCGACCTGACAGGTCAGTGCAGCGATCCCGGTTCCCGTACCTGCGTCGGTCTCCTCACGGGTGACGCCGTCGTTGGTGAAGTCGAAGACGTCGCAGTCCTTCTCGGCGGTGACTCGAACGGTGCACCTGCGCGGGTGAGCATGCTTGAGCATGTTGGTGGACGATTCGCGTACGACGGCGGCGAAGATGTGGTCCACGTCGCTGACCGGCGGGGCTTCCACCGAGGTGAGGCAGTCGATGCCCAGCCGGGCACACATCGCTTCGACGGCTGCCAGCTCCGACACGAAGTCGTCCAGAATGGGTCCGCTGGTAATCCTCCGCAGATCGGCCTGACCACTGTTGAGAACGTCGTGCACGTGCCCGAGCTGCTCGCGCGCCTTCTCCGGCTGGTTCTCGAACATCTGCAATGCGGCCTGGTTGCGTAGCTGCGCGGTCACGAGGGTCCGGCCGATTACATCGTGCAGATCCCGTGAAATGCGTTGTCGCTCAGCGTCTACAAGCAGTAAGGCAACCTGTTCACGAGACGCCCGCAATGCATCGAGTGCTCTTGCGAGCTCGGTGAGTGCCGTCAGCACCGCGGACACAGCGGTGGTGAACAATGTGATTTCGAACGCCTGTAGTGGATCGCCGCGGTCCACGCCGACCGTGACAGCCGTCGCAACGACGAACACACCGCCGACGACGGCTGGTGCCCAACGTCCACGTACCAAGGTCGACGAGATCGCCACCGACATCGCGCACATCTCCCACACCTCGGAGATCGGGACCACGACCATGCCCAACGGAATCGCAGTCCAGGCTGCGACAGTCAGCCGCGGATCGACGCGACCGTAAACGAACATCCGCTGCGCCAGGATCATGACCACCGCGACGAAAACGACGATCGCTGCCGACAGTGTGGCAAGACCGAACCCGATGATCTCCCGATGGTTGAACACGGTGGTGAGAGCGATGAATGTGAACAACGTGACGACGAACCAACTTGCAACGAACGCGACCAACGCGCTGGGGAACCGCTCGTCGCGTCGGGCATCGGTTTTCTGCGTTGTCACTGCGTCACTTTCTCCGGTGAGGAACCCACACTATGAACGACGCCCAGGCGCTGGGCAACCGTGACCTGTATGTCATTGGCGGCCGGTCGCCCCAGCGAATCGGCGGATCGCGGCGAAGGAGAATCCGGCGAACCAGGCTGCGACGTTGATGAGGGCACCTGCCAGTGAGGCGTGGGATCCGTCGAGGTTGTAGCCGTCGGTCAGTGCGTAGCGGGCGAGTGTCGCGACGCCGTACAGGGGAGTCACCTGTGCGACGGCGAGCATGCCGCCCGAGAGCGGGATGAAGATGTTGCCCAGGAAGGCAAGTCCGGTCATGACGACGCCGGGAACGTGGGTGACCACCTCGGGTGGAAGGAGCATCCCCAGGACAAGACCTAGCGCGGAGAAGATGGCCGACCCGAGCCAGGCCACGACGAGACCGGTGATCCAGACGGTTGCGTCGGCTCGGGCCCCGGTGAGTGCGCCGAGGATCCCGACGACGATGACCGGAATGGCTGCGTACACCTGGCACGCGATGATGCGCGATGCGACGTAGCCGCCGGCGCCCAAGGGCGACAGGCGAATTGTCCGCAGCCAGCCGTTGGCCTTCTCGTTCGAGATTCCCGCGGCCCGCGAGATGGTGCCGATGGACGCGCCGTAGACGGCGATGCCGATCATCATCCAGGCTTGAAAGTTGCCGTGCGGCAGGCCCACTCCCGCGCTGGGTTCGACGACGCGGAACAGGGCGAGGTAGAGCACGGCGGGAAGCGCGACGGTGAAGACGAGGTTCTGTGGAGTGATCTGTCGGCGGACGTCGTGCAGTACGAACGTGGGGTGCAGCCCGCGGCGGGGACGCAGGCTGGGGCTGACGGGTGTGGAGGTGGTGGTCATCGGATGTCCTCAGTTCTGGTCGGCGCGGTCGGTCAGCGCGGCGAAGGCTTCGTCGAGCGAGGCCGACACGATCGCGATGTCGGTGGCGGAGGTCGACGTGCTCAACGCGCGCACCACAGGATCGGTGTCGGTGCATACGAAGCGGAACCGGCCGTTGGCGAGTTCCTGTAGCCGCGAGCCGGTCTGTGCGGCAACGGCTTCGGCCTGAGCCCGCGGCAGGTTTGCGTCGACGGTTCGGTTGGAGACCGTTGCCTCGATCTGAGCAACCGTTCCGTCGGCGACGAGCGCTCCGTCGACGATGACGACGATGCGATCGGCGAAGTTCTGCGCCTCCTCGAGGTAGTGGGTCGCGAACATCACCGTGGTGCCGTTCGCTGCCTGGGCGCGCATCGCCTGCCAGAAATGCTTGCGGGCAGTGACATCCATGCCTGCAGTCGGCTCGTCGAGAAGCAGCAGTTCGGGGCTCGACAGGAGCGCGAGGGCGAAACGTACCTTCTGCTGTTCGCCGCCCGAGCACTTCGAGACGCGCCGATTCACCAGGTCTCCGAGCCCGGCGCGGGTGATCGCCGCAGCGGGGTCGGCACCGATGTACAGCGAGCCCATCATCTCGACGAGCGCACCGACAGTGACGTCGGGCAGGAGACCGCCGGACTGCAACACTGCTGCGCTGCGTCCCGTCGACGCTGCCGTGAGCGGATCGTTGCCGAGCACCTCGATGGTGCCGCCGTCCGGCTCGGTGAGTCCGAGGATCATGTCGATCGTCGTGCTCTTGCCTGCGCCGTTCGGGCCGAGGAATGCCACGATCTGCCCGCGGGGAATCGAGAGGTTCAACTCGCGAACCGCGCGGAACTTCGAACCCGTGGAGTCGCTGAACGACTTGTGGACACCGGTGGCGTGCACCGCTAGTGCTGTCTGTGTGCCCACCGCCTCGGCGCGAGTTGAACTCTGCGTGATCATCTGTGATTCCCTTCGCTCTTCGTCATCGGATCTTCAGCCGTGTTCCTCGGCGACACATCAGACTCTTCACCCGGGCAAAAGGCCAGGTCAACGCGAAACGGCACGTCGTTTCGGTCGTCACGACGAATTGTTGACAACTGTCATGTGCAACTACGGACCAGGTGTCACGTAAGTGCCCCGATGCAGGGACTCACGCCCCTCGTGGAGATCCACACCGCGTCGAGCGGGTGTGCATGACGACGGAGGGCGTGGATCGAGCGGTGGACCTATCGTGGCGGAATGGAAATCGGATTCGACGTGGGTTCGTATGCAGTCCGGGAGGTCGAGGGCAGCGATGATCCTGAGGACTTCCTGGCGGTGTTCAACAGCAACCCCGAGTTCCTCGACGCGAGTACGTTGCACACCGGTGTCACCGCATTCACCACGGAGGATGTCGAGAAGTTCTTGTGGCACAACACGGTCATGGAGAATTCGCATTGTTTGGCGATTCGTGTCGCAGAACAAATCGTGGGAGTGGTGACGTTGCTGGTTCCGCATCCCCGCGAAGGTCAACCGTGGGTGGGGAGTCTGATCGTCGACGGGGAACTCGAGCATGAGCGTGTGGCGAATCAGGTGCTGGCGGAGCTCGAGCGCATTCCTGCGGCACAGGGGTGGACCCATGTGTTCGTGGGTCCGATGGTCAGCATGGTCGAGAGCATCGGATGGTGGCGTTCATTCGGCTATCTGCCGGTCGAACGGCGTCTGGACAACGACAAACGCGAAGTCGAGGTCCATCGAAAACTGTTGCGGTGCTAGCTTCCCGGGGTGAGGGCGGTGACGTTCGCAGCTGTCTGGGTGTCGGTAGCCTCGGTCTCGTCGAAGTAGCGACGGAAGAGCATCCGCATGGATTCGATGACGTCGATGTGCTGCTGAAGAATGATGTCGAGAGAGCGATCGGTGCCGGTGGCTTTCGCGAGGAACTTGTCACGCAAAGCTTGTGCCGACGGTAAGTCGCCCCAATCTTTGGCTTCTGCCAACGCGAGCGCGTCGATCTGCATTTTCTCTAGGTGTGCGAGGTAAGTGACACATGCCGCGTCGCACTTGGCAGCGACGTCGGCGGGAATGGCCACGGTGCCTTCGTCGGCTTGGGCATTGAGGTCCCGCCAGTACGTGAGGAGGTCCGGTTGGGAATCGGCCACGAGTTCGACGCCTTTCGTATCGGTGCGGTCTAGGTGGGAAGTTCGGAATCGAGAGCGGCCACGACCGTGTTCAACTCGGTGCACGGGTCGTACGGCGGGTTGCCAACCTGTGTGCCCGTGATGATTGTCGCCATGACCAGTTCGGTCCCAGCAGTGAAGGCGACCCCGCAGTCGAGGGACGCGTCGGACGCGACCTGCTGAAATTGGGTAGCCGCACGTGCGCCTACCTGCACGGGTTCGAGCCGATCGAAACGACTCGTGTCGCTGATCCAGTCGATGGTGTGGAACCCCACGAAAATTCGCACGTAGTACTTGCTATCCGATGGCTGGCTCTCCCACCCACAGATCTTGAATCCGAATTGATCCCGCCCGAACACCCCCGATTCCTTGGTGTCCACGTTCAATCCTGCACGCTCGATGGCCTCGTCGCGGATGGTGCATGGGTCCCATGGCGTCGGTGCGGAGGCGGTCGTACTCATCGCCGCGCTCGACGTCGTTTCGGCAAGAGCGTCGCCGCCTGTTGTGTTCGCGCAGCCCGCGAGCAGCAGAAGTGTCGCGATCGTCGGGATCCATCGTCGTGCCCTGCCCATTGCTCTTGTCCGTTCCTCGACAACACCTAAGTCCTTGGACGCACGCCGGCGGTCATCGGTTCCCGTGACGGGCGAGGTGCCACTTACGCGCCTCGCGCTGGATTCGCGCCCTTCGTGGGGATCCACAGCCCGTCGACGGGGTGTTCTTGACGATCCTGGGCGTGGATCGCGGGGCCGGCCATCGTAGATACAGCGCACGCCGCAGTTGGTAGGGCTGACCCACGGATTTTTCGTAGTGCGTGCGTCACTGTGCTGCGTTGATGAAACCGATTCGATAAGAACATGATTCGACAGAATGAAGTTGCGGTTCGACTCGTCGGAGTTCGGAAGATTCATGGCGAGGGGCATCGTGCGGTTTCGGCTCTCGACGGCGTGTCGATGGACTTCGAGCGGGGGAGCTTCACTGCGATCATGGGGCCGTCGGGTTCCGGCAAGTCGACACTCCTACAGTGCGCAGCGGGCCTCGATCATCCAACCGAGGGCACCGTCACGATCGCAGGCTTCGACATCGCCGCCTTGGACGAGAAAGCGCGGACCGAGCTGCGGCGACGGCACGTGGGGTTCGTCTTCCAGGCGTTCAATCTCGTGGGCTCACTGACCGCGGCTCAAAACGTCGAGCTGCCGGTCCGATTCGCCGGTGATCGTGTTCCGCCGAACGAGGTGACGGCAGCACTGGCAGAAGTGGGGCTCGAAGATCGCACGTCGCATCGTCCTGCTGAGATGTCGGGCGGTCAGCAGCAACGGGTCGCCCTGGCGCGCGCTCTGATCACCCGTCCGGATGTGCTCTTCGCGGACGAACCGACCGGCGCATTGGACACTCGTACCTCGAAAGAGGTTCTGTCGTTGATGCGGAAGCTCGTCGACGATCGACACCAGACCACGGTGATGGTCACCCACGACCCGCTCGCCGCCTCGTACGCGGACAGGGTGATCTTCCTCGAGGACGGTCGCATCGTCGACTCGCTGCAGATCGGCCGCAGTCGCTCGGACAACGCTGCGGTGATCGCGGCTCGGATGGCTGGGTTGGAGAAGTGATGCTCGCTTGTGCCAACGTTCGCACGCACTGGCGAAGCTTTCTGGCCGCGTTGTTGGCCACGACATTCGGGGCAGCTTTGATCAGCGCCACACTCATCGTCTACGACTCCTCGCGCCCGGTAGTTCAGCCGCGATTGGAAGGCGCAGCCGTGCTGGCCTTGCCGGCACAGGCACAGAACGAGTTCGGTAGCAAAGCAGACTTCATTCCTTGGAGCGCAAGCCGAGCTGGGCAGATTGCCGACGATCTCAACTCGGTACCAGGAGCGGAAGCTGTGATCATCGACCGATCGTTCTATGCCCAGCCGTTCATCGACGGTGCGCCGATCGAGGACGAGGGAGCACAAGAAGCCGGACACGGCTGGTCCAGTGCGCAATTGAAGCCGTACCGGTTGATATCCGGTGTTGCACCGTCGAATTCCGCCGAGATTGTCGTCCCGAGTTCGGTGGGAGTTTCTCCTGGAGATCCGGTCTCGGTCAATCTCGCGTCGGGGATCGAGAGTTTCACGGTGTCCGGAACACTGGACGGCGAGGGGTTCTACTTTTCCGACAGCGTTGCAGCGCAACTCGATCCCGGAGTGCGCGCGATCGGGATCGTAGCGTCAACCGATTCGAGCATCGACGACATCGTGAGGGAGGCCGAGCAGCGACTGGGCGATCGAGGTCGGATTGCTACCGGCTCCGATCGCGCTGCTCTCGAGCCAGAGTTCGTTTCACACCGAAGAAACCTCGGCACTCAGCTGGTGACCGCGATGTCCGCATTGGGCTTGTTCGCGACCGTCTTCGTCGTCGGATCGACACTCGCTCTCGCCGTGTCCGGACGCCGGCGGGAGATCGGCCTGCTCAGGTCTGTCGGTGCGTCGCCGGGACAAGTCCGGCGCATGGTGCTCGGTGAGGCTGCGGCAATCGGCTTCGTCGGCGGTCTCGTCGGTGCCGCGTTCGGGGTTGCTGCAGCTCCGGCGCTTCGGATCCTGCTGTTGAACCTCGACGTCCAACCACCGGATTTCGAGCTGCGTATCTCGTTGTGGCCCTTGCTCCTGACCGTCGGGATTGGAGTCCTGGTTGCGGTGGTCGGTGCCTGGACAGTCGCTCGATCCGCTACCAGGGTTGATCCGATCGAGGCGCTGCTCGCCGCTGCAGTGGAACGACGTCCGATGACGAGGCCGCGGTGGGTCGCCGGACTTGTCGCGCTCATCGGCGGAGTGGGTGCGACAGTGTTGACAGCGACAACCGGATCCGACAGCAGAATCAACACCGCCATCGGTGCCGCCATGCTGTTGATCGTTGCTGCATCGCTGCTTGCACCGGTGGTGATCGGACCGATCGCACGCATCGTGACGTGGCCGCTCGAGCGCGGATCCCGTTCGGCAGCAATGATGCTCGTCAGAGCGGAACTGACCACGAGTACCCGACGGGCAGCTGCTACCGCTGCCCCTGTAATTGCTGCAGTCGGCTTTGCGGTGCTACTGAGCGGAATGGTGCAGACGATGGCCGCGGCATATCCGGCGGAACAGGCCGAGCAACTGCGTGGTCTGGCGCTCGTGACATCCGATGGAACAGCAGGGCTGAGTGATGAGGTCGTGGCCGAAACAGGTGCCGGCCCGGTCGGAACGCGAGCCGGTCTGCCGACTCGGGTGTTCGTTTCGAGAGCTGCGAACGACGTTGTGGTCATCGACGCAGTGGGCAGCCTCGACGAGCGGTATGCCGCCCCGGGACAGGCGGTGCTCGACGAGCCGACTGCGACGTTGCTCGGTGTCGAAGCCGGTGCGTCGCTGTCGGTGCAGTTCGTGGACGGGAACTACGAGAACGTTGTGGTGTCGCAGGTGCTTCCACTCGATCCGGCCCGCGGGTCGTTCGTGCTACCTCGTGACTTGGTGCGTAGTCATGATCCGTCAGCGTTGACCGATATCGTGTTCCTGCCGGAAGATCAGGCACCGACAGACCTGACCTCCGGTGCAAAGGTCGAGGACGCCTACAGTTTTGCGCTGCAGGACTACATGGTCGACGCGCGTCTCACCAGTTGGCTTGCGACGGTGTTGATGGCAATGACGGTGGGATACAGCGGGCTTGCGATTGCGAACAGTCTGGCAATGTCGGCGTATCGTCGCGGGCCCGATACTGCTGTTCTGAAAGCCTCCGGAGGCACTGCCCGCCAGCTGCTGTCGATGGCAGTCGGGGAGACCGTGATCGTCGTGGCGATCGGTTCCCTGCTGGGCGTACTCGTCACTGCGCCGCCGCTGTTCGGCATGGCGGCCGGCCTGTCGCAGGTGACGGGAACCGAGGTCGGTCTGCACGTCGATTGGCCGTCCGTGGTGTGGGTGGTCGCGGGATGTTCGGCTCTTGCGCTGGTGGCCACCGTGACAGTGACCCGACGGGTGCTTCGGGTGCGGGCGGGATAGCGGTGCCGGCGAAAGGTGCTGTGCGGCCTCAGTTCGGCGGTGTCAGAGCGGTGATGTTCGCAGCTGTCTGGGTGTCGGTAGCTTCGGTCTCGTCGAAGTAGCGACGAAAGAGCATCCGCATGGATTCGATGACGTCTATGTGCTGCTGAAGAATCTTGTCGAGAGAGCGATCGGTGCCGGTGGCTTTCCGGAGGAATCTATCGCGCAGGTCTTGGGCGGACTTCAAGTCGCCCCAGTCTTTGGCTTCTGCCAACGCGAGCGCGTCGATCTGCATCTTCTCGAGGTGCGCGAGGTAAGTGACACATGCCGCGTCGCACTTGGCAGCGACGTCGGCGGGAATGGCCACGGTGCCTTCGTCGGCTTGGGCATTGAGGTCCCGCCAGTACGTGAGCAGGTCCGGTTGGGAATCGGCCACGAGTTCGACGCCTTTCGTATCGGGGTGGTCTAGGTGGGAAGTTCGGAATCGAGAGCGGCCACGACCGTGTTCAACTCGGTGCACGGGTCGTACGGCGGGTTGCCAACCTGTGTGCCCGTGATGATTGTCGCTCTGATCAATTCAGCACCTGCGACGAAGGCGACACCGCAGTTCAGAGCTGCATCGGCCGCAAGTTGTTGGTACTGCGTGGCGTCGCGTGTGCCCACCCGGACAGGTTGAAGTCGATTGAAGTAGCTCGGATCGTCGACAAAGTCCAAGGTCTCGAAACCGACGAAAACACGCACGTAATATTTGCTACTCGGCGGCCGGCTTTCCCATCCGCAGATCTTGAATCCGTTCTGGTCCCGCCCAAACACCCCCGATTCCTTGGTGTCCACGTTCAATCCCGCACGCTCGATGGCCTCGTCGGGGATGGTGCACGGATCCCATGGCGTCGGCGCGGAGGTCGTCGTAGCAGCCGCCCCACTCGATGTCGCGTCGGCGACGGCGTCACCATCGGCGGTGCTCGAGCAGCCTGCGGCGATCAGCAGCACCGCCATCGCCGGTATCCATCGTCGTGCCCTGCGCATTGCCTCACCCATTTCTCACGAACGTCTACGTCCTTGGACGCAGCGCGACCCCTGTCGGTTCCCGAACCTGGGCCGATTCCAGACGATCAGGATCTATGACAGGGTGGCGCAGATGCAGGATTGCGACGATGACTCCGCGGACTTCACCGCTGCAGTGGTCGAGACAGGCATCTACGGGGAAGCGGACCTGACGTATCGGGACGAAAGAATCTGCGGTTCGTATCGCGAGGGTGTACCCATGACCGTCACGATTTCTCGCACGGGGCCTCGGACCTCGGACAAGGTGCCGATCGGAACGCGCACCGCCGCGAACCTGAGGGCCGGCATCGACGGCCGAGACATCGTTCTCGACCCCGGCCGCGCGAGGCTCTTCAAACGGTCCTACCGCGTCGGTATCCAGTACGGCGGGCGCACTCTGACGCTGCGGGCGAAGAACCTCGAAGACAGTGCGCTGCTGGACGGACCATCCGATCGGGGCGACAACGAGTTCGGGGTGTTGACGCGCGTTTTCGGTGGGGGCGTCGAGGTGTTGTGGTCGCTTCCGTTCACGATGGTGAACAGGACGATTGAACCGCCGACACCGTCACGTGAGGATGCTCTGATCGGCATCGTCGTCGCTGCGGCGTTCGGAACCGGCGGGCTGTCGTTGACGACGATCGTCATGGGCGCAGTCGAATCGATTCTTCCGTGACGGTCCTGCGGGCAACGCGCTGACAGATCTGCCTCCCTTTGGCATGGTGGAGGGATGCAGCGGCGCGTGGGCGAGAGTTGGTCCGCGGGACCGGTCTCAGGGGTAACCCCTGGGTACATCACGAGAATCGAGCACTGCGTCCGAAGCAGCTCTGCACGCTCCGCGTGCTTGCCCGCTCCGAGGACGAAAGATTTCGGTCGCCCCGCGCCGTTGCACCTGATCGGCAATCGCCCGTGACCGAGCGGGAGTTCACTCCGCGAGCAGCGGCGACTCTGGCGCGCCTGGCTGCCGACGCCGAATGGACGCGGTCCGGACTCGAGGAGGCGTTCGAGCCACTCGTCCCGGCCAAGGCGTCGTGGTTGGCGGATCGGGTCATCAATCTGTATCCGAGTCCGCCGTTCGACGAAGCATCGATTTTCGTTCTGCTGCGCGACCTTCCGTTCATTCCGGAGCCGTCGGTGTCGTCACAGAGACCGACGCGTCACAGTGACAAGCCCTGGCGATTCGAGGTACCGCGGTACGAGACCACCGGTCAGCTCGCACGGTCGCTGGATTTGACGATCTCGGAGATCGAATGGTTCGCCGATCTGCAGGGCAGGCTACGCACCGCACCGTTCCCGCTGCAGCACTATCGATCTGCACGGCTCGACAAGCGTCAGGGCATCCGATTGCTCGAGGTGCCGAAGCCACGTCTACGGGAGATTCAACGAAAGATACTGCGCCGCATACTCGATCGAATCCCCGCCCACCCAGCCGCGCACGGGTTTCGCAAGGCGCGAAGTCCCAGGACATTCGCAATGCCGCATTCCGAACGCGACGTGGTGGTCTCGACGGATCTCCGACGCTTCTTCCCGTCCATCGGTTTCGATCGAGTGGTCGCGATCTTCGAGGCCGTGGGCTATCCGCGAACGGTCGCAGCCACTCTCGCGGCACTGTGCACGACGGTCACCCCGGCGTCCGAATTGACCGGTATGGACCGGCCCACTGCGGCGAGGCTACGCACCACACATCTGCCGCAGGGTGCTCCCACATCGCCCGCCTTGGCGAATCTCGCGGCGCGACAACTGGATATCCGCGCCTCGGGCCTGGCGCGGTCGATGGGTGCCCGCTACAGCCGCTACGCGGACGATCTCGCGTTCTCCGGCGGCGCAGGTCTCGAAGTCGACACCCTCCTCTGGGTGGTCTCGCAGATCGCCCACGACGAGGGCTTCACGATTCATCCAGACAAGACTCGGATCAGGCGCGCTCATCAGCGACAACAGTTGACCGGGCTCGTCGTCAACTCGTGGCCGGCAGTGCCCCGAGAGGAGTACGACACCCTCAGGGCACTGCTGCACAATTGCATCGCCACGGGAGCAGCTGCTCAGAATCGTAACGATCACAATGACTTTCGAGCACACGTCTACGGACGCATCGCCCGAATCGGCGAGACGAACGAAACGCGTCGAGCAAAGCTACTGAACATGGCGTCCCGGGTGAATTGGGACTGAAGCGGCGAATTGGCTCCTCGGATTCGGATTCCATCCTCTGATCGCAGTCGGAAATCCAGAACTGAGGAGCCGATTCACAGTTCAGAGGGCCCGCACCCTGAGCAACACCCCGGTCTGTGGGAACAACACCGGTAGTGCCACGCCCGCCCGAGCCAACATCGAACCCGACAGCTCGACCACTCCGCCGTCGGCTATCCACGGCGGCAGTGCGATTCCGTTGCCCAGATCGCTGAGTTCCCGCACGAATTCGACCCGATACCGAACGGCCGGATCGAGACCGGGAAGCCGAACCCGATCGGTGCGATCCTCGGGCGAGGTGTCCATCCGCACCACCGCATACGCGGCCTCCGAGAAGTCCGCTGCCACGACGCCGTGCACCCAGACACTCGGGTCGGGATGGTCGGCGCGTATCACGTCGCCGGTGTGAAGCAGCTCGCGCAATTCCTTGTACAGCGAAGTCCACGACCGGAGGTACTCGTGATCATCCGCCGCCAGCTCGGTGACGTCCATCTCCAGTCCGGCATGACCGAACAGTGATGTCAAGCAACGGAACTGAAGAGTCGACCATCGACCGGACGTGTGCGCGATCTGCGGACCGACATGCGATCCGATCAGCTCCGGCGGCAGCAACTGCGTCGTCCATCGTTGCAGGCGTTGACGTTCGAGTGGATCGTTGGTGTCCGACGCCCACACCCGGTCGGTGTGTTCGAGAACCTCGAGGTCGATGCGGGCGCCGCCGGATGCGCAGGACTCGAATTCGATGCGGGGATGCCGGGAACGCAACGCGTCCAACAACCGATAGAACGCCGAGGTCTGGGCATGCACCGCCGCTCGCCCGTCGGAGTCGACCGCCAGCATCAAGTCCCGGTTGTGGTCCCACTTCACATAATCCGGTCGCTCGTTCGTCAGCACCGTATCGATCGCAGAGAGGAGGTACTGGAACACCTCCGGACGGGTCAGATCCAGCACGTGCTGATGACGCCATTCCAGCGGGATCCGCCCAGGTGCCGCGAGCAGCCAATCCGGATGGGCCCGAGCGATATCGGAATCCAGGTTGACCATCTCGGGTTCGAACCACAGACCTGGGCTCATACCGAGGGCGCGAACGTGATCGAACAGCGGGGCCAGACCGTCGGGCCAGACGCCCTCGTCCACCTGCCAGTCGCCGAGGCCGGCCCGGTCGTCGCGTCGGTGCCGGAACCAGCCGTCGTCGAGCACGAATCGTTCGACGCCCACGTGCGCGGCGACGTCGGCGATCCTGCGGAGTCGGGTGAGATCGTGATCGAAGTAGACGCCTTCCCAGACGTTCAACACAACTGGCCGTGGCGAGGTGGGATGCGTGGGTCGGGATCGCATCCACCGGTGCAACGATTGCGCAGAACCGTCCAGTCCAGCAGCGGAATAGACGAAATGCACCCACGGGGTCGTGTAGGTGTCGCCGCTCTGCAGTACCACCTCGCCGGGCGCGAGCAGCTCGCCGCCACCCAGAACCCCCGAGGCCTGTCCGGCCCGCTCGGGCAGACGCTCGGCCAGATGCAGGTGATCACCGCTCCAAGCGACATGCGCACCCCACACCTCGCCGTCGCGGAAGCCGAAGCCCTCGCTCCCGGCAGTGAGGACCAGGGTGGCGTCGTGCCCGGTTCTTCCGCGTCGTGAGGCACGCACGGTCGAGCCGTGATCGAACCGTCGCCGCTGCGGGGTACGTTCGCGGCAATGCCGTCCCGTCAGGTCGAGCAACTCGGTTGCACTGTCCGGCAACGGCATCAGTGTCACGACGCCGTCGACGGTCAACGGGCCGCCGGAGATGTTGCGCACGTTCTGACGCACACGGAGCGAACCGCCGACCTCGAGTGACAACTCGATCGACCACGCAATTCCCAACTCGGAGTCGGACGCCTCCACCGCACAATGGAATTCACCGGAACGAACGGTGACGTCGGCCCACCGCGGATATTGCACGGTGCCGGAGCGGTGCAATGCCAGAGCCGGTGTTCCCTGCCAGGCGTCGTCGCCGCCGGGTGCGAGAGTGAGCCACCGCGGAACGTCGACGCTCGAATGTGGGACAGCGGGGATCGCGGCCCTGCGCAGCTCGGTGAGGTCGTTCTCGGACAGCTCGCCCAGGTCGGTACCCCAGTGCAGCACAGCCGGAACGGCGGTGGACGACGGGCCGAGGATCACCATGACACCGTCACGGCGAAGGACGGAAAAACTCACTTGTTCGCACCCATCGTCAGACCGGACACGAAATGGCGTTGCAGCGCAACGAATACGAGCACTGTCGGTAGAGCCACCAGCACCGAGCCCGCGGCGAGCAGATTGGTGTCGGTGAAGAAGCTACCCTGCAGATTCTGCAGCGCCGTCGTCACCGGGAGCTTGTCTCCGCTGACCATCAGGGCCAGCGCCCAGAAGAAGTCGTTGTAGATCCACGTCACCATCAGCGTGGCGAGTGCAGCCAAGGCAGGCCGGCACAGTGGCATCACCACCTGCCAGTACTGACGGAACAGACTCGCTCCGTCGACGGTGGCGGCCTCGAGCAGTTCGTGCGGCACGGTTTTCATGTAATTGCTCAGCACGAACACGCAGAACCCGGTCTGGAACGCGACGTGCACGATGATCAGACCCCAGTAGCTGTCGTACAGCGATCCCGACGAACTCATCCAGTAGGGAACGGGAATTGCGTTGTACAGACGGAAGAGTGGCGTGAGCAGCGTCTGCTGGGGCAGCAGGTTGCCGGCGATGAACACCGCGAGCATGAAGATGTTGAACTTCCAGCTGAAGCGGGCCAGGATGAACGCCGCCATCGAGCCGAAGAACAGGATTAGCAGTACCGACGGCACGGTGATGATCAGCGAGTTGAAGAAGTAGTGCGGGATACCGCCGATCTGCCACGAGTCGATGTAGTTCCTGAACGTATAGCCGCCGACGGACAGGTATCCGTTGAGCAACACGTAGTCGTAGTCGCGGAACGAGTTGTAGACCGCCCACACGAGCGGGAACATCCAGACGAGCGCCATGACGGTCAGCAGCACGTACATCGCGATCTGGGCTGTGCCTGCGCGCCGACGGTTGGCGACGGCGGCGCGGTTGCGGGTCAGCGGATCGCGCTCGGGAGGCGCTGTGCGGGTGAGTGAAGTGGTCATCAGTCTTTGCTCCGAAGAACGATGGCGAGGTACAGGGCGATGAAGACGAGAGAGATGAGAAGCATGACGGTCGCTAGGGCCGAGCCGAAGCCGATGCGGCCTGCTTCACCGACGACGTTGGCGGTGACCAACGCCGATATCAGTTCCAATCCGTTTCTGCCCCTGTTGATCACCCAGACCAGGTCGAAGGCGCGCAGTGCCTCGATGACGGTGATGACGACGATGAGCAGATTGGTGTTCTTCATCAGCGGGAAGATGACGCTGAAGAACGTGCGGATCGGCCCCGCGCCGTCCATCACCGCGGCTTCGCGAACGGACGGATCGATGGCCTTGAGGCCGGCCAAGTACAACAGCATGATGTAGCCGGTATGACGCCACCCGGCCGCGACCATCACGGCCCAGATGTTGATGTCCGGGTCGCCGAGCCAGTCGACGTCGGTACCCAGCAGGCTGTTGAGGACGCCGCCCTCGGTGGAGTAGATGAGCTGCCAGATGAAGCCGATGAGGGCCATCGACAGCACCACGGGAATGTAGAAGATGCTCTGGTACAGCCGAGATCCCTTGAGGTTCTTGTCCAGAAGGATCGCCAGCAGGATACCGATGACGGTGGGGACGAGGAACAGGAAGACGAGCCAGAGCACGTTGTTGTGCAGGGCCTGTTGGAACGGCGGGTAGGCCTGCACCGCGTCGACGTAGTTCTGGGTGCCGATCCACTCGATGCTCGACGTGCCGCCGATGCCGTCCCAGCGGGCGAACGACAGGATCACCGTGAAGATCGTCGGAATCCAGACGAGGCCGATGACGATCAGCGCGGGAAGCCCGAGCATGAGAGCGATGGTCCACTTCTCGCGGACACTGCGCCGAACCTTCGGCGACTTGACCCGTTCGGGTGCGGTCATGGCATTACCTGATCTCGATGTCGAGTGGATGATGGGCGTCGAATCACACTGCGCACGATCATGTTCCGAACACCGCTGACTTCTGGCGTTCGATACTGCGTACCAGGCCGTCGACATCGTCGGGGTTACCGATGAACTGCTGCAGGGCCGGGATCATGACGATCGACGCGAAATCAGGACGGGTATCGCGATCGAAGAACTGGGTGATCTCCTCGGCGTTCTGCACCAGGTCCGCCGATTTGCGTACCAGCGCAGGGAAACTCGACAGGTCGGCATCACGATGAGCGGGAATGGCCTGCGGATCCTGCTTCGCGTAGGCGACGGCAGGGTCGGCGCCGGTCATGTAGGTGAGGAAGTCCTCGGCTCCGGGCCGGTTGCGCGGGTCGGTGCGCATCATGAACCCATCCATCGGTGCCTCGACCGTGGATGTTCCGACGGCGGAGTCGAGTTCAGGGAAGGTGAAGAAATCCAGATCGTCGCGCTCGGCACCGGCGGGGAAGCTCTGGGCGACGAACATGCCGGCGACGAGCGACCCGACGCTCTTGTTCAGCAGTGCCATCTGCGCGTCGGCGATTTTGCGGCCCAGTGGCTGTGGCTGGTGGAACGGCAGTAGTTCCCGCCAGGTATCGAACACGGAGCGCACGCGATTGTCGGTCCAGCTCACGTCGCCTGCGAGCAGGGTTCGGTGGAACTCGACGCCGTTGAGCCGCAGATTCAGATAGTCGAACGTTCCGAACGGTGGCCATCCGTCGCGGGCACCGAAGCCGATCGGGGTGAGGCCGTCGGCCTGCATCTGCTTGCTCAACGCCACCCACTGGTCGTACGTCGCCGGGGGCTCGTACCCACGCTCGGCCCACAGGCTCGGCCGGTAGAACACTGCCCACGGGTAGTAGAAGAACGGGATCAGGTACTGCTTGCCGTCCATGCCGGTCGAGTTCTCGCGGAAGCTCTCGTTGAAGCCGCCGCCGTGGTTCGCCCAGATCGGCGACAGGTCCTCCACCAGACCCTTCTCGGCGAAGTACTTCACCCGGTAACCACCCATCCAGGTGACGACATCGTCGGGCGTGCCCTGGAGGTAGTTGTTGACGTTTTCCTGGAACGACGTGGAGTCGACGGTGTTGACGGCGAGCTGCCGCCCGGTCTGCTGTCGGTACATCGCGACGAAGTCCTCGACACCCAGCTTGGAGTTGGGGTCGGACAAGCGTGACCCGAGCGTGGTGACATTCGGGTCGACGCTGTTCGAGCACGACGACAGTGCGCCACCGGCGGTGATCGCACCCGCGGCGACGAGCGCTGACCGCAGGAAGTCGCGTCGGGACGGCTGCCACGTGCGCGGCCACTCGTGTGGGTTCATGGAAGTCCTTCGACGAGAAGTATCGATAACGATCAGAAGTGAACATCTCCGCTGTGCGTTCCGCGGCGCTCGCCTGACCGTTCGGGGTGATGCAGGTTACAGAAACACGACGCTACGGCGTCTGTCAAGCTCTTCGAGGCCCGTTCACCTGCATCAGTACGAAAATGTTCATTCATGTTGACATCTGAGAATGCCTCGTTCATATTGTGAGCATGGACACAGCACGACGCAGCACCTGGCCGACCCAGGGAATCTCTTTCGGCGGCGACTACAACCCCGAGCAGTGGCCCGAGGACGTCTGGCGACGCGACGTCGAGCTGATGCACGAGGCCGGCGTCGACTTCGTGACCGTCGGAGTCTTCTCCTGGGCGCGCCTGCAGCCGACCGCGTCGACATGGGACTTCGAATGGCTCGATCGCGTCATGGATCTGATGCACGAGGGCGGCATTCGCGTCGACCTGGCCACGGCCACCGCGTCGCCCCCGCCGTGGTTGGCCACTGCGTACCCGCAGATGCGCCCGGTGGACGAGCGAGGCTACCGCTACGCCATCGGCAGTCGACAGACGTGGAGCCCCAGTTCTGCTGTGTATCGAGAACATTCACTCGTGCTGGTCGAGAAGATGGCGCTGCGCTACGGCGAGCATCCCGCGCTGGCCATGTGGCACGTGTCCAACGAACTCGGCTGTCACAACGCACTGTGCTACTCCGACGACAGCGCGCATGCCTTCCGAGAGTGGCTCAGCGCCAGGTACATCGACCTCGAGACCCTCAATACGGCCTGGGGCACGGACTTCTGGAGCCAGCGCTACAGCGACTGGGACGAGATCGTTCCGCCCTCGGTGAGCACCACGTTCGGCAACCCCACGCACCAGCTCGACTGGCGCCGATTCTGCTCCGACGCCCTCCTCGAGCAGTACCGCGCCGAGAAGGCCGTGCTGAACCGGATCACCCCGGACGTCCCGGTCACCACGAACTTCATGGTGGGCATGGGCCAGGGCCCCGCGCTCGCAGGCAACATGGACTACGCGTCCTGGGCCCCCGAGCAGGACATCGTCTCCACCGACCACTACCTCGTCGGCCCCGAAACAGGCGACGCCGCAGCGCATCACAAGCTCTCGTTCTCGGCCGACCTCACCCGTGGCGTTGCCGGCCGTCGACCCTGGTTGTTGATGGAGCATTCCACCAGCGCCGTCAATTGGCAGCACATCAACCGCGCCAAGGTCCCGGGCGAGATGATGCGAAACTCGCTGGCGCACATGGCTCGCGGAGCGGACGGCATCGCCTACTTCCAGTTCCGCGCATCCAAGGCCGGGGCAGAGAAGTTCCACTCCGCACTGGTACCGCACGCAGGCGAGGACTCCGCCCGCTGGCGTGAGGTCGTCGAGCTCGGCGCGGCTCTGCGGCGCATGGCTCCGGTGGCAGGAAGCACCGTCGATGCTCGGGTTGCCGTGCTCTTCGACTGGGCATCGCAGTGGGCGTGCGAGCAGGAGGGCCATCCGTCGATGGCCATGCAGCCCATGGAGATTGCCCGACGCGCCCATCACGGATTCACCTCCGCAGGCGTGACCTGCGACATCGTTCCATCGTCGACGGACCTCAGTGGCTACGACGTCGTCGTCGTGCCTGCTCTGTACCTGTGCAGCGACGAGACCGCCGCGCGGATAGCCGACACGGCCGATGCCGGCGCGCAGGTACTCGTCACCGCATTCTCCGGAATCGCCGACGAGGACGACCACGTGCGACTCGGCGGCTACCCGGGTGCATTTCGGGAGCTGCTCGGCGTCCGAGTGGAGGAGTTCTTCCCGCTCGCCGACGGCGAGACCCTGACTCTGGACGACGAGACCGTCGGCGAAATCTGGAGCGAATATCTCACCGCGGCGGAGGACGTCGACGTGCTGGCGCGGCACACCCGTGGCCATCTGCGGGGCGTCCCCGCATTGACCAAGCGCACCGTCGGCAGCGGGGCTGCCTGGTACGCGGCCACCGTTCCCGACGCGGCAGGCTGGGCCTCACTGACCGACAAGCTTTGCGCTGCAGCCGAAATCGACACCCGGCGCGACCTCGGATCGGACGTGGAAATCGTCCGACGGTCGGCAGGGGAGCAGTCCTGGCTCTTCGTGCTCAACCACGGAACCGACAAGGTCAGCGTGCCTGCCTCGGGTGTCGATCTGGTCGGCGGCGCACAGATCGACGGCGAACTCATCCTGGCCGCGGGCGGCAGTGCTGTGATCGCCGAGAACCGCTGATGCTCGCCCACCAGCGTCAGCAGAAGATCCTGGACCAGGTGACGGCCGAGGGTGCGGTCAAGGTCGCAGATCTCGGTGCTGCACTGTCGGTGTCGGACATGACCATTCGACGCGACGTCAACGAGCTCGTCGCCCGCGGTCTGGTCGAGCGGGTGCACGGCGGCGTGACGCTGCCGCGATCGGCCAGCGTGTTCGAGCCGGGGTTCTCGGCCAAGTCCGAACTCGATCGCGATGCCAAGGCCGCCATCGCCCGTGCCGCTGCACGATTCGTGCGGCCCGGGACATCCATCGGCATCTCCGGTGGCACCACGACGCACGCACTCGCGCAAGAACTGCTCGACGTCCCGGACATCACCGTCGTCACCAACTCCCTGCCCGTCGCCGATGTCTTCCACACCGGTGGCCGGTCGGATCAGACGGTGCTGCTCACCGGCGGACAGCGCACACCGTCCTACGCGCTGGTCGGACCGCTGACGGTCAGCGCCCTGCAGAGTATCCACCTGGACATGCTGTTTCTCGGAACACACGGTGTGGACATCGAATCCGGGCTCACCTGCCCCAATCTCATGGAAGCACAGACCAATCAGGCACTTGTCGCCTCGTCTCGACGCGTCATCGTGCTCGCCGACCACACCAAGTGGGGTGTTCGCGCGCTGGCCAACACCATCCCGCTCTCGCGCGTCGACGTATTCGTCACCGATGCCGGACTCGACCCCGGCGTCCACGAGGCGTTGTCCGAGACGGTCGACGACGTGGTGATCGCCGGAGAGCAATCCCCCGACACGAACGAGGAACGAGCACTCGATGACCGCGCATGACGCCACGACGCACTCGATGCGCAAGACGTCGACCACTCTGGCCGACGGCCGTGAGCTGATCTACTACGACGACACCGAGCCCTACGTCTCGGGCGGCGCCACCCGCGATCTGGTCGATACGCGAGCCCTCTCGCCGTCGATGTCGCAGTCGCAGATGCGATTCGACGTACTCACCGGTGAATGGATCGTCATCGCCGCACAGCGGATGGACCGCACGTTCCTGCCGCCGGCGGACGCGTCGCCGTTGGCACCGAGCCGACCGGACCGACCGGCCACCGAGATTCCGGCGGCCGACTACGACGTGGTGGTGTTCGAGAACCGCTTCCCGTCCCTGTCCGAAACCGCAGCGCAGCAATCGCTTCCGACCGAGGTGGACGGCGAAGCGCTGTGGCCGCTGGCCCCCGGCACCGGGCGGTGCGAGGTGATCTGCTTCGCCAGTGACCCCGATACATCCTTCGTGGCGCTGGAGCTCTCTCGCGTCCGCACCATCATCGACGTCTGGGCCGATCGCACCACTGCCCTGTCCGCTATCCCCGGCGTTGCCCAGGTCTTCTGCTTCGAGAACCGCGGCAAGGAAATCGGCGTCACCCTGACCCACCCGCACGGTCAGATCTACGCCTACCCCTACCTCCCGCCGCGCACCGATGCGCTGATTCGACAGTCTCGCACACACTTCGAGCGAACCGGCCGAGTCCTGCTGGCCGACGTGCTTGCCGCCGAGCTCCGTTCGGGTCGCCGCATCGTCGTCGATGCGGAGCACTGGGTTGCGTACGTGCCTGCAGCATCGCGGTGGCCGGTCGAGGTGCATCTCGCTCCGCGTCGCGACGTTGCAGATCTCGCCGAGTTGAGCGGTGCCGAGCGGGACGAGCTGGCCGTGGTCTATCGGGATCTGTTGCGCGGAGTCGACGCATTCTTCGAGGGCGTCGACGAGGTGCCGTACATCGCGGCGTGGCACCAGGCACCCGTCGGAGCAGATCGCGAACTGGGACGCCTGCATCTGCAACTGTTTTCGATGATGCGCTCACCCGGTCGGATGAAGTTCCTCGCCGGATCCGAATCGGCGATGGGGGCCTGGATCAACGACACCACGCCCGAGCGGATCGCCGATCGGCTGCGCGAGGTACTGGCGTGAACTGGCTCGATGTGATCGCCGAGGAGGATCTCGCCGACGGTACAGCCGAGTTGTTCCGCAGTGCATTCGGCGGTGATCCCGACGGCGTCTGGATCGCTCCGGGTCGAGTCAATCTCATCGGTGAACACATCGATTACGCAGGCGGACTGGTGTTGCCGTTCGCGCTGCCGTATGCGACTGCGGTCGCTGTGCGTCGCCGCGAGGACACGGGCATGCGGGCCGTATCGACGCACACCGACGAGTCGTGGACCGGTGAGCTCGGCGAGGTCGGTCCGGGTACCCCGTCGGGTTGGGCGGCCTACGTGGCCGGGGTGTCCTGGGCGCTCGGTGAGCATGGAGTCGGCGGAGTAGATGTGGCCGTGCACTCCTCGGTGCCGGTGGGTTCGGGGCTGTCGAGCTCGGCGGCCCTGGAATGCTCGTTCGCCCTCGCGCTCGATGACCTCTTCGATCTTCGGCTCGAACGAAAGATACTGATCGAGGCCTGTATTCGTGCCGAGAACGAGATCGCAGGCGCATCGACAGGCGGCATGGATCAGAACATCGCGATGTCGGCCGAGTCGGGGCACGCGTTGCTGCTGGACTGCCTCGACGGGTCGACGCGTCAGATTCCCCT
Source organism: Rhodococcus sp. NPDC076796 (assembly GCF_040702765.1). Lineage (NCBI taxonomy): Bacteria > Bacillati > Actinomycetota > Actinomycetes > Mycobacteriales > Nocardiaceae > Rhodococcus > Rhodococcus sp. NPDC076796. The sequence continues at coordinate 942,046 of NZ_JBFBMS010000002.1, read as the reverse complement.
CGATCTGGCCACGTCGGGAACTCGCTTGCTGGTGATCGACACCAATGCGCCGCACCGGCTGGTCGACGGTCAGTACGGAGCCCGCCGCGCTGCCCTGGATACGGCGTACGCCGAACTGGGGGTGGCGACCTTGCGCGGACTCGACCCCGAGCAGGCGACGGCTGCGCTCGACGACGAGACGCTGATCGCACGAGTTCGTCATGTCATCAGCGAGATTCGACGCGTCGAGGCGGCCGCGGCCCTCTTGGATCGCGGGGCCGCAGGTGCCGAGCTCGGTGCGCTGATGACGGCGTCGCACCTGTCGTTGCGAGACGACTACGAGGTCAGCTCACCTGAACTCGACAGCGCTGTCGACTCGGCCCTGCGGGCTGGCGCATACGGAGCGCGGATGACCGGCGGCGGTTTCGGCGGATCTGCCATCGCTCTGGTGCCGTCGGATCTCGTCGAGGCCGTAGCAGACGACATCGCCTCCAGTGCAGTGCGATCCGGGTTGCCGGAACCCACCTTCCTCACCGCCGAGCCTGCCGGCTCCGCACATCGATTCTTCTAACCCATACAAAGGAGCACTCCCATGGCACAGGTCACGTACGAAGGAGCCACCAAGCTCTACCCGGGATCGGACGTCGCGGCAGTCGAATCGTTGGACCTCGCCATCGAGGACGGCGAATTCCTGGTACTCGTCGGGCCTTCCGGCTGCGGCAAGTCCACCTCGCTGCGGATGCTCGCCGGTCTCGAGGACGTCGACTACGGTGCCATCAAGATCGGCGACCGGGATGTCACCTCACTGGCACCCAAGGAACGCGACATCGCGATGGTGTTTCAGAACTACGCGCTATACCCGCACATGACCGTCGCCAAGAACATGGGCTTCGCACTGCAGATCTCCGGAATGGACAAGGCCGAGGTGGGCCGACGCGTCGAGGAGGCCGCGAAGATCCTGGACCTCACCGACTATCTGGGCCGTAAACCCAAGGCGCTCTCGGGAGGTCAGCGTCAGCGCGTGGCGATGGGACGCGCCATCGTGCGAAACCCGCAGGTGTTCCTCATGGACGAGCCACTGTCCAACCTCGATGCCAAGCTCCGCGTGCAGACTCGCACGCAGATCTCGCTGCTCCAGCGCAGGCTCGGCACCACCACCGTCTACGTCACCCACGACCAGGTGGAGGCGATGACGATGGGGGATCGCGTGGCGATCATGAAAGCCGGTGTGCTGCAGCAGTGCGCGAGCCCCAAGGATCTGTACGAGCGCCCGGTCAACGCCTTCGTCGCAGGCTTCATCGGCTCACCGGCCATGAACCTGTTCGACGTGGACGTCGTGGCAGGCAATGCAAAACTCGGATCGCTGTCGGTGCCCATCGAGCGTTCGATCGCCGACCGTATCGACGGCAGCCGAGTGACGATGGGCGTGCGACCGGAAGCGTGGACGCTCTCCGATTCCGGTACCGACATCGTCGTCGACGTCGTCGAGGAACTCGGTGCGGACGCCTACATCTACGGCCGCACCGCCGAGGACGCGTCGAATCTGGGAACCGTCGGGGCGCAGATCATCGCTCGTATTCCTGATATCGCGACTCCGTCTCAGGGCGATGTCATCCGAATCGCCCCGCGCGCCGAGACCGTGCACTACTTCTCGACCACGACGGGATTGAACCTGCGCCCCTGAGATTCGGTCAGCTACGGACCTGCGTCGCGGCGAACTGGGCACCCTCGGTGGTGGACCCGTTGGTCCCGTACTGAACGTGCGCGAAAGCGTTGAAGCCGCCGATCTGGCACACCGGATCGCCGAAGTTGCAGAAGCTCCGGGTGCGCGGGCCGTACGTGGCGCTGGCCGTCTCGATCTTGCTGCCGCGGAGCCCGAGCGGGTTGCCGAACACCACTACTGCGTCGATGCGATCGGCGAGATCGGCCGGAATGACGGCTCCGGTGATGCTGCTGGTGGTTCGCACGCCCACAGCGTTGGTCACCACCGTGGCCCCTTGCGAGTAGCCCGCGATCACGAACGTCGTCGACGGGCACGACGCTGCGACGGACGTGAGGTGTGCGACGAGGTCACGTGATCCCGGGCCGGCGCTGGCCTGAGTGAAGTCGGCCGCGTAGTTCACCGCGTACGTACTGACCGAGCGGTCCGACAGCTCCGACTTCAGCCGATCGACGAACGGCCTGCCGGTGATACCGAGGCCGGGGAATTCCCCGGTTCCGCGGGCGAACGACACGTCGACGTCCGAGCAGGGGGCAGCGTTCGCGACACTGGAAGGTTGTGCCACGAAGAACGCGGAAACAGCCAGTGCTGCAACTGAATAAGAGGCCAGACGCTTGTTCATGGAACTACTCCTCGGTCGGTGACTGTGCAGGTCGAACCATAGCCGTGTCGTACCGACAGGTACGAGATTTCTGTCCGATGCGATCTCCCCAACTCTCGCTTCTCAACGCCTGTTGCGCTAGTCTCCTCGGCGGGGTGAGTCCGATCTGCACCAATTGCGGATCCATATTTTCCGGGGGATACGAAGTGTCGAAGAAGTGGTTGCGCGGCGTCGTGGTGTCTGCAGTGGCGGTCGCGTTGTGTCCGATTGCCACGGCCTCGGCGGATCCTGCGCCGAGCCCGGCACCCGCGACCATCATGGGGTCGATCGACGACGGGCCGGGTAGCTTCAGCGTCTTCCGTACCGTCGACAGCGGTCAGCGTCCCACCGCGGAGGACAACGCTGCGTGCAACGACTACTTCGGCTCCCCGCGTTCGTTGACCGTGGTCGAGCGTCTCGACGCGCGGATGTACACCTTCACCAACGACCCGTCGACGGGCTTCCTGCAGAACCCGACGGCTCAGAACGTCGGACCGATCTACGTGTGCGCCGGGCCGATCATCGACGGCCAGGCCTTCCTCGACCAGTGGGGCGCACTGACGGCTCCCGGTCTGGGCGAGCTCTCGATGAACGGGCCATGCGGTCTCGAGTTCATGATCGGCTCGCCCGGACGCGCGGCCGTCGATTGTGTTCTGCGAGTGAACCCCAACGATTCCGGGGTGATCGACGGTGTCGCGACCAGCAACTCGATCGCCAACCCGCTTCGCCTGCCGGACGGACGCACCGGCTCGCTGTGGACCCTCTACACACTCGGTGAAGGCACTGCTCCCGTGCCGGAACCCGTCGCAGGAACCCCGCAACCGACCGGTTCGGTGAAGTACAGCGTCGGGCGCGAGGTGAACTCGGTCTCGACCGGAAGCACTCCCGCGTGCCCGGGTGGCGTGCGCACCACCGAGATTCACGCCGTGTCCGTGGACGCCGCCACCGGCGCGGCATCGACCGAGCCCTCCGCGGACGTCGCGGCCACCGCGTCGATCTGCTACCAGAACCCGTCGTCCCCGGACTTCGGCGCATCGCTGAGCATCACGAGCTACGGCGTCACGCCGGCGCTCACAGCCACGTCCACCGGGCAGTGCCGTCGTATGGATCTGCCCATCGAGCCGGGCACCGTGCAGCAGTCCTGTGGATTCACCTTGCCGCCGCAGCCCGCTCTCGGCCTGACGGGCGGCCAGGTGACGCTCAACGGTCTGGTTCCGACGAACGATGCTGCAGGATCGGTCAATTCCGCCATCTGGACCACCTCGTTCCTCGGTTCCATCACCCCTCGATGAACGGACGTCGGATCGGGGTTCTCGTTCTGACGTCGATTGCAAGCTGCATCTCGGGCGCGGTCGTGACCGCGCCCGGGGCGGTGGCGGGGCAGCCGAGATCTGTTATCAGAATCCGAATTCGCCTCGAACTCGGTGTCGAAGAGACGGAATTACCGCTGCACTATCCGTTGGGAGTTGCCTGAGGCCGGTGCTACCGTCTGCCGGTGGACCTCGTCGTTCCCTCCGATGATCTCGTCGCTGCCTGGCGTGATGCGCACGCCGAGTGGGGGCCGGGGTTTCACGAGGACGGTTTCGGGTTGACGGCCGATGATGATGTCGAGTCCGCACAGGGCTTTTCGGACTGGGTCGAGCGGCTCCGGGACGACGTCGAGTGCACGTACCGCTGGATCATGGAGGGCGAACGAGTGTTGGGCGGCGTCGCACTCAGACACGACAGCCACGAGTTCTCCGCCCGTCTCGGGCACATCGGCTACGGGGTTCGTCCGTCCGAACGAGGTCGGGGAGTCGCATCTTGGGCCGTACGCGAGGTGCTGACGCTCGCCTCTTACATGGGCATGCCCCGGGTAACGGCAGTCTGCGAGGTGGAGAATGCGGCCTCGATAGCGACCCTGGCGAGAGTCGGAGGCGAGCAAGTCGGCCGTCTGGGGTCGGCGGTTCGCTTCAGGATTCCCGTGCCGTGAAGAATCGGGTGCAGTCGACCGCGCTCAGCGCGGTTCAGTGCACCCGATTTTCTGCGCTTGACCCTCACACTGTGTGAGACGAGAACCTCGGAGGGTCATGTTCAGCATTGGAGAGTTCGCATCGATCGGCCGGGTGTCGGTTCGCATGCTTCGGCATTACGACGAGATCGGGTTGTTGACGCCGGCACGGGTGGATCCGTTCACGGGCTATCGCTCATACGACGGTTCGCAGTTCGAGGTTCTGGGACGCATTCTCATGTTCAAGGACCTCGGGTTCAGGCTCGACGAGGTGACGCAGATCGTGCACGGCCAGGTCGATGGTGATCGGCTACGCGAGATGCTCGCCGCCAAGCGCACCGATGTCGCCCGTCGGCTCGATCTCGACGCCGCTCGTCTGCGTCGCATCGATGCGCGGCTCTCCCACACCGAAGGGATTTCGATGATCACCGTGGACACCAAATCGTTGCCACCCACCCGTATCGCTCTTGTCACCGAGACAGCCGCAGGGTTCGGGCCCGAGAACATCGGCCCGGTCATCGGCCCGATGTACGCCCGACTCGCCCAGACCCTCGCTGGGCACGGCGTGACGTTCGGGCCATCGTCCATTGCCATGTACGAGGCCGTCGACGACGGGGACGGCACCGGCATCACCGTGCACGCCGCATTCGAGGTGGGGCCCCAGGTCGTGGCCGGTGAGGGCTACGAGGTTCGCGAGCTACCGCCCGTCGAGCTCGCGGTGACGACAGTCCACCACGGTTCGATGGCAACGATCGGCGAGACCTGGGAGCAGTTCACGGCCTGGATCGAGGCCAACGGCTACGAACTCTCCGGCATCTGCCGTGAGTACTACCTGGTGTCGGAGCCGCAGCCGCAGGAGAATTGGGTGACCGAACTGCAGCAGCCGGTGATTCGACGTCAGGACGCCTGAGCAAGCTCCACGAGGGCGGTGCACTGGCAACCGCCGGTGACCTCTTCGCATTCGAGCACCAGGAAGTGGCGAACGTACTCGAGATCCACGCAGTCCGGCTCCGTGCACTCCGCACCGCCGACCGCGTGGATCACGAGTGTGCCGTTGCAGGTATCGAAGCGTGCGGACATGCGAATCCCTTTCTGTCGTCTCTCTCTACATCCTTGATATCACCGGGCTCCGACAAGTTCGGGAGAAGACGAGCGTGTTCGACGCCTGAGCTGGGTAGCGGCCATCACCGTCAGAGCCGGAATCCAGGCGTATCCCAGGGCGGTCCTGATGACTGTCCGGTCGCCCAGCCAGGCTCCGGCCGATACCAGTACACCTGCCCACACGACTGCAGCCAGCAGGCTGAGCATCGCGTACTCGCGCTGCCGTAGTGAGGAGGTCGCCACGAGTCGCGGCGTGATGGTGCGGATACCCCCGATGAGATGTCCGGCGGTGGCGACAGCGCGTGGTCGGGATCGTGCCTGTGTGGTCAGCCCGAGGACGACCCTCATCACCGCGGCGGGCACCGCCGACTCCGCTCGCCCGAGACCCAACACTGTGTCGGTGCGGCGACTGTGCCAGAACGCCCACTGCGCGCCCATGCTCGACGCCACCGCCGCGGTCACGATGGCAGGCAGCCACGGCACGACACCGATCGACGTCAGCACCCCGAGTGTGATCGGGACGCTGTTTCCCGGTGTGAAGAGACCCAGCAACGACGCGGACTCGAACGCCAGCAGTACGAAGACGACGGCGAAGACGACCCACAGGGGCACGGACGACAGCCGGTCCACATCGAGGATGTTCAGGTTCATACCTGTCGAATCTCGTCGTCCTGGCCGCGGAACACACCACGATCGACCCACGGATCGACGGTAGGGCTGGCCCTACCTCGGGCCGTGGGTTCACAGTGCGGACAAGCCGACGACACCCGACTTAGGCTGATCCGCATGAACGAGGCACTACCGATTCCCCTGAATCCGCTCAGGGCATGGATATCGCCGCACTGGTGGTTGGCGGTGGCGTCGTTGCTGGCGTCGACTCTTGCCGGGCTGGGCGGCTGGATGATCCTGGGGCTGCTGGTACTGGCGGTGTGCGCATTGCCGTTTGCGCTCAGCGGTGTGCTCGTCTTCGCGCTGACAATTGTGGCGCTGCGGTGGATGGACCGTGCAGCGCGTGCCGGAATCGGTTTCACCGGTGGAACTCCCATCGATGGCCCCGACGTGACCGTGTACCCGACCAGTTGGCGCAAGTTCGTCTGGTGCCTCCGCGACATCGGGTTGTGGAAGTCGTTGTGCTATTGGCTCGTTCGCATTCCGGTCTCGGCCGTGCTGCTGTTCTTACTGCCGGCTCTCTTCGTGGCCCTGCCGGTTCTGGCGGCGGCACCGGTCGCATGGATAGTGACGAACCCGGTCGGCAATCAGCTCGAAATCGGCGATCGGGTGGGCTATCCGTTCGTCGCGTTGGTCGGCTTCGCCTCGCTGGTGACCTTCGTTGCGGGTGTGCCACTGCTGCTGACGGCCCTGGCGCGACTCGACTGGTGGAGTGCCGCAGCCCTTCTCGGCCGATCCGAATCCAGTAGGAGAGTGGACGAATTGACGGTCAGTCGTGCTCGCGTCGTCGACGCTGCGGATGCCGAACGCCGTCGCATCGAACGCGATCTGCACGACGGGGCCCAGCAGCGCCTGGTATCGGTGGCAATGTCACTGGGGCAGGCGAAGTCGCGCGTCGCGGCGACCGACGATGCGGTCCTGAAAGAGTTGCTCGACGACGCCCACCGGGAGGCCAAGAATGCGATCGGCGAGATCCGCACCCTCACCCGCGGTCTGCATCCGCCGATCCTGACCGACCGTGGTCTCGACGCCGCACTGTCGTCCGTCGCGGCGTTGTGTGCGGTACCGGTGGCTGTTCGGATCGACCCCGCCCTCTCCGGTGATCGACGTCCGGACGCCACCGTCGAATCGACCGTTTACTTCGTCGTCTCGGAGGCGCTGACCAACGTGAGCAAGCATGCGAAGGCCGACCACGTCCGAGTCGATGTCTCGAGAATGGAGTCCGCAGTGCGCGTGACGGTGGTCGACGACGGTTGTGGTGGAGCGCATCCGGCACCGGGGGGCGGACTGGCCGGGCTCGAGGACAGGCTCAGCGGAATCGACGGAACCCTGCTCATCACGTCGCCGTCCGGCGGCCCGACGCGGCTCGAGGTGAGCATCCCGTGCGAGTGATCATCGCCGACGATTCGGTTCTGTTGCGAGAGGGCGTCGCTCGCCTGTTGATCGATACCGGAGCAGACGTGATCGGGAAGGTCGCCGATGCGTCGGAGCTGCTCGCGGCCATGAGCGCTGCCGATCCGCTTCCGGACGTCTGCGTGATCGACGTACGCATGCCGCCGACCTTCCTGGACGAAGGTCTGCGCGCAGCGCTGGTCATCCGCCAACGGTGGCCCGCCGTAGGTGTTCTCGTGCTCTCGCAGTACGTGGAGGAACGGTACGCAGCCGAGCTCATCCGGCAGAGCACGGACGGCGTGGGCTACCTGTTGAAAGACCGGGTGGCCGACGTGGACGAGTTCGCCGATGCCGTGCGGACCGTTGCCACCGGCGGAACCGTCATCGATCCCGAAGTGGTGCAGCAGATTCTGGCTCGGGCCCCACGATCGGATCCACTCGATTCGCTGACCCCGCGGGAGCGGGACGTGTTGACCGCCATGGCCGAAGGCAAGTCCAACGCCGGAATTGCCTCTGCATTGGTGGTCGGTCAAGCAGCCGTGGAGAAGCACATCGGAAACATCTTCGCCAAGCTCGGTCTACTCGGAGACAGTGCCGATCACCGCCGTGTCATGGCCGTCCTACGATATTTGGGAGCGATCCAATGAAGAAGTCGATGTGGCGCACTGTCGTTGCCGTTTCGATGGCTGCCGCGGTCATCGGCACCGCAGGAGCAGCCACGACGGCCACCCTCGCAGTCGGTTTCACCACACCGAAGATGCAGTCCTTCGACTACTCCGCCGATGCAGCGATCGTGGGGAAGAATCTCTCAGTCACAACCAGATTCGCCCATGTGTCGGTGTCCATGAGCGATGACTCGGAGCTGCACGTGCGGGCCGACGGTTCCTACCGGGGAGATACTCCGACGGTCGACATCAGTGACGACGGCTCGAAGATCGCTGTGGAATGTTCCTACCGAAAGCGTGGCAGCTGCGACATCGGTCTCGAACTACAGGTACCCGCCGGGTTGATGCTCGACATCGACGGTGCGGCGGCCGACGTCGTACTCACGGATGTGGACGCGCAGACATCGGTGTCCACTTCGGCGGGCTCCGTGATCGCCCGAGGACCTGCCGGAACTCTGGACATCACAACCAGATTCGGTGACATCGACATCACCGATGCGGCTGTGTCGGCAGTCGAGGTGGACACGACGTTCGGTCAGGTCGCACTGGATTCGAGAGTGCCACCGGATTCGGTACTCGTGCAGAACATGCAGGGCGACAGCATGATCGAACTCCCGGCGGCCGAGTTCTACGACGTCGAGGCGACGTCGGAGAAGGGAGACGTCGACATCGACGTTATCGACGATCCGAGTTCCCCGAGGTCGGTATCCGTCACCAGTGAAGAAGGCCAGATTTCGGTGCAGCGGAGATAGATCCGGTCAGTGACTGCTGTTCAATGACTCCGACGCCACGCGCTGAACGAACGGACCGAGGACGTGGTGGGACGCACCAGCCACGGCCACGGATGCAACTCGACCGGGGCTATGGCGTCGGCGATGCGGGAGAAGCCGGGAACGGGCGCCCAGGTGGTCGCCAAGGCGCGTCCGGAGAGTTCGTCGGGAACTCGCCCGCGGCGCACCTCCAACGGGCGGGTCGATGCGATCTCACCGAGCGTCTCGGCTAGAAAGACCAGCCTTTTGCCGGAGAGCCTCAGTTTGCGCAGGAGCGGCTCGTCGAAGACGAACACCGCGGGCCGGTCGGTCTCGGCGGCGAGTGCTGGGTCTGCGGTGCCGAGTGACTCTGCTGTGATCCACACCTGTTCTGCACCAGTGCCTTCCACGTGGGCTGGGCCGGCGGAAATCGGAGCCTTGTTCAGATCGGGACCGTCGACCGCTGGGCCGAGATCGTCGTCGGGCCAATTCTCGATGGGACACGCATCTTTCAGCGCGCAGTTGCGGCACAGGGACGGTGCCCGCTTGTTCACCTGCCACCGGCTGAATCCGTAGACCTTGCCGCTTCCGGTACCGACGGTCCACTGCCAGCCGAGGCGGTTGGCGGCGCGGGAGCCGTCGAGCAGATGGGCGAACATCTCGTCCTCGCCGTCGCGCCACGTCGCTCCGGCGCGGACTGCCCACTGGGAGGCGAGCCACATGCGAGTCTGGTTGACCAGCCAACCGTCCTCGTGCAATTCACCCACCACCGAGGACATGCAATTCATCTCCTCGGGCCACGGCTGCGCGGTCCAGCCCTGCGGTCGCGGCTGCTCACGGCGTAGCGAACGACCGAGATCCGATCCGGTGCGCGCATAGAGGTGGCGGGCGTACTCCTGCCACATCAGCTCGTCGCGATAGCGGGAACGGTCGCGTGGGGGAGCGTCGGATACCGCGTCCCAGACCTCTCGCAGCGTCAGCAGCCCGTGGCGGATGTACGGCGACATGCGGCTTGCGCCTCGGCGATTCACCGGAAGAACGGTGCTGCGATCGCGGGCATATCCGGTGATGTCGAGCCCGGCCAGCGCAGTATCGGCAGCGGACTGCCCGCCGCGAATGCCTCCCGCCGCGCTGCCATCCGGCCCCTCGCGCGTCAGATCGCCCAGATGCTCGGCAACCCAGTCGACGACGTCATCGGTGGTGGAGCCGTCGGCAATCGACGGGGGAGCTGGCAGCGTGGACATGCCGTCGGACTTCCCCGTCGGCACGAAAGGGAAACGCCGGGTCGTCAGGGGCGGGGCAGTCGGCGATGCAGTGGATTGGATGTGGTCCTTGTTGCCGATCTGCCGGCCGGTGGTAGGGACGAGACCACGGCAGGTGTGTCCGCGGTGGCGCGCGAGGCGTCGTGCGCCTTCATCGCAGCGCTGTTCCCACGTCCGAGAGCAGGCGAGGAAATCTGTCGTGGGGCCGCTTCTCCGCACTCCGGGCACGTCACCTCGGACGGCGCGTCGGCCATGGAGAATCTCTGCTCGACTGGGGTGCATCGTCGCGCGCAGCGAAAACTGTAGGTGGGCACGCATCCGAGGGTAGCCGGAGATGTCGTATCAGCAACGTTCCGGCACAACGTCATACAACTTTTACACGCCATATCCGACCGGATGGACCGCGACGGTGCAATGATCGAGGCAGGGGAATCCGCGCAACCGGAGGTGTCCAGTGCCCGAACTGCTGTTTCCGCTCGACTCGACGAAGAGTTTCACCGAGCAGGAGGTCGTCGGTCACAACCGATGGCATCCCGATATCCCGGCGGCGGTCACAGTCAAACCCGGCACGTCCTTCCGGGCCCACTGTCGCGAATGGTTCGACGGGGCCATCCACAACGACGATTCCGCCGAGGACATCCTGAATGCGCCGCTCAACAACGTGCACACGCTGTCCGGGCCTTTCCACATCGAGGGGGCCGAGCCAGGTGATCTGCTGATAGTCGACATCCTCGATGTCGGGCCGATACCGCAGGAGGATTCGGGTCCGCTGGCCGGTCAGGGTTGGGGCTACACGGGGATCTTCGCCAAGCAGAACGGCGGCGGGTTCCTCACCGATCGATTCCCCGACGCGTACAAGGCGATCTGGGATTTTTCCGGTCAGACCACCACATCTCGCCACGTGCCGCACGTGAAGTACACCGGTATCACCCATCCCGGGCTCATGGGGACCGCGCCCTCGGCAGAACTGTTGGCCAAGTGGAACGCCCGTGAAGGTGCGCTGATCGCCACCGATCCCAATCGGGTTCCGCCACTGGCTCTTGCACCCGAGCTCGACGGTGCGATCCTCGGTTCGTTGAGCGGTGACGAATTCAGCCGTGTCGCAGGCGAAGCCGCACGCACCGCACCGCCACGCGAGAACGGTGGCAACCAGGACATCAAGAACCTCACCAAGGGAACCCGCGTCTTCTACCCGGTGTTCGTCCCGGGCGCGAAGCTGTCCTTCGGTGATCTGCACTTCTCCCAGGGCGACGGGGAGATCACGTTCTGCGGTGCCATCGAAATGGGTGGCTTCATGGACCTGCACGTCGACCTGATCAAGGGCGGCATGGAAACGTACGGAGTGAGCGAAAACGCGATCTTCATGCCCGGCAACACCGCACCGCAGTACTCGGAATGGATTGCCTTCTCGGGTATTTCGGTGACCGTCGACGGCGAGCAGAAGTATCTGGACTCCGACCTGTCCTACCAGAACGCCTGCATGCATGCGATCGACTACCTCACCAAGTTCGGCTACAGCCCCGAGCAGGCGTACCTGCTACTGGGCTCGGCCCCGATCGAAGGACGCCTGTCCGGGGTGGTGGACATCCCGAACTCCTGTGCCACCGTGTACATCCCCACTGCGATCTTCGACTTCCCGATAGCGCCTTCTGCGAGCGGGCCGTTCCAAATCGACCCGGGAATGGGAGCGCCGAGGGCGCAGTTCTGACTGATTTCTCCTGATATGCCGCAACTGTGGATGCTCGAGGACATGGAGCCGTGGCCCGACGAACCTGCTGTAGGGGCGGTGTTCACACCGACGACGTACTGGGCGTCACCCGACCGCATGGACCTGCCCGCCGAGGTGTGCACCGACGTTCCCGCTCGGGTCGAGGCCGTGGATATCGATGGCAGAACGGAGTGGATCGCTCACCTCGGTGACGGCTTCACCACGATGATGTCCGGCAACATGGTCGGGGACGTGATGTTGCACGGCTGCTTGGTGTGGGACAGATACCTGTGGTTGGACTTCAGGACGAGACCGCGGGGAAGCGCTCGCGTGCTGGATCGCCCAGGATTCCTGGCACAGCACGAGGAACGAAGTCCGACGCCACACCCTGGCATGTTCAGCGTGACGCCGTACGGGCGGATGGAGTACTTCGAACACGGCGCATTACCAATGAGTTTCGGCGTGCAGTGGAAGGTACTTCTGGTCGAGACCGTTGCATCGAATGGTTGAGGATCTCAGTCGTTGTGCTGCCCGTAGTTCACGGTGATGATCTGGTCGACGCGAACCGGCGAGGATTCGATCTGGGTGAGCGCGAGAAGGTCCGCAACGGTATCCGTGCTGCCTCCGAGATATGCACACGGGAAGTCGAAGTGCTGAGCCACGCACCACGTGTGGTCGGCCGGCCACCACAGATTCGGCGAGAGTCCTCTGAGCGTGTCCGCTGCGCGTGAGACGGGACCTCTGAACAGGAAGTAGTTTTCGCCGGCGACAAGGGGTTCGGCGAGCCGTTACGAGCGGGATAATTGATGCGGGCATGGGCGTCGAACACAGTGGGGACCAGCTAGCCCACCGTGGTTTGGGCGACGACCTCGAGACTGTTGTTCACCCAGTGCGCCTCCGAGACATCCTGTTGCAGATCGTCGCCCGACCATTCCGCGCGATAAGAGCTCGACGCCACAGGCGTCAGACTACCGACATCCGGTGTGGCTGAGACAACCCGTTGTGCACGCGAGAAGCGGCTAGGGCACGATCTGTGAACCGGCATCCAATTGCTCGATTTCGGAGCTGTCGAGTACCAGCTGCGCCGCATCGATGTTCGCGCGCAGGTGGGAAATCGACGACGTCCCAGGTAGCGGAACAACAGTCGCCGCGGCGTCGTTGCCGCGATGATGAACCCAGGCCAACGCGATCTGACCGGTTGTCATACCTCTGTTCGACGCGATCCTCGCGAGACTATGGACAAGTGGCGTGTCGTCCGAGCCGGTCAGGCTGCCATGGCCGAGGGGGGAGTGCGCTATGAGTGCGATGTCGAGCTCTGCGAGAGTTGGCAGAAATGATTCTGCCTCTCGGTGGGCGAGCGACCACTGTTGTTGCACAACAGCAATGGGATGTATCGCGTGGGCGCGCCGGATGTCATCGACGGTGACGTTCGACAGACCCAGGTGGCGAATCTTGCCTGCCTGCTTCAGTTCTGCCATCGCAGCGACGGTCTCCTCTATCGGCGTCTCCTCGCTGCGATGATGCAGGTAGTAGACATCGAGGTGGTCGACGCCGAGTCGCTCCAGCGTGCCGTCGATTGCAGTGTGGACGGTGTGCGGATCTGCTCTCACCGACCAGCCGTCGAACCGACCCGACTCGCCCCAATAGACGCCGAACTTGCTGCACAGTGTCACCTGATCGCGATGCGAACCCAAGGCGCGCCCCACAAGTGCTTCGTTGCCATACATTTCGGCGGTATCGAGCAACGTCACTCCGGCGTCGACGGCAGTTCGGACCAAGACTGCAGGATCCCGGTCCGAATCTCCCCACCCATCGTCCTTCAGGCGCATCAATCCCAGACCCTGAATCGGTGGGATGTCCCTTGTCCACGGCGTCGCGTCGGTCATGAGCGATACCGTAGAACCTCGAGGGCAGTTGAGGTCAACTGATGTGCTCTTCGTCGGCGCACTCGGGCGCTCGCTACCGTCCGTAACTATCAAACACGCGTTCGAAAGTTTGTCGGTGGGTCGCGATAGATTCTGTTCATGCTTTCGGGGGACGGCGGATCAGGGGTGGACGGCATCGAGACGGTGCCGCCGCCCCTGAGGTGTCCGATCCCGACCTGTCTGTGCTGGTGGACGCGGTGGAATCCGCAGTCGCGGAGTTGGCCGATCAGGCGTCGGTGGCGTGGTCGAACGCGGACCGGCGTGCGGTGATCCAACGCATGGAAACGGCGACCAGGTCGCTGACCGCGTACTCGTACACCTGGCTCAACGAACTGATCACCCAACACGGCCTCGACATCTACCCGGGCTCGGTGCCGTCGTCGGTGGCATGGATGCTGCGGATCACCCCACGAACAGCAGGCGCACGAGTGCGTCTGGCTGCGGATTTGGGGGATCGCACCTCCTTCTCCGGTGAAGTACTGCCGCCGCTGCTGCCGCACACTGCCGAAGCACTGCGGGCCGGGTTGCTCGATGCCAAGCATGTCCAGATGATCCGCGAGTTCTTTCGGCACCTGCCCAAGGACGTCGATCCGCAGACCCGCGATCTCGCCGAACAGCAGTTGGTGGGCTTCGCATCGACCAGGCGGCCTGACGACTTCGCGCCGTTGGTGGCGAATCTGGACTCGATCCTCAACCCCGACGGCGACTACGACGAAGACGACCACGAGGACGAAGACGGGAAACCGCCGAAGCCGCCCAAGCGACGGGATGCGTTCTTCTACCTCGGCGAACAAGGTGCAGACGGCATGTCGGAAGGAGAATTCTGCGTCGACCCCGAGCTACGGGCCTACCTCGAAGCCTTGTTCTCCAAAGCCGCGAAACCGGGCATGTACAACCCCGCCGACGGAAAACCGATCGTCGACGACGAGAACGACAGCGACGAAGACGACCAGACCTCCGGCGACGATGCCGGCGCACGACCGGAGCCCGAGACCACGCCCCACGAAGCAGGGGCGAGCGATGCAGGATCGGGCAGTGACTCCCATTCCGAGACACCACCGCTACCAGAGCCGAAACACGGGTGGCGAGATGAAGCGGGACTCTGGGGCGACGGTCCATGTGACAGTGACGGCTCTTGCGGTGACGGCCAATGCGGTGACGGCCATTGCGGCGACGACGACTGCGGCGACGACTGCGGAGGTGGCCTCGAATGCGGTTGCGGCACAGGCTCTGACCACACCTCCTCGGACGGCCCTGCTGTCACTCGTACCGCTGGCGGGGATACCGCCGGGCAAGGTGAGAGTCGTGAGGCACGGGACGAGGCGGCGGCGCCCACGCGCGCGGCCGCAGCCCAGCGTGACATCCGCACCCAGAACGAACGCCGTCACGACGCCCTGAAACTGGCGCTCCGGCACACCCTCGCCTCCGGCACACTCGGCACCCACCGAGGCCTACCCGTCACCGCCATCGTCACCATGACCCTGCGCGATCTCGAAGCCGGCCGCGGATACGCCAAAACCGCCACCGGATCACGCATCTCCATCCGCGACGCCATCCGCATGGCCTCCCACGCCCACCACTACCTCACCCTCTTCGACGACCACGGCAGAGCCCTCTACCTCGGCCGATCCAAACGCATCGCCTCCGCCGACCAACGCATCGTGCTCATCGCCCGAGACCGCGGCTGCAGCTTCCCCTCCTGCACCCGCCCCGCAACCTGGTGCCAAGCCCACCACGTCACCGACTGGATCGACGGCGGAAACACCGACATCGACTCCCTCACCTTCGGCTGCGACATGCACCACGCACTCGTCGGCACCGGCCCCGGCAAATGGGCGACCACGAAAACCTCAGCAGGACATCGATACCCGGGCCGCACCCTCTGGCACCCACCCACCGGAATGGACCCACGCAGGCGTGGGCTGATCAATCACGCACACCACCCCGAAGAAGTGCTCTACCCACCCGACAACCCCGGAGATGCCGGGGACGAGGAACCACGACAACCCGCATGACGGCCCGAACCAGTTTCCGGGCACAGCTCTGTCTGTCGTCGGTACATGGCAGCCGCCGCACCGGGCGCGAGCGAAAACTAGTAGGCTCTCTAGTAGGCACCTGCGTACGGTAAGTGGATGATGGTTCTCGCGAGCAGGACGGCAGTACTGTCGCCGCCGGTCCGCTTCGTATGGAAGGCGCTCATGCGACCCGACGTGCATCCGTGCAATCGCGGGTTTGCCTGGCCGGTGATGTTCGAGGACGCGACGCTGCCACGGGTCGTCGAGAGCAGCGAGTTCGACCGTGTTGTGTGGAGTTCGCCGTGGCCAACGGTTCCGGATGTGCTGGTGCAGTTCGATCTACGACCGGAGACTCGTCTCCGATGGACGCTGCTGGCTCATGCACCGGCACCGAGTGAGCGGGCCATCGAATGGTTGCGCGAGCAGGTCAGCCATCTGGTGAACGTCGATCTGCGACAGGCGCTGGGCTACTAGCGTGAGAGCTATCTGTTGCCGCCGCTCGGTCCGTAGGGATAGCGCTTGCCGACTACGAACCACAGGATCGGCCCGATGATCGGCAGTATCACCACAACGATCGCCCATAAACAGCTTCGCCCAATAGCCCATGGTGCGGTCACAGGCGATCGACAGTAACGCCATCAATGACAGCAGAACGGTGACGGCATTACCGGCAGAAGCCATACCCGAGACGGTAGCTCAGCCAGCGCTGAGAACAATCTCGGTCCGTCTCGTCGCGCGACTGGCTCCGGTGATCGATCGGGATCTTGTCCCCGTTGATGGCGTGCACCCAGGACTCCGGATCCTCGACGAGCCATGCCGCGGAGTCCGTCACCGATCCCGTCCGAAACTGGACGCGGGGCAGGATGCGGCCGACAGTCTTGGCGGCATGCAATCCGGTGACGTCCGCACCGTTGATGTCCTGCAACGGTATTCGAAGCGGAGTGGAGTTGCCGATGCGACGGAACCACAGTTCGCTCTCGGTCAGGGCATCGGGGAATCGTAGCGAGCTGGGTTGGTAGTCACGTCCAAATCCGACAACTCTCGACAGAGGAATCTAGGGTGTACCGGTGACCGAACCTCCTGATCGACTGGACCTTCTCCGATGGCAGTTCGATCTGACGTGGTCTCTGTTCGAGCTTCATCTCGATCAGCTCACTTTCGAGTTGCTTGTGTGGGAGCCCGTCCCTGTGAACTGGAACGTGAGGCAGGACGCCGATCGAAGGTGGGTCCCGGACTGGGAGGACGAGGAGCTGGACCCGATCCCCGTTCCGACGATCGGTTGGATTACGTGGCACATCGGTTGGTGGTGGACGTCGGCGATAGACCAAGCGCACGGGCTGCGGCCGCGTGACCGCACCGACGTCGTATGGCCGGGGAGCCTTGATGAGGTCCTGGCTTGGCTACGTGGACTCCGATTGGAATGGATGTCAATCCTGAACGGCTACAAAGAGTCTGACCTGGACGCTTCCGCAACTTACCCGTGGGGCGATGATTCTGGAATGACCGTCGCCCACACCGTCGCGTGGGTGAACGCGGAGCTGATGAAGAACGTGTCCGAGATCGGTCAACTTCGACTGCTGTGGGCAGCTTCCCCGAACCGGTAGTGTTCCAGACCTGCTCGGTTCTGCTCGAATCCGAGCACACCGGTCGTCGGACAACGCTAGGCCGGCCTTGGAGGCGAAGGGAGTTGGCGATGAACAGTGACAGCAATCCCACTCTGCCGTTGGCGTTCGATCTCGCGTGGACGGCTGCGATCGTGGTGTGGCTGCTGCTCGTCGGTGTTGCGTGGGTATCGATCCTGCGTACTTCCCATCGCCGGCGCGGGGCCGCATTCTGGTGGTGCCTGCTCGTATTGCTCATGCCGATCACCGGTGCGCTGATCTGGTTCTTAGCTCGACCGAAAGCCGCTGTCCCCGATCAGCGGACGAGTTCGTAGCGGGCCAACCACAGCCCGGGCAGTACCTGTCGATCCTCGGTGTGCACGAAGCCGAAGGACTCGTACAACCTGCGTGCCGGTGTATTGTCTCGCCCGGTGGCCACGTGCACACGCTGTGCGACAATCGATTCCAACATCGCGTCGACCAATTCCCGTCCGATGCCTCGTCGATGAGCGTGTGGAGCCACCACCAGGCGGTCGATCTCCGCCTCGGACCACGCTGCAGCCCCGAGGATTTCGTCACCCTCCCGCGCGACGAGCCAGTGAACCTGTGCAGCACGCAGATCGTCCACCGACTCGTGCAGCAGCGGAATTCGGTCGTCGCCGATCAGTCTCGCTTCGACTGCATACGAACTCTTCTGCACCCCGAGGATCTGCTCGGCCAGGGGCCGATCTGCGACGGGGTCGACGCGAACGATCTCAATAACGGCCGCCAGCGGGAGCGGGCAGGGCGTCGAGTACAGCGAGGTGATCCGGACTCAAGGTGAGCGAGGCTGCACCCGCGTTCTCGTCCAGACGTGAGGTGCGTCGAGTACCCGGAATCGGCACCACGTGCTCACCCTGCGCCAACACCCAGGCCAAGGCCACCTGCGCCGGCGTCGCGCCGAGCTCGTCCGCCACACCCGCGATGGCGTCGACGATCACGAGGTTCGCATCGAGGTTGTCCTGACTGAAGCGTGGCAGGCGAGCGCGGAAATCGTCTGCGGCGGGTGCTGTTCCACGGAAGTTGCCGGTCAGGAAGCCGCGGCCCAATGGTGAGAACGGGACGAATGCCGCACCGTTGGCCTGCGTCCACTTCAGCGACGTAGAGAGGTGGTCGCGCGTCCACAGCGACAACTCCGACTGCACTGCCGAGATCGGATGCACCTGCTGGGCCCGATCCAGTTGCTCGACGCTGAACTCCGAGACGCCCAGTGCCCGAACCTTTCCCGCCTGCACGGCCTCGGCCATCGCGCCGATGCTGTCCTCCACGTTCACCTCGGGATCCGGGCGATGGAGGTAGTAGAGGTCGATATGGTCGACGCCCAATCGGCGCAGCGAATCGTCGATGGCCTGCCGAAGGTGATCGGGCTTGCCGTTGGGGCCCGAAATGACGGGTTCGCCGGCGTCGCCGATGTGAGAGACGAGACCGCCCTTGGTCGCGAGGATCACCTCGTCACGCCGGTTCCCGATGGCTTTGCCGACGACCTCTTCGTTGGTGAACGGGCCGTACACATCGGCCGTGTCGATGAAATTCACGCCCAGATCCAAGGCGTGCCCGATGACGCGATCGGGGCTCTCCGTCCTATCGTCGGCCTTGTACGCCCAGGTCATTCCCATGCAGCCCAGGCCTATGGCTCCGACTGTCGGGCCGTCGTTCCACAGGGTGCGGGTAGGTACGGCGCGTGTGGTCATGTACTCGACCATAGAGAAGTAAAAGCGTTGTCGCTCGGACTCACCGGGCGACTAGCATCGCCGAATGGCTCTTCCACACTCGAAGGTGTATTTCGGCGATCGTCTGGTCGAGGCGCAGGATGCGACGCTCGGAGTGGCAACTTCGGCCGTTCTGTACGGGCTCAGTGTCTACACGGTGTTCCCCGTGCAGGTGGACGGTGACCGGCGTACCGCGTTTCGGTTGCTCGATCACTACCAGCGGCTGGTCGAGTCGTGCAAGATCATCGGGATAGATACGTTCGCGTCGCAGTGGACGTTCGAGAGGTTCGTACAGGCAACGCGCGACGTCGTCGCCGCCAACGCTCCGACGACCGAGGTCTATGTTCGCGCCACTGTCCACGTGGACGAGTCGATCCCGGGAACTCGGGTACGTGGTCTGCACACCGCGGTCTCCATCTTCCTGTACGACGCGAACCCCATCGTTCCGCAGAACGGCATGCGTCTGAAAACGAGTGTGTGGCGGCGCATCCCGGACAATGCCATCCCCTCGCGTGCCAAGGTGAACGGAGCCTACGTCAATTCTGTTCTGGCCAAACAGGATGCGATCGACAGTGGCTTCGACGACTGCATCTTCCTCGACATCAACGGTCACGTCTGCGAACTCAGTGCCGCGAACATCTTTCTCGTCCGCAACGGCGTGCTCGTCACCCCTGACGTCACCAGCGACATTCTCGACGGCATCAACCGTCGGACCATTCTGACCCTGGCACGCGAAGAAGGGCTGACCGTCCAGGAGCGCACCGTCGATCTCACCGAGCTGTACATCGCCGACGAGGTCTTCGTCTGCGGCACCTCGGCGGGAGTTGCCCCGGTGTACGAAATCGACGGTCGCGCAATAGGAACGAAGGAGACCGGCCCGGTGACGCTCACCCTACGAAAGCGTCACCAGGCCGCGCTCACCAGCGACGAAGTGCATGGCTGGGTGAGCGTGCTGTGAGTGCTACGCCGGGCAGCTCGCTGCGAGTCCGGTGACCAGAGCATTTGTGGCGACCTGCTCGAGCGGATCCGCGGCTGGATTCGGCGCGGCGGTGGTCCAGGCCAGCGAGACCTGACGCTGTCCGTCCGGACTCGAGAATGCGAAGGTGCGGTAGCCGAAGCCGTTGCCGCGGTTGCCGAACACGAGCTCACCCGATCCCGGGTTGCACGCGTCCCCGCCCAGCAGCAGGCCGAGTCCGTACGTAGACGGCGTGACGACCTGCATCTCGTCGATCAGATTCTGCGGGATCAGCGTGCCGTCGAACAGTGCTCTGAAGAAGGCGTTCATGTCGCCGACGGTCGAGACCACTGCGGCTCCGGACGACCAGATGCTGGCGTCGTAATCGGTGACGTCGGTATAGGTTCCGTTCTCCAGGGTGTAGCCGTGCAAAGCGTCCTCGTCCAGAGTCGAATCGGTGGGGTACGTAGTGTCGCTCATCTCCAGCGGATCGAAGATCCTGTCCTGCAACGCTTGTCCGATGGACTTGCCGTCCAGTTCGGCGACGATCTGTCCGAGGAGGACGTAGTTGGTGTTCGCGTAGCTGAACTCCTGGCCCGGCTCGGTCGTCCAGGGCATGGCCAGGGCCTGAGAGATCAACTCGTCGTCGGTGACGGCATCGTTCGCACGGGCGGCAATCTGCTCCGCAGAGTCGAATCCGGTGAAGTAGTCCGGAACGCCACTGGTGTGATCGAGTAGTTGGCGAACGGTCACCGGCCTGGGCAGCAGGCCGGGAAGCAACTCGTCGACCTGCTGATCGAGCTCGAGCTTCCCCTCGTCCACGAGCTGCAGCACCACTGCAGCAACCATTGCCTTGGTGACGCTGGCGATACGGACCGGGTCGTCGGCGGACGCAGCCTCGGTGCCCCCGCGCTCGACGAGGCCTGCGGCTCCCGACCACGTATCGTCGCCGTCGCGTACCTGCGCGACAGCGGCCACGGACCCGGCGTCGACCATGGCGTCCAAGGCTGCCTGGACGTCGTCGGTCTTGATGCTCCCGCTCGAGGGCGCGGTGGTGGTCGGCTCGACGGCTGACGGCTCGTCCGTCGACGAGCACCCACTGACCAGCAGGGATGTCGACACTGTGAGGGCGGCGATGATTCGTAGCTTGCTCATGTCTTCGACGCTAACCCCGCCCTGCGAAGGATTTCAGTGTCAAATGTCAGTGATTTTCGATGAGGGGACGGTGGGAAGCGGAGCGCGAACGGCAATGTCGTGCTGCACCGCGGCGACGAACATGTCCACGTCGAGCGCGGCTCTCGAATTCAGCGCGGGGTAAGAGACCGCAACAGAATTGCTGTTGTGCTCTCGATCACCGATGACCGCGATGTACGAGTCGCGATGGATTCGAGCACTCCGAATCCGGGCACTGAGCGAACCTTCCTCGAGCACTTCGGCCCGAACCGATGCGCGGAGCAGTCGACCGGCCAGCGCCAGTGCTGACTGCGAGTGGGAAGCACCTACCGGAACTACGGCGACCTGCCGAGGGGCGAGCCACGGTGGCATTCGACCTTGGTGTTGCTCGATGAGCATTGCAGTCAATCGCTCCATGGAGCCGAGCACGCCGCGATGGATCATCACGGGGCGGTGCCTCTCTCCGTCGGACCCGGTGTACTCGAGCCCGAACCGTTACGGTTGGTTGAAGTCGATCTGAACAGTCGACACAGTGTCTGGAGAACCGATGACCTGCACATCGATCTTCGGACCGTAGAAGGCAGCATCACCTTCGCCGACGGTGAACTCACGACTACCCAGCGCGTCACGTAGCTGATGCTCGGCGGTATCCCATTGCACCGAGTCACCCAGATAGTGTCCGCTCCCGCCCCGAACCGACAGCCTGAACGACGCAACGAGTCCCAATACTCCATAACACCGTTCGATCGAGTCGAGGGCCCGTCCAACTTCTTCCCGGACTTGACCGGGGGTGCAGAACACATGTGCGTCGTCGAGTGAGATCTGCCGTACACGGGTCAATCCACCCAGCACACCCGACAGTTCGCTTCGGAACATCGACCCCAGCTCCGACACTCGGAATGGAAGCTCACGAAAGCTGCGCCCACGTGCAGCGAAGATCTGGGTGTGATGCGGGCAATTAGCAGGCCGCAGAACGTATTCCTCGCCCCCGATGCGCATCGGAGGAAACATATCGGCCGAGAACTTGTCCCAGTGCCCGGACCTCTCGAACAGAGAGCGCTTGGCCAGGACTGGAGTGTAGACGCCGAGACATCCCGATCGAGCCGATTCCTCGGCGGCCAGCTTCTCCAACTCCGCACGAATGATTGCGCCGTCGGGCAGCAACATCGGTAATCCGGCACCGATGGCCGGGCTGGTTGCAAACAGATCCAACTCGCGACCGAGTCGGTTGTGATCGGAATTCACGGGTACTCCACTTCTGTTGTGGCCCAGAAGAAGTGCCCAGATATGCAAGAACCCCGGGGCAACAACTCCCGGGGTTGGTCGATTCAGGTCGGTGCAGGCCTACATCGGACGCCGGAAGAAAACCGGCGTCGTCGTCAATGGCTGCGGGTGCATCATGGCATCGACGGTACAACGCTGGTGCGACGGCTGGCAAGAGATATCAGCGCCCGACTCCGGAGCCTGTTGCGTCGTCGCATGTTACGAGTTGCCTGCTCCGGGAAGTTCCGTCCGGAGGGGATGGGCGCACCGGATTGTTCAGAAGTGAGTCTGGGACGCGGAAAGCCGCGTGTCGCGCACGGTTGTGAACGGTGAGGTGCGCTGGTCAGCGATCGACCTGGCAGAAGCGGAGGTTGTTGGAGAACGGATCGGTGATCGTCATGGTCGGTCCGCCCGGTGCGTCGTGGTCGATTCCCGGTCGGCTGCGAGGGTTGTTCTTCTGCAGCAGTTCGGCATTGAAGGAAGTGACGTCCGGGATCGGTATCCACACCGATGTGCCCGGTGTGCCGTCGCCGTAGTGCTGGGAAAGATCCAGGACACACTTCCCGCGCGAAATACGCACGTACAGCGGCAGATCCGGCTCGAAGCGATGCTCCCACTCGACAGTGAATCCCAGGTAGTCCACGTAGAACGCACGCGCCTCGGCGTCGTCGAAGATGCGGAGAATCGGAACTGCCGGGCCGAATGCCTTCATGACGTCGAGTGTGGCATGCCCAGCAGAACTTTCACCGCAGCTTGTGCCGCAGCCGCAGATTCGGGTGACTCCGTGATGGCCGCGGTGGTTTGCGCACCTTCGGCGAGGAGGGCGATCTGCAGGCCGACGGTCGGCTCACATCCGGCCTCGACGGCCAATTCGGTGACGTAGTCGATGAAGTTCCTCTTGTGCTGCTGCGCGGCTTCGGCGACCTCGGGCATCGTGGCCCCCAGTTCGCCGAACGAGTTGATGAAGGCACAGCCGCGAAAGTTGTCCTCGCGGAACCAGTGATCCAGGAAGTCGAAGATGGACAACAGCTTCTCGCGCGGTGACTCGTACGCAGCCGCTTCGGCGTGGATGCCGTCGTTCCATTGCTGGGTGCGACCGCGAAGAACCTCGGCGACGATGGCGGTCTTCGACGGGAACAGTGAGTACATGCGTTTGAGGGAGATGCCTGCTGCTGTGCGTAGTTCGTCCATGCCGACGGCTTGAATCCCGCGCGCATAGAACAATTCGTCCGCGGCGTTCACTACCTGTGCCCGTCCGATTTCCGTACTGGTCATCGCCTACCCCTTGCCGAGAGAACCAACGTTCTCTACAGTAGTCCACACGCGGTGAGAACGACCGTTCTCCCGCGTCGGACTTCACTCACGAAGGAAGGCGACACCATGGCGTACATCAAGGTCGACACCGAGAACTCCACCCCCGTCGAGGTCTACTACGAGGATCACGGCACCGGGCAGCCGGTCGTGCTCATCCACGGCTACCCACTCGACGGCAACTCCTGGGAACGTCAGTCACGGGCGCTACTCGACGCCGGCTATCGCGTCATCACCTACGATCGTCGCGGATTCGGCCAGTCCAGCAAGCCGACCGTCGGATACGACTACGACACCTTCGCCTCGGACCTGGACAAGGTGCTGACCGAGCTGGACCTGCGCGATGTCATCCTGGTCGGATTCTCCATGGGCACAGGTGAACTCGCGCGGTATGCGGCGAAGTACGGCACGGATCGCGTCGCGAAGTTCGCGTTTCTGGCCTCGCTCGAGCCGTTCCTGCTGCAGACCGACGACAATCCAACCGGCGTCCCGCAGTCGGTGTTCGATGGCATCGACAGTGCCGCGCGGGAGGATCGCTTCGCCTGGTTCGAGAACTTCTACAAGGACTTCTACAACCTCGACGAGAACCTCGGAACCCGCATCAGCGAGGCCGCAGTACGTGCGAGCTGGAACACCGCGACCGGTAGCGCTCCCGTG
This sequence comes from Rhodococcus sp. NPDC076796, assembly GCF_040702765.1. Lineage (NCBI taxonomy): Bacteria > Bacillati > Actinomycetota > Actinomycetes > Mycobacteriales > Nocardiaceae > Rhodococcus > Rhodococcus sp. NPDC076796. The sequence continues at coordinate 917,523 of NZ_JBFBMS010000002.1, read as the reverse complement.
GCCGCCTACGCCGTCGTGCCCACCTGGCTCGAAGATTTCCGCGGCGATGTGGAGAAGGTGCGCGAATCGGGCAAGCCCACGCTGATCCTGCACGGCACGGCCGACAACATCCTGCCGATCGATTCCACCGGCCGTCAGTTCCACAAGGTGTTCCCGGAGGCCACGTACGTCGAGGTCGAGGGCGCTCCCCACGGACTGCTGTGGACGCACTTCCAGGAAGTGAACGACGCGCTGCTCGCGTTCGTGAAGTAGTGAATCGGGGCGGCAGGCATCAGGCCTGCCGCCCTGGCCCCTACAGCTGGACCGCGACGACTCCGTCATGGTCGCTGTAGACGATCTCGCCCGGGTTGAACGTCACGCCACCGAAGCTGACCGGCACGTTCTTCTCACCCGATCCGGTCTGCGTGCTCTTGCGTGGGTTGGTGCCCAGTGCCTTGACGCCGATGTCGAGGGTGCGCAGGATCGCCGAGTCGCGCACCGCGCCGTTGACGATGACGCCGGCCCAACCGTTGGTGACGCCGCGGCCCGCGATGATGTCGCCGACGAGTGCGGTGTGAACACTGGCGTCGCCGTCGACCACCAGAACGCCACCGTTGCCTGGTTCGCTCAGAGTCTGCTTCACCAGCAGGTTGTCCTGGAAGCAGCGGATGGTGGTGATGGGGCCCGCGAATTCGGTGTGCTTGCCGTACTGGATGAACTGGGTGTCGCAGCTGCGGATGTCGGGACCGATCTCGTCGGCCAGATCAGCTGTTGCCTTGAATTCCACCGGTGAAGTCATGCGGCACAGACTATCGTCCGAGCATCAACCGCGGCCGTGACGGCGTTCGTAGTCATCGCGCGTGCGGTCGGCTCGACTCTGCGCCTTGGCGTTGATCAACTGCGGATCGAGGCCGTGGATCAGCAGACGATGCCGGCGATAGACGTTCATCAGTGCAATTGCGAAGTAGACCAATGGAATGAACAGCAAGGCCATCATCGCCAGTGACATCCACAGCGGCCCCGGGATCAGCAGGAACAACAACAGCAGCGGGATGACGGGCACCGTGAACCGTGCGAGGTAGCGGACCTGCGCGCCGTTGCCCACCAGATCTTCGCGAACCCAGTCCTGCATGGACTCGGGCAGCGTGCGACCGAACGAATAGCCCAGAAACTGCAGCGGGCTCGGCGTCGTGCGTTCGGTGGTCATCGCGCAATGCTAGTCCGATACTTCTTGGTAGATCTCACCGTTGACTGCGGATTGTTTCATATGTGACGATAGCGTCAGTTAAGGCGATGAGAGAAGGACTTCAACAGTGATCGATCGCAGAACCCTGCTCGGCGCTCTGGGTGCCGCGACGATCTCCGGGGTTGCCCTCTCGGCGTTGCCGTCTGCGACGGCATCGGCATCGCCCGCTCCGGGCACCGGCGGGGTCATCGACGTGCACTCGCACATGGTTCCGGACTTCTACCTGCGGGAAGCCCTCGCGTCGGGCATCGTCTTTCCCGACGGCATGCCGAAGTGGCCGTCCTGGTCGGTCGGTGAACACCTCGCGATGATGGACGGCTGTGGCATCGAGGGTGCGATCCTGTCCGTCTCGTCGCCCGGGGTGCATTTCGGACACGACGGCAAGGCTGCCGATCTCGCGCGACGCGTCAACGATTTCGGGGCCGGGGTGGTGGCGAACCAGCCTCGACTGGGATTCTTCGCGTCGCTACCGCTGCCGAACGTCGTCGACTCGACGGTCGAGGCCATCCGTGCGCTCGATCAGCTGGGGGCCGACGGCGTGACGGTGATGTCGAACGCCGGCGGTATGTACCTGGGCAACGCCGTACTGACACCACTGCTGGCCGCGCTGGACGCGCGATCGGCGGTCGTGTTCGTACATCCCACGTCACCGCCGAATTCGAGCGCAGTATCGCTGGGGCGTCCGGCACCGATGATCGAATTCCTCTTCGACACAGCACGAACCGTCGTCGATCTGATTCTCCTGGGCGTGGTCGACCGATTCCCGAACATCCGCTGGGTGTTCACTCACGGCGGTGGAGTACTACCACTGCTGGCGGACCGGGTCGATTTCTTCCGAACGCAGGTTGGCCTCGGGACCCCGGCAACGCCGGATGTGCTGCAGCGCTTGTGGTTCGACCTCGCCGGAACTCCCCTCCCGCGGCAGCTGCCCGCGTTGCTGTCCACCGTAGGCCCCGATCGTCTGGTGTACGGCAGCGACTACTGCTTCACGCCGATCGCCGCGGTGCAGGAGCAACTGCGATCACTCGACGCCGGTGCCGCGAACGGCGGACTCGAGAACTGGCGCGCGAGAACATCCGGCAACGCCCGCCGACTGCTCGATCTCTGATCCGAAAGAGGTGGATACTGCCGATGAAAGCACAAGCACTGCAACCGATCTCCGAGCACTGGGATTGGCAGATGAATGCCGCCTGCCGCTCGATGCCGGTCTCGATGTTCTACCCGCCCCTGGGGCTGCGGGGATACTCGCTGAGAAACCTCGAGCGACAGGCGAAGCTCGTGTGCGATCGATGCCCCGTGATCGCGCGCTGCCTGCAACACGCACTCGACTCGGACGAAAAGCACGGAGTCTGGGGTGGATCGACCGCACACGAGCGGTCCGCGATGACGCGGGTCAACCCTGACGAGCGGCGTTCGCGACAATGACATCGCGAAGGTACTGCGCCAAGCCGTCGGCAATATCGTTGTAGTGCTTGGCGAATCGCTCGTCGGCGATGTACATCTCCGCGAGGTTCACCTGCATCTCGTAGCCGCAGTCGTAGTACCGCTCGATCGATGCCCGGTGCCGCTCGGCCAGTTCCCCGGCCTCGGTGGAATCCGGTGACACACCCCGCTGCATCGCGGCAGCGAGATCCGCTTCCAGTAGGTCCGTCTCCACTTTGACGGCCTTCCAATCGTCCTTGGTGAACGACGCCGTCCGCTGCTGCGACTGCTTCCACTCGTCGGTCTCGCCCCAGCGTTGCTCGGCTTCCTCGGCGTACTCCTCGCCGGGCCAGTTGTCGCCGAAAATCTCGCGCTGCTCCTCGGGAGTCAGTTGCATACCCATCTTCTTCGCCTCCATCATCTTGTCCACGGCCGCAGCCATTGCGTGCAAGTGATCGATCCGCTCGTTCAACAACTCTCGCTGCCGACGCAGATGCGCCATGGCATCGACCGCCGGGTCGTCGAGCAACGCCGCAATGGCGTCGAGCGGGAACCCGAGTTCGCGGTAGGTCAGAACCTGATGCAGCCGTTCGACATCGGCGGACGAGTACGTCCGATAGCCCTTCGGCGTTCTGCCCGACGGCACCACCAACGCGATCTCGTCGTAGTGATGCAGCGTTCTGACGCTGACACCCACCAACTTCGAGACTGCGCCGACCTGCATGCCGGCCGAATCGTTCGCGGAAGAATCACTCACGAAAGACACTGTGCCGCCTCCCGTGACGTGAGGGTCAAGCGCTTACCGGATGACGCGTTCGCAACCGGAGGTGGATTCTCCGGCGAGTCGCTGCCCGAGCCAGTCGTACGCACCGGGACGGCCGTTGGTCTGCGCCAGTGAGTGATCCCCGGGAATCTCTTCGAGCCGGACCGACGCCCCGGCAGCGCACCACTGGTCCTGCACCGCCTCGGCACCCTCCTTGGGAATGAGGAAGTCCTGCAGGCCCTGGTAGATGTAGATCGGTGCGTCGGGCTTCGTCTGGCCCATGCGGTTTTCCTCGACGACGGCCTTGGTGACCGGGTGGTCGAAGACATCGGGCACGCTGGAGAGGTTTCGTTGGTCCAGCAGCAACAGTCCCGAATACGACAACACATCGACGCATTGATCCTTCTGCGCCAAAGCCAGTCGCTTTCCGTTGTCGTTGGCGAGCTCCCGCATCTCCGGGTACTCCCTGGACAACCCGATCGTCGCCGCAGTGAACAGGCCCGATCCGATCTGGCCGTTCAGCGAGGTCTGCAGAATCTTGTAGTCGGTGGGCGGGCCACCGAACGCGACGCCGGCAATGTTCAATTCAGGCGCGTACTCGGGAGCCAACTGCGCGGCCCAACCCGAGGCGATGGCACCGCCGGAGTAACCGGTGATGCCGATCGGTGCGTCCGCAGCCACCCCTGCACTCTGCGATGCGCGCACGCCGTCGAGCACGGTGTGTCCGGATACGAGACCGGCCGAATAGGCCTGCCGAGGACCCTGGTAGTCGGTGACGACCACCGTGTAGCCGCGGCCGAGCAGAATCCGGACCTGATCGATTTCCTTGTTGTTGCCCCGCGGCAGTGTGTACGACGGCGCGCACTGATTACCGAGCGAGTCCGTTGCCTCGTTGTACGCGACGACGGGACGATCCCCGGCTCCGGTCCACGGCGCGGTGGGCGTGAGGACGGTCGTCGCCGCTGCGATGGGTCGGTTCTTGGAGTCGGTCGAACGGAAGAGCAACTGAACGGACGTCGCCTCGGGCGTCACCGCGACATCCCGACGGTTCAGCACCGTGCCCGGCTGCAGGTTCTCGTACCCGGCCGGGGGATCGAACCACGGATCACCCAGGGAGGTCGGCAGGTAGGCGGCGGGGTCTGAAGGGGGAGCGACGAAGTCCTGAAGAGGATCGGCGTGAGCCGGCCCTGCCAACGACAGCATCAATGCTGCGGCTCCGGCCAGAACGAATGCCTTGCGCATGTATTTCCCACCCTGTAGCTCCGTACGCCCCGACGTCCGGTAGACCATGGACCATCGTGCCATACGGTGGCGCAATTTCGGGTCTGTGAACTGAGCCAGCAAGCGGGTAGGTTGTCTGTTACTCCGAACACTACTCACCAGTAGGGATCCGTCCATGCCAGCACCGTCAGCTGCGACCTTCACCCGGCTCGCCGATCTCATCGCCATCCCCGACGCCGAATCGCGGCCGACGAAAACCATCACCGAGGTGTTCACCGGCAAGGAGCTGGCGACCATCCCGGTCGGCACCGCCGCCGACGCGACCGCCGCGATCGCGCGTGTTCGCTCAGCTCAGGTGGCATGGGCCAAGCGCCCCGTGTCCGAGCGCGCCGAGATCTTCCACCGCTACCGCGACCTGGTGCTCGCCCACCGCGACGAGCTGATGGACATGGCGCAGGCCGAGACCGGCAAGTCCCGCGCCGCTGCCCTCGAAGAGGTTCTGGACATCTCGATGACCGCGCGGCACTACGCGCGCACCGCCGCGAAGCTGCTGGCTCCGAAGAAGGTCACCGGCATGCTGCCCGTGCTGACCAAGACTCGGGTCCGCTACCAGCCGAAGGGCGTCGTCGGAATCATCTCCCCGTGGAACTACCCGATGACCCTCGCGGTGTCCGACGCCATCCCGGCACTGCTGGCAGGCAACGGCGTCGTGCTCAAGCCCGACAGCCAGACGCCGTACTGTGCGCTCGCCTGCGTCGAACTGCTCTACAAGGCCGGTCTGCCCCGTGACCTGTTCGCCGTGGTTCCCGGCCCGGGTTCGGTGGTGGGAACCGCCATCGTCGAGAACACCGAGTACGTCATGTTCACCGGCTCCACCGCCACCGGCCAGCTCCTGGCCGAGCAGGCCGGGCGTCGACTCATCGGATTCTCGGCCGAGCTCGGTGGCAAGAACGCGATGATCGTCGCCAAGGGTGCCAACCTCAGGGAAGTGTCCGACGCGGCCGTGCGGGCCTGCTTCTCCAACTCCGGCCAGCTCTGCATCTCCATCGAACGCATCTACGTCGAGAAGTCGATCGCCGCGGAGTTCACCGAGAAGTTCGGTCAGCGGGTGCGCAACATGAGCCTCGGAGCCGACTACGAATTCGGCATCGAGATGGGCAGCCTCATCTCCGAGGACCAGATCAAGACCGTCTCGGCCCACGTCGACGACGCCAAGGTCAAGGGCGCGACCGTCGTCGCAGGCGGCAAGGCCCGCCCCGACATCGGCCCGCTGTTCTACGAGCCGACGCTGCTGACGAACGTCACCGAGGACATGGAATGCGCGGCAACCGAGACCTTCGGGCCGCTGGTGTCGATCTACCCCGTCGTCGACGTCGACGAGGCCATCGAGAAGGCCAACGACACCGAGTACGGACTCAACGCCAGCGTGTGGGCCAAGACCAAGGCACAGGGCGAAGCCATTGCGGCGCGGCTGCATTCGGGCACCGTCAACGTCGACGAGGGCTACGCACCGACGTGGGGCACCACAGGCGCTCCGATGGGCGGAATGGGCGTGTCCGGTGTGGGACGCAGGCACGGTACCGAGGGCCTGCTCAAGTACACGGAGTCGCAGACCATCGCGACGACGCGTCTGCTCAATCTCGGTGGGCCGCGCGGACTTCCGCCGAAGCTGTGGGCAAAGATCATGCCGCCCTTCGTCAAGGCGCTCAAGTACATTCCGGGTCGGTAGCACAGGGCTCAGCGACGAGGGACGGTCTAGGTCGCGCGTAGGACCGAGATGCTCAGGGCCCTGCTGTAGATCGAGTCGTTCTCGACTCGATCGAACATCGGCCATGACTGTCGATCGATTCCCTCGTCGTCGAACGTCGCCACGGGGATGTCCCACACTGTCGATCCGGTTCTGACGTCGATTCCACGCAGCACTTCCGGTCCGAACAGGGTGGCGACGTCACCGTCGAGCGCGCCGACCTCCGCGAAGGTTCCCGATTCGCGACTCCACAGCGTGTTCCCGGTGTCGAGGTCGAGTGCGGATTCGGTGGCGGTGTCGTTGTTGCGCAGCAGCGCAACCGAACCCGTGACGGCGTATGCCAGTCCGTTCGTGGACAGGAACGCCGCGGCGGGGCCGGTGATGTCCGGCGGAACAGCCCAGACCAGACTTTCGTCGGTCCATACGGGATCGGGATTCGACGGCCGATAGCCGCCCGTCCCGAGCAGTAGCGGGCTCTCCTCGGAGGGTGCGTCGAACGTCGGTTGCTGCAGGGTCACGGAATCCGTTGCAGCGAGCACGGTTCCGTCGGTGTCGACGATCTCCGAACCCACGATCGTATTGGGATCCGAGCAGTCGGTCCGCACCACCCGCACTGCGCCGTCGCGCGAGGCGATACCCGACCGTGCGCAGTCGGGAACCGTTCTGGACCACAGGTTGTCGCCGGTGTCGAGGTCGAAGGCGAACACTCCTCGGCCGTCGTCGAACAGCCCGATTCCGTGCTCGGTGTGCAGCGTGGACGCGAACTGTGCGTCCGGCGAGGACGTGGAATCGAACTGCACCGACCAGTCCGCGTCGAGGGCGTCCGCAGTGCCGCGAGACACCGTTGGCCTGGCACCTTCGCGCACCGCATGGGAGGCGTACACGTGGCCGTCTGCGGTGGTCAGACTCGTGATCGGAAAGGCTGCGTCCCGAGTGGTCGATTCCCCGGATTCGGCGTCGACAGTGACGATTTCGGATGTAGTGCCGGCGGTGCCGCGGTAGCAGACGACCTGCCCGTCGACGAATTCCTCACCGCAGCCCACGAAATTCTCCGCGGGGGTACGCCATCGCACCGAGCCGTCGGTGATGTCCAATCCCACCAGGGTGGCATCGACGAACTCTCTGCCGTCGAGACTGCCGGCGAGCGTGACGACCGTCGACCCGTCGGAGATCGAACCGGATTCCATCGAATCGGTGTCGCTACCCTGGACCGGATCGCGAAATTGACCGCCTTCGATACCCACATCAGACGGAGTGAGAGACCATCCCAGACCGGGAGCAGATCCTGTTGCACCGTCGACGGGGGTGCCGGCCGTCGGCTGCCGCTCCTCGGTTGCGCACGACGCGCAGACAAGCGCTGTTACCAGGACCGCCGCGGCGGAGGTCTGGAGACGACGTGTCATGAAAGATTCTCCCGACTGTGCAGAACCGAAAGAAGGTGGTCGGTCCGTTCTCCGAGCATAGAGAACGAAAATTCCCCGCACTCCCGGTGGGGGTGCGGGGAACTGCCGTGAGGCTGGACCTAGTTGACGCTGTGTCCGTTCAATCCGGCGTGTGCGTAGTGATTGTGACTATCGGGAATGTGGTTGTCTCCCAACACCCGAGCAATCTGCTGCTCACTGAGTCCGAGACGACGAAGCCTCTCGCACACTGCATCGAAATCGAGCATCTTCGCGTCGAGTTCCTGCTGCAGTGCAATCACTTCGGCGCGGATGGTCTCGGCCTCGTCCAGTGCGGCCAACGTGTCCTTAGGCTCGGGGAGCAGCAGGGCGAGCAGTCGATCACGTGCGTCGGTACTCAGACCCTCGAAGGGGCGCTGCCCCGGCTGAGCCTCGTGCCGGCCCTCGTTGCGTTGAGTATCGGCGCGACGATCGGTGTCGTACTCGGCGGAGACGTAATCCTGGGTGGCACCGAAGGACGGAATCTCGGCGAGCTGGTCCTGCGGCTCGTCCTTGGGTCCCTGCGCAGGGGCCGACGCGATGTCGATCGTCTGGCGCAGTGGACGATTCGGGATGAAGACGACTGCGATCAGCGTGACGATCGCGACGAAGCCGGCGATCATGAAGATGCGACCGGTCGCATCACCGTATGCGGTGCGGACGACTTCGAGGACGGGTGCGGGCAGTGACGTGAGATCGAGTGATCCACCGCCGCCCGACGAGCTGTCGACGCCGAGCTGGGCCAGGCCGGCTGCGGACTTGTCTGCCACCCGGGTGGCGAGCAGCGAACCGAGAACCGAGACGCCGATCGCGCCGCCGAAGGTACGGAAGAACGCAACCGTCGACGATGCCGCTCCGACGTTCTGCACACTGACCGTGTTCTGTACTGCGAGAACGAGATTCTGCATCAGCATGCCGGTACCGAGGCCGACGATGGTGATGAAGATGCCGACCGTCACCAGGCTGGTGGCGTGGTCGATGGTGCCCAGGAGCAGGAATCCGACGACCAGCAGGACGGAACCGGTGACGATGAACGGCTTCCACTTTCCGAACTTGGTGATGAGCTGACCCGAGCCGACGGAGGCGACGAGCATGCCGAACACCAGTGGGATGGAGAGCAATCCGGCTTCGGTGGGGGTGTAGCCGCGAGCGGTCTGGAAGTACTGGCCGAGGAAGGTGGTGGCTCCGAAGAGGCCGACGCCGACGGCGATCGACGCGATGATGGCGAGGCCGGTGGTGCGCTCGGTGACGATCTTGAGCGGGATGATCGGCGACTTGTGCCGTGCCTCGACGATGATCGTGAGGATCAGCAGCAGAACTCCGCCGCCCACCAGGTAGGCAGTCTCGCGGGAGATCCAGGCGTAGTAGTCGGCCTTGCCTGCGAACGACACCCACACCAGCAGAACGGAAACGCCTGCGGTGAGCAGGAGTGCGCCGAGCCAGTCGATGGAGACGTTGTCCTTGCGGACGGTCTTGATGTGCAGGGTCTTCTGCAGCAGTCCGAGAGCGACAACCGCCAGCGGCACGCAGACGAAGAAGCACCAGCGCCAACCGAGGGGGCTGTCGACGATGACACCACCGAGGATGGGGCCACCGGACATCGACACGGCCATGACGGCACCGGTGTAGCCGGAGTAGCGGCCGCGATCACGCGGCGAGACGATGGTGCCGATGATGGCGATGACGAGAGCCGTCAGGCCACCCATGCCGATGCCCTGCACCACGCGTGCGGCCAGCAGGACCGGCACGTTGTGTGCGAAGCCGGCGATCAGCGAGCCCGCGACGAAGATGACGATCGCGCTCTGGACCAGCACCTTCTTGTTGAACAGGTCGGCGAGCTTGCCCCAGATGGGAGTGGACGCGGCATTGGCCAGCAGGGCCGTGGTGATGACCCAGGCGTACGCGGTCTGCGAGCCTTTGAGGTCACCGATGATGGTGGGCAGTGCCGTCGAGACGATGGTGGTGCTCAGCAGCGCGGTGAACAGCGCAGCGAGCAGGCCGGTGAGGGCTTCGAGGATCTGGCGATGCGACATCGCGTCGGGATCGACGACTGCCTGATTGGGCGGAGTTTCCGCGGAAGTTGTCATGTCTTATCTCGCAATCGATTCAATGCGGACCACGTCCTGATGCTGGGCGTGGGCGTCTTCGGTGAAGGTGTCGTTCAGTTTGCGGATCGAGTCGAGTGCATCGAGTGCCTCGGACTCGCTCCAGCCGCTCAACATCTCGGCCAGGCGACGTGCGCGTCTGTCCCAAATTTGTTTCAGTCGAACCTGGCCCACGTCCGACACACAGACCCGAGACGCACGTCTGTCGTCGGGATCCGGATGCCGATCGATGTAGCCGAGGTCGACGAGGTCTGCGATCTGCCGGCTGAGGGCGGACTGACTGACGCAGAGCCTGCTGGCCAGGTCGGTCTGTCTGCATTCGCCCTCGGTCGCCAGGATGGACAGAACTCCGGTCAGGGCCTGCGGCAGGGGTGAATCCTCGACTCCGGTGGTCACGGCCCGCTTCAGCGTGCGCCCGAAGAGAAAGACCTCTTCGACCAACGACTCCGCTGTCGTGGATTGAACTGCCATGAGTGCTCCAACGTCGATTCCTATTTACTTGCTGTCTGCAACCATATATATACATACATGCGCTAAGCAAACATTATTCCTGTCTGGTGGGTCACAGGTTCGGTGCTGCTGGGGCCAGGGTGGATCCGTCTAGGGGATCGGCTCCCCGGATATGGATTCCTGCCTCCGATCGCAGTCGGAAATCCGAAACTGGGGAGCCGATCCGCGGCCGAGGGTGGCTAGCGAGGGTAGAAGAACGACCGCCGGACGCTCAGCGCAACGGTCTCGCCCACCTGCGGCCGCGGCCCGCGCACCGAGCATCGGAAGTCCACATCGCCGGAGCGAACCAGCACATCGCTGGCATCACGTCCGAACAGTGAGGAGGTCACGGTGCCGCTGACGTCGCCGTCGGGCACGATCTCGATGTCGGTCGGCAGGATTGCGAGCGTCCCGGGTCCGGAGCCCTCCGCGGCGAGTGTGAGGGAGCCGGAGGTGAAGGTGCCGTCTGCGACGGTCCCGTCCACGAGGGTGGCGTCGGAGAGGAATTTGGCGACGAACGCCGATGCCGGAGCGCGCACCACGTCCTCGGGCGTACCTGTCTGCGCGATGGCGCCCTGATCGAGGACGACCACCCGGTCGGCGAGGGCAAGGGCCTCGGTGCGGTCGTGGGTCACGTGCAGGACGGTCAGGTTCGCGGCCCGCGTCAGCGCGCGCAGTTCGAGACGAAGACGATCACGCAGGGGCTCGTCCAGCGCAGACAGCGCCTCGTCGAGCAGCAGCGCCCGCGGCGACGAGACGAGGGCGCGCGCGAGTGCGACGCGTTGTCGCTGGCCACCGGACAACGTCGACGGATCCCGCTTCTCGAGCCCGGGCAGCCCGACGAGTTCGAGCACGTCGGCGACCTTCTTCTCGCGTTCGGTCTTGGTGACCTTGGCCAGTTCGAGTGGGTACGAGACGTTCCGCCCGACGCTGCGGTGCGGCCACAGCGCGTGCTGCTGAAACACCATGCCGAGCTTGCGCGACTCGGGAGGCGTCGAGAGGTGCTCGCTTGCAACCACATCGGGGCCGATGGCGATCGAACCGGCGGTCGGCGTCAGGAAGCCGGCGACGGTACGCAGCAGTGTGGTCTTGCCGGAGCCCGACGGTCCGACGAGCGCAACGAACTCGCCGTCGGCGATCTCCAGGTCGATGCCCTCCAAACCGATTGTGCCGTCGGGGTATCGGAGGCCGAGCTGCTCGATCGTGATGGCGGACATCGATTCCTTCTTCTCGGCGTCGGAGCTACGTGCGTCCGGCTCGAGTGGATGCGACGAGGCCGAGGCCTGCGAATCCCACGAGCGCGACGAGTAGGGACAGGGCGGATGCGGCGTTGTAGTCGCCGGCTTGCTGCAGGTTGAAGATGGATACGCCGAGGGTCTGTGTGCCCGGGGCGACGAGGAGCACCGACATGGTCAGCTCGCGCACCGCAGTGAGGGCGACGAGTACCGCGCCGGTGATCGCAGCCGGGATGGCCATCTTCCACGGCACGTCCCACAGTGATCGAAGGTGCGACGCGCCGGAGGATCTGGCGACCTCTTCGAGGGCTGTCGGAGTGGAACTCAAGGGTGCGCGGACAGCTTGGACGACGATCGCAAGGAACGCCATCACGTAGGCGCACAGGATGACCCACTTCGTGTCGAACAGGCCGGTGTACCGGCCGATGATCAACCAGCCGACCGCGATGACGAGGCCGGGAATCGCCTGCGGCAGCATCGCTGCCAGATCCAGGCCGACGTTGTCGCGGGAACGAGTGCGGGTGGTGAGCACGCCGATGGCCAAGCCGAGGAATCCGCACACCACAGCGGCCCCGAGAGCCAGGGTCACCGAGTTCTGGATACCGACCAGCGTTCCCGGTGCGGTGACCGCGCTCTCGATGCTCTGCAGGGTCAGGTTGCTCCAGGTGAGTGGTACGCCGGGAGCCGGCAGCAACGCCTGCGTGGCCAACGCCAGGATCGGCAACACCGTCAGAGCCAGCCCGATGAGCCAGGCAACGATTCCTGCGGGAATTCGACTGCGACCCAGCGGAAGTAGCTGCGGGGCAGTGACCGCGCTGTCCAGTTGAATCGATCGGCGGCCGAGAATGCGATCGATCGCTACTGCGACCACGGCGAGTGCGAGGAGTCCGATGCCGATGGTCGAGACCACCTCGAGGGGGCGATCGACGGTGCCCGACTGAATGTATCGGTACACCATGGTCGAGAGCGTGACGTAGCGCTCGGGCAATCCGATCAGAGCCGGTATGCCGAAGTCTGCGAGATTGGATACGGCCGTCAACGTCAGTGACGCCAGCAGGGCCGGACGCAGCAGCGGCAGCGTCACGTCGCGCATGGCCCGGAACGGAGATGCTCCGGCAATGCGGGCCGCCTGTTCCAGGTCGCCCGGTACGCGTCGGAGCGCCGCCGAAATGATCAGGTACGCAAGCGGGTACGAGTGGACCGTGAGCAAGAAGATCACCCCGTCGCCGCCGTAGATGTTCCACAGCGGACCGCCGCCGAACGTCTCGTTCCAGAACGAGTTGATGATTCCGCTCGGGCCCAGCAGACCCGTCCAGGCGATTGCGCCGACGAACGGCGGAATAAGCAAGGGGCTGAGCAGAATCAGGCGCAGCACCGACCGGCCCGGCAGGTCGGTGCGATCGAGAACGAGGGCCATGACGGTCGAGATGGCCACCGCCGCGGCCGCGGACAGGCCTGCCGACACGATGCTGTTGGCCGCAGCCGACGCGATTCCGCCGTCGAGCAGCTCCTGTATGTGGTTGCCGCCCAATCCGATCGAGACCACGGCGGCCAGCGGTGCACCGATCAGGGCCAGTACGGCCGGCCACAGGCCCGCGCGTACCCAGGTGACGCGGTCAGCCAAGAAGATCGTTGAACGTGGCGACGGCATCGGGCTGTGAGGCAGTGATGGTGGCGAGATCCGGGTTCAGCAGTTCGATCTCGTCGAGCGGGGGTGTGCCCTCCGGCGTGCCGACATCGGACCGGACGGGCAGGTACTGCTGCTCCACAGCGATTTCCTGACCGCGCTTGCTGACCAGAAAGTCCACGTACTTCTGGGCCGCTCCGGGATTGGCGGAATCCGCGAAGATCCCGGCGGGCTGGGAGATGTACGGAACGCCGTCGGTGGGGTACGACGCGGCGATGGGCGAGCCCTTGTCGGCCAGCTCGCGCACCAGGTAGTCGACGACGATGCCGACGGGCTGAGTACCGGCGGCGACGGCCTGCGCGACGGGGCCGTTGCTCTCGGCGACCACGGGTTCGTTGGCGACGAGGTCGGTGAGCCACGGCAGGCCGAGGTCGTCCTGGCCCAGCCAGACGGCGGTGTTGAAGGCGGCCGCGCCGGACACATCGGGATTGGGCAGCGTGATCCGGCCCTTGTACTGGGGATCGGCCAGTTCCTTCCACGACGTCGGGGGCGCCGACACCGTGCCGGTGTTGTACGCGATGACCGTCGGGATGATGCGGGTACCGACGTAGTAGCCGTCGGGATCGACGACGTTGGGATCGAGCGCGTCGACGTCGGCAGGGGTGTACTGCAGGAGGAGGTCGTCGGCCTTGTACTTCTCGAACGTGGGGGCGTCCGCAGCGAGCAGAACGTCCGCACCGATGGAACCGGTCTGCCGCTCCGACGCGATGCGCGCGTTGAGATCGCCGGTGCCCGCGCGGAACACCTGTACGTCGATGCCGGGGTTCTCCGCGGTGAACTCGGCATTGAGAGCGTCGATCTTCGCCTGCGGCTCCGAGGTGTACACCGTGAGAGTGCCGCTGGCCCCGTCGCCGTTTCCACCGGCCTCGGGAGCCGCGGGCTCTGAGCAGGACGCAAGGGCGAGGGCGGCGAGACCGAGGATTCCACCGGTGGCAACGCGACGAACAGTGTTCACTTGGTACATCTCCTGGAGGCATCGAGCACGGAAGTTGCTCATGCTTCCGACCCGAATCGACCGGCAGGCAGGTGTTGCGGGAACTGCACATGTCGTCGGGGTGAACGACTCAGTCGGTCGGTGCGGAGAACGAACGTCCCCGCGGGGACGTTTTCGGCGATACAGTCCGGGCATGGACGTTGTGCGCGCGATGCCATTGCTCACGGTCACCGATCTCGATGCGGCGCTGGACAAGTACGTCCAGGTCACCGGCATGGAGGTGGTGATGAATCACGGTTGGATCGCCACGCTCGCGCCGTCGGGTGACAGTGCGGCGCAGCTCAGCCTGATCACCACCGATCCCACCGGACCGGTCAATCCATCCGCGTCGATCGAGGTGGACGACGTGGACGCGGCGTACCGGGCAGCGATGGACGCCGAACTCGAGATCGTCTACGAGATCACCAACGAAGAGTGGGGCGTGCGCCGATTCTTCTTTCGCGACTCCGGCGGCAACGTGGTGAACGTTCTTTCTCACCTGTGACCCGGATACAGCAACTCTCCGCGCCGGACGCCGCGAAGAGTGCGGGTGGCCACGGTGAACCAGGCGGCGAGCAGTAGGACGTACAGGGCAACGGCCAGAGCCTGCACCGCACCGAAGTTCAGTGCCTGCCCCAGCGCAGTCGCTCCGGTGACACAGGTGCCGACGGGAAAGGTGAACGACCACCACGTCAGCGAGAACCCCAGGTTCCTGCGCGCCGCGTGCACGGTGAGAGCCGTTGCGAGCGCGAACATCAACATTCCGAAGCCGCCCATGATCAACCCGTAGCCGATGCCGACAACGTGGAGTCCGACGGCGATCGACGACTGTGCACCGGTGAACACCATCGATGCATCGGTGCCGAGCAAGTTCGCCGCCGTGATCGACTGACCGATGAGTCCCAGCATGATCCACACGGTCGGAGCCGCGTCGACGGGCGGTAGACCGCCGTGCAGCAGACGCCCGTAGATCAGAGTCAGCGTGATCATCCCGACGATCAGCGACAGACCGAACATCGCGTAGCAGGCGCACAGCAACGCCAGCCGCCACTGGCCCTCGGGTAGGTGCGGAAGCAGCAAAGCCCCGGTCGAGGCCGAGACCATCGGCGGCACCACGGGCATCAGCCACGCGGGCAGAGCGGCAACCTCGCGATGATCGGACGCGGTGATCATTCGATACGGAACGACGACGCTGGTGAGCAGACCGGTGATCGTCCCGGTGATCCACAGGCCGGCGAACAGCGTTGTGGCCGCAGTGGATCCGAGCAGGTCCGCTCCGAGGAGACCTGCACCCGCGCCGACGGTGAGCATCGCCATGGGCGGAGCCCCGTAGAACTGCACCATCACCGGGTGCCGGGCATAGGCGACGGCTCGGTCGCGATGCCCGATCCAGTGCCGCGCGAAGGCCGCACCGATCACGATCAGCGCGGTAGCTGCGATCACCCACACCGCAACGGCGAAGACATGCAGTGCGGGAAACTGCACCGGCAACGTGGCGGCCGCGGTGGCCACGATGCCGGTCCCCATCACCGCAGCGAACCAGTTGGGGGTGATGTGCTCGAAGGGCTGGTGGCGCACCACGCGGGTAGGAGCTGTCACGGTCATGTGTTCAGCCTGCGCGGTGCCGTGCCCCCTCGGTAGGCAGCAGTTCGCCCACCAGCCATAACCCAGGGCTATGGCTACGGGTGAGTCTTCGCCGCCACGGTGAGCAACTCCGCGGCCGGACCACTCGGCGCGCGGCCGGACGGCCAGATCGCCCGCAGTTCACGGCGCAGGGTCAGTCCGGGGATCGGTACGCGGACCAGAGTGCCGGCGGCCAATTCGGGGGCGACGGCCAGTGAGCTCAGAACGGCTCCGCCGATTCCTGCCCCGACCGCGGACTTGATCGCCGTCGTCGAGGAGACCTCGAGGAGCGGCGACATCGGTTGCCCGAGACCCGCTGCAGCCAAGGCGCTTTCGTAGGCCGAGCGCGTCCCCGACCCGGCCTCCCGCGTCACCAGTGCGGTGGCGACGATCTCGGCGGCCGACGGCGCGGTGACGGCCCAGGAGTGGTCCGGTGCCACCACGAGCAGAAGTTCGTCGGTGGCAACGGTCCGGTGGTCCAGAGCTGCAGGGATACTGGGACTTTCGATGAAACCGAGGTCGGCGGCACCGGCAAGCACCTTCTCGGCGACCACCTTCGAATTGCCCGAACTCAGCGTCGGAACGATGTGGGGGAGAAGTGTGTGCAGCGTGACCAGCCATCGCGGTAGAAGATACTCTGCGACAGTCTGACTCGCGGCAATCTGCACATGGCCGATGCGTTCGGCGTGCAACGTGGCGACGGCCGTCGCCAAGTCCTCGGCGGACCGAACGACCGGCGCGGCCCAACTTGCGACGAGCTCACCGAGTTCGGTCAGCACCGTTCCGCGTGCGCCCCGTGTCAGCAACGGCGCGCCGACGCGTCTTTCCAACGCACGAATACGTGCACTGGCCGCTGGCTGCGACATGCCGTGGGCTCTACCCGCTCGCCCGATGCTGCCGAGCTCGGCCACCGACAGCAGCAAGTCGATGCTGGTGAGATCGGCAACGTGAGGGGGAAGCGGCACGAGGCGAGCCTACTTTCGTCAGTAATCGCTGAACAGGTCCAGCTCGCCGTCGTCCTCGGGCTCGTCCTCGGGTGCGTTGTCGGGACCGTCGTCACTGCGCTCGTGCAGCACCGAACCCGCTCACCAATGAGGTGTGGGCGTACGCCGGTTCCTCTTTCGCAATTCGCGCGGCAGCGTGGAGAACGTGCTGCGTATAGCTCCCGAGTGCCGTGCATGTTGTGGAGCTCTCGTGAGAGTGGGGTCGCGGCCGACCGTCCAACTACTCGTCAGATGTGAGTCGATGGACGACGTACACCGCGAACCACGCTGTGAGCCCAACGCACAGCACGAGTAAGACGTCGAAGACTATGACCACGCGGGCCTCCTATTCCGGACGAATCCCGACTTCTCCGCATGGAGAAGTTCACTTACGGTAGCTTCTCCTTGTGGAGAAGTCGACCCGCAATGCCTTACTCGACGCTGGGCTGGAGTTGCTCGGACGTGTCGGGTTTCGAGGTTGGTCAATGCGTGGGGTAGAGGACGAAGCCGAAGTGCCTCATGGCAGCGCTCGCCACCATTTCGTCAACCAGCGTGGCCTGGTGTTGGCCATGGTTCGTCATTTGCTCGAGAGTGACCTCCCTCAGCGCGACGAAACACTGGACGAGCAGATTGCACGCTGGTTGGGGCATGAGTTGGGCCGCACTCGCGCGCGCTACGAACTCATGGTCGCGTCCTTTCACGACGACGAGCTTGCGATAGAACTTGTCCGTGGCCGCGAGATATTGATCGTTGCGCTTGCCGAACAAGGTCTTACGTCAGACGACGCTGCAGAACTCGGAACGGCACTCGATGGCTTCGTATTGGACAACCTCCTACGACGCACGTCTGCGGAGGATGGCGACGTGAGACGAGTGCTCCGTCGATACCTCGGGTCTAGCTGAAGAGGTCGAGTTCTTCTTCCGTGTCGTGCGCGCCGTCGGAATCAGCGCCGGAGTCGCGCTCGTGCAGCACCGAACCCACCAGTGCGGTGACGTCGATCGCGGCGGGATCGGGGATGGGATGTCCTTCGACGAAGGCGAGTCGCTCGGCCGACAGGTAGGCCAGGCGCACGGCCTGGACCACCAGGACGCGTCGTAGACCCTCGGAGACCTCGCCGCGTTCGCGAGTCACTGCAGCCAGCCGCGAGATGGTTTCGGCGCGGCGGGCGATGCGAATGTCGGGATGGCCGCGCTCGCGGCGGGTCTGCTCGGAGATCAGGGACCGACGCAGCGATGCGGGAAGTGCGATGGACTCCGAGACCGGTGGGATCTTCTCGTTCAGGATCGCCTTGTGCCGCGACTTGTCGATGGCCTTGAGGTACGCCGTGTACTCGTGCGCATTCAGATCACGCTCGGCTGCGCGGAATTGTTCTGCGCCGTCGGACTTCTTGAGATCCTCGTACTGCCACAGCGGCCAGATCTCGATCTCCGCGACCTCGAAGACGTCGAGCACCCGCATCGCGACGGCGTCGGTTCGCTGGTTCGTCAGGTGACGCTGCACCCGAACGCTGAGCTTCTCCTTGGTCTGCCCCACGTAGATCGGCTCACCGTCGTAGTCGTAGAACGCGTACACGCCCCACTTGGCCGCTGACCACACCCTGCCTTGATCGTCCCTCTCGCTCAGCACTTCTCGCAGAGCCGTGCGAAAGGACTGCACATCGTCCGCGGGAAGTGTGCTCTTGCGCGGCGCGATGGCAGACGACCGTAGCGAGGACTTACCGTGACTTGACATGCGCCGCAGCCGTATTCGATGAGTTCAGCGTCCCGGTGACCAGTGGCATCAGGTAGTGCTCGGCCAACCAGGCGACCACGGGAACGCATACCGCATCCCCGAACCCGAAGAGCGCCTGGTTGTTTCGCAGACCGTCGAGTGTGTACTCGCCCGCACCCATCAGGCGAGCGTATTCGAGTGGCGTCATCCAGCGCACCTGCAACCGGCCGTTGCCCATCTTGACCACCGCCTGCTTCGACGAACCGCCGCGGGCGGTGCGGAGGCAACCGGAGATGTCGTCGGGGCGAGCCTCCCAGACGGCGACGCCGTTGCGGGTGCGACGGTATGCGGTGCGGTAGCTGACCTTGCGGGCCTTCTTCAGAATCTCGATGCGCTGCAACTGAATCGGCGACAACGACTGCACGAACGCCGCAGTGCGGGCTGTATCCCACCACCGCTCGTCACGGTAGTCCATGCGCTCGACCAGATCTCCCAGACCGCTGGTCAACGGAATCGGCGGACTCGGCAGCGGAGCCCGGTGGGTCAGCAACGTCGAATCGCCGTACACCGCCTGCAACCAATCCGGCCGAAGCTCACTGTTGGGATCGCGCGCATCCTCGGGGGGATTCTGCGCACCGATCAAGAACAGACGCGGACGCGACTGCGGAACGAAGCGTCGAGCATCGATGGTGAGGACATCCACCGAATAGCCGAGCTCGTTGAGTTCCCGGACCGCTGCGGCCAGATCGTCGCCGCCGTGACTGGTCGCCAGCCCGACGACGTTCTCCAGCGCCACCACCTCGGGTCGGGCATCACCGAGCTCGCTCAACACCCGCGTGAAATGCCGGAACGTCGAGGAATTCTTGCCCGCCAGACCAGCGCGGCCGCCGGCCAACGACAAGTCGGTGCACGGAAACGACGCCCACGCCAACGACAAACCGTCGGGCAGGTCGTCTCCCCGGGTGCGGGCAACATCGCCGAGTTGAAAATGGCCGGCATCGTCACCGAAGTGCTGGCGATACATATGGTGCTTGTCGCGCTCGATGTCGTTGGCCCACGAGACCTCGAAGCCGGCCTGCTCCAGGCCCATTCGCACCAAGCCGATACCGGCGAAGAACTCCGCGACAGTATGGATGCGACCGAGCGCAGGTGCCGAAGAACCACCCGGCACCACAGTCAACTTCGGCATGTACTCAGGCTAGTACAGCGCTCCGACAAGGTTGTGCCTGCTGCCGACTCAGGCAGTGGTCGCCAGCGCCGCGGCCAAGCCGAATGCCACCGCCAGCAGGCAGACGTGCGCAGCCGCTCGCCCCACCGAGTGCTCCACCGTGGATCGGTGTGCGGCGACGGTCGGCAACCACGTCCCACGGATCCGGTGGGCCGACGCGATCAGGATCACCGTGGCGAGAACCTTGGCGAGAACGATTCGGCCGTAACCGGTCTCGACCACCGCCGTGAGGCTGTCGAGCTTCAGGACCGCGTCCAACACCCCGGTGATGGCAACCCCGACGACGCACCAGAACGCGACTCGCGAATAGACCGGCAACAGCGTCGCCCACGCCGATCTGCTCCGCAGACTCAACGCCATCGCACCCAGTACACCGAGCCACACCGACGCGCACAGCACGTGCACGGCAACGGCAAAGGAGCCGAACGCGAACTGCGACATGTGCCCGGTGATCGGCCGAGCGACCAGTGCAAGGGACGCCAGCACGATCACCGGAGTCGGAGACCAGCTGGCCCCCGACCGATACCCGGCCACCCCGATGGCGCAGAGGGTGAGCGCCAGGATCACCGTCGCCGTCCCCAGACGACCCACGGAGATGGAGGTGGCGAATGTGGCGAAAGCACTCGGCGACAACGTCAGTGGCGTACGCCCGGCAGAATCGGCCGCCGCAGCGGCCAACAGAACGAACTCGGCCACCGCCCACAGTCCTGCCAGATAACCGATCGCGCGCCACATCACCAGCGAGTCGACGGCCGGACGTCGGGAATTGGAATTGCCGTCCAGGACAGCGAGAACCCCGAACCCCAACACCACCGAGCCCGACGCCACCGCGATCACCCGTAGCCACGACGACCCACCGGGAAAGGTGGGGTACGCCAGCGCGAACGCCGCCGCGACCCCCAGTAACGCCGCAGCTGCGGCGGCGAGTACCAGCCGAACGCTTCTCTCGCCCACCGCAGCCACGTCGGTACTACTTCTGGTTCTTCGGCTTGCGCAGTTCTTTCGGCTTACGCAGGGCGAATGCCAATGCCCCGGCGAAAGCCAGAACCGCCACTGCGATCAGCGCGATCCGACCGTAGCCGCCGAGGAACGAGTTCTCGGACTCCTCGGAGCTGCTCGACGCGTCCGCCGGTGCCCCGGGAGTTCCCGAACCCTCCTGCGTCAGCGTGAACGTCGCAGTGCCGCTCACGGGGTGGCCGTCGGCCGAGGTGATGCGATACGCGAGGGTGTACTCGCCGATCGGTCCCAGTTCACCGACGTCGACGACGACGCTCTGGCCTTCGATGCGTGCATCGCCCTCGGACCAGATGTTGCCGTCGGGCCCGACGACGTTGAGCGTGGCGAACTGCGACTGCGGTACCTCGTTGAACGTCACCGACGCCGTCGCCGGAGACGAGTCCAGGGACGAGCCGTCGGCCGGGCTGTACCCGGTGACCTGCGAATGCGCCGAGGCGATCGGTGCGGCGAGCAACAGCATCAGCAGTGCGAGGGCCGAGACGACCACTGCCTTCGTGGAAACGACGAGCGACCTCACGAGCGCCGCGCCCGGATCGTCGCGCCGATGCCCAGACCTGCTCCGACGGCACCGAGCACGAGCCCGACGCCGGCGAGCCAGCGGGCGGTGTTGTCCTCCGACGACGTCTGCGACGCCTCGGCCGTTGCGGTGGTCTCGGTGTGGGCGCTGCCGTGCGCATCACTGCTCGCTGCGGCGAGAGTCAGAGTGGGAGCGGGCAGTTCGGGCTCGCTACCGTCCTCGGTCATCGGCTCGTCCCAGTTCACGACCTCACCGTCGGTGTAGGTCTGGGTGGCCGGGAACGAGACGCTCTCCTGCTCGGGCAGCGGGCCCGCGGAGAGCAGGAACTGCTGGAACTGGCCCGGCCCGACCTCGGAACCGGGGTTCGCCGTCCACGTCACCGACACCGCGAGATCGGCTGAGTCCTTCTCGACGGTGGAGGTCCAGCCCGGAACGGGCTGCGTACGAGCCGAATTGAGGCCGGGGAGGGTCACCTTGACCGAGCTGGTCGAGGCGGTGTCGGACTCGGTGGGAACGCGGAACGTCAGCACCGAGTAGCCGCCCTGTGCGGCGTCGGGAGCGGAGACGACGACGTGTGCGGACGCTGCGCCTGCGCCGATCAGCAACGCGCCGACGGTGGCTCCTGAGACGAACAGGGCACGGGAAAGAGAGCTCTTCATGGGTTGGGTCATTTCTGTGCAGAGATGTGCGGGAAAAGGATGTCGGTCAGAACCGAGACACCGGGGGCCCGCGGCGAGAGATGACCCAGTTCAGCGCAGTGCCGTCCACCGACGGAACTGCGACGGACATGGACACGCGACCGACGGCGGAACCGTCGGGCAGGGGAGTGAGGAGCGCGAGAACCGCTCGGACGATGGACGTGATCGGGCCGTAGAGGCGCTCGGCTGCGGCGATCGTGAGTCCGGCGACGACCGAGGCGGCCGCGTGGAAGGCGATCATCGCGGTGCTGGGCAACAGTGAGTGGTTGTGCATCTCTGCGGTGCCGCCGAGGCTCAGCGCGATGTGGGCGACGAGTTGGCCGGCCAGCAGAGCCGGGAGCAGCAGAACGGTCGAACGCTTGGGTAGCGCCGTCATGGCACCGATTCCGATGCTGACGACGATCAGCAGTGCGAGTGCGGAACCGTCGGCCCAGCCGCCGCCGGCCATGCCGTGTGCGGCCACCGCGAGCGTCGCGGTGACGATACCGACAGCTCCGCCGCGAAGCGGGGCGGCAGAGCTGTCGGTCATCGGTTGTTCAGAGGGTCAGCGCACGCCGAGACGGGCGAGCAGATCGGCCTCGATGCCGTCCAGCTCTGCGGAGATGGCGGCGTGTGCGGTCTTGCGGCGAGCGGGCGGCATCTGCTCGGATGCGCGGACAGCGGTGGTCAGATCGTCCAGACGCTCGCTGATTGCGGCACCGAAGCTCTTGGTCTCTGGATCGGAGTGGCGCGCACCGATGGTGCTCAGCGACTTCTCGGCTCCGGCAATGCGGGCGCTGAGCTTGCCGCCGTGGCCGGTGTACTCGCTGAGCTGATCGGGAGCGACACCGAGCTGCTGCGCCTTGCGGCTGTCGAGCTGCGCGCGAACGACGGTCGCACCGCGGTAGAGGATGGGGGCCAACACCGGAATCAGCAGCCGAGCGATGCCGAGGTACTTGCGGATCTGAGCCACGCTCAGCGTTCCCTGCACGGCAGCCTTCTGCTGGGCCTTCAGAGCAGAAACCTGGGCCTTCTCGACGTTCTTCTGGGACTTCGCTTCCACTGCGCTGAGCTTGCGCTGCGCCTTGGCGATCGACTTCAACTGCTTGCGCTCGTTCTTCGCGCCCAGCTTCGCTTCGAGTGTTGCCTTGTGCTTGAGCGCCTTGGCCTCTGCCTTGCGAGTGGCTCGACCCTTACGCTTGCGGAACAAACCCATCGAAAAGGCTCCTGACGTGTGCTGCTAGGCGGGAACAGTGCGTTACCCCCACCCTAAGGCAGTCGACGGTCGCGGGCTGTCGGAGGGCTGACCTAGTGTCTAGCAGTGTGAACGGTCAACGAGAAGCAGCGCCCGTGTTGCTCGACGCCGGATCGTTGACGCGGTGCAGGCATCGGCTCTATCTCGATACCGCGTACGGATCGTTGCTACGCGGTGAACCCGAGAACCCAGGGGTACGGCAGCGCCGAGAAGCAGCTCAGGCTCACCGCGAGAACGTCCGCGCGCAGTTGGCCGTGGACGATCCGACGCTGTGGACCGAGATCGACGAACCCACTGCCCGAGACGCAGCCGACGCCACCGTCGCCGCCTGTCGGGCCGGAGTGGAACGCATCTGGAACGCGGTACTGCCCCTCGAACGCGATACCGGCCGACGCGGTCGCAGCGAGCTACTCGTCCGCGACGCGGCGGGCGGGTACATCCCGGTGATCGTGGTCAACCACAAGGTCACCGACCCCGGCCGCGGCGCGCGCACCTCCCCACTCGACCACTGGTCACCGGCGATCGACGAGACCCGCAAGGTGCGCAGTCAGCTACGCGACCAGCTCCGTCTCGCCCACCTGTATCGCATGCTGGCGCACGAGGGCCTGGCCACGGCAACACCCGTCGGCGGCGCAGTGGGCTACAAAGGCGAATGCATGCTGGTGCACGATCTCACCACGGTCCTCGATGAATACGACACCCGCTTCGCAGACCGGCTCTCGGTTGCCCAGGGCGCCGCGTTCACCGTTCCATCCCAGGTCAGTGAATGTCGTTCGTGTTCGTGGTGGTTCGACTGTAAGCCGCAACTCGAGGCCGTTCATGACGTCTCGCTGGTCGCGTCGGGCTCTCGCGCCGATGTGCTGCGCAGTGCCGGTGTACGAACCATCGACGAGTTGGCGCAGTGGACCGGCCCGGCTCCCGAGGAATGGCCCTTCGGAAACTTCGACGACGCCGTGTCCGCGGCGCTGGCCTGGCGAGCCGACGTGCCGTTGCTGCGGCGCTCGGAGACCGTCACGGTGCACCGCGCCGACGTCGAGGTGGACGTGGACATGGAGAGCTACCAGGAACACGGCGCATACCTGTGGGGCACGCTGCTCACCGAGGCAGGCGGGCCGCCGCCGACGTATCGCGGTTTCGTCACCTGGGACCCACTGCCGACCGTGGACGAGGGCCGCTCGTTCGCCGTGTTCTGGAACTGGTTGATGGACACCAGGGCCGATGCCGCCGCGCGCGGCAAAACCTTTGCCGCGTACTGCTATTCGCGTCAAGCGGAAGACAAGTGGCTGCTCGACTCGGCTCGTCGATTCGCGGACGTCCCCGGAGTTCCCACCGAGGCGCAGATTCGCGAGTTCATCGACAGCGAGCAGTGGGTGGACATCTACCAGGCGGTGAGCGATCAGTTCATCTGCCCGAACGGCAAGGGACTGAAGAAGATTGCGCCCGTCGCGGGATTCGCGTGGCGTGACGACGAGGCCGGCGGCGAGGCGTCGATGGGGTGGTATCGGGAAGCCGTCGGATACGACGCGGAGCCCGACCACACGCAGCGCGAGCGACTGCTCGTCTACAACGAGGACGATGTTCTGGCGACGAAAGTGTTGCGCGAGTGGATGTCCGACCGCGCGGAGAAGGAGATCCCAACGGTGGCGGACCTGCGCGCTCGCGCGTGACCCCGCCTCGATCGGCGGGGCCACTCGGAGTGGTCAGTGGTTAACGCGGTGCCATGCGGATCGCGCCGTCCATGCGGATGGTTTCGCCGTTGAGGTAGTCGTGCTCGGCGATCATCTGGACCAACTGCGCGTACTCGGTGGGCTGCGCGAGACGCGAGGGGAACGGTACCGAGGCCTCGAGGCCCTGACGGTATTCCTCGGTGACGCCGGCCAGCATCGGGGTGTCGACGATGCCGGGCGCGATCGTATTGACGCGGATGCCGACCTGGGCCAGGTCGCGAGCTGCGGTGATGGTCATCGCGTGCACGCCGCCCTTGGAGGCGGTGTACGCGATCTGGCCGATCTGGCCCTCGAAGGCCGCGACCGACGCGGTGTTGATGACGACGCCGCGCTGGCCCGCATCGTCGACGGTGGACTGCGACTGCATCCGGTTCGCGGCCAGCCGCATCACGTTGAACGTGCCGAGCAGGTTGATGGTGATGACGGTGCGGAACAGCTCGAGATCGTGCGGTCCCTTCTTGGACAGGATGCGGCCCGCCCAGCCCACGCCTGCGCAGTTGACGACGATGCGCAGGGGCACACCGGATGCGACGATGGTGTCCAGCGCGGCCTCGACCTCGGCTTCGCTGGTGACGTCCGCGGGGAGCAGTGTCACCCCGGCCGGGACGCTGTCTCCGGCACGCTCGATGGACTGCGGCAGATCGAGCCCGAACACGGTGACGCCCGCGGCGGCCAGACGCGCTGCCGTAGCGGCTCCGAGGCCCGATGCCCCGCCGGTGACAAGTGCTGCTGTTCCTGAAATCTCCACGTCGTACTATCCCCTTCGCTCACAGTGACGGGCCGCGGCACAGGCAGCGACCTCGTGGTCGTTCTGCACCATAACCGGCGGGGGACCTCATGTGCCGTCGGGCACCGAAGATCCATCACCGCCGGATGTGACCGGAGTGGTCGTACTCGACTCGGTGCGCACCCTCGCCCAGGTCGTCGAGCAGAATCGTCGCCGCCACGGGGCGGCCAGGAGGCAGGAGCCGGACCGTCACCGCGCCCGCTTCGGCGGCATCGAGCGCACTCGACGCAGCGGTCACGATGCGTTCTCGGACGACGTCGTCCAATGCGTTCGGGGATCGGTCGTCGAGCATCATCACCTCCACCCCGCGGGCCCGCGCAGACCTGGCGGCGCGAGCGAGGTCGGGCCGAACCAGACCGCGGGCGCGCAGGGTGTCGCGAAGTTCGGCTTCGAGCAGCCGACACGCGAGGACTTCCTCGTCGGTGGGATCGGGACCGTCGGCGATCCGCTGCAGCAACGGACGGGCCAACGCGTCGAGACTGGCCAGGCGAGCGTCGCGTTCCTCGAGCACGGCCGCCGCAGCGGCCCGAGACGCGATACGCACCGTCGACTGGGTGCGCAGCGCGAAAATGGCTGCGGCCAGCGGACGGATGGTGAACGCGAAGAACGTCGACATCAACAGCGGCGCGATGTTGATGGCGCTGAACGAGAGCCCGTACAGAAATCCTTGACCCGTCATCGCCGCCCACCCGATGGCCACGGACATGGTCAGTGCCAGCCCGAGCCACGCGGCCAGGGTGCGACCGCGCACGCACATGAAGGTGTAGATCACCACCGACATTCCCAGGGGCCAGGTCTGCAGGCTTCCGGTCAGTGGAACCGGCAGCACGGCGAAGACGGCCGATGCGGCGACCGGACCCGATACGGTCAGCAGAGCTGTTGCGCGTGTCCCCAGCGGATCACCTGGGGCACCGAGCAACACGACGACGGCTCCGGCGAACACGAGAACCGCTGCATACGGTGGCCATACCGCCGACACCCCGTCCAGCGTCGCCGTGGCGCACACCGCACACGCGAGGACATAGAACACGGCGACGGCATAGGCGGCCGTCGACTTCATCGACAGCAGATCGCGGATGTCCTGGCCGTTCATCGCTTCCAGCCCAATCGCACGACGGTGCCTGCGGCGGAGGATTCGATCTCGGCCGATCCGCCGTCGAGCTGACGCATCCGGCCCTCGATGCTGACGGCGACGCCGAGTCGATGGGGCGGCACCGAACGTCGATCGAAACCGATGCCGTCGTCCTGCACGGTGATGTGCATCGACGACGGGGCCAGCTCCACGACAACCGAACGGTGCGATGCCCTGGCGTGAATTCGACTGTTGCGGAGCGCTTCTGCCAGTGCGGCAGCGATGGCTCGTACCGTGTCGGCCGGATAGGCCTCCGTGAACTCGGGCGCGCCCTCGTTCACGGTGAATTCGATCGACTCGTCGACCGTTGTTGCGGCAGAACGAAGCTGAGCCAGAGCCTCGTCGGCCGAGAACGTCTCGAAGACGGTGCCTGTGGTCAGCTCGTCCAGATGCGTCAGAGCCGAGCGGGCCTGACGGGCCAGGCTCGGCGTGCGGCCATGGCGGGCAACGGCGAGCAGCGACGACATGACCTCGTCGTGGATCAGCGCATCGAACCGTTCGCGTTCGACCTCACGCGCGGTGGCCGCGGCCGCCCGGGCTGCGTCGTCGTGTGTGGTCGAGATCGTGGCGTCGAGAATGCGTCCGGTACGTACCGCGGCGAGTGTCGCGGCGACGAACACCGTGCAGAACATCATTGCGAAGAAGATCTCCGCAACGATGTTGCTGCGGGGGAAGGGTTCTCGGACAGCGTGATTGGTGAGCTGCACGAGAACGACGCTGACGGTCATGTGGACGAACGCCGGGACGGGGTGCCACACCGTGGCGGCCGCGAGTGCCGCAAGGCCGGGAAACACCGAGAGAAAGGTCCCGGCCTGGTCGAAAGTGGTTCCGTCCCAGGCCACCCACCACAGCAGAGCCATGATCGGGAACGTCGATGCTGCGATCGAGCCGGCGATCCTGATGGCGGCGATACTCGGATGAAAAGTCATGGCCCCGAACGCGAAACCACTGCCGAATACGACCGCAACAGTGACCGGAGTCCACCAACCGGGAACCACCTCGCTGCTCCGTGCGATGTTCGGGATCAGCAGAAGCAGATAGATGAGATAGCCGGTACCGACGAAACGGCCGAAGATTCTGATCAACCGATCGGTCGAATGGTGCGCCGCGTCGGTCTTGCTCACCTGCTGGTCGTTGTCCATGCACCCCTCCCGGGAGAGGAGTGTAAACCAAGGTCAGGCGCGTTCGGTGGTGGTCTGCTTCTCCGATTCCCGCGCTGCCCTGGAGCGGGAGCGCCGAACGAACACGGCGACGACCACGGCGGAGATCACGACGACCGCCCCGGCAGCGATGTACGGGGCAGCGGTGCCGGGCATCAGGCCCTCGAAGAACAGGACGGCACCGAAGACGAAGAACAGAATGGCCGCGCCGTACTGGATCATGCGCTCCGGCAGGTGCTTTCCGAGTACCGCGCCGACCACGATGGCGAGTGCATCGGCTGCGACCATGCCGATCGTCGAGCCGATCCACACACCCACCCAGTCGTTGTCGGCGGCGAGAGTGACGGTGGCCAGCATCGTCTTGTCACCGAGCTCGGCAAGGAAGAACGCCGACGCGATCGCAAGGAACGCGGATTTGGTGACCCGGGAGGCTTTCGCGCCTTCGTCGTCGGACAGGGAGTCGCCGCGCAGCGTCCAGAGTCCGAAGATGACGAACGCGATGCCGCCGACGATGGAGATCAGCTCGGTGGGGATCGACACCCCGAGGAAGTGGCCGACGGCGACCGAGACCAGGTGCACGATGGTGGTGGCAACGGTGATGCCGCCGATGACGACGTACCACTTGTAACGCAGGGCGAACGTCATGGCCATGAGCTGGGACTTGTCACCCAGCTCGGCGACGAAAATGACAGCGAAACTCAACAGTAATGCGGACAGCACAGCGGACTCCTCGGTCGTCGAACGGACCGAAGGTCTCGCCCACCGAATCTCTCCGGTTCACCGTGCCGGGCAGCAGAAGCGGCCAGTATGTCGACACGATGATTGGGGGCTACTCCCCTTCGCTGCACACGACTGTAGGGGCCTCGACACGAAATGTCCAATGCGCCAATAAGTTTGGGTTCCCGAAAAATCGTGTGTGGACAGCGGTCAGGATGCGAGGAGCATCGCCAAAACTGCGGTATCGGGATCGCTGATGGGATCGAGACCCACCCGACTGACCATCGAGGTCACCGTGCCGTCGGACTCGGCCTCGACCCAGGCCGCCCGATGGTCGAGCCCGAGGTGCGGAAGGCCGGGGAGCAGAACGCATCCGGACGCCGCACCCGCACACTCCGGGAGCGACGGCGTCGTCTCCGACGGCGGATGCAGCATCAGCAATGCGGCCGGTTGATGCGCGGCGAACCGTCCGGGAGCCAACGCGAAATCGCCTATCACCGGCCCCTCGGCGACGACCAACCCGACCGTCCCAGGCGCGGGGTCGTCGGGCAATTCCTCACGCACCCCGAACACCGTCGACGTCGCCAACAGGCCCGGCATCGAGGCCACCCGCACGGCGAGGGCCAGAAATTGCGCCCATTCCTTGGTGGTGTCCGGCCAACGGCCGGAGATCACGAATCCGCGCAGCAGACCGGCGGCATGAAACGGTGAAACACCGATGAGATCTCGCTCGTCCATCTCGATCGTTCCTCCCAGACAGGTACAGGGCTCGAAGCCGGGTACACGACGTTGGGTAGGAAGAGGATGACGCGAAAACGGCTGGCACACAAGATGGGGAGAGTGCCAGCCGAAACGTAGCCGCCCCGCGGTGGATCGCCGCCGGATACTCTTCTTCGATGAAATTCGGAGAAAGAGGTGGGCGGCTCGGCGTCGCGGTCGCGTCCTGCATCGTGGCTTTCGCGGTGACCGCGTGCAGCGCGGACGCGTCGAGCACGCAGGAGAACCCAGGTGACGTCCGCACCGTGCAACATGCCTTCGGTGAGACGAGCATTCCGGTGGATCCGCAGCGTGTCGCCGTGCTCGACGGAGATCGCACGCTGGAAGCGGTCGTGGCTCTGGGAGTGCAGCCGGTCGCGGCAGTGAAGCCGCCGCTGACCGGTGACTATGCGCCCGTCGTGCGTGCCCGACTCGCCGACGAACCGGTGGACATCGGATCCGCCGACTCCGATATCGACATCGAGGCGCTGACGGCGGCCGAACCGGACCTGATCGTGATGCGAACGGAGGGTGAGGACAGTCGCGAGTTGTTCGATCGCGTCGCCCCGATCGCACCGACCGTCGTCGTGGACTACACGCCTGCGTCGTGGCAGAGAACCCTCGAACAGGTGGCGGATGTTTTCGACCAGCGCGACGAGGCCGAGAACCTACTGGCGGACTATCGGCGCACGGTGGACCAATCGCAAGCTCGGGCACCGCGGGAGGGCAGCACCTTGACGATCGCCAGGGTGCGAGCCGACTCCCTTCGGTACATGACGCAGGACGGCTCGTTTCCCTACTCGGTGCTCGCCGATCTGGGCTACCGGGCCCCTGCGCAGCAAGACCGCGGATCGGACGAGGTGCAGACCGTCGACGTCAGTCCCGAGCTGATCGACGTGCTCGACGCCGACGACATCGTTCTGCTGACCGACGCGGGTACGGAGGACGCCGTGGCGCAACTGCGGCAGAACCCGCTCTTCACCGGCCTCGATGCCCGGGTGACCGAACTGCCGTCCAAGGACTACCTCTTCGGCAACGTACTCACCGCACAGGCGTTGGTGGAGACCGCCTCCGAACTCGGTGGGTGAGGTGACGACATCCGAACGCTGGGGCGGCTGCGCTGCGGTTGCCCGAGAGCGAGACGAATCGTTGCGCGGAACGGCAGCACGGGCCGACGGCTGGGTGCTGATCGAACATCGAGGCCCCTGGGGCCCGGAACCGTGGGGCCCGGACGGGCCGCTGGGTCGAATCGGCGTCGAACTTGCACGTCGCTGTGCGGCGGCCTCGGTACGTCCCCAGCTGGTACGTGACACTCGGCGGCGACGGGATTCGACCGACGTGCGGCGCGTCTTCCTCGTTCATTCGGGCCGTTCGGGCCCGTGGGCGGAGCAGTACACGGTCGACGCGGTCGACCGGGTGCTCGATCTGCCGCTGGAAGCCGCTGCGACCGATACCCCGCCCGGCCTGGGGATATCTGTCGACCATCCGCTGTACCTGGTGTGCACGCACGGGAAGAAGGATCCGTGCTGCGCGGTGTTCGGTAGGCCCGTCGCGGCTGCCCTGAATCGACCGGAGGGGCGGGTATGGGAATCGACGCACCTCGGCGGCGACCGGTTCGCAGCCGGAATGGTGGCACTGCCGGAGGGCAGCTACTACGGCAACCTCACACCCGCGAATGCCCAGGCAGTGGTGGACCGCCACGACCGCGGACAGCTGTCACTGCAGAACTACCGCGGCCGGTGCACGGACGACACCGCAGGTCAGATCGCCGAACACGCCGTGCGCACCGAATACGACATGACCGGAATCAACGACGTACGTCCGAGTGCGGCCACATCCTCGGACGGCGGCGCGGACGTCGTCGTCGCAACGACAACGGGCTCTGTGCACGTGCACGTGACTCCGAGTCCCGAGGCCCCGCGCAGAACGACCTGCCGCTCCGAGGCCTTCGCGACGCCCGACCACGGAATCACCTCGATTCGGCCGATCCCAGCAGCCGACCTGGCCTGAATTCGAAACGAGACAGGGCCACCGCATTCGTTGCGGTGGCCCTGTCTGCGATTGCTCGACTTGTCGGCAATCTCTTCGGTTACGGGAAGATCAGACCCGGGGTCTTCGACGTTGCGGCCTCGAAACGAGCCTGGACGTCGGCCCAGTTGACGACGTTCCAGAACGCCTTCACGTAATCGGCCTTGACGTTCTTGTACTGCAGGTAGAAGGCGTGCTCCCACATATCGACCTGGAGCAGCGGGATGATGCCCAGCGGCACGTTGGCCTGCTGATCGTAGAGCTGGAAGGTGAGCAGCTTCTTGCCCAGCGAGTCGTAGCCCAGAACTGCCCAGCCGGAGCCCTGCAGGCCGTTGGCGGCAGCGGTGAACTGTGCGCGGAACTTGTCGAACGAACCGAACTGGTCGTCGATCGCAGCAGCGAGCTCACCCTCGGGCTTGTCGCCACCGTTGGGCGAGAGGTTCTTCCACCAGATGGAGTGGTTGACGTGGCCACCGAGGTGGAACGCGAGGTTCTTCTCCAGCAGGAAAATGGCTGCATGATCTTCGTTGTCACGCGCTGCGGCGAGCTTTTCGACCGCGGTGTTCGCGCCTGCGACATAGGTGGCGTGGTGCTTGGAATGGTGAAGCTCGTTGATCTCGCCCGAGATGTGCGGCTCGAGGGCGGAGTAATCGAAATCAAGGTCGGGCAAGGTGTACTCGGACACGTGGTTCCCTTCTCTAACGACGCCGTACCCATCATGTGATGCGGGCACGTTCGTCCTACTGCGGATCTTTCGTAGGGTTCAACCCAATCTCATTCCTACCCCCAGTGCAACAGTTGTAACCGAGATGCTTTTCTCGGAATAAATTCGTGTGAACGAGACAGTCGAATTGTTCGGCTGTGAATCCGCTCCGAATATCACGAAACAGTTGCGGAGTGGCTGCGGATTGGTCCAATACATGAACGGAACCTAAACTCGCGGGTGTGAATGGGGACCGACCGAGCCAGAACACGGTCGACGAGTCCGCCGCCACCCAGCCCGTCGATGCGCCCCGAGTCCAGATGGACGGTGCCGACCTCCTCCGCGTCATCGCCGTCCTCGCGGTGTTGTACTCCCACATCTCGTTCTATCTGCTCGACGACATCGGCGGCGGCTGGTGGATGATCGACGTCGTCAACACCGTTCTCGTCGACGGTGCCGGCCTCACCCTGCACCTGTCGTTCGTCGGCGTCAGCATCTTCATGCTGCTCACCGGCCTGCTGATCACCCGATCCGCGATGCGGCAATCGCGTCGGGACTTCATGGTCGCACGCCTCGCCCGTCTCGTCCCGGCCCTCTGGTTCGCCGTCGCGATGGCCGTCATCCTCGTCAAGCTCGGACTCAACGGGATGTTCAGCGGCCAACCCGGCATCACCAACGGCGAGGCGTTTCTCAGCTTCTTCCTCGGCGGCTTCTTCCTCCGCCCCGAAGTCGCCGTACTCGGTGTCACCTGGACCCTCGTCGTGCAGATCGCGTTCTACCTCTACTGCGTCTCGATGCGCGGAACGCTGCGCACCAGGCCCATCGTCGTACCGCTGGTCGGAGCCGCACTGTGCGCGCTGGTGATCGTCTACAACCTCTACCTACCGCAGCCCTACACGGTTCCGTTTCTGACCAAGGTCGCAGGAGTGCTCCCCACCCTGTTCCTCGGACAGATCGCCTACCTCGCATGGGCACGACTCGTCACCTGGCGATGGGTCGTCGTCGGCGTCATCGCGCAGATCGAAGTGATTCGACTCGCCATCGAAGTCCACACCTTCTGGATGGATGGCACCTACCTCTGGACCCTGCTGGTCGTCACCGCCACCGTCCTGATCCTCGCCCGATACGACGGACCCATCACCCGCTGGCCCATCGTCCGATGGATCGGCACCCGCAGCTACGCGATCTACCTGATCCACACCCTCGTGCTCTACCGCATCTACGCAACCGTCGAACCGCACCTGGGCCCCAGCGCCGCCGTCCTGGCATTCCTGGCCGGAACCGCCGCACTCGCCGAAATCACGTACCGATGGATCGAACTACCCGCCGCACGACACATCAGCGCGCACTACGCACGCCTACGCGCCCGATCCGCCGCCTGACCGAGGCCCCTGGGTACTCAATGTGACGTTCAGTGGACTTTTGGGCACTCAATGTCACGTTGAGTGGACTTTGGGCGGCGCGATTCGGTGGGGTTACAGCTGCGGGAGAACCTCGGATGCGACGAGTTCTAGGTGATCGAGATCGGTGAGGTCCATGGTCTGCAGGTACACGCGTGTCGCGCCGATTGCTCCGAAGCTGCCGATTTTGTCGACGAGTTCGGCGGGGCTTCCTGCGGCACCGTTCTCGCGTAGTTCGGATACCTCGCGGCCGATGGCGGCGGCGCGTCGTGCAATTTCTTCTTCGGTGCGGCCGCAGCAGAGGACGAGGGCGTTGGAGTAGACGAGGGAGTCGGGGTCGCGATCGGCGGCTGTGCAGGCTGCGCGGACTCGACCGAACTGGGTCTCGGTGTCGGCCAGGGAGGCGAAGGGGATGTTGAATTCGTCGGCGTACTTCGCGGCGAGTGCCGGGGTGCGCTTCTTGCCTCCGCCGCCGATGACGATCGGCGGGTGGGGTGTCTGCACCGGCTTGGGGAGCGCAGGGGAGTCGGTGACGGGGTAGTGCGTGCCTGCGTGCGAGAAGGTCTCGCCGACGGGTGTGTTCCACAGTCCGGTGACGACGGCCAGTTGTTCCTCGAGTCGGTCGAAGCGTTCGCCGAGCGGCGGGAACGGAATGCCGTAGGCCTTGTGCTCGTCTTCGAACCAGCCGGCTCCGAGGCCGAGGTCCACGCGACCACCGCTCATGGCGTCGACCTGGGCGACGCTGATGGCGAGCGGCCCCGGGTAGCGGAAGGTCGCTGAGGTGACGAGGGTGCCGAGTCGAATGGTCGAGGTTTCGCGGGCGAGCCCGGCCAGGGTGATCCACGCGTCGGTGGGGCCGGGGCCGCCGTCGCCGCTCATCGCGAGGTAGTGGTCGGATCGGAAGAACGCGCCGTAGCCGAATTTCTCGGCGGCTTTCGCGACGCGGAGCAGTTCGTCGTACGTGGCACCCTGTTGCGGCTCGGTGAAGACGCGTAGCTCGATGGAAGTCATGTTCGTCAGCCTAAACAGCGGATTCACGGGACCGCTGACGGCGGCTGTGTCAAATCACCATCGATCCACAGCCCGAGTTGGTATTCGGTACACCGCGAGACCGACCCGAAGCTTTGACCTGTGGATAGAAACCGGCACAGGCCCCGATTCTGTGGATCGATCTGTGGATACTGTGGATAACTTCTGTGACTGCAGTGACGTAGGTCATAGCGAGGCGACGCTTCGGTCGCGAGGACACGGGTGGCAGGCCCGCGCGGACGCGTGACAAGATCGAGGTGTGTCTCATCCCGAGCAGTCGCCTGCCGTCACCGTCGATCGTCTCCCGGTGCCGTTCCCGACGGCGGCCATCCTGCTCGACGTACGCGAGGACGACGAGTGGCAGGCCGGACACGCACCCGACGCCGTTCACATCCCGATGGGCGACATTCCGTCCCGCGCCGGTGAGATCGACAACCAATCCGAGGTGTACGTCGTCTGCAAAGCGGGTGGTCGCTCGGCTCGCGTCGTCGAATACCTCAATCGCGTGGGCTACGACGCGATCAACGTCGACGGTGGGATGCTCGCCTGGCAGGCCGCTGGTCGACCGATCCAGCGCGACGACGACGCCCACGAAGCGAGAATCATCTAGATGTCGGCACCGCAGGGACGCGCTCAGGCGTTCCAGGTCTGTGCCCGCTGCAGCACCCGCTGGGCTGTCGGCGCACGGCCGGGCACCTGGTGCCCCCGCTGCCACGGCGTGCTGCTCTCGCCGGTGTCGACCAGAGCGCCCGCGCAGGGCACCCGAAACTTCCGATGGGTGGCCCGCCCGGCGACCTCGTCGAGGAAAGCCGAGCGTCGCAGCCGATCGGCATCCCCGACTCCGACGCCGCACTACACCTCGACGCCCACCTGGGGGTTGCGCGACATCCCGCGCGATCCGGAGGCCGATCGCCGCGTCGGTCGCGTCGAGCGGTATGCCGCCAATGCTCAGAACCTGGTCCTCGTCACCGCGATGTTGCTGGGCCTCGCCGCGTTCGCCGAAGTGTTCCGTTACGGCATCCTGCTGCACAACCGCGTGCGACTGATTTCGCCGATCACCCTGGCCGTGTCCGACGCACTGGTGTATTTCGCCCAGGTCGGTGCACTCCTCATCGGTCTGGCGGCTCTGGTCACGTCGTCCTGCTGGCTGATCGACCAGCGCAGACGTACCTTCGCTGCCGCCGGCTCCACCGATCCGCGATCGGTGCGCACGATGTTGCTGTTGTCGACGCTGCCGCTGGTCCGCATCGTGATGCCAGGGGTCTACCTCACCGAGGTCGTCCGTCTCCGCGGCGGTGCCGATGCCGACGTGCACCGCGAACTGAGACTGGTACGCATCTGGTGGGCCGTCTGGGCAGCGAGCAATGCGCTGGTCGTCGTCCAATTGCTGTGGAACCTGCGCGATTCCCTCCAGGCCCGCGCCGACGGAGTTCTGTTGTCTGCATTCGTGGCACTGGTGGCCACGGTCTCGGCCGTGCTGACCCTGGCCGTGATGCGCCGACTCGAAGGCCGCACGCTGCGCGGCTCCGCCATGTCGCGACCGACCCGCTGGGTGATCGCCACCGGCACCGAACAGAAGCCGAAGCAGCAGCCCGAACAGAAGCAGCCCGAACAGAATGAACCCGAGCACGAACCCGAGGCGGTGACGGCGTCGTGAGTCCCGATCGGCGTGGGCCACTGGTCGTCGCGCATCGAGGTGCGTCCGCGGCCAAGAAGGAACACACTCTCGCCGCCTACGACCTCGCACTGCGCGAAGGAGCGGACGGCGTCGAATGCGACGTGCGGCTCACCAAGGACGGGCACATCGTGTGCGTGCACGATCGCCGCGTCGATCGAACCTCGAACGGCACCGGCATCGTCAGCGAGATGGACTTCGCCGATCTCGCCCGACTGAACTACGGCGACGCCGACGAACCCGCCGAACTTCTGACGCTGCACGACCTCATCTCGCTCGTCCTGGACTGGACCAGCAAGCCGGTCAAACTCTTCATCGAAACCAAGCACCCCGTGCGGTACGGCTCGCTGATCGAGAGCAAGGTCCTCGCCGAGCTGCACACGTTCGGCATCGGTGCGCCCGCGTCGGCCGACCACTCGCGCGCGGTCATCATGTCGTTCGCACCGTCGGCCGTCTGGCGCGTCCGGCGGTCGGCTCCGATGCTTCCGACGGTGCTCCTCGGCGACAGCTCGCACTATCTCGGTGGGGGAGCGGCGACGACCGTCGGGGCCACCGCCGTCGGCCCGTCGATACGAGCGCTGCGTGAGCACCCGGCCATCATCGACCGCGCAGCAGCGTCCGGCCGGGCCAGCTACGTGTGGACCGTCGACGAGAAAGAGGACGTGGACCTGTGCCGCGAGCTCGGCGTCGGGTGGATCGCCACCAATCACCCCGGCCGAACGCGAGCCTGGCTCGAATCGAAGAACGTGTAGGTTTTCGGGCGTGGGTAAGAGCAAAAGAAACAGTGGACCGAAGCAGGACAGCAACCGAGCAGCGAAGCTGGCGCAGCGAGAAGCAGAACGCGCGAGCATCGAATCGGCGTCGACTCGCCCGTTCGAAGGCCTTGCTGCCGAATGCGACCTCGTAGCACTGCGTGAGTTCGTCCCGTCGGCAACGGCAACCGCGCCGATCACCGTCGACGGTCGCACGATCACGCTGGCAACGGTGCTGCCCGGTGCCGTCGCGGCCTTGGTGCGCGAAGACGCGGATACCGTCGAAGGATTCGTCGGCCTTCAGGTGCAGAACCAGTCGAAAGACGTTGCAGCAGATATCAGTAGCGCGCTCGGATGGGCGTCCACCGCATCCGCGGGCGAGTCTCTCGAAGCCGCGAACATCACCGACAGCACCCCCGCGTTGACCGATGTGCTCGACGCGTCCACGCTGCTCGAGATCACCGTCCACCAGGACTTCAACTGGTGGATCCCCGAAAATGCCACTCCCGCAGCCGATGTGACTGCCACCGTGGAGCGCGCGAACCAGGCGATCATGCCCTCGGCGCGGATCGAGGCCGACGGCGTCGTCGCGGCCTGGTGGGTGGATGCAGGCGACAAGGCGCACATCCGGTGGGTTCGTCCGGAGAGCGAGGACGACGTGATGCTCGCCCTCGCGCGTCTGCACGCTGCGGGTGATCTCAACTTGGGTGAGGGCTCGCGCTACGCCGGTTCGTTCCGCACGCACGGGCTGCTGGTGCCGGTGTTCGATCTCGATCCCGAGATGCACCCCACCGAATGGGCCGCGCCCACAAAGGAATTCGGCGAGAAGCTCGGCGAGGCTCTGGCTGTCGATGCTCCGCTCACGGCGGCGCAGTTGCGCTCGCGCGACGGCCTACGCGGACGTCAGGTCACTCTGCGCTAGAACGCGAGCGAAGGTGGCCGCCGAACAAGGACTGCTTGTTCGGGCGGCCACCCGTATGAGCGCGAGGGTTCGCGCGTTACTCGTGCTGCGTTGCGGTGTCGATCAGAGCGATCCGCCGGCGACGGTGGGTGCGCCCGAGTCGGCGGTCACGCTGGTGTTCATCTCGCGGGCGACGAACTGCTCGAGATCGAACAGGTTGTGGCCCGCGCGATCGGCGATGTTGAGCAGCGTCTTCATGCTGGCAACTTCCTCGACCTGCTCCTTGAGGAACCACTGCATGAACTGCTCGCCGAGGTAGTCGCCCTCTTCGCGTGCGGTGCTCGCCAGCGCGATGATCTGCTCGGTGACGGTCTCCTCCTGCGCCAGCGCCAGGGCGATGGCCTCACGCGGATCGGTGAAGACGGACTTCGACGCGTCGACGCCGGTCAGCTCGACCGTGATGTCGCGATCGAGGAAGTACTGCACGATCATCATCGCGTGGTTGCGCTCTTCGACGGACTGCGCGTAGAAGTGCTTCGCCAACTGCGGCAGGTCGACATTCGCGAAGTAGACCGCGGTGGCGATGTACTGCTGCGAGGCGTTGAACTCGTTGCGAATCTGGTCGCGGAGAAGTGCGTGGAACTTGGTGTGGCTGGTTTCCTTGATGTCTGCGCTCATGCACAGGACAATATGCCTGGTCAGAGGGCATTGTCATCCAAGTCGAGCCTTATTGAGGCGAACGTGGCCTAATACAGTCGATCCTAAATGTCTGCCCTGAGCAGGGCGCAAACTACGCCCTTCCGGCTTCTTTCGGGGCATTGGTGGCGCGGATCACCGTGGAGCCGATCTCGCGAGCGACGTACTGCTCGATGTCGAACAGGTTGGATCCGGCCCGGCGAACGATGTTGAGCAGACTCTGCATCGCCGCCACCTCCTCGACCTGCTCGGTGAGGAACCAGTGGGTGAACTGCTCGCCGATGTAGTCGCCCTCGGCCCGGGCAGCGCGCGCCAACGCGGTGATCTGCTCGGTCACCGTCGACTCTTGAGCCAGCGCCAATTCCACCGGTTCGACGACCGACTGGAATGCCGTCACCACGTCGTCGATGCCCGACGCGTCGACCTCGAGCCGATTGTCGATGAGAAAACGGATCATCATCATGGCGTGCCGACGTTCCTCGGCGGACTGAGCGTAGAAACGCGTGGCCAGCTGCGGCAGATCGTTGCGGTCGAACCACACCGCGATGGCGACGTACTGCTGCGATGCGGTGAACTCGTGCCGCACCTGAGCGCGTAGAAGATCGTGGAACGACGTGCCGGGTGTGGCGGCGGGCGGGGCAGACGGCGATGTCATGGTCCACAACCTACCGTTGTGCTGTGGCCCTCAGGGGCCGCCGGTCAGCAGTTCCGGCGGGATCTCGCGATCCTGCGCGATGGCGTCGAAGAATGCCGGAGCGCGAGTGTCGTCCCACAGCAGCACGTTTCCGACGTCGGAGTCCTGGAATCCGCCGACGGGCACCGTTGTGGTCACCGGACCGCTGCGCATCGCCCAGGCCAACGCGGCGAGGTTCCAGATGTGATCTCCCTCGTCGACGCTCAACGACGACGCGGTGTCGGACACCAGCGGCCACAACCGCAGTGGGTTGAGGAAAGTCGAAGCGCTGGTTGCCTTTTCCAGGAGGGCAGACATGAACGCGCGTTGGTTGTTCATGCGGTCGATGTCGGCCAGTGCCGTCGCGCGGGATCGCACGAATCCGAGCGCCTCGGCTCCGGTGAGATCCTGGCAGCCGGCGGCGATGTTGATGCCCGCCAACGGATCGTCGATCGCATTCTGCACGCACACGTTGACTCCGCCGACCGCGTCGACGATCCCGGCGAAGCCGCCGAATCCGATCTCGGCGTAATGATCGATGTGCACACCGGTTGCACCCTCGACCGTCTGTACCAGCAGTGGTGGCCCGCCGAATGCGAAGGCCGCGTTGAGCTTGTCCTGGCCGTTGCCCGGAATCGACACGTACGAGTCGCGCGGCAGGCTGACCATTGTGGGCGCACCGCTGCCCTCGGGGATGTGGATCAGGATGATCGTGTCGGTGCGGCTCGGGCCCACCTCGCCGCCGGTCGCGAGCGAGGCTTCCTGCTCCGGCGTCAGGCCGGCTCGCGAATCCGACCCGACGAGAAGCCAGTTGGTGCCGGGGGTGTCGCCGATGCGCCCGGGGTACGAGGTGAGGGCGTCCACGCGCGTCAACGAGCTGTCGACGTAGTAGACGACACCGCCGATGCCCAGCACGAGAACGAGCAACACGATCAGGAAGCGTCGCCCCCAGCGTCTGCGCTTGCGTGGCTTCGCGACCTTCGCCGGCCGAGAATCACGTTGTGGCCGAGCAGGTTCGGGGCGGCGCAGGGCTCGCTGTGCGGGTGCCGCCGGTTGCCTGCGCTCCTCGGTGAACGGCTCCGGCTGCTGACGCGGCGCATACCCGGTGCGACCCGGTGGATCGTCCTGGGAACGTGAGTACTGACGCGTCGAATTCGGAGGATCCGACTGTGCTGGATACGACTGTGCCGATCGGGGTTCGGGTGCCTGCGACCAGGCCTGCTGAGGGCTGTGCCGCGGGAGTGGTGCCGGCCGAGGTGGCCCCTCCGGCCTGGGTGTGGGGCGGCCGTCGCGTCGGATGAACTCGGTGCCCTCCGGTGGCGGCTGGCCCGGACGATACACACGTGGGGGCGGCTGTTGGCCGGGCGGCGGGCGGTTGGGCCGCGGCGGGGGCGGCTGGTGACCGGGTGGCTGCTGACGGGGCCGTGGTGGACCCGGTGGCTGCTGCGGGGATGGACCTGCGGCGCGACCGGGTTGGGGCCGGGGCGCGGGATCGGGACGACCGTGCCGGCCGGGTGGCGTGCGGTCCGGAGGCGGCGTTCGACCGGGAGGCGGCGTGCGCCGGTCCGGCGCGCCGTGCCGTCCGTAGCGATCGTCGTCGTTCACGGATCGACTGTAACCGTCGTCGCGGAAACAGCGGTCTTCCTCGACGTCCGATTCACGGGAGCCACGAC
This sequence comes from Rhodococcus sp. NPDC076796, assembly GCF_040702765.1. Lineage (NCBI taxonomy): Bacteria > Bacillati > Actinomycetota > Actinomycetes > Mycobacteriales > Nocardiaceae > Rhodococcus > Rhodococcus sp. NPDC076796. The sequence continues at coordinate 876,398 of NZ_JBFBMS010000002.1, read as the reverse complement.
AGATGTTCGCGCAGGAGGGCGTAACCGACGAAGGCGACGATGTCGATCAGAGCGTGCGCGATCAGCAGTGGCCACAGTCTGCCGGTGCGCTGCCAGTAGCGGCCGAACACCAGACCCATGAGGAAGTTTCCGACTCCACCGCCCACGCCTTGATAGAAGTGATAGCTGCCGCGCAGCAGCGACGAGCACAGCAGGGAGGCGTTCTCGCTCAGACCGAGTCTGCGCAGGCGAGAGATCAGGTACGCCACGACGATGATCTCCTCGGCACCGGAGTTGGCCAGCGCGTACAGAATCAATGCCGGGACGCGCCACCAGTGGTCGTCGAGGGCGCTGGGAACGACGTTCAGATTGAATCCGAGAGCATTGCCCACCAGATACAGCGCCAGGCCGGGCAGCCCGATCAGTGCGGCCAGTCCGACGCCGTGACCGAGGTCGATCTTCAGTCGCGGCCGGGCCAGCCCGATCGCTCGGGGTGCCAGATCGGCTCGCCACAGCAGATACAACCCCAGGGCACCCCAGGCGCACAGGCGCAGAATGCTCAGCAGCTGGAACAGCAGATCGATCAGGCTGAAGCTCGATCGCGACGAGTTCAGCGCCACGGTCTGATCGGACAGGGCAGCGGTCTGCAGCGCGTCCTCGACGAGCGAGAGGATGCTGCTCATACCGCTCAGGCCGAACGTCACCAGCAGGACGATCGCGATCTCGACCTTGATGGTGGTGCGTTCGCGGGCATCGGGCGGGGGAGCTGTGCTCGCGGGCGGCGGTGGCGTCAACCAGCTCTTGAAGTCGATCACCGCACGAGTCTGCCCTGTTTCGTGAGATCGGGGGTCAGCCGCGGGCGCGTAGTCCGTTCAGAAACGGGCAGCCGGCGAGAACGCGCAGCGCGCGACTGAGTGAGAGGACGTCCTCGACGGGCTCGGCGAATCCGAGCCGGACGTCGTTGTCGCCGCACTCGCCTTCGATTCGCAGCCGAATTCCGTAGCGATCGATGCCGAGCGGCCGGATTCGGCCCTGCCGCAGCGACGGCGGGAGGCGTCGGGCCAATTGGGCGAGCAGGTCCGGGTGGTCGGAGTCGAGGTGCTCGAGCCAGCTGGTCTCCATCTCCCAGAAGGGATCGGGTTCGGCGGCCAGCAGCGTGTCGATGTCGACCGGCTCCGCTCCGGTGCTGTCGGCGACCACGGCGGAGGTGACGATCAGCCGCATCAGCGAGGTGGTGTGGCCGACGTCGAGCAGAGCCGGATGCGGATGTTCGGCGGCTACCGCTCCGGCCATGGGCCGCATCAGCGATTCCGGGACCGGTCGCAGATCGCCGCGAAGCCACACCAACGATCGCACCGGTTCACGTAGGGCGAGCGGCGCGTGATCGGTGAGTTCGAGGACGGCGGGCGTTCCGGCACGGGAGGACTGCCAGGCGACCGCGCTGTGGAGGGAGTCGGTGGGGACGGCGATGATCATCTCCCCGTTGGGTCGCAGGTGGTGCAGGGATGTGATCACCGGGTCGCTGCCGTCGATGGCCAGGGCGGCGCCCTCGGCGCGCATGCAGGCACTGCGCACGCGTTCGGCAGTGGTCGGTCCGGTGGTGGTGGTTGCGCCGAGCATGGGTTCCTCCGATGCGATCGGTCAGACGAGTAGGTGAGGCAAACCTAAGTTAGCGCGGTGTGGCGAGGATCGCAAGGCCGTGCACAGGAGTGGAGCCCGCGGAACGACCCAGGCCACGGGAGTGGAGCCCGCGGAACGACGCAGACCACAGGAGTGGAGCCCGCGGAACGACCCAGGTTCGGGTCTACCGTGAAGGCGTGCCGATTCCGCTGACCCTCGGTGTGCCACACCGACCCGACCCGAACGCGCTCGTCCACGGACTGCTGCAGCCGATATGTGCCGACGCCCACTCGCTGGCCGTAGCCCCGCGTGGAGCCGAGTACGGACCGCCCGTCGTCCCGGCGTCGACCCTGCTCGCACTGTCCGAATCGGATGACCTCGGGCGCATCGTGGTGCACCTCGACATCGACCCCGACGAGCTCCGGGCAGGTCGGACCGGCGGCTACGAGGCCGTCCGGTTCGACGTCGATGCCCCGGCCGAGCACCTCGCCGATGCGCTCACGCTGCGGTTGCCCTCACCGCTGGTCGTCTTCCCGATGTTCGACGCGATCGACGTGGCAGAGACCGCGGAGGCCGTCGTCCTCGCCCACCGGACCCCGGGCATCAGCGTCGGCGACACCCCGCGGCGCATCGCCGACGTACTCGCGGTGGTCTCGCACGCCGATGTGGGCCTCGTCGCCCGCGCCGACTCCGGCGACGAGGTGCTTGCGATCCTTGCCGCGACGGTGGCGTCGCTGCGCGGAGACGACATCGCTGCGGCCCTCGCTGCTCCGAACGTTGCCGCATTGCGGGCCCTCATCCCCGAGGCCGCCGAGGCGGTGCGCGAGGTGCTGCTCGGAATCGAGATCGTCGACGCCGCCGGCGCCCGCGCCCGGCTCGTCGACGTCGGTTTGATCGCTTCGGGGACGTCGACAACGTAACCTCGAGGCGTGCCTCGCATCGCTTACTTCGGCCCATCGGGAACGTTCACGGAGATGGCGCTCGCGCAGTTCGAGAGGCTCGGAACCTTCGGCGCAGTCGGTCTCGACGGGGCGGTCGAGCGGGTGTCGGCGTCGAACCCGCCTGCAGCGCTCGAGGCGGTGCGATCGGGTGCGGCCGATGCGGCCGTGGTCCCCATCGAAAGCTCCATCGAGGGAGCAGTTCCGCCGACGCTCGACGCGTTGTCGGAGGGCCGCCGATTGCAGATCGTCGCCGAGACCGAGATCGAGGTGGCCTTCACCATTCTCGGTGGTCCCGGTGTCACCCTCGACTCGGCCCGCACGATCAGCGCTTATCCGATCGCGCTCAATCAGGTGCGCCAGTGGCTGCAGACCGCCATGCCCGACGCCGTGGTGCAGTCGGCGTCGTCCAATGCCGGTGCAGCAGAAGACGTTGCGGCCGGAATGGTCGATGCTGCGGTGTCGACCCGGCTCGCCGGTGAGCGCCTGAAGTTGCCACAGTTGGCCGACGGGATCATCGACGTGGAGGGCGCGCGGACTCGCTTCGTGCTGGTGACCGCGCCGCAATCGGTGCCTGCGCGCACCGGAGCCGACCGCACCTCGGTGGTACTCGAGCCGCCGAACGATCCAGGCACGTTGCCGGCGGCGCTGGCCGAGTTCGGAATTCGCAACATCGACCTGACCTTCATCGAATCACGTCCCACCCGTTCACGATTCGGAACGTACAGGTTCTTCATCGACTGCGCCGGGCACATCGACGACCCGCTCGTCGCGGAGATGCTGGCCGCATTCCACCGCAAGATGCCTCTGCGGTTCCTCGGATCCTGGCCCACCGCAACAGGAACGGGTGGTTCGGTGCCGCCGCCGATCGACGAGCACGTGCAGTGGGTCGCAGACGTTCGTGCCGGACGCGGTGATCTGTGATGGGCAAACTGATACTGGTCCGGCACGGCCAGACGACAGCCAACGTCGCGAAGATACTGGACACCTCACCGCCGGGAGCCGAGCTCACCGAGCTGGGGCACCAGCAGGCCGAGGCCTATGCGCAGACCTGGATCGGACGCCCGCCCGCGGTGCTGGTGTCCTCGATTGCGTTGCGCGCCAAGCAGACTGCCGGCTACATCGAGCGAGCGGCCGGGGTTCCCCTGCTGGTCACCGAAGGGATTCACGAGACCTTCGCAGGAGATCTGGAGGACCGCGACGACCCGGATGCGCACCGCGAGTTCACCGAGATCTTCAGCCGCTGGCACGCCGGAGATCTGGCGGCGACCGTACCCGGAGGCGATAGCGGACATTCGGTGTTGGAGCGCTACGTCCCGGTGCTCGACAGTCTCCGTACGCAGTACCTGGGTGACGACACCGCAGGCGACGTCGTGGTCGTCAGTCACGGTGCCGCAATCCGACTGGTGGCGGCGGTACTGGCCGGCGTCGAGGGCACGTTCGCGGCCGACAACCACCTCGACAACACCCACACCGTCGAGCTGCTGCCGCTATCCGACGGAGGATGGTCCTGCGTCAAATGGGGCACGTTCCTGCCACCGTTCGAGGGCAAGGGCAGCAAGAAGGCCGACAACCCGATCAGCTAGCGGAGATGCTGACCGGCCGATGCGATCAGCTCGGCCAGGGCAGCAGTCACTCTGCGATCCGTTGCGCCCGTCAGTGAGCTCCACGACGTGCCGTCGGCGGCGAGGGTGGAGGTGGCGACGATGCGTCCGGCTCGGGTGTCGAACAGCGCGACGGGTCTGCCGGCCACGTGGCGGGTGCCGTGCCTGCGGGCGACGGCCGTGATCTCGGTTCTGCCGGCGCAGGTGGCCATCGCCGACGCCACAGCCGCAGCGCGGTCGTCCGCTATGCCGATGCCGCGGAGCCGAGATGCGGTTGCTCCGACGTCGGTCGGTGCCGCATCGAGTGCTTCGGCCAGCAGATCGGTTGGCGCATTGATGCTGCCCGGGTCGAACGACGCGGCCGAGCCGATCGACACCGCGAGGTCTCGCGCCGGATCACCGTCGACGGCGCGGACGGTGATCACGTCGTCCCGCCGCACCGCGGACACCGTCAACCGATCGTCGGATGCGACGCAGATCCGAGTTGCCGGAACGGGCTCGGCGCTCTCGACGTCGAATACGCGGACCGAGACGTACCAGTGCGGTTGTTCGAGCACTCGCAGCCACTGACGAAGATCCTCGTGGACGCCGCCGTCGGACAACAGCCCGGCCGACTCGAGGGCGCGGCGGCCACGTTCCAGCGCGGAATCCCGTGCAGCAGCGTCGTCGAAGCGCGGGAACACATTCATGACGACGGGCAGCTCGGCGATCGACAGCTCGTCGACCAGGAAGTCCATCTCGTCCACACCGAGTGAGGCGATCGGCAATGTGTGGCCCACCGGCGCGGTTCCCAAGTCGATCAACGGCCGTTCCCGCTGGTGTCCGGCTGCGTGGTGTGGGGCAGGGTCGGATCCGCGCCGATCACGGACGGCGCAACGGTGCGGCCGTCCGCGAAGTGCTCGAACTGCTTGAGGTAGTCCGGGGTCTCGTGTTCGTCGTCCTCGGCCTGCCCGCGCGTGCCGGAGGCCGGAGCACCGGCCGCGCCCGTCCCTCGCTGAGCGACGCCGCCATCGGCCGAGGCGGGTGCGCCGAACGCGGTCGGACCGCTCTGGCCTGCACCGGCCGGCATCGAGCCACCACCTGCGGGACCCAACGCGGAACCGGGCATTCCGACGCCACCGCCGAGCCCGCCTGCTCCACCTGACCCGCCGCCGAACGACACCGGACGCGTGGATGCCGGACCGACGGCGGGGGATGCCGAACCTCCGGGTGCGAATCCACCACCGGTGCCGACGCCACCGGACAGTGCACTCGACCCGATGTTGGACGCAGCGGTGGCGACGGTCGAGACGCCCGTACTGGCAATCGAGGTGGCGGCACTACCGATCTGACCTGCCGCCGCAGCGACGCCGGGGTTCTGGGTTGCGGCCATCAAACCGCCGATCGCGGCCTGAACCGGAGATGTCATCAGCGCGCCGTTCGCGAATTTGCCGAGGCCGCTCCCGGAATCGGAGACGATGGCCGGCGGCTGATCGAACGTGGTCTTGACGATGCGGTGCGAGGAGACCAGCTCGAAGCCCTCCATCACCATCGCGGCGCGGATGTCGAGCAGTCGGTCGGCCACCTCGGCTGCCTCGTAGCTGCCGTTCATCACGCCACCGGTCGAGGCTGCGGCGACCTTGGCGGCCTGCACGGCTCCGATTTCGACGAGCGAGGGCATGGTCGCCAACGCGACACCGTAGGAGGTTCCTGCGGCGGGGGCCTCGACCGAGAGCGCCGCCGCCTTGACTGCCGTGGCGGCGGTCCAGGTCGCGAAACGGCCCAGCGCAGCCTGAGCGAGCAGCGCCGACTCTCCTTCCCAGCCTGCGGTCAGAGCCGCGGTGACGGCGGCGATACTCGCCGATGCCTCGGTGAACGCCGCGGCGACCGACCCCCACGCCCCACCGGCGACGTGCAACGGCACCGGTCCTGGCCCGAGCAATCGCGTCGAGTTTCCCGTCGCCGTGCGTGGCAGCCACACCACACCTGTCACTCCGAGCGTCATCCTCAAGCCCCCATGATGTTCGAGCGTTGTGTCGATTTTTCTGCTGCGGTCGAGTTCGGTGCGTCAGATGCCGGGTAGGCCAGGTAGGCCCCCGGCCGTGTCGTCATCGGTGGCCACATAGTCCGCGGCCTGTTTCCGCAGTTCCTCGGCCGCCCGGTGCAACTCCGAAATACCCTGCGCTGCAGCAGGTCCGAAGGTCTCGGCCGCGGTACCGAAGAATCGCTCGGTCAGCAGCGACACCTCGTCGGTGCCGGGCGGCAGTGGTCGCACGGGAATTGCCGTCGCAGTGACGGCCGCCTGCAAGCGAGCGGCGACCGCATCGAGCTCCGAAGCAGCCAGCTGCAGTGCCACCGGATCCACCTTGATGACGGTCATGAGCCACGCCCCCTGATCGAAGAACTTTGCGCTGTCGGTAGGTAGGACGCCGCCGTGTTCGGTTTGGTTCCCTCGACGCGAGAAAAATTCAGACGAACTTCTGCGCCACCGAGCCGACGGTCCACACGCCGCCGCGACGGCTGACTGCCGTGCGCGTGAGCGGGGAGACGTCGATGCGCCAGAACGAGGACACCGGGGCCGCCAACACCAGTACCACCGCGGCTCGGACGACGGCCGGAGAGGTCACCGCCAGCGTGCGGCCGGGCGTGGATCCGACAGTGCTCAGCCACGTCTCGACGCGGGAGAACAACGCGTCGAGGGATTCGCCACCCGGTGGAACGAACGCCGGATCGCCAAGCCAGGCCAGCGCGTCGGCGTCGGGCAGATCGGTCATCTCGAGGCCGGACCACCGGCCGTAATCGATGTCGGCCAACCCGGGTTCGACCGAGATATCCGAGCCGAAGATGCGGGCAGTGGATATCGAGCGGGTTTCCGGGCCGGACAGGACGCGGTCGACGCGGGGAATGTCGGTCACCGCAGCAAGGTCCTGCAGCCCCGCGTCGTCGAGTGGTTCGTCTTCGGGGAATCGGCCGGTGCGCATCGCGGCGGTTCTGGCGTGGCTCACCAGGATCAGTCGGGTCACGGGCGCAGACACCGTGCCATTGTGGCACCGAGCTGCGGGAGGTCAGGACAGCGATTGACACAGCGTCGCGTTCGGTGCCACAGTTCGCAGGTTAGACGCGATGTACGCAGGTAATCCGGTGAAAATCCGGAGCGGTTGCGCCACTGTGATCGACGTCGGGCAGATGTCCGAATTCGAGAGTCAGAAAACTCGTTCATCGCATGGCCGTCCCCGTTTTTCGAGCGGGGACTACGGGACGCATATCCCAGGAGGACACCATGGCAATCATTCACGCACCCAGTAATACGACGGAGTCGGCTGCCCTTGCCGTCATCGTCGCCGCAACGATCCTGCTCGCCTTCGTCGTGCTCTACCTGGTCGGCTTCGATCAGGGCGCGATCTCCCGCAGTGGCATGTACATGCACGAACTGATGCACGACGGCCGCCACCTGCTGGGCCTGCCATGCCACTGACCGATACCCACGGCCCGACGCTGCAGGGCACCTTCGTCCAACTACTGGTGCGAGGTCTGCTCGCCGGACTCGTCGCCGGGCTGCTCGCCGGAGCCGTCGCCTTCGTCGTCGGTGAGCCGCACATCGATTCGGCCATCGCCATCGAAGAAGCAGCCGGAGCCGATCACGCTGGAGCCGATCACACCGAGGCCACCCCTGCCGCGCATTCGCACGGAGACGAGGCGCTCGTCAGTCGGGACGGACAACGCGTCGGACTGTTCCTCGCCACCGGCCTCGCAGGCCTGGCACTCGGTGCGATCTTAGCCTCGGCACTGCACTACGGGCGACGCTTCAGCTCGCTCCCCGGATCGGTACTCGCCCTCGTCGGGGCCGGTGCCGGATGGTTGGCCATCGAAGTGGTGCCCTTCTTCAAGTACCCGGCCAATCCACCGGCCGTCGGAGATCCGGAGACCATCACCGAGCGCACGTGGCTGTGGTTGGCGTCGGTGATTCTGGGTCTGCTGGCCGTCGCAGTGGGAATCTATGTGGCGAAGGTGGTGGCATCGCACACCTCGGTGGCGATTCGCGTCGGCGCGCCGCTGCTGGCGTTCCTGCTTGTGGTCGGCATCGGTTACGCGCTGCTGCCCACCGTGAACGAGGTGGGCGTGGACTTCCCGGCAACCCTGCTCTGGGAATTCCGACTGTCGTCCCTGGCCACCCAGGCGACGCTGTGGCTTGCCCTGGGATTGGGATTCGCATTCCTCACCGACCGCGCAGTGCGCCCGATCCGCCGGGACCGCGTCGCGGCGTAGTCCGATTCTGCGTCAATGGACCATTGCACTGCCGAGACGTGTGCAAAGCGCCATCGACGCGGTATGGCCGCTCCGGCCGGTGCGGGTGGATGGACCATTGCACTGCCGAGACGTATGCAATGGTCCATTCACGCGTCCGGGGGGGGTGAGCGGGGGACGAGCGGGTGCGCTCAGCCGAATCCGAGTTGATGCAGTCGCTCGTCGTCGATGCCGAAGTGATGTCCGATTTCGTGGGCGACGGTGATCGCAATTTCCCGTCGAGCCTCGTTTTCGTCGTCGACCATCTCGAGGATCGGTTTGCGGTAGATGGTGATGACGTCCGGTAGGTGCCCGCTGTACTCGTAGCGTTCGGTGAGCGCGATGCCCTCGTACAACCCGAGGATGTCCTCGGTGGGGTGTTCCTCCTCGACGAGAACGACCACGTTGTTCATGAAGTCGGTGAGCTCACGCGGCAGGGTGTCGAGGGCGTCGGACACGGCTTCTTCGAAGTCGACGCGGGTCATGTGGGTGGGAATGTCACCCTCCGGTGGTGATCGGTGCGGCACCGGGCAGCGGTGTCGGCAGGGCGCGGCCGTCGGGTGCGGAGGGCGGCGGGACGGGAGCTGCACCGTTGATGAGGATGTCGCCCTTGGCGGTGCCGACGATGGTCGCGAAACCGCCGGAATCGAGTTCGGCACCCACCGAGCACGTCACCTGGCGACTTCCGGCGAGCCAGCTCGCGACGTCGATGGTGTCCCAGAACAGGGTGAGCGTCTTGTCTCGCAGTGCGGTGTCCGAGCCGAGGTAGCCGTTGACGGCGTCGGTGCACGTGCCTTCCAGATATGCGTCCTGATCGCCCTCGGACGGGTGTCCGCCGGGGAACTGCTGCGTCAGGTTGATCACCGACGCCACCTCGTACGCGTGCGGTGCCGAGCAGTCCACCGGATCGGCCGGCACGTTCTGGTTGATGCCGACGCAGGTGCCGGTGGGCCAGACCTTCGACTGGTCCTGGTCGAGAATCGAGCCGGTCATCTCCATCAGTGCGCCGGTGTTCGACGGCATCTGCACCCCGCAGCGCAGCGTCCGCTCACCCTTGGCCCACCCGGCCTGGCTGGGGAACATCAGCCCGACGCCGAACCGCCCGTTGGGATCGAACTTGGCTCCGACGTAGTCGTCGACGGCCGCCGCGCAGTGTTCGTCGCGCAATTCGCTGAACCGAATGGATCCGGGATACGGCGAGCCCGGTCCGAATTCGACGCCGGGGTAGACGCTCATGTCGATGTCGCGAGCCACCTCGAAGCGGTGGGGATCGGCGCACGATACTTCGGCGAGATCCTGTCGGTCCGTCTCCGGATCGTCGGTGGGCGTCCACTGCAGGCATGCGCCCGGATCGGCCGCACCGAAGGAGGACGCCGAAACTGGCCCATCGGTCGCGGGCCCACTGGCCGTCGCATGGGTGGTGATCTTCTCGGGCGTCGAGAACCCGTCGGAGAGAAAAACCGTCGCCCCCGCGGCCAGCACCGCACCGACCGCAACCATGGCGAGCCCACGTCGAGCTGTGGTTGCAGACAGTGTTCGCCGAGACTTCTCGCTCGGCGGGGAGTCTGTTTCGTATCCGGACATCGCCCTCCATCATGCCCGAGTATGTTCGGTCCTCATGAGCGACCCAACAGGTGACGACGACCTCAGCGAGCTCGCCGGCCGACTGTTCGCGATGGCCCGCACCGGTGACGCGGCCGCTCTGGCGAGTTACGTCGACGCCGGTGTTCCGGTGAATCTGCACAACGAATCGGGCGACACGCTGGTCATGCTCGCCGCCTACCACGGGCACGCCGACGCGGTGCGGGTGCTGGTCGAGCGCGGTGCCGATGTGAACAAGCCCAACGACAAAGGGCAGACCCCACTCGCGGGCGCGGTCTTCAAAGGTGAGGACGACGTGGTGCGCGTGCTCGTCGACGGTGGAGCCGATCCGCACGGCGGCCACCCGTCGGCAATCGATGCCGCCACGATGTTCGGACGCGAGGACTACCTGGGGTTGCTCGGCAAGTAAGGTTCCCTCTCGTGATCGACCTGAAATTCCTTCGCGAGAATCCCGATGCAGTGCGCGCCTCGCAGCGCACCCGAGGCGAGGACCCCGCTCTCGTCGACGCACTTCTCGATGCCGACGCATCCCGCCGGGCCGCGGTTCTGGCCGGCGATCAGCTGCGTGCCGAGCAGAAGGCGTTGGGAAAGCAGGTCGGCAAGGCTTCCGCCGAGGACCGTCCGGGTCTGCTCGCCGGAGCATCGGAGCTGGCTGCCAAAGTGAAGGCGGCCCAGGCTGCCGAAGCCGAGGCCGACGCGGCTCTCGACACCGCCCACCGCGCGATCTCCAACATCGTTCAGGACGGCACGCCCGCAGGCGGCGAGGACGATTTCGTGCTGCTCGAGACCGTCGGGCAGATCCCGGAGTTCGATTTCGAGCCCAAGGATCATCTCGAGCTCGGTGAGTCGCTGAATCTGATCGACATGGAACGCGGAGCCAAGGTCTCGGGTTCGCGCTTCTATTTCATGACCGGCTACGGCGCATTGCTGCAGCAGGGATTGCTGCAGCTCGCCGCGCAGAAGGCCGTCAAGAACGGGTTCACCATGATGATCCCGCCGGTGCTGGTGCGGCCGGAGATCATGTCGGGAACCGGATTCCTCGGCGCACACGCAGACGAGATCTACCGCCTCGAAGCCGACGATCTCTACCTCGTCGGAACCTCGGAAGTTGCCCTCGCGGGCTACCACTCGGGCGAGATCATCGACCTCGCCGACGGCCCCAAGCGGTACGCCGGATGGTCATCGTGCTTCCGCCGCGAAGCGGGCAGCTACGGCAAGGACACCCGCGGCATCATCCGAGTGCACCAGTTCGACAAGATCGAGATGTTTTCCTACATCAAGCCCGAGGACGCAGCCGCCGAACACCAGAAGCTGCTCGAGTACGAGAAGGAGATGCTCGCAGCCGTCGAGTTGCCCTACCGCGTCATCGACACCGCAGGCGGCGACCTCGGCTCCTCGGCCGCTCGCAAATTCGATTGCGAGGCATGGGTTCCCACCCAGCAGGCCTACCGCGAGCTGACCTCGACCTCGAACTGCACGACCTTCCAGGCCCGACGCCTCGGCGTGCGCTACCGCGACGAGAACGGCAAGCCGCAGACCGCAGCGACCCTCAACGGAACCCTCGCCACCACCCGCTGGATCGTCGCGATCCTCGAAAACCACCAGCAGGCCGACGGCACCGTCCGCGTCCCCGAGGCGCTGGTGCCCTTCGTCGGGACGGATGTTCTGCGCTAGTTGGGTCGGCTCAGGCGATGTCTCCGATGCAGTAACCCTCGCCGCCGATGGTCAGCACGAACGTTCGGTTCTGGTACACCCCGGCTGCGTCGATGATGTCTGCGTTGACCTGGGTGTAGATGCCGTTCTGCCCGGTGACGAACACGCTGTCGGGATCGAACGAGGTGATGCCGGGCAGGATGTTCGGATTCTCCACCAACGGCGGGACAGTGGGAACGCCGGTGCCGATGGCATCCCAGGTCTGACGGCCGTCACACACCAGTGGGTACGCCTCTTCCACATCGCTGGGGTTGACCGGAATTCCGGCGAGACGCCCCAGGTAGCGATCGACGGTGTAGACCGCGTCCGCCGCGTCGAACACGGGGGCGGTGCCGGTGGGGTAGACGGTAGGGCACGCGTAACCGGAGGCGATCTCACTGCGCTTCACGCTGACCGTCGCGGTGGGCCCGGTCCACGTCACCGCGTACTGGCCGTCGACGCCGGGGGCGGCAACGGCAGCGAGGATGGCCTCGGGGTCGACGTACATGGTCGGAATGTCGGTGGGCGGAACCGTCCAGCACCGCGCCGTGACGACGCCGATTCCGCCGCCGGTGAGGTCGCCCACGAACGGTCGCAGCGCCATCGCGGCATCGGGGTTACCGGGAACCTCGCCGACGGGTGGGCCGGGCGGAATCGGTGGGGGCGTGGTGGTGGTCGCGGGGGCCGTGGTCGGAGTCGTCGTCGACGTCGTTGCCTCGGGGGTGTTGCTCGTCGCCCCGGATTGTTCGGACGGCAGTCCGACTGCGGAATCGCAGGCCCCCACCAGGGTGAGCGTTGCGATCAGCGGCAGCGCGGTTCGGACGACCCTGGTCCGCCGTGGTGATGCCGCACTGTTCTTCACTTCGTTTCTCCCCCGTTGCTTTCGACCGGACCTGTCATCTCCCGGACCTTTTCTCCGGCATCGTCCACCGACTACGCTAACGGACTGTGGAACCCGTCTACCGATCAGTCATCGGCATCGCTCGTGCAGTGTTCGCGTTCGAGGGCCTGAAATTCGACGTCGAGGGCGAGGAACACATCCCTGCCACCGGCGGAGCCGTCATCGCCGTCAACCACACCGGATACATGGACTTCACCTACGCCGGGCTACCGCCGCGACGGGTGAAGCGCTACATCCGGTTCATGGCGAAGAAGGAAGTCTTCGACAACAAGATCTCCGGCCCGATCATGCGTGCGCTGCGGCACATCCCCGTCGATCGTGGAGCAGGCGCTGAGTCGTACAAGTCGGCCGTGGAGAGCCTGCGCAACGGCGAGCTCGTGGGCGTGTACCCGGAGGCGACCATCAGCCGCAGCTTCGAGATCAAGGAATTCAAGTCCGGCGCAGCGCGCATGGCCATCGAGGCAGGCGTGCCGATCATCCCGACGGTCATCTGGGGTGCGCAGCGCGTGTGGACGAAGGGATACCCGAAACGGTTGGGCCGCACCAACACTCCCATCTCGATCGCGGTCGGTGAGCCGTTGCCGCCGGTCGGTCCGCCGAACGAGCTGACCGAGAAACTGCGGACAGTGATGCAGAAGATGCTGCTGGAACTGCAGGAGAGCTACCACCACGAGCCGGGCGCGTACTGGGTTCCGGCACGATTGGGCGGCAGCGCACCGACCCTCGAAGAAGCAGACAAGCTCGACGCCCAGGACCTCGCGGCACGTGCGGCCAAGCGGGCCGAGTAGAGCACGGCGATGAACCTCCGCGGTGAACGGGTCGTGTTGCGGCCCGTCACCGCCGAGGATGTGCCGCAGCTACGCCGAATACTGCACACCCCCGAGGTGTACGCGCGGTGGGGCGACGAGGACGCCGACGAGAACTGGCCGTTCGACAACCCCGACGAGAAGCGTCTGGTCGTCGAATTGGACGACGCAACAGTGGGATTGATCCAGTACGGCGAAGAGACCGATCCGATGTACCGGCATGCGTCGATCGACATCTTCTTGGACCCGGCAGTGCACGGCCGCGGCGTCGGAAAGGACGCCGTCGGCACGCTGGTGCGATACCTGACAGTCGACCTGGGGCATCATCGGTTGGTGATCGACCCCGCTGCCGACAACGCTGTGGCCATAGCCTGTTACAGCGCAGTCGGTTTCGAGCCCGTCGGAATCATGCGCAAATACGAGAAGGGTCCAGGCGGCTGGCACGACAGCCTCTTGATGGACCTGATCGTCGAATAGCTATCGGTGGTTCGCCGGAGTGGAGCCTGCGGAACGACCGGTAGGGCTAGGAAGTGTCAGTCGGAATCGCGCGCCGGTAGGCCCTGCGGCACAGACGAGTTCGCCGCCGTGAGCGCGCGCCAGCGTGCGCGCGATCGACAGCCCCAGCCCGACGCCGCCGGAAGAACGGTCCCGTGCGGAGTTCAGCCGGACCAGCCGCTCGAAGATGCGCTCGCGATCGGCTTCTGTGACGCCGGGACCGTCGTCGTCGACGGTGACGAACGCCTGTGAATCGGCCCCTGTAGTCACTCGGACGGTACCGCCGGGCGGCGTGAAGCGAGCAGCGTTGTCGAGGACGTTCGAGATAATCTGCTCGACGCGGCCCACGTCCACCCTGACCGGCACCGGTTGCGCGCCGTCCACCTCGAACCGGACCTGCGGGGACAGCAGGGCCGCGCGATCGACGGTGCGTCGAACCACGTCGGCGAGGTCCGTGTGGGTCAGCTCCAGCTCCGAAGTGTTCTCTGCACGAACGGAATCGAGCATATCGCCCACCAGGCGCGACGCCCTGGCAGATTCGCCGACCAACAGCTCGCTCCATCTCCCGACCCGATCGGGGCGGTGCTCGGCGTCGCGCTGCAACGACTGAGCCAGCGCCGAGATCCCGGCTACCGGCGTACGCAATTCGTGTGCCGCGTCGGCCAGGAACCGTCGCATGTCCTCCTCTGCTCGACGCGCCGACTGCGCTGCGGCAGCCTCCTTGCGCTCGGCGTCCTCGAGGGCGTCGAGCATCTCGTCGACGGCCGATGCTGTGCGGCCCAGGTCTGTCTTCGGCTTCGAAGGCAGTAGCCGGCGGCCCCTGTCGCCGTTGGTGATTCGGCGCGCGACCGACGTCATCGAGTCCAGGGGCGACAGCGCGCGCCGCACCGCGTAGATCAGCGCGGCGGCGGCCAGTAACAGAGTGACTGCACCCGCACCCACCATCAGAATGCGCAACTGTTGGCGAACATCGGCGATCGCGGTGGTGTCGCCCAGCAGTGACAGCGTCGAGCCATCGGGCAGCGGCTCGGTGATCTCCAACGAATCCGACGGCGGGGCAGGGGGATCGGGTGGACCGGGAGGGTTGGGATCCTTCGACTGTCCGGCGGGCGGAGCCGGGGTTGCTGGCCTGATATCCGGCCCGGGCGGTGCGTTGCCGGGAACGCCGTAGACCGTGCCGTCCGCAGCGGTGACGCGAACGCGGATGGCGTCGCCCTGGAGAGACTGCACCAGATCGCTGGATTCGACGCCGCTCTCCACGAGCTCGATCGCACGGGATGCTCTGTCGGTCAACCGCGCTTCCAGATCGCGCCGAAGCTGTTGACCCAGAACGACATCCACCGATGCTCCGACGATCACCAGAAGTACCGCGAACAGGACGACGACAGTGGCGACCACTCGCGTACGCAACGACGGCGTCTGTGTGCGGTTCACTGCGGGGCCCGCAGAGCGTAACCGAGGCCCCGGACGGTGTGAATCAACCGCGGTCCGTGGGCTTCCATCTTGCGACGTAACGCACTGACATGCACTTCCACCAGGTTGGCGTCGTACGCGCCGTAGCCCCAAACCGATTCGAGGATGGACGTTTTCGAGACAGTACGACCGCGCTGCGCGACGAGGAAGGTTGCCAACCGGAGTTCGGTGGCCGTCAGATCGAGGACCTGGCCGGCGCGGGTGACTACTCCCGCGGATTCGTCCACCATTAGATCGCCCACCTGGATTGCGTCCGAGGATCTGCCGCGTCTACGCAGCACCGATTTCGCTCGCGCGACCACCTCGTCGAGCTGAAACGGCTTGACCACGTAGTCGTCTGCGCCGTCGCTCAATCCGCGCAGGCGGTCTTCCAGCCGATCCTTCGCGGTGACCATGATGATTCCCGCGTCGCTGCTCTGGCGGACGATGTCGATGAGCGCGAACCCGTCCCGCGCGCCGGGCAGCATGACGTCGAGAATCACGACATCGGGGCGGAAGCCTGCCATCGTGGTCTCGAAGTCGTCGCCGTCGGGCAAGGACGCTGCGGTGAACCCCGCGTCCTCGAACGCGGCCATCAGCGCTTCTCGGATGGGTAGCGAGTCCTCCACCACCATCACCCGGGGAGCGGAACTGTATGTCATGCCTCGATTGTCACCCACCAGCTGAAGTGATCCTGAAGATGCGCGCGGCTTCAGGGTGACTTCAGCTAGCGGCGGCAGGGTCGATGACAGACCGAAACGAACGACACAGACCCCGACGAAGGAGTGAACGTGAACGATCAGACGCAGCCGATCCCCGCCGCCTCGAACCCGGAGCCAGTCCCCGGCGACGCGGTTCGAGAGACCAATCCGAAGCGGTGGAAGGGACGGGTACCGCTGGTGGCGACGGCGGCAGCGGGACTCGCAGTCGGTGCGCTGGTGGCCTCGGCAGTCTTCGCTGCGACTGGGCCGGACGCCTCGCCCGGAGTGTCCACGGTGGCGTCGTCTTCGACACTCGGGCAGCGAACCGACGGCGGTGGCGGGTCGGATGTACCTGCGGTGCCGGCAGCTCCGGATTCCGGTGACGGAGCTACGGTTCCCGCTGTTCCGACACCACCGGGATCTGCGGACGGTGCTACTCCTGCGGCACCGGGGGATGAGGCAACTCCGCCTACTCCGCCCGCCGGTGGTCCGGGTAGGGGCGGGCCGAGTGGACAAGGTGAGGGTGGTCCTGGCAAGGGTGGACCGGCTTCACTGTGCGCCCCGGCTGACGGCGCGACGCCGCCTGCGCCGGCCGATGGTGCGCCGCCGCCTGCTCCGGCCGATGGCGCGACGCCTCCCACTCCTCCAGCAGCCCCGTCCGGTTCCTGATCCAACTTCTTCCAGCCCCGCACCGTGTTCTCGGTGCGGGGCTGGTGTCGCTTTGCCTCAGGCTATGTAGGGGCCTGCTCGGGCGTGGGATGGTCTGGGTTGTCGGTAGGGGTCGACGGTTGCCGGTGGGATGAACCAGGGGTGGTTGTCGGTGCCGATGAACACTTCCCAGTCACTGTGGTGCATGAGTCGGTGGTGGAATCCGCAGAGTAGGACGAGGTTGTTCATGTCGGTGGGCCCACCGTCGGCCCAATGCCAAATATGGTGTGCCTCTGTCCAGGATGCGGGTTTGCCGCAGCCGGGGAAGGCGCAGGTGTGATCTCTCGCGATGAGGGCTTTGCGTTGTTTGGCGGTGACGGTGCGTGCGGTGCGGGCGAGGTTGATCGGTGAGCCATTCTCGTCCATGACGATGGCGGTGAGGACACAGTCGCACGCCAACTGTCGAGAAGTATTGCGGGAGAGTGGTCCCATCCAGGGCAGCCACCCAACAGTGGTGCCGTCGCCGAACAAGTCCCCGTATGCGCCACGATCTGAGGCAGGGTGGCCGCCGTCATCGGATTCGTTTGCGGTGCGGGTGTTCTCGTCGTCGGTGATGTCGTCGGTGTCTGCACTGTCGCGGAGGTCGGTGAGGTCGCGCAGGCTGATGTGCAGGTTCAGGTGCGGGCGTTCACCGCCCTCGATGGGCCGGCTACTGGAGGCCAGGTACTGGTCGAGGATGTGTCCGAAGGCGTCGGCTCTGCGCCTGGCGGGGCTTCGATCGTCTTGGGTGCCGTCGGCTGCGGGTTGGGGTTCGGTCAACGGTGAGAGTGCGGTGAGGAGTTTTTCTCCGGTGATCGCATCGAAGTCTCCTTTGAGTACCAGCCGCCCGTTCAAGGTCTTGGAGGCGAAGAGTTCGTTGCGGTCGGTGTTCTCGGGTGGTGGTGTCTTGCCGCCGAACTCGTCCTCGAGCTTGGTGATCGCTGCTCGGATCCGGCCGGTGCGTGCTTCGGGCCCGGTCGCGGCGGCGATCATCGCGGTGCGGGCCATAACGCGACCCTCTTCCGGGAGGTCCTTCGGTGGTGTTTCGGCGAAGGTGAGGATCAGCGCGGCGTGGTCGACGGACATGACGCCGGTGTTCACGGCGTCTGCGATGTCGGGGAAGTTCTTCAGGCCGCGGGCGAGGGCGACGATCTTGGTGGCCTTGGCCGGCGAGAGAAGGGTGGTGGAGGTCAGCCAGCCGGCGGGTCCCGGGAAGCCGAGCTTCTCCCGTGAGACGCGGGTGTCGATCTCTGCGACGAGGGCGATGCGTCGGGCTTCGAGCAGTTGGATTCGGTGGGAGACCTCGGCGGATTCAGCGAGGAGTTCGCTCTCGCTCAGTTGCCAGATCTCCGTGGTCATGGAAGCAAGTGTATCGAACGCGCGTTCGACTGGCAACCATTGTGCAATCGAAAACTATTGCCACGCTTAACTATTCGCTATCCAGAACCTGTCGGTGGCGTGTGGTATCAGACCGCCACGCCGTCGTGCGCGTGCGATCTGCCGCCCTTGCGGCTTACCCGTACGCCCTCGGGCAGTCGATCACCGACGCTTGAGTCGTCGAACGGTCCGCTCCAGATGTCGGACTCTGCCGCATCACGCACTACCCATCTATAGACGGGAGTCGCCGGCAGAAGATGTCCGCGTCGATTCCTCGGTACGACTGGAATCCGTGGGGTGCGTATCTCGAACGAACTGGTATTTCAGTCCGTCATGTCTTCGGATGAACTATCAATCAAATTCTCGCGCAACGGTTTCCAGTTCGTCTCGATATGCCGCCCACCATGCTGCGTCGCCGTCGGCCATGTTTTCGTTGCCCAATCGGAGTCCGACGGAATCGTCGATGAGTTCTCGCACGATGTCCGCATGCCCAGCGTGTCGGTTGGTTTCGGCGACAAGGTGCACGAGCACGCGGTGCAGAGTTATTTCCTGCCTCTCGACGGGCCAGTGCAGGACGCGTCCGACGGTGTCGAGGTCGTTCGATTCGATGGTCTTGTCGGCGTGCAACCAGGCCTCGCGGTACAGGTCGACGATGAACTCCGAGGATTCGTCGGCAGCGGCCCACATATCGGAGTTCAGTCGCGCCTCGGCTGATTTCACCAAATCCGCGAATGGGGCGGGGAACTCGCGGCCGAAGGTGATGCCGAAATAGCCGTACTCGACGATCGACAGGTGCTTGATCAGCCCCAAGAGATTCGTCCCCGTGGGCGTCATCGGTCGTCGTTTCTGGTACTCGGTGAGGCCGTCGAGCTTCCACAGCATGTTTTCGCGCGCGATCCGCAGGTACTGGTGCAGCTCGTCTTTCATGTCTTTCAGCTCACCGACGCGTGCCAGACCAGCGCGGCAGCCAGCGCGCCGAGTCCATTCAACGACCAGTGCAGGGCGATGGGCGCGATCAAACTTCCGCTGCGGCTGCGCAGCCACGTGAACACCACACCCGCTGCGGCAGTGGCCACCACGGCCAGCGCGATACCGACGACCTGCCCGAACAGCCCGCCACCGAGAAATCCGCTCAGCCCCACGTTGCCGGCCGTCAGTCCCAGCGAGGACGCGATGTGCCAGAGACCGAACAGCAGAGATCCGGCGGCGAACACACCCCGAGCTCCGTAGATGCGACCCAGCGTGCCGTGCAGCACCCCGCGGAACGCGAGTTCTTCCGGGATGACGGTCTGCAGGGGGATGACGATCATCGATGCGACGATGGCGGCGGAGACGGTTGCGTACCGGTCGGCCATGAAGAACGGCCGAGTCAGTGGCAGCAACGCACCGATCGCGACGACGGTCAGGACGACCCCGACGGCTCCGAGTGCGTACAGAGATCCGGCCTTCCACTGCTTCGGAGACAGTCCCAGTTCGGCCCACCCCAGACCGCGACGGTTCGCCAGGACGACCAACAGAACCGCGGCGATCGGAACCGTCGCGATACTGGCCCACACCGTGGTGAAGTGCGCGATGAGGTTGGTACCCACGAGTACGAGGACGACGATCGCGACGTCGAGGTAAGCGTGGAAGGCGCGTCGGGGTACCACGCTCCCGGCCGTATTCACAGCAAGCATTGGATCGAGTGTACTGGCGTCAGCTGAGAGCGCCGGTCGAATCGAGGCTCCGGTCGAGGCCTTTGCCGTCGTAGATGCGGGTGAACACCACGCCGAACACGAGCCCGATGAGCAGTCCGAGAGACGTCATACCCACCGAGTGCAGCAGCCCTGCGTCGAGTGAGGCGTTGAAGTACAGGATCGAGCGGGTGCCGAGGAAGATCTGGTGCATCGGCTCGAACTGCGCCAGCCAGGTGAACAGCCGCGGGCTGGCTTCGAGGGGGATGGTGCCGCCCGAGGACGGCAACGCCAGGATGATGAACACGATCAGATTGATCAGCAGTCCTGCCGTGCCGAATGCGGACATCACCGCCAGTGCCGTGATGCCGACCGCGGCGATCGCGTACGCGCCGTACATCCACAGAGTCCAGGCATGGGTGATCGGCATACCGAGCAGATGGCTGATCAGCAGATAGAGGGCAGACACCAGCATGGCCAGGACGATCATCACGAGCCATTTCACGAGCAGCGTCTGGAAGCGGTTGATCTGGGTCGGTCCCCGATGGATGTACTTGGGGCCGATCTCTGTGGGCGTGAATCCGAGTAGGCCGTCGACGAGGGCGCTGACGATGGTCGCACCGGTGAAGCCCGCCAGGACGAGCAAGAGCGCGTAGTAGAAGGCGGACAGGCCACCGCCGGTGCCGTCGGGCAGAGGATCGTATTGGGCAACGATCACATCGATCGGCTGCGCGAGGGTGAGTGCGCTTGCACCGGCGAGCTGAGTCTCACCGAGCTGCCCACGCACCTGCTCGGTGATCTGCTGTCCCACAGTCTGATTGACCGCCTCGAAGGCCGGTGTCGCCACTCCGGTCACGAGTGACATCCCGAAACTGCCGGCACGTGGGTTGGTGTAGACCGTGATGATCGGCTTCTCGACGTCCCCGGGAATCACGCTCGCCTGGGCGAGAATTCCCATCCTCTTGGTGAAATCGCTCGGGATGACGATGGAACCGTAGGCCTCGGCCGTCGACAGCAATGATTGCGCCTGCGCCGGACCGACTTCCCGAAAATCGACCTTCTCCGGATCGACGTTCTGCAGCAGACCGTCGACGATGTCGTTGCCGATGTTGCGTTGCTCGCCCGCGAGGGTGTCGCCCTCGTCCTGGTTGACGATCGCGATGGGTAGGTCGTGCAGATTGCCCCTGGGGTCGAGCACACCGCCCAGATACAGCGCGGCGAGAAACGACATCAGCGCTGAGACCACCAGGATCGGCGCAAGCCAGAAACGAGGCGAACGAAGGACGTCGGCCATCGACCGAGGGGTTCTGTCGGAGGTCACCGGATCAGTGTCGCAAAATTGTTGTGCAACTTCTGCTCCACTCGACGCCGCAACTGGCGGGATCCCGCCAGCGGAAGCGAGGAGTGGAGCAGAAATCAGAAAGTCAGGCGTTCGCTCGCCGCGGCAGCTTCCACTCCGGACGCACCCAGTGGCAGGTGTAGCCCTCGGGGTACTTCTGCAGGTAGTCCTGGTGCTCGGGCTCGGCTTCCCAGAAATCTCCGGCCGCGGTCACCTCGGTGACGACCTTGCCCGGCCACAAACCGGAGGCGTCGACGTCGGCGATCGTGTCCTCGGCGACGCGCTTCTGCTCGTCACTGAGGTAGAAGATTGCCGAGCGGTAGCTGGCACCGATGTCGTTGCCCTGACGGTTCTTGGTGGTGGGGTCGTGGATCTGGAAGAAGAACTCGAGCAGATCGCGGTACGTCGTCTGGGTGGGGTCGTAGACGACCTCGAGTCCCTCGGCGTGATTGCCGTGATTGCGGTACGTCGCGTTGGGGACCTCGCCTCCGGTGTATCCGACGCGGGTCGAGATCACTCCCGGGAGCTTGCGAACGAGCTCTTCGGCTCCCCAGAAGCATCCTCCGGCGAGAATGGCGGTTTCGGTGGCTGCAGACATCGTTGCTCTCCTAGCTCATTATCGGTCGATACGTGGGGTTCAACGAACGAGACGCCGTCATAATTCCGAGTCGTGGGTGCGTTCGCCGACCTCGAGCACCAGCTTGCCGGTGTTGGCACCGTCGAACAGCAGGTTCAGTGTCGATCCGAAGGCGGTGACGCCGCCGATCTCGATCTGCTCGCGTGCCGTCATTCTGCCGCTGGTGAGCAGTTCGGACAGTGCATCGATGCCTTCCTGGTAGCGATCGAGGTAGTCGAAGATGATGAAACCCGTCATCGATGCCCGATTGATCAACAAGGACAGGTAGTGCGCCGGGCCGGGCTGTGGATCGGTGGCGTTGTAGCCGGAGATGGCTCCGCACAACACCACTCGCGCTCCCTTGCGTAGCCGGGAGAGGGCCGCGTCGAGGATTTCACCGCCGACGTTGTCGAAGTACACGTCGATGCCCTTGGGCGCAGCCGCCTTCAGGCCCTTGTACACCGACTCGTTCTTGTAGTCGATCGCCGCGTCGAAGCCCAGTTCTTCGGTGAGCCACGCGCACTTCTCGGGTCCACCGGCAATGCCGATCACAGTGGCTCCCTTGGCTTTCGCGATCTGACCCGCGATGCTGCCCACGGCTCCGGCGGCTCCGGAGATCACCACGGTGTCGCCCTCGGTGAGCTTGCCGACGTCCATCAGGCCGAAGTACGCCGTCAGCCCGGGGAACCCGAGCGCTCCGAGCCACGTGGGTGCCGGTGCGATGGATTCGTCGACCTTCTGCACGCCTGTCCCGTCCGACAATGCGTGCTCGGTGACGCCGAACGACCCCGAAACTATCTCTCCGACAGCATAATCGGGATGATGGGATTCCAGCACCCGTCCCACGGCGTGCGCCCGCATCACCTCGCCGATCCCGACGGGCGGTACGTACGAGCGCGCATCGTTGAGCCAGCCGCGCATCGCCGGGTCGAGTGAGACGTAGTCGACGGTGACGACGAACTCGCCGTCGCCCGGCGTGGGAATCGGTTCCTCGGTGAGGTTCCACGTCGACTCGTCGGGACGTCCCACCGGGCGCTGAGCCAATCGGATCTGACGGTTCACAGATGTCATCTACCGTTCCTTCCACATCGAAGACGTGCATGTCGAAAACAGGGTGCCTCGACACTAGGGCAGAATGACGTCACGATGACCAACGCGCCGAACACCACCCGCCTCGCCCCCCGCCTCGTTGCCAGCGACGTCGACGGCACCCTGCTCGACCAGCACGAACGCGTTACCGAACGTACTCGGCGCGCCGTTTCGGCCGTCGTGGCCGACGGAGTTCCCTTCGTCCTGTCCACCGGCCGGCCGCCGCGGTGGATCCACCCCGTCGTCGATCAGCTGGGATACGCGCCGATGTCGGTGTGCGCCAACGGCGCGGTGATCTACGACGCCGCCAACGATCGCGTGCTCAGCGCCGAGACGCTCTCGGTGCAGACACTGCAGTGGTTGGCCGACGTCGCCTACCGCGCGTTGCCCGGCTGCGGTCTGGCCGCCGAGCGAGTGGGCCGGACGGCACACGACTCGGCCACGCCGCAGTTCGTCAGCTCCCCAGGCTACGAGCACGCCTGGCTGAACCCGGACAACGTCGAGATGACCGAGGACGACGTGGTAGACGTTCCGGCCGTCAAGCTGCTGATCCGGTTGTCCGGTTCCACCAGCGGACACATGGCCGACATCCTGTCCCCGCTGATCTCCGGTCGAGCCGACCTGACGTTCTCCACCGACAACGGACTCATCGAGCTCTCGGCACCGGGCATCACCAAGGCGTCGGGCCTGGCCAAGGTCGCCGAGACGCTGTCGGTGGACGTGAAGGACATCGTGGCCTTCGGCGACATGCCCAACGACGTGCCGATGCTCTCGATGGTGGGACTGGGCGTCGCGATGGGTAACGCGCATCCCGCTGCCGTCGCGGCGGCGAACGAACAGACCGTCACCAACGCAGAAGACGGAGTGGCGCACGTCCTCGAACGCTGGTGGTGACGCGTCGGTCCTGGGGCGTTTCGAACGAGAGAAGGGCCGAGTCACCACGGTGACTCGGCCCTTCTGTTGTTAGCTCAGCCCGCGGGTGCGGGCTCCGGCGCGGGAGCAGGCTCGGGTGCAGGAGCCGGCTCCAACGGTGCTGCGACGGGGTTCTGCATCTCCGCGTTGTAGGTGTCGTTGTACGTCTTGATCACCGTGGTGACGATTCCGGTGAGCTCGTTGAAGATCAGCGAACCGTTCTCGAAGTCGGTCCGGAAGCCTTCCGGCACCCGGAACTCGTCGGTGAGCGGCAGACCCAGGATGCCGTCGACGCCACCCTGCTGCACGTACTGCTGGAAGATCTTGCCGATGACGGCCACGGCCTGACCGGCCATGTTGGTGATGATCTCGCCGTTGGCGAACTGCGCCTTCTCACGGCCGCCGCTCACCTGCACCAGACCGCTCACCGGAACGCCGAGCGAGCCGGTTTCTCCGCCGGACGCCAACCACTTCTGTGCGACCGGACTGGTCGCCGCCAGTCGCTGCAGCTCGGCGACCAGGGCCGGGATGTTCTCGCCCAGAGTGGAACTGACGTCAGTGCCCGGACGTGACGGGGTCGAATCGGTGACCGCAGAATCCGGAGTGGTGTCGGGCGCATCGGGCGATGCCGGAGTGGCGTCTCCGCCGCCGAGGTTCGCCGCAGCGATGTCGCGGATCTCCCCGAGTCGTGCGTATCCGGCGTCACCGGGGCATTCGGTGTTGCCGACGTCGCGGTGACCGAAGATCACCGGCAGGTCGACGCTCTGGCCGCGGCCGACGAACGTGAAATCCGTTCCCTCAGAGGTCATCGTGGTGGTGCCCTCGGGGTCGAGGCCGGCCTTGCCGAGTCGCCATCCGAGGAACTTGCCGACCGAATCGATGGTCTCCTGCGAGGGATCGACGTTGGAGTAGTCGCCCATCATGGCGATGCCCATCGTGTTCTCGTTGAACCCGCCCGAGTGTGCGCCCTGAACCGGCTTGTCCAAGCCGCCCGCACGACCCTCGAAGATCTGGCCGTACTTGTCGACGAGGACGTTGTAACCGATGTCGCACCAGCCGAGCGTCTGCGCGTGGTACGCGTAGATGGCGCGGACGATCTCGGCCGATTCGGACTTGGAGTAGTCGTTGCTGCCTGCGGTGTGGTGCACCGTGGCACCGCCCAGGAAGTCGTCGATCGTCGGTGTGGCGCAACGGATCGACTCGTCGGCACCCCACTGCGCGCGGGTGATGACCTTGGGGCCTGCGTCACCGGCGACGGGAGTGGCAATGTCGCTCAATGCCGAGTCGACCGGCGACGTGCCGGGGGTGATGAGCACGGCGCTGATGTCGTTGACCGCCGCAGCCAACTGCTCTGCAGAACTCGCCTGGTTGGGATCCGCTGCCGGATCTGCCGGTGCAGGCTCGGCCGCGGCCGGATCCATTGCAGCCGGATCGAGTGGGGCCGGATCCTGTTGGCGCAGAGGCTTGCTCGACGATGCCGGGGTGTAGCCCAGTGGCTGTTCCGCAGCAGCGGGAGCCTCGGCTGGAGCGTCGGTGGCGGGCAGTTCGACGACCGGAACCTCGGGAACCGGTGCAGTCGCGAAGCTTTCGGGAGCTGCACTGCTGGTCATCGGTGTCAGCAACACCTGCACGGCATTGGTCAGTCCGACGAAGATCGGTTCGGTGCCCTGCTTTTCCGCAGCGGGAACGGCGTCGCTCGCAGTGGTATCCACCGGCGCAGTTTCCAGCCACGGGCCCCAGGAGCCGTCCTCGAGTTGCCGGCGGATCTGAGCGGAAGCACCGTCGAGCTGCTCGGACGTCAGGGCCACCATGCTGAACGGGGTGTCCTGCTTGATCTCCTTGACGGCGGCACCGAGTGGCGGACCGGTCGGATCTGCAGCTTCCGGGTTCACCGGTGCGGCCGCGTCCACTCGGGGAATCGGGGCCTGTGCGGTCGCGTTGCCCGGTGCCGGCGTGGTGAGACCCGGGATGTCGGGAATCTCGATCGGCGGGATCACGATGGAATCCGGCAGCGGTAGGTACTTCAGATCGGAGAGCCGGAGATCGGGCAGCGGCAGTCCGGTGAGCTCCTGCAGCGGAATCACGATGTCCGGTGCAGCGCTCAGCGCGGTCTCGACGATCTTGGTCGGCACAGTGACGGGGGTTGTCTCGTTGGCCGGTCGAACTCCGGTTGTCGTGCTGTCGGTGAGGCCTGCGACCGCAAAAGGGGTCGCGACGGCCAGCAGTGCGACAGCACCGAGAACGATCGACGGCTTCGTTCGACGGTTCGGCAAGGCGGTACTCCCTGGTTGTTGGTAGGTACGCGTCGTAGGATCTCCATTTGCTGAACAACATGAATCACATCAGCAACATGAGTCCCATCAGACACAAGGCTAAACCTTAGCTTGACAGTTAGCCATCGGCGGGAAGGTCGAGCGTCCCGGCGCGTCGGGCATGTCCTCTACGCTCATCAGCTGTGACTGTGCACTTCATCGGAGCCGGACCGGGCGCTGCCGACCTGCTCACGCTGCGGGCCGTCGAGTTTCTGCGATCGAGCCCGGTCTGCGTCTATGCCGGTACCTACATCGACGACGCGATCCTCGAACATTGCTCCGCAGGCACCCGCCTGGTCGACACCGCGAAGCTCGACCTCGACGCCATCACCGCAGAATTGGTCGCCGCCCACGAGCGCGGGGAGGACGTCGCTCGCCTGTGCTCGGGGGATCCATCCCTTTACTCCGCGCTGGCGGAGATGTCCGCTCGACTCGACGCTGCAGGCGTGCCCTGGGACGTCACCCCGGGCGTTCCGGCCTACGCAGCCGCAGCTGCCGCACTGGGCGTCGAGCTGACGGTCCCCGAGGTGACGCAGTCGGTGGTGCTCACTCGCGCGCAGGCTCGCTCGACGGCGATGCCCGATACCGAGGCGCTGAAGAACTTCGCCGCCACCCGGGCGACGTTGGCACTGCACCTGGCGATCACTCGCACGCGGATCCTGACCGACGAACTGACGGAGTTCTACGGCCCTGAGTGCCCCGCCACCGTCGTCTTCCACGCCAGCAAGCCGGACGAGCTGATTCTGCGCGGCACTCTGGCCGACATCGCCGATCAGGTCGAGGCCGCGGACCTACGACAGGCGGCGGTGATTCTGGTGGGACCCGCCCTGGCTCGACGCGTCGTCACCGAATCCCACCTGTACGACGCCTGCCGGGACCGCTCGTGAGGATCCATCTGATCGGCATCGGCGGTGGCCACCCGGACCAGGTGACCGTCCAGGCCGTCGAGAAGCTGCGGGCCGTGGACGTGTTCATCGTGGCCGACAAGGGTGCGTCGGTCGGCGATCTCGCAGCAGCCAGGCAGGAGATCCTCGAGCGCCACCACGGTGGCAGCTACCGGGTGATCGAGGTGCCCGACCCGCCACGCGACCGATCGCCCCGGCAGTACGAGACAGCGGTCCTCGATTGGCACGACGCCCGCGCCCGCGCCTACGCCGATGTGCTCGACGGCCTCGCCGAAGGCACCGTCGTCGGGTTCCTCGTCTGGGGAGACCCCGCGCTCTACGACAGCACTATCCGCGTAGTCGAGCGGCTGGCCATGGTGCGCGGTGACATCGAGTTCGATGTCACACCAGGTATCTCCAGCGTGTCGATGCTGGCGGCGAGTCATCGCCTCGTTCTCAACCGCATCGGCGGACCGATCGTCATCACCACCGGCCGCAACCTGGCGGGTGACGTCGCCGCCGGCCTCGACAACCTGGTGGTCATGCTCGACGGCAACCTGGCCTGCAGCGCGCTGACCGGCGCAGGATGGGGCATCCACTGGGGTGCCAATCTGGGGACGGCGGACGAGAAGCTGGTGGCGGGCCCGCTCGACGACGTGCTGGGCGAGATCCGCCGCGCCCGCGAGGAGGTCAAATCCCGGCACGGCTGGGTGATGGACACCTACCTGCTCCGACGCTGCATCGATGACGCCGACCCTGCGGCCGGACGCTCCTTCGAATGACACCGGGCCCGGCGATCGGCGCCTGGTGGGGCAGAGCGGTCACGATCGTCGGATACCCTGGTTGCCCGTGACTGCTGTAAGCCCCGAGACCACCTCTTCCGACGCCTCCGTGACCGGCCGATACGACCTCATCGTCGTCGGATCCGGGTTCTTCGGACTGACCGTGGCGGAGCGGGCGGCATCCCAGTTGGGCAAGCGTGTCCTCGTGCTGGATCAGCGGCACCACCTGGGCGGCAACGCGTACTCCGAGGCCGAGCCCGAGACGGGCATCGAGATCCACAAGTACGGCGCGCATCTGTTCCACACCTCGAACAAGCGGGTCTGGGACTACGTCAACAAGTTCACCGACTTCACCAGCTACCAGCACCGCGTCTTCGCTCTGCACAAGGGCCAGTCGTATCAGTTCCCGATGGGCCTGGGCCTGATCTCGCAGTTCTTCGGCAAGTACTTCTCGCCTGCCGAAGCACGGGCCCTCATCGAAGAGCAGTCCAGTGAATTCGACTCGAAGGACGCGCAGAACTTCGAGGAGAAGGCGATCTCGCTGATCGGACGCCCCCTCTACGAGGCGTTCATCAAGGACTACACCGCCAAGCAGTGGCAGACCGATCCGAAGAATCTGCCCGCAGGCAACATCACCCGGTTGCCGGTGCGGTACACGTTCGACAACCGCTACTTCAACGACACCTACGAGGGACTGCCGGTCGACGGCTACACCGCGTGGCTCGAGAAGATGGCCGCCGACGACAAGATCGAGGTCCGGTTGAACACGGACTGGTTCGACGTCAAGGCCGAGCTCGTGGCCGAGAGCCCCGACGCTCCCATCGTCTACACCGGCCCACTGGACCGCTACTTCGACTACTCCGAAGGCGAACTTGGCTGGCGCACAATTGATTTCGAGACCGAGGTGCTCCCGACGGGTGACTTCCAGGGCACCCCGGTGATGAACTACAACGACGGCGACGTGCCGTTCATTCGGATCCACGAGTTCCGGCACTTCCACCCCGAGCGCCAGTACCCGACCGACAAGACGGTCATCATGCGTGAGTTCTCGCGCTTCGCGAAGAGCGGCGACGAGCCGTACTACCCGATCAACACCCCCGATGACCGGCAGAAACTCGAGGCGTACCGCGACCGCGCCAAGGCCGAAGCAGCCTCCAACCGAGTGCTGTTCGGTGGTCGCCTCGGCACCTACCAGTACCTGGACATGCACATGGCCATCGCGAGTGCGCTGAACATGTACGAGAACACCTTGGCTCCGCACTTCGAGACCGGCGCACCCCTGGCAGGCGACAAGTGACCGCCAAGCACCTGCTCGAGGACGGCATCGCCGACGCCGCGCCGGTCCTGGGTAAGTCGTTGCTGCAGCGGGTATTGCTGCCGCGCTCGGGTGAACCGCTCGACGTGCGAACGCTGTACCTCGAAGAAGCGCTCACCAATGCCAAACGCGCACACTCTCTCTCGCGGACCTCGGTCACCATCGGTTCCGAGTCCGAGGTGTCGTTCTGCACCTACTTCAACGCGTTCCCGGCGAGCTACTGGCGGCGCTACAGCGTCCTGAAATCCGTGGTGCTGCGCGTCGAGGTCTCCGGACACTGCCGAATCGACGTCTACCGGTCCAAGGCCGACGCGTCGCGCATCCACGTCGAGGGCCGTGAGGCTGTGGACGGCGATGCGGCGCAGGAGTTTCTGATCGATCTCGGTCCGTTCGAGGACGGCGGCTGGATCTGGTTCGACATCACCTCCGACTCCGAGGTGGTGCTCGAGAGCGCGGGTTGGTACGCGCCGATCGAGGCTCCGGGCGAGGCCACCGTCGCGGTCGGTATCCCCACCTTCAATCGCCCGACCGACGCCGTCAAAGCCCTTGTCGCCCTTGGCTCGGACCCCCTGGTGCTGGATGTGATCCAGGCGGTCATCATGCCCGATCAGGGTACCCGCAAGGCCAAGGACGAGCCCGGATTCGACGAGGCCGCGGCGGCCCTCGGCGGCAGGCTCGCCATCCACGATCAGGCCAACCTCGGCGGGTCCGGCGGCTACAGCCGCATCATGTACGAGGCCCTGAACAACACCTCCTGCCAACACATCCTGTTCATGGACGACGACATCGAGATCGAACCCGACTCGATCCTGCGGGCGCTGGCCATGTCTCGATTCGCCAAGGTCCCCACGCTCGTCGGCGGCCAGATGCTCAACCTGCAGGCGCGCAGCCACCTGCACGTCATGGGCGAAGTGATCGATCGCAGCAACTTCATGTGGACCGGCGCACAGAACGTCGAGTACGACCACGACTTCTCCGAGGATCCGCTGCGTACCAGCAAGCTGCTGCACCGCCGCATCGACGTCGACTACAACGGCTGGTGGATGTGCATGATTCCGCGCGTCGTCGCCGAGGAACTGGGGCAGCCACTGCCGCTGTTCATCAAGTGGGACGACGCCGAATACGGCTTGCGGGCACGCGAAGCCGGCTACCCGACGGTGACCCTGCCGGGCGCGGCCATCTGGCACATGGCGTGGAGCGACAAGGACGACGCCATCGACTGGCAGGCGTACTTCCATCTGCGCAACCGCCTGGTGGTCGCATCGCTGCACATGCCGGGCGACGGCAAGGGCCTGGTGCTCGACACGGTCAAGGCCACGATCAAGCACCTGCTGTGCCTCGAATACTCGACCGTCGCAATCCAGAACCTCGCGATTCGTGACTTCCTGGCCGGCCCCGAGCACATCCTCGAGATCCTGCCCACCGCGCTGCCGACCGTGCACGCACTGCGCAAGGAATTTCCCGACGCGGTCGTCGTCGGCAGTTCCACCGAGTTGCCGCTCGCTTCCGGTGAGGAAGTGGGAGCCGTCGGGCTGCCGACCAATCCGCTCGCCAAGATCAGCCGGTTGGCAAAAGGGTTGCTGCACAACGCAAAGCCTGCGCACACCCAGCATCACGACCGCCCGCAGCTCAACGTCCCGACTCTCGACGCGCGCTGGTTCCTGCTGTCTCAGGTCGACGGCGTCACCGTCACCACCGCAGACGGCCGGGGCGTCGTGTATCGCAAGCGGGATCGTCAGCAGGCCGCGGCGCTGCTCAAGGAAGCCCTGTCGCTGCGCAAGCAGCTGGCAGCCGAATTCCCCGCCCTCAAGGCTCGCTACCGCGATGCCGTGCCGCACCTGACCAGTAAGGAAACGTGGGAACGTGTCTTTCGTTACCAGGCGTAAGGGACAGACCGAGGCCCCGACGGAAGTCAGGATCCTCGAGAAGGTGCAGAGCACCGTCGGCAGTGCCCCCGGCGCGATCACCGTCGCCCGTGGCATGTCGCACTTCGGCGAGCACGCACTCGGCTGGGTCGCGATCGCCGGAATCGGTGCTGCACTGGACCGGCCGCGTCGGCGCCAATGGGCATCGGTTGCCGTCGGGGCAGTCGGCTCCCACGCCGCGTCGATCGTCATCAAGCGCATCGTGCGCCGGCCACGCCCGCACGACCCGGCCGTGCGCATCAACGTCTCCACGCCCAGCAAGCTGAGCTTCCCGTCCTCGCATGCGACATCGACCACAGCCGCCGCGGTTCTCCTCGGCCGGGTGACCGGGCTACCGTTACCGGCGGTCCTCGTCCCACCCATGCTGCTCTCGCGCTTGGTGCTCGGAGTCCATTACCCCACCGATGTGCTGGCAGGATCGGCACTCGGCGCGTTGACGGCTGCGGCCGTCGTGAAGTTCGAAGGAGACAAATGAGCGAGGATGCCGCACCCGTAGGCGCACCGCCGAAGAACCTGGCGGACGGCATCGTCAAGGCGCTTCGTCCGCGTCAGTGGGTCAAGAACGTACTGGTGCTGGCTGCACCGTTGGCGGCCGGCTCGGTCACCGACCCCGACGTTCTGCTGTCCGTTGCACTCGCGTTCGTCGTGTTCTGCTTCGCCGCATCCGGGGTCTACCTGGTCAACGACGCCCTGGATGTCGAAGCGGACCGCGCGCACCCCACCAAGCGATTCCGGCCGATCGCCGCGGGCGTACTGCCGGTCAACATCGCCTACGCGATGGCGGTTGTCTCACTCGGTCTCGCCATCGGCCTCTCGTTCATCGCGAACTGGAAGCTGGCGCTGGTCATCGGCGTCTACATCGCGATTCAGCTGGCGTACTGCTTCGGCCTCAAGCACCAGGCCGTGCTCGACATCTGCATCGTCTCGTCGGGCTTCCTGCTCCGTGCGATCGCCGGTGGGGTTGCTGCCTCGATCCCGCTGTCGCAGTGGTTCCTGCTGATCATGGCGTTCGGCTCGCTGTTCATGGCGGCCGGTAAGCGCTACGCGGAGCTGCAGCTGGCCGAACGTACCGGCGCGAAGATCCGCAAGTCGCTCGAGAACTACACCACCACGTACCTGCGATTCGTCTGGACACTGTCTGCGACCGCCGTCGTCATCTGTTACGGCCTGTGGGCGTTCCAGGAAGATGCGGGCACGGGTGCCAACTGGTTCGCCATCTCGATGATTCCGTTTACTATCGCAATCCTGCGATACGCAGTGGATGTCGATGGCGGCGAGGCAGGCGAACCCGAAGAGATCGCGTTGGGAGACAGGGTTCTGCAGCTACTCGCCATAGCGTGGATCGGAGTGGTTGGTGTCGCTGTCTACCTCGCCTGACCAGCGAGACGCGCGAGAAGAGAACTCCGCTCGGGCATCGATCACCAGGCCGGTCTTCTGGATCGGGACCGTGGTCACCGGGGCGTTGTTCCTCTGGGGTGCGTGGGAGCGCCGCTGGATCGCCGACGACGGCCTGATCGTTCTGCGTACCGTCCGCAACCTGCTGGCAGGCAACGGACCGGTGTTCAACGCGGGCGAACGGGTGGAAACCAACACCAGCACCATCTGGACCTATCTCGTCTACGCGGGCAGTTGGCTGAGCGAGGGCCGGCTCGAGTACGTCGTGCTGACGATCGCACTGGTTCTGTCCACGGCGGCCGTCGTTCTGGCGATGATGGGCACGTTCGCGCTGCGTGGTCGCACCGCGTCGCGAACTCTGTTCCTGCCCGCCGGTGTCCTGGTCTACATCGCGGTTCCGCCCGCCCGCGACTTCGCGACATCCGGGCTCGAGACCTGCCTGGTCATCTTCTGGTTGGCGATGCTGTGGCTGCTGATGGTCCGCTGGGGCCAGCGCCGCTCCGGTGGCGTCGAGCTACTGCTGCTGGCCTTCTTCGCCGGGCTCGGCCCGCTGGTGCGTCCGGAACTGTCCATCGTGGCGGTGCTGGCGCTGGCGATGATCTTCCTGGCCCCGCAGAGCTGGCTGTCCAGGCTGCGAGTGTTCGCCTTCGCCGGAGCCGTACCGGTGCTCTATCAGATCTGGCGCATGGGCTACTACGGCCTGCCGTACCCCAACACCGCGGTGTCGAAGGATGCAGGCGGAGCCAAGTGGTCGCAGGGGTTCGAGTACCTGTCCAACCTCGTGGGCCCGTACCTGCTGTGGCTGCCGCTAGTACTGCTGGTCGTCGGTGCTGCACTGTCGGCCTCGCGAGTGCGGTTGTCCCTACCCCGTACCGTCGGCGGCTGGCTCGCAGCGCTGCGGACGCCGACCGCCGTGGTCGTCTTCGTGTTGATCAGTGGCCTACTGCTGGCTTTGTACGCCATTCGCGTCGGCGGCGATTTCATGCACGGTCGGACATTGTTGCCGGCATTGTTCACGCTTTTGTTGCCGATTTCGGTGCTGCCGGTTGCCCTCCCGAAACGCTGGTCTGCAGATCGCGCCACAGCGGTTTTCGTCGCCGATCTCGTCGTCTGGGGTGGCATCGTTGTCTGGGCCGTCGCGGCTGCCAATACGACGGGTATGCCGCAGGGCTCGATCGTCGGCCGGAGCGGCATCGTCGACGAGCGGGCGTTCTACTCGCTCAACACCGGGCACGCCCATCCGATCCTGGCCTCGGACTACCTCGACTACCCGCGCATGCGGGGAATGGTCGAGGCGATCGAAGACACTCCCGACGGCGGGTTGCTGTTGCCGTCGGCCCAGTTCACGTATTGGGATGTCGTGCCACCACCGCTCCCCATCCCCGAGGGTGGGTTCGGTCACACCGTCTTCTTCCTCAACCTCGGAATGACCAGCATGAACGTCGGTCTCGACGTGCGGGTCATCGACCAGATGGGGCTGGCATACCCGTTGGCGTCACACACCGAGCGCCTCGAGAACGGCCGGATCGGACACGACAAGAACCTGTATCCGGACTGGGTGGTGGCCGATCTCGGACTCGTCGCCGTTCATCCCTACCTGCCCTGGTACATGGACGAGGACTGGGTCACCGAGGCTCAGGTGGCACTGACCTGCCCCGACACCCAGGAGCTGCTCACCTCGTATCGGGCCCCGTTGACGAAGGATTTGTTCGTCCGGAATTTCAAGCGCTCGCTGTTCTACGCCGGATATCGGTTCGATCGAGTGCCGAAGTACGAAATACAACGATGTGATCTTCCGGCGCCGATATTGAAGGCGGACAATTAGGTGTCCGAACACGAAAAGGTCACCGGGTTGCGCCGAATTGGTCTCGACGCCAAGATGAGCTATCTCGATCATGTAACGGGGGTCGTCCTTCGTGCGATAAGTGCGGAGGATGTGTATGCGTCCGACCTGTCTGGTCGGGCGGCAGACATGGAGAACTTGCGAGATCAAGTGTTGATTGCGTAACCGATGTGACGATGAAGCAGCTGAGAGGTCGAGTGCATGCTGGGTAGAAGGAAGAGCCGGTCCGAGGACAAGCGGGGTGGGTCCTGGGGACGCCGCGCCGCCACGTCCATGCTGATGGCGGTGGTCCTCCCACTGGGATTGGCTGTAGCCGGCGGTGGCGCAACTGCCAACGCTGCCTTCGACGGCAATGCCATCGACGTCTGGACGGACTCGAGCATGGGTCCGATCAAGAGTCGCGTCTGGCGCGCCGCGGACGGCAACACCAACCGTGTCGTCTACCTCCTCGACGGGCTGCGGGCCACCACCGACATCTCCGGCTGGGAGCACGAGACCGACGCCGGTGCCGTTCTGGCCGGATACAACATCAACGTCGTCCAGCCGGTCGGCGGACAGTCGAGCTTCTACTCCGACTGGTACGCACCGTCGAACTTCAACGGCCAGCAGACCACGTACAAGTGGGAGACGTTCCTGACGCAGAACCTGCGTGAGAACCTGCGCGCCAACTGGGGCTTCAACCCCAACCGCAACGGTGTCATCGGTATCTCGATGGGTGGCTCTGCTGCTCTGACGCTCGCTGCCTACCATCCGGACCAGTTCAGCTACGCGGGCTCGCTGTCCGGTTACCTGAACATCTCCGCTCCCGGCATGCGTGAAGCGATGCGTCTGGCGTTGCTCGACTCCGGTCGCTACAACATCGACGCGATGTGGGGACCGCCGTGGGATCCGGCGTGGCTGCGGAACGACCCGTTCGTCTTCGCGCCTCGTCTGCGCGACAACGGAACCCGCGTGTGGGTGTTCGCAGGTAGCGGTCTGCCCGGCGGACTCGATCGCCCGCGGAGCTTCATCGACTACTACAACACCGGCAACGGCATGGGCCTTGAGGCCATCGCACTGGCGAACAGTCGGGCGTTCCAGATCCGGATGGCCAGCATCGGTGCCAACAACGTCACGTATGCGTTCCCGGCCGTCGGTACCCACCAGTGGGGCTACTGGGGCGAGCAGATCCGCATCATGGCACCGGACCTGAGCGCCAACATCGGTAACTGACCCGGTCACGGATCATTTCGGTTGTTTCGCCCGTTTTTCTGCCCTTCGTGAAACTTCACGACTTTTCAGGGCTGTTCAGCGGGGACCGAGCAGGATAGTCTCCTGTTCCAGGGAAACGTCGAGGTGAAACTGGGACGCTGATCACAGTTTTGCCTTGGAACCGCTCGATGGAATAACCTCCATCGAGCGGTTCGCCTGTTTTCACAGCAGAACCTCAGATTTTTCGGGACCACATCGTCCTTCGGCCCGGAGGGGCCACCAGGAAAGCCCTGTTCGATTGCCGGGGGCCGCATGTCGCGGAGACCGCGTAGATGAGAGAGAGCACGATTCATGCGATTTGCCGGCCTCAGCAGAACACCGAAGGCGTCTTCACGCTGGCGTCAGCGCCTGCTCGGCGTCGGTGCTGCAGCGCTCGTCCTTCCCCTCGCAGCCGGTGTCGTCGGCGGAGCAGTCGCTGTTGCAGCGCCCGCTCCCGTCGCGCATCAGACCCCTGCCGGTGGCCGTGAAGACCTGATCGTCCCGTCCGAGATGGGCCCCATCAAGGTTCAGGTCCAGTGGGCAGCCCGCGGCGGAAACGCTGCGCTGTACCTGCTCGACGGACTGCGCGCACGCGACGATCGCAACGCCTGGACGTTCGAGACCAACGCGCAGGATCAGTTCGCCAACGACAACGTGACCCTGGTCATGCCCGTCGGCGGTCAGTCGAGCTTCTACAGCGACTGGTACACCTCGTCGAACTTCAACGGCCAGGAAGTCACCTACAAGTGGGAGACGTTCCTGACCGAAGAGCTACCTGCGTTCCTCGAGAACTACGGCGTCTCGCGTAGCAACAACGGTGTTCTCGGACTGTCGATGGGTGGTTCGGCAGCTCTGACGCTCGCCGCGTACCACCGCGATCAGTTCAAGTTCGCCGGTTCGCTCTCGGGCTACCTCAACATCTCGGCGCCCGGCATGCGTGAGGCCATTCGCGTTGCGATGCTCGACGCAGGTCGCTTCAACGTCGACTCCATGTGGGGACCGCCCTGGAACCCGGCGTGGCTGCGCAACGACCCGTTCGTCTTCGCGCCGCGCCTCGAGGGCCTGTCCCTGTACATCTCGGCAGCGAGCGGTCTGCCCGGCGAATTCGATCGTCCGGCCGCGCCTATCGATTTCTACAACACGGCCAACGGCATGGCGCTCGAGGCACTCTCGCTCGCCAACACCCGTGCATTCCAGATCCGGATGAACACTCTTGGCATCCCGGCCACCTACAGCTTCCCGTCCAACGGCATCCACGCATGGCCGTACTGGGGAGCCGAGCTGTGGAAGGCTCGCGGCCAGATCCTGGACGCGCTCAACGCCTGACACCGATCGAGAAGTCGTTCTTCGAGAAATGCCGCCCCGCGTCTGTGCGCCGGGCGGCATTTTTCGGTCTCGACCGTGATCGCCACCGTCGAACCAGTTCACAATTGCACCACCAGTCACAGCGCGTCTGCTGCTCGTCGGCACCGGGCACGTGTAGAAAGACATACGAAGCATGTCTCGATAGGAGACCTTCGAAAGTCACGTCGAAAGAGAGTCACCATCATGCGCACTGAGCTTGTTCGGTTCGGTCGGACTACATCGGCCGGCACACGGGCTCGACGAGCGGCAGCAGCACTGACCGTCGCTTCCGCCTTGATGATCCCCTTCGCGACGACGACCGTTGCCTCCGCCGCCCCCATCGCGCAGACGGCCCCTGTTGCGCTTACCGGCCCCGCCTACACGCAGACGTCCGGTGCCACCGTCACGTCGGTGGACTGGCTCTCCGATCGTCGCGTCGCGCTGTGGATCCAGTCGCCCTCGATGGGAACGCCCATCCAGGTTCAGCTGCTGCTCGCGCGTGACTGGAACATCAACCCGCAGGCCACGTTCCCGCAGGTGTACATGCTCGACGGCCTTCGCGCGACCGATCAGGAGAACGGCTGGACGGCCGAGACCGACGCCGAGTCGTACTTCGCCGACAAGAACGTCAACGTGGTCCTGCCCATCGGCGGCCAGTCCAGCTTCTACTCCGACTGGGTCGATCAGGACAACGGCAAGAACTACCAGTGGGAGACGTTCCTGACCAAGGAGCTCCCGCCGATTCTCGAGCGCGACTGGCGTAGCACCGACACCCGCGGCGTCGTCGGGTTGTCGATGGGCGGCACGTCCGCGATGTTCTTGGCCGCGCGCAACCCCGGCTTCTTCAAGTTCGCCGGATCGCTCTCGGGCATCCTGAGCACCACCTCGCTGGGTATGCCGCAGGCCATCCAGTACGCGATGACGGACGCCGGTGGGTTCAACTCCAGCGCGATGTGGGGGTCGCCGTCGAACTCGCTGTGGGCCCAGCACGATCCGTACGTGCTGGCCGACAAGCTCGAAGGTGTCAGTCTCTACATCTCCAGCGGCAACGGCTCGGCCGGACCGTACGATCAGCCGTCGCCCATTCCCGGCGTGAGCACCAACTACGCCGGCATGGGTCTCGAGATCCTCTCGCGACTGACCTCGCAGACGTTCGCCACCAAGCTCAATCAGCTCGGCATTCCCGCTCAGGTCAACTACCGGCCGTCGGGCACGCACTCGTGGCCGTACTGGCAGTTCGAGCTGCATCAGCTGTGGCCGCAGCTCGCCACCGCACTCGGCGTCGAGGTCGACAAGCCCGCGTGCAGCGTCGCCGGACTGATCGGCAACGCGAGCGGTGCCAATTCGTGGCTCGGCCCGTGCTTGACCGCCGAGTACAACGTGGCCGGTGGTCGTGCTCAGGACTTCACCTTCGGCCGGGTCTTCTTCACCCCCGATACCGGTGCGCAGGTCGTCGCCGGTGCCATCGGTGGCATCTATCAGGGCAACAGGGGCCCAGAGGGCGCTCTCGGGTTCCCGACGACCGGCGAGATCGGTACTCCCGACGGTCGTGGACGGTTCAACGCCTTCCAGAACGGCATGGTCTACTTCACGCCGCAGACCGGCGCGCACGCGGTCAAGGGTGCTGTGCTCGACGAGTGGGCTGCCCAGGGTTACGAGGGCGGACCGCTGGGCTACCCGGTGCTCGACGAGGTCGAAACGCCGAACAAGCCCGGATCGGTACAGGGCTTCGAGATCGGTGCCATCTACACCTCTCCCGATGCCGGTGTGCACTCGGTGCAGGGCATGATTCTGGGCAAGTACGGCGAATTGGGTTGGGAGGGTGGAGCTCTCGGGTTCCCCAAGTCCAACGAGCTCGGCCCGATCAGGGACGGCGGACGCTTCAACCAGTTCGAGACGGGCAACATCTACTGGAGCCCACTGAGCGGAGCCTGGTCCACCCCGTACGGTCCGATCTTCGACGCCTGGGGATCGGTCGGCTACGAGGGCGGCCGGTTGGGCTACCCCACCAGCGATCAGTTCGACATCGACGGTGGCGGCAAGCAGCAGAACTTCCAGTTCGGCATCATCACGCTGAAGGACGGCGTTGCCACGATCGCGCCGTAGAACCTGCGGATAGCAGCTCAGAGTTCTCACAGAGCGTGGCGGTACTCTCGCCTGCGAACCCGACGACCGAAGGATTTCGATCGATGACGCGTAATTCCCTCACCAGGACTCTGTCGCTCGGTGTGTTCGCCGTTGCGGCGAGTTCGATGCTGGTGGCCTGCGGGAGTGACGACTCGACGGCGACCGGAGCGCCGACGAGCACCACCTCGGCCGCCGAGACGACGACCGAGGCGAGTTCGACGACGTCGGCTGCCGAGACCACCACCACCGCTGCGCCGACCACGAGCCCGGGTGAGGCGGCCACCGCGCCGCCGGAGCAGCCTCAGCCCGTCCCGGACGATTTCCCGGGGCCGACGGAAAGTCAGATCGACGACCGCGGTCAGAGTTTCCTGGACGAGTTGAGAAATCAGGGCATCACCCCGGCGGGCAACGGCGACATCGCGGTCTCGACGGCCAATTACATCTGTGCCGCGCAGGCGCAGGGCGTCACGGCGGAGGAGATCTCGACCTTCGTCACGGCGAACGTCGGCGTCGAGGCCAGCGCCTCCGGAACCCAGATGAGCGAGACGCAGGCGCAGCAGGCGGCCCAGACCTACATCGCCGCCGCGCAGGCGACGTACTGCAGGCCGTAGAGATCCACGGTGATGGCCAAGCGTAAGCGCAGGATTCTTCCGGTGATCGCCGTTGCGGCGATCATCGGTCTGATCATCGTCGCCCTCTGGTACCTGCTTGCCGGACGGCTGCCGAAGGAACCGGGAATCCCGGTGCCTCCGGGCCCCGAGGAGCCGACGTCGCAGCCGGCCGATTGCCCCGACGTCCAGGTCATCGCCATCCCCGGTACCTGGGAGTCGTCGGCCACCGACGATCCGTACAACCCGACGGCCAATCCGGTGTCGTTGATGCTCAACGTCACTCGCCCGTTGCAGGAGCAGTTCCCCGGCTCGCGAGCGGACGTCTACACCGTGCCGTACGTGGCTCAGTTCTCGAATCCCATCGCTCTGCCGCCGGACGGCCAGGAGTCCTACAACAACAGCCGTACCGAGGGCAAAGCCGTCGCCGTGCAGAAGATGACCGACGTCAGTGCGCGCTGCCCGTTGACCAATTTCGTCCTCGCCGGTTTCTCGCAGGGTGCGGTGATCTCCGGTGACATCGCAGCGGAGATCGGATCGGGCAACGGTCCCATCTCCGCCGATCGCGTTCTCGGCGTCACCCTCATCGCCGACGGTCGACGCGACGGCGTCTCCGGTACCGATGTTCCGGCCCCGCTCGACGGCGTCGGTGCCGAGGTCGCTCTCGGCGGACTCGACCTGCCCGGCATCACGATGACGGGGCGTCGAGAAGGTGGCTTCGGTGCCCTCGACGACCGGACCAATCAGATCTGTGCTCCCGGCGACCTGATCTGTTCGTCACCGTCGGATGGATTGTCGCTCCGCAACATTCCGCAGAGCATCCAGATTCTGATCGGTGCTGCAGGCAACCCCGTTCATGCGTCGTACAACAGTTTCGTCGTCGATGGATCCGGTACGACAGCTACCCAGTGGACTGCTGCATGGGCTGCCGGACTGATCGAGAATGCCCCGACGCCCGCTCATTCGTGAGTGACCACGCTTTATAACGGAAACGTCACAACGGGACGTGCGGCGATCTATTGCCGGGCACAAACCTGAGTCGTGAAGCCCCCAGCCGGTGTGATCGACTCGGGCCAGCGGCTAGAGTGGCGCCTTGGACCTGCGCAGATCGGCTCCGGCCGGGCTGCTCTCGCCACCCGAAACAAGACCGCTGCACACTTGCGAGGAGAGCAATAGATGAGTTCCGCCGAGGCCGCGACCGCAGGGCCGCGCAAATTCCGATTCGCTGCAGGCGGAGAGGGAAACGCCGAGGAGGGCGGGGCTCGGAAGTTCATCAAGCTGGCGCAACAGGCCGAGGAACTGGGCTACGACAGCTTCATGATCCCCGACCACCTGGGCAACCAGGTCGGTCCCATCGCAGCACTCGGCGCGCTCGCCGTCGCCACCGACAAGATTCGGCTCGGCACTGCGGTCCTGGCCAACGGCTTCCGGCATCCCGCGGTGCTGGCCAAGGATGCGGCCACCATCGATGTGCTCTCGGGTGGACGGCTCGAACTCGGTCTCGGTGCCGGTTGGATGCGTGAGGAGTACGACAAGGCGGGAATCACGTACGACCGCCCTGGCGTGCGCATCGAGAAGCTGGAAGAGACCCTCGAAATTCTCGACGTGCTGTTGCGCGGTCAGGAATGCAACTTTCAGGGCAAGCACTACACGATCGCCGGACTCAAGGGCAGTCCCCGGCCACGCCAGGGGCCGCGTCCTCCCATCTGCATCGGCGGTGGCGGTCCGAAGATGCTCGCCCTGGCGGCAAAGCACGCCGACATCATCTCCGTGGTGCCGAGCACCTCGAAGGAGGGCAAGCTCATGCTCTCGGGCATGACCATCGAGAAGACCCTCGAGCGAGTCGAGCTCATTCGTGCAGCCGCGGGCGATCGGTTCGACGACATCGAACTGAACTGGGCCATCACCACGATCGTCGTCACCGACGACCGTGAGCAGATGGCCGAGATGGCGCTGGCGGCACTCGACAACGGCTACCCGCCGAACGTGGACGTCGACGTCAAGCTCACCGTCGAGGACATCCTGTCGTCTCCGTACCTCGCATTCGGGACATACGAGGAAATTGCCGATCAGATCCGTAACGTTCGCGCGCGGACGACGATGTCCTATGTCGGGGTTTTCCCCACTCAAATGGAAGCATTCGCGCCGGTTGTCGACTTGCTGAAAGGCGAGTGACGTAGGCGCGTGTCGGTACCATGTAGCTGGCCTTTCAAACCAGGTGCCAAACCGACACCGCAAGAGCTACCAGTAAGTAACATAAAACGCTGTTCGGTGTCCGTATGCACGTAGCCGGTCGTGCGGGCCCAGGTCACGCAGGCTGTGTGGCAGCGGATTCGTGTCGGAGGAGATTGAAGTAATGAGCCACACGTTCGATGATTTCATCGATGAGAACGGCCACATCACCATCGACGAAGGGCAGACGCTCGTCCGCCACGTCGAGGTGAACGTGGAAGAGAATTCCGACACGCTCGCGTACCGGTTCGTCGACTACTCCCGGGAACGTGACGGCGAAGCTCACGAGCTGACCTGGGCCGAGTTCGGTACTCGCCTCAAAGCTGTCGCGGCTCGCCTGCAGCAGGTCACCCAGCCCGGTGATCGAGTGGCCATCCTGGCGCCGCAGGGCCTCGAGTACGTCATCGGCTTCTTCGGAGCGATCTACGCGGGCACCATCGCGGTACCGCTGTTCGATCCCGACGAGCCCGGTCACACCGACCGCCTGCATGCCGTCCTCGGTGACTGCAAGCCGAGCGCCATCCTCACCGCGAGCAACTCGGCAGCAGGCGTGCGCGCGTTCTTCCGCGCGCTGCCCGCAGCGGAGCGTCCCCGGATCATCGCCGTCGACGCCGTCCCGGACAGCGTCGGCGAGACGTGGGTAGAGCCCAAGGCCGGGCTCGACGACATCGCGTACCTGCAGTACACGTCCGGTTCGACGCGGACCCCGGCCGGCGTCGAGATCACGCACCGCGCGGTGGGCGTCAACGCGCTGCAGATGGTCGACAGCATGGAGATCAACCACGACTCCCGCGGCGTCACCTGGCTGCCGATGTTCCACGACATGGGCCTGCTCACCGTCATCCTCCCGGCGCTCGGCGGCAAGTACATCACCATCATGAGCCCACGCGCCTTCGTGCAGCGGCCCTGGCGCTGGATCAAGGAACTCGCCGCGGTCTCCGACGGCGCAGGCACCTTCGCCGCAGCACCCAACTTCGCGTTCGAGCACGCCGCCCAGCGTGGTCTGCCGAAGAACGGCGAGAGCCTGGACCTGTCCAACGTCATCGGTCTGATCAACGGCAGTGAGCCCGTCACCACGTCGTCGATGAAGAAGTTCAACGACGCGTTCGGTCCCTACGGTCTGCCGAAGTCCGCGATCAAGCCGTCCTACGGCATGGCGGAGGCGACCCTGTTCGTCTCGACCAGCAAGCACGCCGACGAGGCCAAGGTCGTCTACGTCGACCGCGTCGAGCTCAACGCAGGCAACTTCGTCGTCGTCGCCCCCGACGCCCCCGGCGCGATCCCGCAGGTGTCCACCGGAACCGTCGCCCGCAGCCAGTGGGCCGCCATCGTCGATTCCGAGACCGCCACCGAGGTTGCCGACGAGCACGTCGGCGAGATCTGGTTGCACGGCGAGAACATCGGCAAGGGCTACTGGGGCCGCGACACCGAGACCTCGGAGACCTTCCACAACAAGCTCGTCCACCGCAACCCCGAGGGCTCGCACGCAGACGGCGCTCCCGAGGGCGGCAACTGGATGCGCACCGGCGACTTCGGCGTCTACCACGACGGCGAGCTCTACATCACCGGCCGCGTCAAGGACCTCGTCATCGTCGACGGCCGCAATCACTACCCGCAGGACCTCGAGTTCTCGGCTCAGGAAGCCAGCAAGGCGCTGCGTCCCGGCTTCGTCGCAGCCTTTGCCGTCCCGCTCAACCAGCTCCCGGACATCGTATTCGAGTTCAGTGGCGCAGCCCTGACCAAGGACTCCGACGACAGCTCCGAGCAGCTGGTCATCGTCGCCGAGCGCGCACCCGGCTCCGGCAAGGCAGACCCGGCTCCGATCGCCGACGATGTGCGTACCGCGGTCTCCGCACGGCACGGCGTCACCGTTCGAGACGTGCTGCTCGTCCCGGCCGGTTCCATTCCGCGTACGTCGAGCGGAAAGATCGCTCGACGCGCATGCAAGGCCGCGTACATCGAGGGCACTCTGCGCGGCGGTTACCAGCAGACGGCCTT
Organism: Rhodococcus sp. NPDC076796; assembly: GCF_040702765.1. NCBI lineage: Bacteria > Bacillati > Actinomycetota > Actinomycetes > Mycobacteriales > Nocardiaceae > Rhodococcus > Rhodococcus sp. NPDC076796. The sequence continues at coordinate 832,657 of NZ_JBFBMS010000002.1, read as the reverse complement.
CCCGGACGCAGAACTGCCCGACTGACGGACGCACCCTCCGTTTTTCCTCCGACACGACTTGGTGAGTAATGGCTGAACTAGAGACAGACAAAATCGAGCGCGTGGACGGCGGAGACCTCACGGTTGCGCAGCTGCGGGACTGGCTGCGCAACTGGGTTGCGGACGCGACCGGGCAACCGGCGTCGGCCATCTCCGACGACCGCCCGATGGAGGAATTCGGTCTGTCCTCTCGCGATGCCGTCGCACTGAGCGGCGAGATCGAGGAGCTGGTGGGGGTCACCCTGACCGCCACCGTCGTCTATCAGCACCCCACCATCGCCTCGCTGGCCAAGATCATCATCGAGGGCGAGCCGGACGAGCCTGTCGGCACCGTCGACGACGCGTTCTACACCAGCGGCGGGCATTCGGGCGACGCGCACGATGTCGCGATCGTCGGCCTGTCCTCCCGTTTCCCTGGCACCGGACAGACTCCGGAAGAGATGTGGTCGCTGCTGATCGAGGGCCGCGACGGCATCACCGATCTGCCCGAGGGCCGCTGGCAGGAATTCACCTCCGATCCCGTCATCGCTGCCGCGGTGGCCGCAACGGTGACCAAGGGCGGTTACCTCGACGACGTCAAGACCTTCGACGCCGAGTTCTTCGCGATGTCGCCCAACGAGGTCGTCAACGTCGATCCGCAGCAGCGGCTCGCGCTCGAACTGACCTGGGAAGCGTTGGAGCACGCGCACATTCCGGCCAGCTCGATCAAGGGCAGCCAGGTAGGCGTCTTCATCGGCAGCTCCTCCAACGACTACCAGCTCATCGCCGTCAGCGACCCGGCCGTGCACCCGTATGCGCTCACCGGCACGTCCACCGCCATCGTCGCCAACCGAGTGTCGTACTTCTACGACTTCCGCGGGCCGTCGATCGCCGTCGACACCGCGTGCTCGTCGTCGCTGGTCGCCGTGCACCAGGCAGTACGCAGTCTGCGTACCGGCGAATCCGATCTCGCCGTTGCCGGTGGCGTCAACATGCTGCTCGCGCCGCCCATCACCGTCGGATTCGGCCAGACGGGTGTGCTCGCGCCCGACGGCCGAATCAAGGCCTTCTCCTCCGACGCCAACGGGATGATCCGCTCCGAGGGCGGCGGACTGGTCGTGCTCAAGCGACTCGAGGACGCCGAACGCGACTGTGATCAGATACTCGCCGTCATCGCCGGATCCGCGATCAACCAGGACGGCCGCTCCAACGGACTGCTCGCGCCGAACCCGGACGCCCAGGCCGACGCGCTGCGATTCGCCTACCGCGACGCCGGTATCAACCCGTCGGGCGTGGACTACATCGAAGCGCACGGCACCGGAACCATTCTGGGCGACCCGATCGAGGCCGACGCTCTCGGTCGTGTGGTCGGTCGTGGCCGTGACGCAGACAAGCCGGCCCTGCTGGGATCGGCGAAGACCAACTTCGGACACCTCGAATCTGCAGCAGGCGCAGCAGGTTTGATCAAGGTCATCCTCGCGATGCAGCAGAACAAGCTCCCCGCCTCGCTGAACTACGTGGGCCCCAACCCGTACATCGACTTCGACAAGGCGCACCTGAAAGTCATCCCGGAGGCGACCGACTGGCCGCGCTACACCGGCAAGGCCGTCGCAGGCGTGTCCGGCTTCGGATTCGGTGGCACCAACGCGCACGTTGTCGTGCGCGAGTACGTCCCGGGTGAGACCGACGGCGCATTCGATCCGGCAGCCGTGGATCCCGAAGCCGTTCTGATCGAGGGCGTTACCGACGTGTCCGGTGCCGAACTGCCGATCGTGGCCGAGCCTGAGCCTGCTGTTTCGGAGGTCGAGGCCGCATCGTCTGACGCTGAAACCAGTTCGGAGACAGTGATTCTCGCTGTATCCGCGGCTCTGCCGTCGCGTCGCAAGCGGGCCGCCGGAGAGCTGGCCGACTGGCTCGAAACCGAAGAGGGCAGCACGACGCCTCTCGTCGACGTCGGCCGCACGTTGGCCCGCCGCAACCACGGGCGTTCGCGCGCAGTGGTTCTCGCATCCACCACGGCCGAGGCCATCGCCGGACTGCGGGCCATCGCCGCAGGCAAGCCGGGACCCGGTGTGTTCTCCGCGGATTCGCCCGCGTCCAACGGCGCAGTGTGGGTGTTCTCGGGCTTCGGTTCGCAGCACCGCAAGATGGCATCGCGGCTCTACCGCACCAACGCGGTGTTCGCCGCAGAGGTCGACAAGGTCGACGAGCTGCTCGTCGACGAGGCCGGCTACTCCATCCGCGAGATCATCCTCGACGACTCGCAGACCTACGAGTTCGAGAACTCCCAGGTGGGCATCTTCGTCATCCAGATCGCCTTGGCGGCAACGCTTCGCGCGCACGGTGCCGAGCCGTCGGCCGTCATCGGACACTCGATGGGCGAGGTCGCGGCCGCATACGTCGCCGGGGGCCTGAACCTCGAAGACGCAGTGCGCATCATCTACGCCCGCTCGCGACTGCTGGCCGAGGGCCAGGAGGGACTCGGAGCTGCATCGCAGGGTGCCATGGCTCTCGTCGAGTACACCCCGGACGAGGTCAAGACCCTCACCGACCAATTCCCCAACGTCGAACCCTGCGTCTACGCAGCACCGACGCACACCACCGTCGGAGGGCCACGCGCCGAGGTCGAGGCTCTCGTCGAGATGGCCGAAGCCGCAGGCAAGATGGCCCGCCTGCTCGACGTCAAGGGAGCCGGACACACCGCAGCCGTCGACGTGCTGCTCGGTGAGCTGGCCGCCGAACTGGCCGGAATCGAACCCGGCAAACTCACTGCCGGGGTCTACTCGTCGGTCGATCGTGAGGCGCACTATCGCGTCGGGCATGCGGCGATCCATGGCGTCGACTACTGGACCAAGGGAATGCGTCACCCGGTCTGGTTCACTCAGGCCGTCAATGTCGCTGTGGGAGACGGTCACACGACGTTCGTCGAGCTCGCTCCCAACCCCGTCGCGTTGATGTCGGTTGCCGCAACGGCATGGGCTGCAGGCGTCGCCGACTCGACTCTGATTCCGACGCTCAAGCGCAAGGAAGACGAGTCCGAGACCTTCCTCGCTGCTCTGGCGCAGCTGTACGTTCACGGTCACGCACTGGAACTGGCAACGCTGTTCGAGTCGGGCCCGTACGCCGACATCCCGCGAACTGCCTACCTGCGCAAGGAGTTCTGGCTCAACTCGCAGGTCAGCTCCAGCGGCAACGCGCGAGTTCCCGGTGCACGCGTGGCATTGCCGGACGGCCGCCACGTGTGGGAGGTCCAGGCCTCGGCCGTTGCCGGTTTCGATGCACTGGTCACCGCTGCTGCATCGCAGGTGTTCTCCGATGTCGCACTGGGTGTTTCGGTCTCCCACGCCGGCGTGCCGAAGGTGGGCACGGTCGTCACCACGCTGACTTCGCATCTCGGTGGCGCGTCGATTCAGGTGCACGCGCACGAGGGCTCTGCGTTCACGCTGCTGCACGAGGCCGTCGTCACCTCGGGCGATGTGCGTCCGGAACCCGTTGTGGCCGTTGAGCAGCAGAGTTCGTCGCCGATGGAAGAGCTGCCGGAGGTCGTCGAGACGTTCGGTGATCGCTGGGATCCCAACGGCAACCAGAAGCTCGAAGACCGATTGGCCATCATCGTCGCGGAGTCCATGGGCTACGCGCCCGAGGACCTGCCGCCCGAGGTTCCGCTGATCGAGCTGGGTCTCGATTCGCTCAGCGCCGTGCGCATCAAGAATCGGGTCGAGTACGAATTCGACATTCCCACAGTGCAATTGCAGGCCGTGCGCGACGCGAACCTGCGTGAGGTGGAGAAGTACCTGCGTTACGCGATCGAGAACCGCGACGAGGTGCAGGCACTGGCCGACAAGCAGGCGGCGGAGAAGGCGGCCGAGCAAGCAGCCGAGAACGGCGCAGTTGCTCGCGAAGAGGCTCTGGACACCGCCATCGCAACACCGGAAGCAACGGTTCCGAGCGCCGAGTATCAGCCTGCTCCGGCCACAGCTGCCGCGGCGCAGACCGACCTGGGCGGCAAGGAAGCATTTGCCGAGGCCGCCGGGTCCGACGTGCCTCCGCGTGACAACGCCGAGCGGATGACGTTCGCGACATGGGCTGTGGTGACGAAGGAATCGGCCAAGGGCATCTTCAACACCCTGCCGATCCTCGACGACGAGACGGCCGAGAAGTTGGCCGCTCGTCTGACCGAGCGGGCAGGCGGCGAGATCACCTTCGACGATGTCCTGGACTCGGAGACCATCGAGCAGCTCGCCGACAAGGTTCGCCCGCACCTCGAGGACGGTGAGATCGACGGGGTCGTACGCAACCTGCGTGCCCGTTCCGAAGGTTCCACCGCCACACCGGTGTTCGCGTTCCACTCGGCCGGTAGCTCCACCGTCGCCTACGAGCCGCTGCTGCGGAAGCTGCCTGCCGGCACGCCGATGTACGGACTCGAGCGCGTCGAAGGACCCATCGCCGTACGAGCCGCCGAATACGTGCCGCTGATCAAGGCGATTCAGCCCGAAGGACCGTACGTGTTCGTCGGCTGGTCGCTCGGCGGCATCCTCGCCTACGAGGTGGCGCGTCAGATGGAGGAAGAGGGCATCGAGGTCGCCTACGTCGGGCTGCTCGACACCGTCATGCCCGGTACGCAGATCCCGGACACCAAGGACGAGGTGCGCAAGCGCTGGGAGCGGTACGCGGCGTTCGCGAAGAAGACGTACAACGTCGATTACCCGATTCCCTACGACAAGCTGGTCGACTCGGACGACGAGGGGCAGATCCGCATCATCACCGATCTGGTGAAGCTCAGCGGAGCGAAGATCCCCGGCGGCATCATCGAGCACCAGCGCACGTCGTGGCTCGACAACCGGGCCATCCAGACGGCCGAGCTCAAGAAGTACGGCGGCCACGTGACGCTGTACCTGGCCGACAAGTACCACGACGACGCGATCGCTCTCGAGCCCGCATACGCCACCCGCGAAGACCACGGTGGCTGGGGACCGGTGGTCGAGGACCTCGAGATCGTGTACGTCGGAGGCGATCACCTCGCCGTCGTCGACGAGCCGTACATTGGAAAAATTGCGGCCCATTTGTCGAAAACGCTCGAGAACATCGAGTCTGCAAGAACCGGAGCGTAGATCTTGAGTGGCACCACTGCGGAGAAGCTGGCCGAACTACGGACGAAGCTAGAACAGGCCAAGGAACCGGCCGGCGAGATCGGCGTAGCGAAGCGGGCGAAGAAGGGCATCCCCAGTGCCCGCGATCGCGTCAAGTCGTTGCTCGATCCCGGTAGCTTCGTCGAGATCGGCGCACTGGTGAAGGCCCCGAACGACCCGGCCGCTCTCTACAGCGACGGCGTCGTCACCGGCCACGGAACCGTCGACGGTCGTCCGATCGCGGTGTTCTCGCACGATCAGACGGTGTTCGGCGGAACCGTCGGCGAGATGTTCGGTCGCAAGGTCGCCGGAATCATGGACTTCGCGATCAAGATGGGTTGCCCGGTCGTCGGCATCAACGACTCCGGTGGAGCTCGTGTGCAGGACGCGGTGACGTCCCTGGCCTGGTACGCCGAGCTGGGTCGACGCCACGAGGCGTTGTCCGGCCTGTGCCCGCAGATCTCCCTGATCCTCGGAAAGTGCGCCGGCGGTGCGGTGTACGCGCCCATCAACACCGACATCGTGGTCGCCACCGAAGAGGCGTACATGTTCGTCACCGGCCCGGACATCATCAAATCCGTCACCGGTGAGGACGTCAGCCTCGACGAACTGGGTAGTGCGCGGGTCCAGGCCATCAACGGCAACGTGCACCACGTGGCTGCCGACGAGAAGGCCGCTTTCGAGTGGATCCGGAACTACCTGAGCTACATGCCGTCGAGCTGCCAGGAAGAGTCGCCGGTGATCAACCCGGGGCTGGAGCCGGAGATCACCGAATCCGATCGCAAGCTCGACTCGTTCATGCCCGACGCCGACAACGCCGGATACGACATGCACGACATCATCCTGCGAATCTTCGACGACGGTGAATTCCACGAACTGTCGGGCCAGACGGCACCGAACGTCATCACCGGCTTCGCCCGCGTCGACGGCCGGCCGGTCGGCATCGTCGGCAATCAGCCGATGCACCTGTCCGGGGCGCTCGACGCCAAGGCCGCGGACAAATGCGCCAGGTTCATCCGCCTCAGCGACGCGTACAACATTCCGATCATCTTCCTCGTCGACACACCCGGCTTCCTGCCCGGCGTCGACCAGGAGACCCTCGGCGTCATCCATCGCGGTGGCCGCTTCATCTTCTCCTTCGTCGAGGCGACGGTGCCGAAACTGACTGTGGTGATTCGTAAGTCGTACGGCGGTGGATATGCGGTGATGGGCTCGAAGCAGCTCGGATCCGACATCAACCTCGCCTGGCCGACCGCTCGCATCGCCGTCATGGGTGCCGAAGGTGCTATCAACATCATGAGTCGCAAACAACTCGCCGAGGCCGGAGAGAACGCACCGGCCCTGCGCAAGCAGCTCATCAACTTCTACAACGAACATGTGGCAACGCCCTGGATCGCCGCCGAACGTGGTTACATCGACGCGGTCATCGAGCCCTCGCAAACGCGCCTCGAAATTCGTAAGGCCCTGCACATCCTGAAAGACAAGGAAGTGCACAAGAGTCCACGTAAGCACTCGTTGCTCCCGATCTAGCCAGACCGAGGTGGGGCGGTCCTTCGTCCGCGGGGGGTCGCTCCGCTCCCGTTCGCGTCAATGGACCACTGCACCGGTCAGACGTATGCGGTGGTTCATTCACTTGGGGCCGGCGTCGGCGTCGATGGACCACTGCATCGGTCAGACGTATGCGGTGGTTCATTCACGCGCCGGCACCGGTAGATTCACGTGGAACCATCACCACATCCGGTCGAGGTCTGGCGAGAGCATGGTGGTAATTCATCCGTAAGTCGTCGAGCACCTGTGTCGGCCGATCGCGGATGTCTTGCGGTGAATGGGATACGACGATCAGTCCGTGGGCCTGCATTCGGTTGCGTCGAGCTTGTGTCCGCTGGTAGTCGGCCGGTGATAGATGATGAGTCACGGAATCGATTTCACGTGCCAGCGCCACGGCGTCGATCCACCCGTCGGTATTGGCGATGAACTCTCCGCTTCGGGCGTAGATGTCGCAGTTGTGTGTCATCGCAGGCAGCCCGCTGGTTCGGTACAGGCGCTGGTCTTCGAGTTCTGCCACCGAGTGCGCGTTGTCCCGCAACTCGAGAAGTACACGGCGGGTGAGCGCGCTGTAGCGGCGCGGACCTTCGGCCAATTCGGTGGCGATTTCGTCAATGGACACGCCGCCCCGTTGGAGCACCTCGGTCAGCAGGGCGACGCACCGTGCCTCGGACTTCGCGGCCCGCGTGGCGTCGACCAGTGAACGCACCAGAGGAGCAACTCGAATGCTGCCCTTAGTGATCGGCTCGGGAAGACGCCACGTCCGCTCTGCTCGGACGAAAGACACCGATGCCCGACGCATTTCCGCGGGCAACAGCAGATGAACCTCCCCGGCGGATCCGTTGGTCCCGTATCCGAACGAATCGAGTCCGACGCAGCCGGTGATCATGCTCGTCGGTCCGCCGTATGCGAGGGCCGCGGCTGAGCGCTCGAGCGTCGAGGGATGACCGTTGCGCAGCAGTACGACACCCGGCAGCAACCGCTGCCACGGACCGCCGGTCGCGCATCTGCTGTCGATCGCTGCGTCACTCACGCCCGCCTCGCGAAGCTGCCGGCGCGTCACGACGCCGGTCGAGCTCAGATCGAACAATGAACCTGCGTTCCACAATCGTCTTTTCATGCCCGAAGAGTGGAATTCGGCACCGACACGTTCGTCGCGTTCAGGCGCTGTCGCGGGTTATCTGTGGATAGCCGACCAGGCTGTGAATGGATTGGTTGAGGCCGGTCGTGAGCCGGACGACGCTGTCGGAGTTGGATGATAGGGCCGGCCAGTGGAGTCGGATGGCGCGATGGCGTCCGCGGTCCCTGCCCCACCGGAAGGTGAATGGACCATTGACGCGCTCAGACGTATGCAAAGGTCCATTGACCCACAACAGGCCGAAACGTGAATGGACCCTTGCACGGTCGAGACGTGTGCAAGGGTCCATTGACGCGGGCGGGCGGGTGAGGGTCAGTCCTCGAATACTCGCAGTTGTCCGTCTTTGTACCAACCCGATCGGGTGACGTCTGCGGTCTCGAGTTCAGCGGGTACGGCGCTGGGGTAGTACTGCTCATAGCGCTCCAGAGAACCCCAGTCCCTGGCCCAGTCGTTGTCGAGGTAGGTGGGGACGGTGACGGGCTTGGCAAGTAGTTCGGACCAGCCCAGGGGGCCGCCGTTCTCGCCGGATTGCCAGGTGTCGGTGGAGCTGACGGCGAGTGGGCGGTCGGGGAGGATGCGGTATCCGGGTACCTCGGCGACGCCGTTTCGGTGGTCGAAGGGGCGTTGGCACGGGAATTGCAGTCCGACGGCCCAGTCGAGCAGCACGGGCTGATCGCTGCCGATGAGGGTGTTCAGATTTTCCATCACGGGCACCCGGGGCGGGGTGAACGCGAGCCATTGGTCGCCGGTGAGGTTGGGGTCGTTGGCGACGATGCGGACGGCGTCGGCGTCGGGTGCGATGTCGGCCAACGGGATTCGGAGATTACGCCACGACGGTGCGGGTCCGATGTCGCGCGGCAGGTAGGTGCCCTGTGCCTGGACGCTTCCGTCGGCCTGGCGCTTGCCGTATTCGAGCAGTAGGGACTGTCCGTAGGTGAGGGCTCCGGTGTCGTCGTAGGACCAGATGCGTCCGGCTGCGGAGAAGACGACCAGGGGAGCGTCGTCGCTGCGGGCGGGTAGTTGGTACCAGCTCGATGTCGCCTCCGCGGGCTCCTGGACGCCCTCCTGGTAGGAGCCGAGGACGGGCGTGGTGGCCGGGTCGAGTCCGAAGGGCAGGGCGGCGGAGGAGCCGTTGACGCCTACTGCGCCGGTGCCTCCTGCGGTTCCGGAGCTCTGACCTTCCTCGAAGGCGGGTCCGACAGACTGTTGGTCGGTATTGCCTTGTCCTGGTTTGACTTCCACGGCGTCGGCGCTGAGGTCGCTGGGAACGCCGTTGGCGGTGAAGTTGCGCAGTGTGCTGCTCGATCCGCCGAGGGGTCCTGCGACGGGGTCGAACTCCTCGGGCAGCGGGCTCAGCACACCTGCGTTGGGGTTCGATTCGACGAGGACGTCGTTGGCGAGTCCGCACGAATTGCCCAGCACCGATTGCACATTCGAGCGTGCCAGCGAGTAGGCGGGGTATTGCGAGACGGCTCCCTTGACGAGCGAGAGCACCTCGAAGAGCACCATGATTCCGGCGATGACGGTCAGTGGTGCGGCAGCGAACTTGCGGATGCGTTTGCCGCGCGCAGATGTCGGTTTGGGTTGTGGGGGAGCGTATCCCTCGCGTAGGTACTGGAACGCGGCGACGGCGAGGACGAGTCCGAAGAGGATGAGGAACAGGGTTCCCGATTCGTTGCCACCCAGCGACACCGTCTTGTCGAACCACGGCACGCCGTAGCTCGAGACGTACCAGTAGCCGTTGATGCCCGAGAACGACAGTGCGAGAACGAACATCAGTCCGGCGGCGAACAGTGATCGGTTGCGACGCGAGCGCAGGGCACTGGCCGAGACGGCGACGGCCGTCAGCGCGGCCAGACCACCGGCGATTCCAGCGTAGGAACCGAAGTGGTGAGTCCACTTGGTGGGGTTGAACATCATGAAGAAGATGGTGCCGAGCACGACGCCGAGCAGGCGCCAGGCCGGCCCGTTCGCGATGCCGGGGATGCGTCGGCGACGCAGCAGCACGAACAGTGTGGTGAACAGGCACAGGATCATCGTCAGGAAGGCGAAGCGACGCGCGACCGAGCCGTCGACGGTTTGGACGAAGAGGTAGTAGTAGCGCAGGAAGTCCTGGTACCAGGCCTCGTTGGGGCCGATGATGGTGCGGACTCGGGTGGACTCGATGACCGTCGCGTACGTCTGGTCGGCGAAGACGACGACGAGGACCAGTACGCCTGCTGCGGCCAACGGTGCCAGCATCGCGAGGGTGCCGACTTGGCGGTGGCGTCGGACGACGATGCGTGCGATGGGCCGAGCTCCGGCGAGAAGCGCTGCCACACACATCAATCCAGTGGGAGCTGCGGCGAGGGTGAAGGCTCCGATCAGACATGCTGCGGCTGCGGGGAGCAGTCGGCCGGTGGCGATGGATCGTTCCACCGAGCACCAGGTGAGCAGTGCTCCGAGGGCGACGATCGGTTCGGGACGCAGACCGTTGTTGTACGGCAGCCAGAACGCGAGGAACACCAGTCCGCCGGTCCACAGGGCGACGTTGGATTTGCGTACGGCGCGGCCGAGGCGGGGCACCACCTCACGGCTGATCACCATCCAGCACAGGACGCCTGCGATGAGGGCGGGTAGGCGCATCCACGGGCTGGCGGTCGAGATCTTGGCGAAGACGGCGAGTACGTCGTAGTACCAGCCGAACGGGGCCTCGGGGACGCCGAACCAGCGGAAGTAGTTGGCCATGTAGCCGGAGTGGTCGGCGGCGCGGGCCATCGTGAGCAGGTAGCCGTCGTCGGAGGTGTTCGCGCCGACGAAGTGCCAACCGACCAGAACGCCGACGACGGTGACGTCGACGCCGGTGAACTTCCACCAGTGGGAGGGGAAGAAGCGGCGGTGCGCGCGACCGTCGGTGCCATCGAGCCGACCGAGTGCGCCGATGGCCAGCAGGGTGCAGGCGATCGCCAGAATCATGATCAGGGACTTGAGCAGCGTCGGCGACGACGAGAAGCGGGAGTCGACGTCGACGGTGACGGACATGTCGGCCGGAGCCGCGCCGCTGAGATCGCTGAAGATGCCGACGACCTGGGGGCGTAGGTCGCCGTCGAGACGGCCCTGGATCGGTTGGCCGTCGTCGTCGGTCAGCCCGGTGAATGCCGCGGAGGTGTACTGGTCGTTCGAGGTGATCTCGATGGCCGCGCAGCGGGTGCTCTCGACGTCGGCGCGAGGTGCCGTCGCGACGACTACGTTGCGGTCGAGAACGTCGACGTTCGATTCGCCGACGCGAACGAACAGACTGTTCAGTGCCGCGCCCTCACCCTGCGGGGGTGCCGTCGCCAGCAGCAACCCGCCCGACGCGGGGAGTTCTGCGACGGCAGAGCACGGGAGGGTCGCAGTGAGGCTCAGGGGTGCCTGGGACACCAGCGGGGCGTCCACGTCTTGCAGGAGGCCGTTCTGCGGCCATTCGATGGTCGCCGTGGTCTGAGTGACGGGTGCGAACGGAGTGATCAGCGCGAACAGCACACCGAGAACGCCGGCCACGATGGCGATCAGCCGGGGAACCCGTACCTGAGCACGAAGTTCGTCCGACGCTCGCAGTGGAGCGGGAACGGGTGGACCAGCTGATGAATCTGTCACGACGTCGGGCACGAGAGTCGATGTTATGCGAGCGTGACGAAGAGGTCACACAGGCACCGTCCCCGGGAATAATTACAGAACCAGGGAATCAGTCGGTTTTCATCGGTCCGTCGCTGGCCAATCCGGACCGAGACTGCTGCTCGACGGCGATCTCGGCGGTCGCCGCGTCAGGATCGAGTGGCATGTATCTCTCGATCGATCCCCAGTCTCGGGAGTAGTCGTCGGCGAGATACGACGGCAGTGTCTCCGCACCGAGCAGCAGCTCGGTCCAGCCGAGCGGGCCGCCGCCGATCGAGTCCTGCCAGGCGTTGGTGGATTCGGCACCGGTGCGGTCGGGCAGGATGCGGTACTTCGGTACCTCGGCGACGCCGTCGCGATGATCGAACGGGCGCTGGCACGGAAACGCGAGTCCGACGGCCCAGTCCAGCAACACCGGGTCGGTCGATCCGACCAGCGAGTTCAGCGTCTGCGTCTTCGGGACGCGCGGCGGGGTGACGGCGAGCCATTGATCGCCGGCCAGGTCGTTGTCCTCGGCGACGATGCGCACGACGTCCGCGTCGGCAGGCAGGTCGTTCATCGGGACCCGCAGGTTGCGCCACGACGGCGACGGACCGATGTCGAGCGGGGTGATGCGTCCCAGTGCCTGAACGTCGTCGCCGTCGCGGCGTCCGTATTCCAGTTCGACGCGTTGGCCCGGGGTGACGATGCCGTCCTTGTCCACCGAGCGGATGCGGCCTGCGGCGGCGATGGCGATCAGGTCGCCTTCCCCCGGCAATGCGTACCAACCGGAGGTCAGCGACGCAGGCTCGGTGGCTCCGAAGCTGCCCAGCACCGGAGTGGTGGCAGGATTCAAGCCGAACGGCAGAGCGACTGTGCTGCCGTTGATTCCGACGTTCTCGTTGGTTCCGCCGGAGGTGCCCGCGGAGTTCGACGAGGTGGCCGCCGCGCTCTGTTCGGAGTCCTCGGGTCGGATGGAGTTGGCGCTGCCCTGGGCGGTGTCCTCGGAGTCTGCGGTCAGATCCTGGGCGACGCCGTCGGGGGTGAATCCGGTACTCCCACCGGCACCCAGTGCGTCGGCCGCTGGATCGATCGGTTGCAGGACCGAGCCGTTGACGTCGGTTTCCACCTGTACGTCGCCGGCGAGTCCGCACGAGTTTCCGGCGAGGGCGGAGAAGTTCGATCGAGCGATGGAGTACGCCGGGTACTGCGCCACAGCGCCTTTGACGAACGAGAGCACCTCGAAGGCGACGACACCGCCGGCGACGATGGTCAGCGCGGACGGCGCGAAGCGTCGACGCGTGCTGGGTTCTTTTCTGCGATAAGGCAATCGGACGTGCTGATAGGCCGCGTAGAGCAGCGTCAGAACCGTCAGGCCGAGCAGGATCGTCGAAAAGCCCTTTCCGGCAATGGACGGCGGTTTGTCGAACCATGGAATTCCGTAGCTCGAGACGTACCACCACCCGTTGGAGCTGGTGAATGCCACCGCCGTCAGGAACAGCACGGCGGCGGTGAACAGTGTTCTGTTGCGCGGAGAACGGACGGTCGCCGCGGTGACGGCCACGGCAGCCAGTGCGGCCAACGATGCCGCGAGACCCGCGTACACACCGAAGTGGTGGGTCCACTTGGTGGGTGTGAACATCATCAAAGCCAGTGCGCCCAGGATGATTCCGAGGATCCGACGCGACGGCCCGGTGGCGGTCCCGGGGATGCGTCCGTTCTTGCGGAGCATCACCGCGATACACACGACGATGCACAGCAGCATCGCGAACATGCCGAATCGTCGGGCGAGCGAGCCGTCGGGCGAGATCGTCATCAATGCATCCCAGCGGACGCGTTCTTCGAACCACGGCACGTTCGGTCCGATGGCCGAGCGCACCCGGGTCGCCTCGAGGACGGTGCTCAGAGTCTGGTCGGCGAAGATCGCGATCAGCACCGCCAGTCCCGACGCGACCAGCGGCGCGAGAACGGCGAGCAGCCCCACCTGGAGAGCACGCTTGACCACGATCATCACCAGCGGGCGGAGGCCGGCGAGCAGGGCGGCGACGGCGATCAACCCGGTGGGTCCGGCGGCGAGGGAGAAAGCGGCGATCAGGGTGCCGATGGCGGCGGGCAGCAGTCGTCCGGTGGCGATGGCGCGTTCGATCGAGCACCACGTGAGCAGTGCGCCGAGGGCGATGATCGGTTCGGGGCGCAGTCCGTTGTCGTAGGGCAGCCAGAAGGCGAGGAACACCAATCCTGCGGTCCACAGTGCGACCCGGTTGGTCAGTACCGCGCGACCGAGGCGGGGGATGACCTCGCGGCTGATCACCAGCCAGCACAGCAGGGCCGCGATCGTGGCGGGCAGGCGCATCCAGATGCTGGCGGTGCTGACCTTGGCGAGGGCGGCGAGCATGTCGTAGTACGGCATGCCGAACGGCGCTTCCGGGACGCCGAACCAGCGGAAGTAGTTGGCCATGTAGCCGGCGTTCTCGGAGACGCGGGCCATGTTGAGCAGGTAGCCGTCGTCGGAGGTGTTCGCGCCGATGAAGTGCCACAGCACCAGCACGCCCACCACGACGGCGTCGACGCCGGTGATCGACTTCCAGCGCGAGGGGAGGAATCGGCGGTGGCGTCGACCGTCCATGCTGTCGAGGCGATGGAGCGCGAACAGGGATGCGATCACAGCGAGTGCGCCGACGATCATGGCCAGCAACTTGAATGTGGTGGGGCTCGAGGAGTAGCGCGAGTCGATGTCTGCGCGCACGTTCAGGCCGTCGACCGGTGCGGTGAGGTCGGTGTAGATGCCGACGACCTGCGGGCGGATGTCGCCGTCCACGGTGCTTGGCTCGCCGTCGAGGTCGACGACGGTGCTGGAGGCGTTCGAGGACACCGTCAGTGCGCAGTTCTCGGACAGCTCGGAAACGGGAGCCTCGGCGAGGACGCGCTCACGCAGCAGAACCTGCAGTCGGCCGTCGTCGACCCGCACGATCAGTGCCTTCTGCTCGGTCTTCGCAGCGGCGATGGGCGCGGTGGAAATCAGTGTGCCGCCGTCGGTGAGAGCAGTGGCCGCGCTGCATGGAACAGTCGCCTCGAAGTCGACGGGCGAGTAGCTCACCAGCGGGGCGTTGACGCTGCCGAACGAGCTCTGCGGCCACGAGAGGGTGGCAACGTCCTGTTGAACCGGCAGCAGGGGAGTCGCGATGGCGAGAATCGCACCGATGATGCCGGTGACGATCGCTATCAGCCGGGAGGTCTTGAGGTTCGGAGCGGTCTCGGGCACGCCGACGATGCTATGGGACGAGCGTCCGCACATCCCACACCCACACGCCGCCGGTGTATCGAGGCTCGACACCGACGAGGTCGGTGACGGTGGTGCGCAGTGCGATGGTGTTCTTGCTCGGCGGCAGCACCACCACGTCGGCCTCCCAGAAAGCCATGTCCTGCGCTGCCTGACTGCGCTGATCCGCGGTGATCTCGGGGACGCTGCCCGAGTCGTAGACCGAGCCGAGCAGCAGTGCGGTGGGCCGGTCGACGGCTCCGTACTTGGCGACCTTGTCTTCCTTGTCGCTCGGCCCGACGAAGTATCCGGCGGCGAGCTTGAAGCCCATGTCGGCGTCCATCTGCCAGCGCAGCGGGCGGGCGTCCTCGGGTCGCGGAAGGGGAACGGTGACGACGGAACCGTCGTCGACGTAGTTCTTCCACTCACCGTCGGCGAAGAACTGCGGGGTCGGAGACTTGTCGACGGTGACCAGCGGCGTCGGGATCAGGGGTACGAGCGCGAGGGCGAGTCCGGCGATCCAGAACGCAGGCAGCGGACGTAGTCCGTTGCGGAACGTTCGATCGGTGGCCAGAACGAGCAGCAGGGCCAGGGCAGGCACCGCGCCCAACGCGAAGCGGGTCTCGAGCACGGATTCGACGAGGGGGTACTCGGCGAGCTTCGTCCACGGCAGCGTGATGCCGGTGTCGTTCTTGCCGATCACCAGCGTTGCGCCGAGCGAGAGCACGCTCATGACGATCGCGGTGGCCGCGGCGGCACGGGCACACGCGACTCGCCACATCCACACCGCTGCAATCAGGCACAGCACCAGCAGCGGCCAGCCGAAGTACGCGTTCTCCTCGGTGGCGTTGATACGGACGTTCTGCCCCGGCGTCGCCTCGCCGCCGAGGGATTGCGTCGGGAACTGGAACAGCGCTTTGGCGTCGTTGCCCATCGGCCCGTGTTCGAGGAACGAGTACGACTGCGGGCCGAAGAACTGCCACCACAGCGGAAACGCCACGAGCGTCAACGCGATACCGGCCGACACTGCGAGTCGGGGAACGGCGTTGCGGACGGCGGGCCACAGCGAACGCGGGCGCGACACGTAGTAGACGACGGCGAAGATGCCGAACGACATCGCGAAAATCAGCAGCGGTTCTTCGCCGAGCAGGATCTGCAGCGCGACGATCAGGCCGAGTCCGACGGTGTTCTTGGTGGTTCCGCCGCCGCGTGCGATGCGGGTGACCAGCATCGCGATGACGGGGAGCAGGAACAGCACCACGAAGTTGGGGTGGCCGTTGGCGTGCGAGATCGCGCCGGGGGCGAAGCCGCACAGTGCACCGCCCATGGCCGCGGCACCCTTGGACGCATTGAGCTGGCGGGAGAACAGCCAGTACCACGCGAACGATGTGCCGGCGAGGCCGATGGTGAGGGCAATTGCCCAGGTCACCGTGGGTCCGAAAAGCAACGTGATGGGGGCCAGCGGAATGGAGATGCCGAACATCGCCGTGTTCGCCATCAGATTGACCCCGAGCGGGTAATTCTGCAGGTCACTGGCCAACGGGTTGCTCAGTGAAGCAACCGAATGAGCGGCGACGGAAAAGAACCACTCCCACATCGTCTGGTCCTGGCCGCTGTTGTAGAGGTAGCCGCCACCCAGATTGCGCCATTGACCCTGCAGGACGTAGACCGCAGCGACAAGGAACCCGACCGCCGCAACGACGTCACCACGTCCGACGCCGGAGTGCCGAGCCGGTGCCGTTGTCGGCTGCCGCTCGAGAACTCTCTGGTCGTGGGTGGTCATCGCGTCGAGGTTACAGAAAGATCACGGTGGGCGAAAACTCGAACGACCTGGGTCACACGGTGAGGATCGCTGGCTCCCAGCGAGGTGGTGGTGGCGGTCGTCGAGTTCCTATCCGACCAATTCGGCGAGTTCGACTGTGCAATGCTCGGCGATCTTCTTCTTGCTGTTCATGAAATCGCGCGGACGGTTGATGCAGTCTGCGGCGATGAGTTGGCCGCTGCGGAGGTAGTAGCAGGTGAAGTCGCGATCGCGCTCCGGGTCGCCGTTGATGACGACCTCGTCGTATCCGGTGTTGAGGCCGGCGATCTGAAGCTTGAGGTCGTACTGGTCGGACCAGAACCACGGAAGCGCGGTGATGGTGGCGGACCCTCCGGTCATGGTCGATGCCGCCACCTTCGCGTGTTCGATTGCAGCGGAGACGCATTCGAGGCGAACGCGTCGGGAGTAGCGTGGAACCTCGAAGAAGGCGCAGTCACCGGCGGCGACGATGTCGGGATCGTTGGTGCGTGCTCGATCGTCGATGACGATTCCGTTCTCGACGGTGATTCCTGCCGATTCGGCGAGCTCGGTGTTGGGCACGATGCCCACGCCGATGACGACCAGATCTGCCGGTAGCGTGTCTCCGCCGGCCAGCACGACCTCGCGCACGTGGCTGTCTCCGCGGAACTCCTCCACGAGGGCCTGCGTTCGAATCTCTACGCCCGCCTCGCGGTGGATTCGGGTGAAGAACTCCGAGACCACCGGCGCGGTGACGCGTTCCAGAACACGCTCCGCGGCCTCGACGACGGTGACATCGAGACCCGATGCCCGGAGGGACGCTGCCGTTTCCAAACCGATGTAACCGCCGCCGACGACGACTACCCGTGTGCCCGGCGTCGCGGCCGAGCGTAGCGATGCGGAGTCGGCGGCGGTGCGCAGGTAGTGGATGCCCGCCAAATCTGCTCCAGGAGTTGCCAATCGGCGAGTTCGCGCACCGGTGCACAGGGCGAGCTTGCTGTACGACTGCGTGACTCCGGTATCGAACGTGACCGTGCGAGCCTCACGATCGATGCTGCTCACCGAACCATCGACCAGCTCGATGTTCTGCTTGTCGTAAAAGTCCGCACCGCGGATTGCCAGAGCCTCCAATGTGGAGGTGCCGGCCAGATAGGCCTTCGACAACGGGGGACGTTGGTAGGGCAATGTCCCCTCGTCACCGATGAGAACGACATCCCCGGACCACTTTTCGCGCCGCAGATGTGCGGCGAGCTGAGCGCCGGCGTGGCTGGCGCCGATGATCACCGCACGATCGGTCGTCACTGCGCCTGCACTTTCGGGGTAAGCGTGACCATCACCTTTGCGATACCCCGCACGAAGTTCGATTGAACGTATTCGGGTTCACCGACCACCTCGATGTTCTCGAAGCGAACCAGGAGTTCTTCCCAGAGGATTCGGAGTTGCATCTCGGCGAGCCTGTTGCCCATGCACCGGTGCACGCCGAACCCGAACGCGATGTGGTTGCGGGCGTTCTTGCGGTCGATGACGAAGTCGTCCGGCCGATCGAACACGCGCTCGTCGCGGTTGCCGGAGGCGTACCACATGACCACCTTGTCGCCCTTGCGGATGAACTGGCCGTTCAGGATGGTGTCTTCCTTCGCGATCCTGCGCATGTAGGCCAGCGGGGTCTGCCAGCGGATGATCTCCGACACCATGCCGGGCACGAGATCAGGATTCGCCTTGAGCTTCTCGAACTGATCGGGAAACTCGTTGAGCGCCAACACTCCACCGCTCATCGAGTTACGTGTGGTGTCGTTACCGCCGACGATGAGCAGGGTGAGATTTCCCAGGAACTCCAGCGGCCGGTCGATGAGGTCCTTCGTGTCGTCGTTGGCTTGCAGCAACGAGATCAGGTCGAAGCCGGGCTCTTCTCCTGCTGCTTTCCGAGCGGCCTTGTCGTGCCAGAGAGCGCTCAGCCCCTTGGCCGCGTCGACCATGGCACCGAACACCTCGTCGTTGTCCGAGGGGCCACCGTTCGTCTGTTCCATTGCCGTCGCCAGGTCCGACCACTCGACGAGCTTGTGTCGCTGCTCGTACGGGAAATCGAGCAACGTCGCCAGCATCCGTGCCGTGAGTTCGACGGACACCGTGCGAACCCAATCGAACGGCTGGTTCACGGGAAGGTCGTCGAGGACTTCCTGAACCCGGGACCGGATCAGGTCCTCCATCTCGCGGAGATTTTTCGGGGCCACCACCCCTTGGACCGCGGCGCGCTGAGAGTCGTGACGCGGGGGGTCCATCGCGATGAACATGGCGATATCCATGAAGCGCGGAGGCTTGCCGATGATGATGAACGGCTCCGCCGAGAACACCTTGTGGTTCTTGTCGACGGCGATGATGTCGGCATGCCGGGTGACCGACCAGAACGGCCCGAACGGGCTGTTCGGCTGGAAGTGCACCGGCGCTTCGTTGCGGACGCGCTCGAAGTACGACTTCCAGAGCCCCTGGCGGTACAGAAACGGGTTACTCAGGTCGATATCGGCGAGATCGACGTCGTCGACGGGCGGTATGGGGGTCTCGGTGAACATGACCTGGCCGTCGGTGCGGGTCACGATCCGGCGCGTCTTGTCGTAGAGGTGCGCGCCGCGGATCTGCAGTTCCATCGGGATGACGGATCTCGCGGTGGTCGCGACGGTGTCGGCGATACTCATAGCTCTCTCCTCCGGTCCGCAGGTCAGATCTGGAATTCGGGAACGCGAACGGTCAAGCCGTCCCAGGATTCGCGCGCGGTCATCTGGCACGACAGCCGAGATGTCGGTTCACGCTCGGGGTTCATGGCGAGCATGTCTTCCTCGACCTCGTCGTTGGTGCCGACGACGTCGCTCCATGCGCTGTCGACAACGACGTGACAGGTTCCGCAGGCTGCTTCGCCGCCGCAGTCCCCGTCGATACCCGGGATGGCGTTGTCGACGGCGATCTGCATCAGGGATGTGCCCTCGGTCAGCGGTGCCTCGTGCTTCTCGCCGTCGTGCGTGACAAAGGTGACGTCGGCCATGGTGTTCTCCTCGCTGAGTAACTGTGTTCCAAGTCTCTCTGCGACGGGGTTCCCGAACCAGGCTCGAACGCGTCGTTTTGTTGTTAATTTGGCTCACGTGGGAGTCGTGGAGTCCGGAGTGCCCCCGCTTGCCTTCGCACAGCTGCTCGGCAGCGGCGCGCTGGGCGAGCGGGCCGACGCGGCGTTCCGACGCATCTTGATACGTGACGGCGTCAGCATGACGGAGCTGGTCACCCGCGACGGCCAGGTGCCGCTGCGGTGGTTTCGGGAGGTGTACCCGGACCTCGACCGCCAACAGGGGTTCCGGCTCGGCGCGACGTTCGCGCGATACGTGCAGCCCACGTCGTTCGGCCGACTCAGTCTTCCGCTGATCAGTGCCGGATCGGTGGCAGAGATGGTCGAGTTGCTCGAGTTCCTCCCTCTGATCTCCACGGCTCTCGCCGTGCACATCCACCACACCGATCGAGGGTTGACCATCGGACTCGCCGGGCGCACGGGGGACGACGGGCTCGACAGCATTGCTGTCGCGTACGGCGGTTCGTGCCTTCTTCGTTTGATCGGCATGCTCGCCGGCTCCGCGCACGCGGTCGAACTTCACCTCGATATCCCGGCCCCGGAGCGGGATACGCTCGACGACGACGAGATCCGGAGCATCGTCTTCGATGCGCCGTCACCGTTCGTCTTCGTGCCTGCGGCCATCCTCGCCGAGGCATGCCGGTTCTCCGATTCGTTGTCGTATCAACTCGGGATCGCGGAACTGAAGAAGGCTGTCGACGGCCGTCGTACGAAGTCGTACACGGACACCGTGCGCGCGCTGTTCGACACCGACCGCGACTGCACGAACTGTGCGCACTGTGCGCGGAAAATGGTCATCTCGACCAGTACCCTCAAACGGAAACTCGGCAACGAGGGAACCACGTTCCGTGCGCTGCGCCAGGCGTTCCTTCAGGAGCGCGCGACCGTGCGTCTGCTCGACAGTTCGGTGACGGTAGGGGAGATCGCCGCCGAACTCGGCTACAGCGACGTCGCCAGTTTCTCGCATGCGTTCACGCGATGGACCGGACGCTCACCGCGGGAATTTCGAACTCACACAAATAACCGAGGTAATGCGGTCGACGACTGACGGCACGTTCAACTCGTGCGCACCACCAGCGCGAAGGGTCCGATGTCGGTCACGGTGAAGCGGGGATCCTCGAACAACGACTGAGGGAAGGTGACGGTGTAGCGCCGCACGTTGGGGTCGTTCGGGTAGACGTCCTCGGCCAGGCGCAGGGTGTAGCCGTCGGCACCGCGGCGGAACAGGAAGGCGTCGGGCGCACGCCACTGGCTGGTATTCAGCGCGTCCACCAACTGATCGGGCGTCTCGAGCTCGGTCCACTGCTCGATGGCCTCGGCCCGCTGATCGAACTGCGCCAGTGGGTTGGCGTAGTGCGAGGTCAGTCCCTGGAAGCCGAAGTACGGGTAGTAGCTGAGGAAAGACGTGTCTGCGGTCAGTACGACGGTCTCGTCCCGCGGACGCTGGGTCTGTTCGGTCAGGGCGGCGTCGACCTCGCGGTAGTACGAGACCGCGCTCGGTGGACGCATGTCGGCGCGGGTGCCGTCACCGTCGGTGTCGGAGTACGCGACGGTGATCTCGGTCTGCAGTACCTGGGGGATGTTCTGCGCGTAGGTCATGGCACCGATGGCCGCTACGACGACAGCCGCGATACGGAACTTCGGGGGCTCATTGATGGCCTGATAGATCGCGTGGCTGCCTTCGAGGAAGCCGAAAACGCCTGCGCTGCCCAGTAATACGATCAGCACGGCTTCGAGACGGAACGAGAGCAGGGTGGTGCCCGCCGCCGTCGCGGCCATGGACAGCAGAGTCCACAGGTAGATCGATACGACGCCGACGCCGAGTGCCTGCGCTCGGCGTGAGGACGAGAACCGCACCGCAACCCACACTGTGCCGATGAGGCACAGCACGCCCATCAGGGAGAACTCGAACATCGGGAAGGGAAGCGTCGCACCGGCTTCGGGCAGGTAATGCAATGCCGTGCCGGAAGTGGACGGTGCGCCGCGCAGGAAATCGACGAGGTACGGCAGCCACACGGTCGCGGCGATGAGGCCCGAAATGGCAGCGATCGCGGCGACCTTGATCGCGATGGGAACCAGTACTTTCCAGGACTTTCGCTCGCGATAGGCGAGGACCGCGGCGAAGAGTGCCATCAGTACGACGGTGAACGCCGCCAAACCGAGATACAGGGTGTAGAACGTCGCGGCCAGGCCGAGGAAGAGTCCGGTGCCGACCACTGCTCCCCACCCGCCCGATGCGCTTCGGTGCAGCGCACCCCACGCGAGGACGAGTGCCGGAGCGAAGAGCATCACGATCACGGCGCTGTATGCCTCGGGGGAGGCGTGGGCGACGACGAGTGCGGTGGTGACGGCGCTGACGGCGACGGCCCAGTCGGCTCGGATGAGGGCCTTCCACAGCACGAACGACACGACAGCGGTGACGGCGAGCAGCCCGATTGCGTAGGGCTTGAACACTTCCCAGCCGTCCATGCCCAGCAGGTTGCCGACGCGTCCGCCCAGCCAGAACCAGCCGGCCGGGTAGAACGGCGGGATATCGGCATAGGTCATGTCGCGCAACGACGCCGAGTCCGTCAGCCGCGTCAGGTATTCGGTACGAAACTCCTGGTCGACGGAGATGCCGAACAGGTAGAGCTTGGTTGCAGCCAGCGGCATCCCGAGGGTGACGGTGACGAATCCGCTCAGCCCGACCCACGCCGCGAGCCGAGCGATCCACGGCCACTTGTGAATCCGGTACAGGTAGATCGACGCGGCGAACAGTGCAGCGGCAACCACCTGGCCGAGCGTCGTGATGGCGCGAGTGACGTTGGACGAGTTGAACGCAGGCCACTGAACCAGTGAGAAAGCGTACAACCCGACCGTCGCCACCACGACTGCGACAAGAACACCGGCAGCGATCTCGCCGACGGCAGAGGCGGTTCTGCGAGCCGGTGCAACCCCGATTGTCATCGAAATCAGATGGGCAGCTTGCGGAAGATCGGCCGCGGTACGTGCCGCAGCACCATCATCACCAGACGCCACGGAGCGGGAGTCCAGATGAGCGGGGTGCCCTTGCGCGACGCGTTCACCGCGAGCTTCGCGATGACCTCCTTGTCGACCGTCATCGGGGCTTCCTTGACGTGCGCGCTGAACTTGGTGCGCACCATGCCCGGGCGAACGACGGTGACCCGAGGTCCGAACTCGCGCAGCGCTTCTCCGAGTCCGAGGTAGAACCCGTCGAGTCCGGCCTTGGTGGAGCCGTAGACGAAGTTGGAGCGACGTACCCGCTCGCCTGCCACCGAGGACATGACGATGATGCGGCCGTAGGCCTGCGCCTTCATCTTCTCGCCCAGCAGCACGCCGACCGAGACGGAGGCGGTGTAGTTGATGTTCGCGGCGAGTACGGCCTTGCGCTGGTCCTGCCAGAGCTGCTCGGCATCGAAGTCGACGGCGAAGGCGACGATGGCGACGTCGACGTCACCCTTGGCCCACGCGGCGTCGATCACCTTGGGATGCGAGGCGGTGTCGAGTGCGTCGAAGTCGATGACGTCGACGGCCTTCGCGCCCTTGGCCGTCAGCTGTGCGACGGCGCTCTCGCGAAGCGGATCGTTCGGCAGCGCGGCGAGGATGACACGTGCCGGTGACTTCGACAGGTACTCCTCGGTGATCGCGAGACCGATCTCGCTGGTGCCACCCAGAACCAGAATCGTCTGAGGGTTACCGACGGCATCTATCGTCACAGCAGTTCCAACCTTCTTGCCATATCGGAGGCGAAAACGCCTGTGGGGTCAACGGATCGGCGAACCTTGATCCATTCGTCGATTCGCGGGTACATCGAGTGGAAGGTCTCGGCGTCGGTGCGCGAGTCCTTCGCGGTGTAGAGACGGCCACCGAATTCGAGAACCCGCTTGTCGAGCTCGCGGACCATCTCGTTGAGACCTGCCTTGATCGGGAAGTCCATCGCGACGTTCCAACCGGCCATCGGAAAGCTCAGCGGCGCTTTGTTTCCCGGCCCGAACAGCTTGAAGACGTTCAGTGCCGAGTACTGGCCCGAACGCTGGATGAACCGGATGATGTCCTTGAACTCTTCGAGCGCCTCGGTCGGAACGAGGAACTGATACTGCAGAAATCCCTTGGGGCCGTAGCCTCTGTTCCACTCACCGACGAGGTCGAGTGGGTGGTAGAACTGCGTGAGGTTCTGCACCTTGCCGGTGTAGTTGCCCCCCATGCGGTAGTAGGCCTCGCCGATCATGCTCATCGACAGCTTGTTCAAGCCGCTGATCGGAAAGACGTCCGGCACTGTCAACAGCTGAGGTGCGTCGAACTTGAGTGGATCCTTCTGCAGCTTCGCGGGAAGTTCGTCGAACTTTGCCAGCGAGCCGCGAGTGATCGTCGCGCGGCCGAGCTTGGGCGGGCCGCTCATGACGTCGAACCACGCGCTCGAGTACGTGTAATTGTCTTCGGTTCCGTCCTGGTGAGCGGCGACGGTCTCGTCGAGGCTCTCGGTACGGATGCCGTCGTTGATGAAATAGGCCGTTTCCGTCGGCGTCATCTCGATCGTCGCGCGCAGGATGATGCCGGTCAGGCCGTTGCCGCCGACCGTCGCCCAGAAGAGTTTGGCGTTCTTGCCCGACGGCGTCAGGTGGCGGATCTGACCGTCCGCGGTGAGCAGTTCCATCGAGCGGACGTGGTTGCCGAAGCTACCCGCGCTGTGATGGTTCTTGCCGTGGATGTCGCAGCCGATGGCACCACCGATCGTGACCTGGCGCGTACCCGGCAGCACCGGTACCCACAGTCCGAACGGCAACGCCGCCCGCATCAGCTGGTCGAGGCTGACGCCACCGTCGAGATCTACGATGCGCGTCGACGTGTCGATGCTGTAGATGCGGTTGAGTGCCGTCATGTCGATGACGAGGCCGCCGGAGTTCTGCGCGTTGTCACCGTACGAGCGGCCGAGGCCGCGAGGGATGACACCGCGTCGCAGGTAGGACGGCTTGGAGTCGTTCTGCTCGGCGACCTGCTTGACCGCGTTCGCGATGAGCTCGGGGTCGGAGGTGGCGAGCACCTCCCCGGTCGAGCGCGCGGTGCGGCCGAATCCGGAGATTGTGCGGGTCTGCGTGGGTAGCGGCGCAGTGTTCCCTGCCTGTGGTTCCAGGGGGAAGAGTGCGTCGTCGGCTGTCGTGGACATCGCTCAAGAGGGTACCCGCACCGCAGCAGCGGCTAGTGTCAGTCCTCGTGTCCACCCCCGACCGCTCCGCAGAAGAAGGCTCGACGGACGACGACTGGTCGCCCCAGGACGAAGAGTTGCAGCATCACGTCCCGCTGCCCGTCGAGCTGCCGCTGACCGAGAACATCGCCGACGCGGCCCTCGATCTCAAGACGCAGGTGCTGCGGTTCCTGGCGACGGGTGTGCTGTCGGCGATCGTCGACCAGGGCGTCAACCTGATCCTGCATTTCGTGTTCGGCGTCGGTGTGACGCTGGCCAAGGCCATCGGCTTCGTACTCGGAACGACGACGGCCTATCTGATCAACCGCCGCTGGACGTTCAATGCGGCTCCGTCACGGGCCAGGTTCTTCGCCGTCGTCGCGCTGTACGGCGTCACCTTCGCCGTCCAGGTCGGCATCTACACCTGGCTCTACCAGGCTCTTCCCGACGGCTTCTGGTACGCCAACGTGGCCTTCGTCATCGCGCAGGGCACGGCGACGGTCATCAACTTCCTCGTTCAGCGATTCGTGATCTTCAAGATTCGCTGAGCCTCGGGGTTGGCCCCCTGGGTTCGCAAACGCGGGTTCGCCCCAGGGTTTCGCAAACGCGCGCGCACTTGCTGAACGCGCGCATTCTCGTCAGCGGTCAGGGGCGATTCTGCGCGCGCCTGACGAATGCGAGCGCGTTTGCCCGATCCGGCGTCGCCGCCTCGTCCCGCCGCTCACGAAAAGTCCGGCAGGTCTCCGCGTTCGAGGGCTTGGGCGAGGGTGGGGGCGGCTTTGTCTTTGTCGGAGAGTTCATAGGTCAACGCCGATCCGTCGCGGGCGGTGGTGGGCCAGTCGATGCCCAGGGCCGGGTCGAGGGGGTTGATGTCGCGGTCCAGGGCCGGGGTGTACTCGAGGCTGCACAGGTACATCACGGTCGAGTTGTCCTCGAGGGAGAGGATGGCGTGGCCGAGGCCTTCGGAGAGAAAGACTGCTTTGCGGTCGATGTCGTCGATCAGAACCGACTCCCACTGCCCGAACGTCGGTGACCCGACCCGCAGATCGACGATCACATCCAGGAAGGCTCCGCGGGCGCAGGTGACGTATTTCGCCTGCCCGGGCGGGTTGCTGGTGAAGTGAATCCCGCGCAGCACCCCGGCGGCGGAGACCGAGCAGTTCGCCTGCAGCAGGTCCAACGACCGCCCGGTCGTCTCCTCGAAGAGGCTGGCTTTGAACCATTCGAAGAACACACCGCGGTCGTCACCGAACTGACGTGGGGTGTACTCGTAGGCACCGGCGATGCTCAGCTCACGAAAGGTCATCGGTTCCCTCGGTCGATCAGATCCAGCAGGTAGCGGCCGTACCCGGACTTGACGAGTGTCTCCGCGCGGACGCGCAGTTCGTCGTCGGTGATGAATCCGCGTCGCCACGCCACCTCTTCGGGGGACCCGATTTTCAATCCTTGGCGTTGCTCGATGGTCCGGACGTAGTTGGAGGCGTCGAGGAGGGAGTCGAAGGTGCCGGTGTCGAGCCAGGCAGTACCGCGCGGCAGGACTTCGACTTGGAGGCGGCCGGCCTCGAGGTAGTGACGGTTGACGTCGGTGATCTCGTACTCCCCGCGCGCGGACGGCTCGAGGTCGCGGGCGATGGCGATGACGTCGTTGTCGTAGAAGTACAGGCCCGGGACGGCGTAGTTCGATTTCGGGACGGCAGGTTTTTCTTCGAGGGAGATGGCTTTCCGGTTCGCATCGAATTCGATGACGCCGTAGGCGGT
Source organism: Rhodococcus sp. NPDC076796 (assembly GCF_040702765.1). NCBI lineage: Bacteria > Bacillati > Actinomycetota > Actinomycetes > Mycobacteriales > Nocardiaceae > Rhodococcus > Rhodococcus sp. NPDC076796. Next base: position 806,124 of record NZ_JBFBMS010000002.1, on the reverse strand, counting down.
GGGGTCGGAGACCTCGTACGCGAATACTGCTCCGCCGTCGATGGTGTCGAAGCGGGACAGTTGGGTGCCCAGGCCGGGGCCGTAGAAGATGTTGTCGCCCAACACCAATGCCGCGGAGTCGGTGCCGATGTGCTCGGCCCCCAACACGAACGCTTGGGCGAGGCCGTTCGGCTCGTGTTGGACTTTGTAGGTCAGTTCGATGCCGAATTGGGAGCCGTCGCCGAGCAGGCGGGTGAATTGGTCTGCGTCCTGGGGTGTGGTGATGATGAGGATCTCGCGGATCCCGGCCAGGATCAGTGTCGAGAGCGGGTAGTAGATCATCGGTTTGTCGTAGACCGGGACCAGCTGCTTGCTGACGCCCATCGTGATCGGATGAAGACGCGAGCCCGTGCCGCCCGCCAGAATGATTCCCCGCATGACCGCGAAGTCTTCCAGACCCTCCGATCACCCGCTCGGTTGTGCTGTTCCAACGCGTACGGGATTCGAAGGGCAACTTTCACTCCACTCGAAGGTCTCATCGCCGGGAACCTCCCCGCTGGGGCGTCGAGTGGAGCATCCCGTGTAGCGACACCCTCACCGGAGTGGCCTGTGGACCAAGACATGAACAGCCCGCACGAGCCTCCGCCGGTAAAGTGCCTGTTCATGAGAATTCTCGTCACGGGTGGGGCCGGGTTCATCGGCGCGAACTTCGTACATCAGACCCTCGCGCAGCGCCCCGACTCCCAGGTCACCGTGCTCGACAAGCTCACCTACGCAGGCAACAAGGCCTCCCTCGACCCGGTGGCCGATCGCATCGACTTCGTCCACGGAGACATCGCCGACGCCGACCTCGTCGACCGCCTCGTGCGCGAGACGGATCTGGTCGTGCACTTCGCCGCCGAATCTCACAACGACAACTCGTTGACCGACCCGTGGCCGTTCGTACACACCAACGTCATCGGCACCACCACCCTGCTCAACGCGGTCCGCGAACACGACGTCCGCTACCACCACATCTCCACCGACGAGGTCTACGGCGATCTCGAACTCGACGACCCGGCGCGGTTCACCGAATCGACCCCGTACAACCCGTCGAGCCCGTACTCGTCGACCAAGGCCTCGAGTGATCTGCTGGTGCGTGCCTGGACCCGCTCGTTCGGCGTCCGGTCCACCATCTCGAACTGCTCGAACAACTACGGCCCGTACCAGCACGTTGAGAAGTTCATCCCGCGTCAGATCACCAACATCCTCAGCGGCTCCCGCCCCAAGCTCTACGGGGCAGGTCAGAATGTGCGCGACTGGATCCACGTCGACGATCACAACAGCGCCGTCTGGGCCATCATCGACGGCGGCCGCATCGGCGAGACCTACCTCATCGGAGCCGATGGCGAGGCGAACAATCGCACCGTCCTCGAAGCGATCCTCGAGGAAACCGGCAACGCACCCGACGCCTTCGATTTCGTCACCGACCGCCCCGGCCACGACCTGCGCTATGCCATCGACTCGACCAAGCTGCGTACCGAATTGGGTTGGACGCCAACCTATGTCGACTTCCGCGCCGGCCTGAAAGCCACCATCGACTGGTATCGCGACAACGAACAGTGGTGGCGACCGCAGAAAGACGCCACCGAGGCCGTCTACGCGGCGAAAGAGTCCGTACTGCCCTGACCGACACGGGAGGCGCGCTCACACGGGTTCGACACGGTGATGCATACTGCGAGGCGAACACAAGCAAGCCAGTCGCAATGGGGGAAGCCGGTCGAAATCCGGCGCTGACCCGCAACGGTGGGCCACCGACACAGGTGGCGAGCCCGATTACCCAGCGACCGGTGTGCGACACACCTATTCGTCGTGGTCTACGAATCGGCAGTCCTGCGCGTGGCTGCTTCGTGCTGCGCACCCGACTTTCATTTCGTGGCTCTGAGCTCGAAGTGAGGTCCTCATGTCACGCTCCGCCTACATCGCCGTTCTCTGCGCGGCTGTCCTGCTCGCCGGGTGCTCCCGCGGTGACGCCCCCGCCGATGCAGCGCAGACAGCATCGTTCGATCAGCCCGTCGAGGTGACGAACTGCGACATCGTGCAGCGGTTCGATGCCCCGCCTCAGCGCATCGTTTCGATGAACGACCACGTCACCGAGGTCCTCATCGAGATGGGCGTTGCGGATCGGATCGTCGGGATGGGGTATCGCAATGCCGTTCCGACACCGGAGACGGCCGACGAGTTCGCGTCGATAGACGGCCTCGCCGACGAGTATCCGACCAAGGAGCAGATCCTCGACCTGGCCCCGGATCTCGTCGTCGGCGGCATGCGCAGCGCGTTCGACGACAAGGAAGGTCGCTCGCGGGCGTCGTTCGCCGAGCTCGACATCCCGACGTTCCTGTTCTCCGAATATTGCGGCACAGGTCTCGCCGATATCGGCATGCTGGAGACGGACTACGCGCAACTGGGCGACATCCTGGGTGTGGCCGACGCGGCGCGGGGCATCACCGACGGCGTGATCAGCGGGCTCGCCGAGATCGACGACGCGCTCGCCGGCGTCGCCCCCGTATCCACGTTCTTCTACGACTCGGGCGAGAGCGAGCCCACGACAGTCGGGGGCGTGGGCGTCGGGCAACTCATTGCCGATCACGCCCGAGCCGAGAACATCTTCGTAGAGGGAGACCGGCCGTACGTGGGTACGACGTGGGAACTCGTCGGCGAACGGGCCCCCGAGGCCATCGTGGTCCTCGATTACGGCGACACGTCCGCGCAGGGCAAGATCGACTTCTTGAAGAGCCAGCCGATCATGGCGACGACGCCTGCCGTGCAACAAGACAACTTCGTGGTCGTTCCGCTCGACGACTTCTTCCAGAGTCCGCGGCTCGTCGGAAGCGCCGAGACCATTGCGCGCGCACTGCATCCCGATCGCTTCTGATGAGCGCGCTATTGGACAGACCCGCCGCCGTCGCAGTCCGGAGCACGCGATCGTCGCGCACCGGCTACGCCGTGATCCTGCTCCTGTCGTCGGCAGTGTTGCTGGCATCCATTGCGGCGGCCGTCTCGTTCGGGTCGGTGCGCATTCCGATCGGCGACGTGTGGGCCATCGTCGCTCACCGGCTCGTGCCAGGCGCGTTCGAATCGTGGTGGACCGAGGCGCGTGCGGCGATCGTCGTCGATTCGCGGCTCCCACGGTCGTTGACCGCCGCGGTGGTCGGTGCGTCCCTCGCACTCGCCGGCGGTGTCGCGCAGGCGGTTACGCGAAATCCGTTGGCCGATCCGTACCTGCTTGGCGTGTCCTCGGGTGCAGGTTTCGGTGTCGTAATGGTGATGACGCTCGGCATCGGCGCGGGTGCACTCGGCGCGTTCACCGTGCCTGCGGCCGCGTTCGTCGGTGCGCTGATCCCGCTGTTCCTGGCGCTCGCGATCGGCGGTCGATACCCACACTCGACGGCGATCGTCCTGGTCGGTGTCGCAGTGGGCAGTGTGTTCACCGCTCTCATCACTCTGACGCTGCTCGTGTTCGCGGACGAGCGAAGCCTGAGCGCTGTATTGCATTGGCTCGCCGGGGGTTTCGGTGATGCCCGCTGGTCGACTCTCGTGTTCCCCGTGCTGGCGTTGATCGGTGTGGGACTACTCGTCTCGATCAGCGCGCCCAGGATGGACCTGCTCAAAACAGGTGACGACGGAGCGGCCGCGCTGGGGATGAACGTACGCCGGTTCCGAATGTTGCAACTGCTGGCCATCTCCCTGCTGGCGGGTGCAGCGGTATCGGTCAGTGGCGGAATCGGATTCGTCGGCCTGCTGGTGCCGCACCTCGCCGGATACGTCGTCGGCTCCCGTGCGGTCAGGCTGCTGCCCGTGGCGGCGTTGTTCGGTGCGATAGCCCTCGTCGGCGCCGACACGCTCGCGCGCTCGATCACGCAGAGCACCGAGGTCCCGGTAGGAGTGATCACCGCGCTCGTCGGCGCACCGATCTTTGTGTTCATGCTGTATCGCCGCTACGCACGGGAGATCTGATGCGGCTGTCCGTGCGGGAGTTGTCCACGCGATTCGGGTCGCGAGAGGTACTGCGCAGTGTGAACTTCGACGTTGCTCCCGGTGAGGTGCTCGGTCTCGTCGGCCCGAACGGGTCCGGGAAGACGACAGCACTGCGGTGTTGCTATCGAGCTCTGACTCCCTCTGCCGGAACAGTTCTCGTCGACGGCGTCGATGCGCACACCATGAAGCGATCGGAGCTGTCGCGGACTGTCGGCGTCGGAACTCAGGAGCCGCAGGCATCGGTCGGTCTGACCGTCCGGGAATCCGTAGCGCTCGGCCGCGTGCCGCACCGCGGTTGGTTCGACCGCCCCACCTCGTCCGACGACGACATCGTCACCGCAAGTATGGACCGCGTCGATCTGCTCGCGTTGGAGAATCGCGACGTCGGGTCACTCTCCGGCGGTGAGCGGCAGCGGGTGTCCATCGCGCGCGCCCTGGCGCAGCGGCCGCAGATACTGTTGCTCGACGAGCCGACCAACCATCTCGACCTACGGCAGCAGTTGATCGTGATGAATGCGGTTCGCGACCTGGCCGCGGACGGGTTGGCCATCGTCGTGACCGTGCACGATCTGCGGCTGGCGGTGCAGTATTGCCACAGTCTGGCTGTCCTGGACGGTGGAGCCGTGGTGGCGTCGGGACCGACCACCGATGTTCTCGACGATCGGTTGCTCGCCGACGTGTTCGGCATTCGCGCGACCGTCCGTACAGGACCGCCGCCCGCCATCGACATTCACGGGTTGGCATGAACATCTACGCGCTTGCAGCGCAGCGAGTTCCGAGTGTGCAGCAGTACCTCGACGGGCCGTTCGATCTCTGTGCGACGGTCATGCTCGACGGCGAGTGGTTGCGGGCGCGAGTCGACGACACCGGCCGCCGGTGGCAGTGCACCGACGCGCGAGTCAACGGGACTCTGTGGTGGTATTCGGCCAGCTCGACGATCGCGTTCGTTGCCATCGCCGCAGCGATGGTCACGGGTGAGTCGGCAGATCCACGACTGGATGGTGCGCGTTGCTTCCTGCGGCCGGACGGATACCTGGGCGGAACGGTGTCGGACAGAGTTATCGAGGTCTCGGCATTGCCCGAGGCATTGACCGAGACGTTCACCGGCATCGTCGACGCGTTGGCGGCGGCCTCGGGGGCGCGCAGGCAAGCGCTGTGGGCAATCGCCTCGGATTCGATCGCCAATCGAAGCGTGGATGTGGCTGTGGCGCTGGGTGATCAGGTGCTAGGCAGCGACTTCGCAGCATGGCTGATCGGGGAGATGGCCGCTACGCTTCCGAAGCCGCGCTTCGTCGACGTCGGTGGACGACGCTTCACGCAACGTTGCTCGTGCTGCCTACTCTACGAGACGGGCGGAGCAGACAAGTGCACCAGCTGCCCGCGTCGATCGCCGTCGGACAGGTTGCGGGGTCTCGAGGCCGCCGCGCGACACTAGCTACTGCGCGACATCCGATGGCGCAGCAGCAGATACACCGCGCGACGCATGAACGACGTCATCAGCGCCTTGGCGTTGCCGATGCGAACATCGTTGTCGGACAACAGGCTCGGGTCACTGGCCTGCAACGAGCGGTGGAAGTCCGCGGCCTGACGTGCCTGCTGTGTCGCCAGTTCCACGCTCCACTGCCCCGAGTTGATGCGGAACGACGCCAATGGCTCTGGGATGGCCACGATGTCGCCGCGAAGGGCGACGGCAATGAAGGTGGCCTGGTCGATCAGGTAGGGATGACTGTTGTCCCACAGTCCGATTTCGCGGAGTTCCGCGAGCTTCATCATGACGCCGCCGGGTTCGCCGAAGATGTTGGCACCGGCCCGAACTGCGGTTCGGGCGGCGACTCGGCCCGAGACCGTGCCGTGGAGTCCGCCGAGCCCGCGGGCGGCGATGACGGTCTTGCCGTAGGCGTCGATCAGCGTCCGCTGCGAGGCGACCAGAACGGCGGACGGGTTGTCGTCGAATGCCTGTACCTGGATGGCCAACGCGGTGGGCGCGATGGTGTCGTCGCCGCACACGAGTTTGATCAATTCTCCCGTGGCCTCGGCGGTCACGCGATTCCAGTTGGCTTGCGCGCCGCCGCCGGTCGGGGTGGTCAGGAGGCGGATCCGTGGGTCGTCGTACTTCTGTGCGACGGCGAGTGTTCCGTCGGTCGACGAATGGTCGGCGATGACCAGCTCGAAGTCCGTGAACGTCTGGGCGAGAATCGAATCGATGGTCTCGGCCAGATACTCGGCGTTGTTGTACGCGGGAACGACTACGGAAACACGGGGCGTCATGATGTGGGGGCCTGGCTCTTTCTGCGAAACGAGAAGTCGCGGTAGCCGAAGAAGCTGACGACTGCCATCACTGCTGTGACGACCAATTGTGAAGGAATGGGCGGGAAGTGGAAGACGGACACGGCGATCGTCATCAGCGAGATGTTGGCGACGAACGCGCCGAAGTTCACGACGAAGAACCGCATCAGGTCGCGTAGGAAGTGCCCCCGCACACGGAACACCAGGTACCGGTACATCGCGAACGCGCACAGCACGTTGCAGAGATAGCCGAGCACGATCGCGGCGTGGTAGCCGTACTGCTCACCGATCAACAACTGCCACAGGATGAACCATGCAGTACCCAATGCGGTGTTGACGCCGCCGACGAGCAGGAACGCGATCTTCTGATTCTTGACGATGCGCATCAGCGGCCCCGGCGCGCCGTTCATGCCTGCCGGGGGAGTAGGGGTTTGTGGTTCGGTCATCGACCGGCCCCCAATGCCTGACGCGTCGCGAACAGGGTGGAGGCGATGCCTGCGGGCAACGTTCGGTGCGTTCGGCGATCGATCTGCGGCCAGACCGTCGACCGAAGCCGTAGATCGCGACCTTGGAACACCGCGAGTGGGGACGCCGCCAGCACCACGTTCGGTCGACGGCGGAACACCGTCCGGCACGCTCCGAGGATCGAGCCGATGGTGACGGCCTCACCGGAGGCGAAGATCTTGATCGTCGGCGAGAGTCGTTGCGTGGCAGACATGGCGAGGGTGTCGGCGACCATCTCGGCCGCGTCGGACACGTACAGGTAGTCGCGCAACGTGTCCATCGGCACGTAGATGGAGACGGGGGAGGCCATGAGGTATCCGCGGCACAGGTGCGAGATGAGGCCCTGCGGTTTGGCGAGGTTCTGCCCTGGCCCGTAGAGGTTCGCGAACCGGCCGATGGCCACGTTGATGCCGGTGCGTTCACCGAACTCGGTCGCGATGGCCTCGGACTGCAGCTTGGCGAAGCCGTAGTCGCCCAACGGAACCGGGTTCGTTCCCTCGTGATGCGGGGCCCCGGTCGCGCCCGCGTAGACGCCTCCGGCGGATGAGGCGAGGAACACGGTTCCGGTGCCCGCGCGGTCGGCGGCGACAGCCTCGATGCGCGCCAAGACGGTTCGGATCAGGCCGTTCTCTTCGGCGAACTGCGCTGCGCTGGTTCCGTTCACACCCGCGCCCGCGGCCCAGATCACGTTCCACGTACCGTCGGCGAAAGAGTCGAAGAATTCCGAACAGCGCTGCAGCAGGGCCTGTTCGGCAGAGGCTGTGTCCGCCCACGGGATGGTGCTGGTGTGCACCCGATGTCCGCGACGTCCGGCCTCCCTGGTCACCGCAGCGCCGAGTAGTCCGCCGCTGCCGACGATCCACGTGTGCGTCGCGGTCACGCCGGCGGTGCAGGTTCGGTCGATGGCTCAGTACGACCGAGCGGGCCGTTCCCCGGATCGGTGACGATCAGGTACGGCGGCTTGCCCATGGCGGTCTTGACGTTGACGCCCACGTACTCGGCCACCACCCCGAGGGAGAACAGTGTTGCCCCGAAGCCGAACAACAGAATCACCATCGTCGACGCCCAGCCCTGCACCTCGGATCCTGGATCGAACGCGAAGTACGACACCAGCACGTAGGCCACCAGAATCAGGCCGAGTACCGCGAAGGCGATGCCTATGAAGCTGACCAGCCGCAGGCCCTTGGTGCCGCTCGAGAGCACCATCCGCCAGAAGTGCGAGAGCAAGGTGCGCAGTCGGTAGCCCGATCGACGGTCCACCTCTTCGCGCAGCGCCACCGGGCTGGTCGTGACGTCGCCCGCTATCCACCCGAGCGCGATGTCCAGGTACGCCTCGGAACCGGCGTAGGCGGCGACGGAGCGACCGACCTCACCGAGCACCAGGCGATAGCTCTGATAGTCGACGGTGTTGTCCCCGGCCAGGGCCTTGGCGATCAACCATTTCGCGCCGCGAGAGGCGGTATTGCGCCACAGTCCATGCGGTGCGACATTGGTCGGCTTGGCGTAGACGACGGTGGACTGCTGGTCGAGGGCGGTGTCGAGCATGCCGCCGATGGCCGCCGGGTCGTGCTGGCCGTCCTCGTCCATCGTGACGATCCATTCGCCGCCGCTCGACGCCATGCCGGCGAGGGTGGCGGGGTGCTGACCGAAATTGCGGCTCAGCCATACACCGCGAACGAAGGTATGCGCAGCGGTCAGCCGCCTGATCACCGCAGCGGAATCGTCGGGTCCGTGATCGAAGACGAGCAGAACTTCCTCGACGATCATCGGACGCCCGACGGGGGTATGTGTCACCTGCGTCAACGGAAGAATCTCGTCCATCAACGCGCTGAGGGTCCGCTCACCTTGGTAGACCGGCACCACGATCGAGATGCGGTGCGGATCAGCAGCAGCAGCAGCGTCGGACATCACGAGGTCTGAGCCTAACTGCTCTTGGCGTCACCATCGAACTCCGGCGCGGCAGGGCTTCTGCGTCGTCGCACATCGAGCACCACCAGACCGACCAGCAGCATCACCCCGCCCGCCATCGCGGCCAGTCCGAGTCGTTCGCCCGGCGGCCGGAAGGTGATGTGCAGATCTGCGTTCTCGGTGCCGGGCGGCAGGTCGACGTAGAGGAAGATGTCGGCCAACCCCTTCGTCTGCAGCTCTTCACCGTTCAGCGTCGCGGTGTAGCCGGGCCAGGCCAGACGCGAGAACACGACGCTGCCACCGTTCGGTGCGCTGACGTCGACGTGCTCCGAGTCCGCATCGGACGATCGGGGTTCTGCTGAGGCGTTCACGGTCGCGACGACGCGTCCCGACGTGGCGGGAATCAACCCGTCGACGCGTTCGAGGACGTAGATCTGGCGAGCGGACTCGGGCGTGGGAGCGGTCACCCACTGCCAGCCTGCGGGTGCGGGCCGGGAGTTCGCGAGCGGATACTGGTTCTTCTGCAGCACGATGCGGTCGAGTTGCATCAGGTCGGCATAGGTCCGGCCGGTGTACGGCTCGATTTCGAAGACTCGCTGGAAGGCGTCCGTGCAGGTCGATCCCTCGTGCTCGAAGCACAGCAGGTTGGCGAAGTCGAGATAGCCGACGGGGGTGTAGGCGTTGACGTAGTCCAGGCCCATGATCTTGGCGGAGTTGCCGTACACCTGGGAGTGCCAGGGCAGCCGGGGGTCGTCGGGTTCGTCGGCTTCGGTCTCGGTGAGTGCGCGGCTGCCGAGCTGCAGCGTCGCGCCCTGCCACTGCGGGAACTCGGCCTTGGCCTCGGATTGGGACGCCGGCAGCCACCACTTGGCGAACGGCGGTTCGTAGGTGGCCACCTGGTACATCGCGACCGGCGCGATGGTCACCAACAGCAGTGCCGCGGTGGCGCGAGTGGAGAAACGGTGGGCCAACAGCAGCGCGAGTGCTCCGACGAGCAGGATCACCAGCGCAGCGAGCACGTGGCGGCCGAAGATCTCCGGGCCCGACGAACCGGCGCGCAGCAGCAGCACCAGCGTCAGCAGACCGGCAGCGAGCAGCCGGGGCCGCAGCTTGTCGAGAGTTCCGTACCGGCTGATCAGAGTGACCACGAGAATCAGCGCGACGAGGGCGACGAACGGCAGGATGCGGGCGGGCCAGCGGATCGGCCCGATGTCGCTGGGACCTGCGGTGAAGATCAGGGCGAACGCCAACATGATCAGTGGGGCTGCCAGCTCGCGCAGGGCGGCGGGCACCCGACGCCAGGCGATGAACGCCAGCGCGGGCACCACGAACCAGGCGATGTAGGTGACCGGCGATTCGGTAGTCTCGCCCGCCCAGGATTCGATGCTCGTCACCGCCGTCGGGATGCTCGCGGTGAGCGATTCCGACCACGGTGCCGTCAGGAAGTTGTCGTTGAACGTGCCCTCGTCGCCACTACGCCAGGTGACAGCGGACGTGAGCACGCCGGGCAGGAAGGTGACGGCCCCGCAGGCCGCGGCAGCGATACCGACCGCGCACACCTTCAGCGCCGGACGCCACAGCCGCTGGAACAATCGTTCGCCGATCGCGACGGATCCGATCATCACTCCGGCCATCACTGCGGCGTGGACGTATCCCACGCTGATGGCGAGGTAGAGGAAGACGAACGGCACGATCGGGCCGGACCGGCCGCGGGCGTAGGACACCGAGCTCGCCCACGCGTTCATGATCCACGCGGTGCCCATCAGCGCGGTCACCCACGAGGTGTTCTCGAAGAACAGCGTGAAGCCGACGAACGGTGCGCTCGCGCCCGCTACCGCAGCCCAGTTCGCTCGCGCTCCGTAGGCGAGAGCGACTCGAAAGACGCCCCAGGCCAACAGAATCGAGAAGCCGAGTTTGACGACCGTGGCCAGCAGCACCAGGTTGTCGATCGACGGCGAGATGTAGTTGATCGCCATTTGCACGGGATTCCACAGGCCGCCCTGGCCCTCGACCGGGTAGTTGCCGGCCATCCACTGATCGAGCACCAGCGAGGGGAATTGCCCGTCGCGCATGATGCGTCCGAGCTGGAGCCAGTTGGGTACGGCACCCGATTCGGTGTCGTCGATGTAGAAGAAGCGGGGATCGACCCTGAGCACCAGGAGATAACCGAGGACGACGACTGCAGCGACCGCTGCTCCCCACGCGAGGCGCTCTCTCCTGCTGTCGGGCAGGGCGGCGCGCGCGATCTGTGTATCCGTGGGGGTCAAGGGTCAACTCCGTGAGTTCGGGCAAAGACACTCGACTGTATCTCTCGAGGTGTCCGGGAACCGAAACGTCGACGCGTGTGACCCGCAGTTCGCCGCCGGTCGATGAAACAGTGCACGATCATCCGAGCGAACGATCGAACTCATCCGCTCGGTCGATGCGCATCGACCCCCGAGACCGAAGAGTGTTCATCATGACTCGATATCACTTCATGGACTCGCTGCGCGGATTCGCGCTGTTCGGGATTTTGCTGGTCAATGTCCTGGACATCACCGAAATTTCCGCGACGAGTACAGGCCGGGCCATGCTCGATCACACGGTTCAATCAAGGTTCGTCCCGATCTTCACCCTGTTGTTCGGCGTTTCCATGTATCTGATCGCCGACGGTGCCCGACGCCGCGGTGTGGGTGCATGGCAGCCGCTGGTTCTTCGATTGCTCGGACTCGGACTGATCGGGGTGGTGCACTCGTTTGCGTACTCGGGCGACATTCTCCGCATGTACGCGATCGTCGGACTGCTCGTGCTGCCATTGGTCGTCTGGGCTCCAGCCCCGGTCAACGTAGTCGTCGGCGGTGCCTTGACCGTGGTGAGTTTCGGTTTCCTCGGCGGGGGAGTCGACTCGCTGCCGGGGCTGGTATTGGTCGGTGCGGGTGCTGCGCAGCTGGGAGTACCGGCGCTGATGGAGAAGTCTGTGGTTCCTGGGTTGGTTCTGACCTGCGCGGCGGGTGCGGGTGCGATACCGCTGATGATGTCCTATCTCTCGGCGGGGGCAGGCGATCCGCGATTCTCCCTCCCCGGTGCGCAAGCCGGTCTGGCAATGGCGTTGGCATACATCGGAATTCTGGCTCTCGCGTGGCAATGGGCACCGACCCGTGCTGCGCTGCGAGCGGTGTTCGATCCACTCGGCAAGATGTCCTTGACGAATTACGTTTCCGCGTCGTTCGTCGTTCTGGTGGCCGCCAGGGTGTTCGGACTGTTCGATGCAGATTCGGTGTACCCAGCAATGGGCGTTGCGGTCGTGTTGATCGCCACGCAGTCCGTGTCGAGCCGAATCTGGTTGTCGAACTTCCGCTACGGACCACTCGAATGGATCCTCCGGGCCGTCACCTGGCGAAGTCGGCCCCCTTTCCGTCGCGAGACTGCCCACGTTTCGACGACCAGCGCCGCATAAGGATCGACCGCGGGGCATAGTCGGATCTCCTGTCCGAACCGGACGAAGGAACTCGGCGCGGCGTGCATCGGACGGAACGGGATGGGCCTGTGCAACCATGGTCAGTGGTCTTCTTCTCGCCACGGCCGCACAGCGTCATTACTCGAACTGGATGGGAAACTTCTCGGTATGGACGGCACTGCTCTCGATCGTCTCGGCTCCGCGTCGAATTTGTCGGCTGTTGCCGGCGGTGACGGTGAGCCCGAACTGACAGTCCAGAGACTACTGTTCGACGGTCCGTCGCCCCTGGTCAGTGCCGATATGTACAGCTCTGTCGGCAAGGGCAATGCCGAGCGCACCCGCACGGGCGCTCGGATCGCCAAGCGCAGCGTGCTGCACACCAACAGCTACTTCGGACGGTTCCCGGCCAGCTACTGGCAGCGGTGGACCACCGTCACCGAGGTGGTGTTCCGGGCGACCGTCGCCGGTGCCGGTCGGATCGATCTGGTGGCCACCGATTACAAGGGTCACGAGCGCACGATGGCCAGTACAACGGTCGATTCCGCGAACGCGTCGACTCAGTTGGCGGTTCCCGTCGCCACCACGCAGTTCCTCGACGGCGGTGCGCTGTACGTCCGCTTCACCACCACATCGAGCGAGTTGTCGGTGCAGGACGCGGAATGGACCGTCGCCGCACCGGAGAAGCTGCGTCCCACCTCGGTGGTGATCTGCACGTTCAACCGCGCCGACGACTGCGCCAACACCGTTGCCGCCATGGCCGACGATCCCATCGCACTGCTCGGGGTCGACAACGTCTACGTCGTCGATCAGGGCACCGATCAGGTGCAGACGCGCGAGAAATTCCAGCGCGTCGCAGCCGAGCTAGGCAGCAAGCTCGTCTACATCACTCAGCCCAACCTCGGCGGCGCAGGCGGATTCACTCGCGGGCTCTACGAGGTGCAGGGCAAGGGCGGCGATCCGGCCAACGTGATCTTCATGGACGACGACGTGCTGTGCGAGCCCGAGGCGATCGTGCGGATGAACTCGTTCGCCAACATGACCGTCGAGCCGGCGATCATCGGCGCGCAGATGCTGTACCTGCTGCACCCCGATCGAGTGCATGTCGGTGCCGAGGTGGCGAACCTGCAGAAACTCGAAGCCGGAGTGCACGTCAAGAACGCGATCTCGGACAAGAGTGCGTTCAAGCGCAAGCGGCAGCAAGACGTCCGCGTCGACGCCGGCTACAACGGTTGGTGGTCCTGCCTCATCCCGTCCGAGATCGTCGGGCAGGTCGGCTACCCGCTGCCGCTGTTCTTCCAGTGGGACGACATCGAGTACGGATACCGTTCTCGTGCAAACGGATTCGCCACCGTGACACTTCCGGGCGCGGCGGTGTGGCATGCCGACTTCGCGTGGAAGGACTGGGACGAGTGGCACCGCTACTTCAACCTGCGCAACGGCATGATCACCGCGGCCCTGCACATCGAACTCGACGGGCGCGCGCTCGCCAAGCAGCTCTTCACCGACCTGCTGCGTTACCTGGTGTCGATGCAGTACGGCATGGCCTACACCCTGATCAAGGCCGTCGAGGACTTCCTGGCCGGACCTGAATACTTGCTCGACGGCGGAATGGACGCGGCCGGTTCCATCCGGCGCGAACGCGCTGCATACGGAGAAACCAAGCGCCACAACGCGAACGAGGTTCCCGGGGTGCGTCCGGCCGATATGTTCATCACTCCGGCAGGCCCACCGCCGAAGAAAAGCATGGAATTCGCAGTGCTGGCCAAGCGGATGCTCAATCAGTGGCGCGGCACGGTCAATCCCGGTCCGGTTGCGATCTCGGCCGACGACGCGCACTGGTGGCACGTCTCGCTGTTCTCCCACGCCATCGTCACCGATCGCTCGCAGGAAGGCGTTCGAGTTCGCAAGCGCAACAAGGCACATGCGGTCGAGCTGCTCAAGCGTGGAGTGACCGCGCTCAAGCGCCTGCGTAGCGAGACGCCGACGGTCGCCGCGTCCTACCGCGCCGCCGTTCCGCAGCTGACGAGCCGGGAGAACTGGGCTCGCCTGTACGGCCAGTAGCTATTTCGCGCGGACCTTCGGGGCCGTGCGAATGCGCACGACGACTTGCTCGTTGTCGGCGGTGTAGCCCAGGTAGTCGAACTCGGTGCCGGTGCGTGCGACGAATTCCGTCCACGCCCGGTACTCGTGGTTGCGCCAGCCGGGGAAGTTGAAGTACTCGTCGAACACGATGACGGTGCCGACGGCGAGTCGGTCGGCCACCAGATCCAGCACGGTGACCGTCGACGAGTACAGGTCTGCGTCCAGATGCAGAAACGCCAGCTTCTCGTGGTGACCCTTCAGGAAGCCCGGCAGAGAATCCTCGAACAGGCCGGGAACGATCTGTGCGCCCGGCACCTCGGGGATGGTGTCCTGCTCGAACAGTCCCTTCGGGAAGCCGGTGCGCCAGGTCTCGGGTAGGCCGGAGAACACGTCGAATCCGGCGACGACGGTGATGTCCTTACGTGAGCTCAATTCCTCGGCGATGATCTCGAGCGTCGTCCCGCTGGCCACGCCGAACTCGAGGGCCATGCCGCGAATGGAGACCTCGCCGAGCGCGAATCGCAGGGTCGCGTGGGGCCGCAGGAACGTCGGGGCCTGCGGCATCATCTCTTCGGCGAATTCGGCGCTCTGGGCGGCTGCTTCGACGTCGGACGCGTATGGAATGTCGCGACGCATCCGCATCTCTAGGCCGCGGATGAACGCGTGCAGATCGTCGATCTCACGCCGTTGGCGTTCGAGGACGTCGAGCAATTTCGCCTGCTGATCGTTGGTCTGCTCGGCCAGCTGGGCGGTCTGCTGAGCCAGAACCTCGCCGATCGCTCGTTGAAGCTTCTCCCGTGCCGACGACTTGATGCGATCAGCGAGCTTCCGAGGTTCCGTCATGGGCACACGGTAGCGGTATCACGCGGGTGCGCGCACCCCATGGCGGCAGCGTCAGGGCCTACGAAAGTGTTCCCGACGCCCCAGCCCGCGCAACCGGAACCATTCGGCCAGACCCTTCGGGTTGCGGGTGGTGATCAGGAAGAACCAGGTGAAGCGAATCCACTCCTGCGGCAGCAGCTTTCGCATGCCGGGCTGCGACATCAGGTAGCCGCGATTGCGGTACGTGAAGTAGCGCTTGGTCGCGTCCTCCGGGTACTGCGTGTGCATCCGGCCACCGAGGATCGGCTTGAACTCCTCGGCCCCGTTGGGATGGACGTAGGCGGCGGTGAGGCAGGTGCCGAACTTCAGGCCCGAGCGCTGCAGCCGACGATGCACTTCCACCTCGTCGCCGCGGACGAACAGGCGTAGATCCGGCACGCCCACCGCGTCGATCGTCGACGCCTTGAACAGAGCGCCGTTGAACAGTGAGGCTATGCCTTCGAGGAGATCGTCGTCCGGGTTCGCCGGGTCGATCAATTCGGACCGCAGCCGACGCCATTCGACGCCGCGGCGCAGCGGAAAGGCCAATCGGTCAGGGTCGGCGATGTCGCAGACGACCGGGGAGACCTCGTCGAGTCCGTGGGTGAGGGCGCAGTCGTAGAGGGTCTCGAGTACCTTCGGGCCCTCGGGCCGGCCGTCGTCGTCGGCGAGGAACACCCAATCGGCACCGAGGGAGAGCGCGTACAGAATCCCGAGCGCGAACCCGCCCGCGCCGCCCAGATTGTGCTGCGAGCCGAGATACGTCGTCGGCAGGTCGATCGATTCCACCAGTTCCCGTACGGCGGGCTCGTCGGCGTTGTCGACGACGACCAGGTGATCGAGCGGACGCGTCTGGGCACCGATCACGTCGAGCGACAGAGCCAACAACTCACGCCGCTTGTGCGTGACGATGACCCCGATGATCCGGTCAGGCACCCGCTGCATCTTCCCGCTCGATCTCCTTCAGGATCTGCGCGACGTGATCGCCCGCGTCGTTGCCCTCGTATGCCCGCACCACATCCTCGATGCCGCCCTGCTGCCGCACCTGGCCGTGATCGATCCACATCGCGGTGTCGCACAGCTGAGCCAGGAATTCGTTGGAGTGGCTGGCGAACACCAGGATGCCCGAGCGCTTCACCAGCTCCTGAAGTCGCAGCCGAGCCTTCTTCATGAACTCGGCGTCGACGGCCCCGATGCCCTCGTCGAGCAGCAGGATCTCCGGGTCGATGCTGGTGACCACGCCCATCGCGACGCGCACGCGCATGCCCGTCGAGTAGGTGCGCAGCGGCATGTCGAGGTAGTCGCCGAGTTCGGTGAAGTCGGCGATCTCGTCCATCTTCGCGAGCATCTGCTTGCGGGTCTGTCCCAGGAACAGGCCTCGGATGATGATGTTCTCGTAGCCGGAGATCTCCGGGTCCATACCGACGCCCAGATCGAACACCGGCGCAACGCGGCCGCGGATGGTCGCGCTGCCCCGCGTCGGCTCGTAGATGCCCGAGAGCAGACGCAGCAGCGTCGACTTGCCCGCTCCGTTGTGTCCGACCAGTCCGACGCGATCGCCGTCCTTCAGGTTCATCGTGATGTTCTTGAGAGCTTCCACGACGACGACGTCGGAGGAGTTGCGGTCGATCGCGCCACCGGCCTTGCCGAGGAACGCCTTCTTCAGTGACCGCGTCTTGGCGTCGAAGATGGGGAAGTCGACGCAGGCGTCGTGGGTGCTGATGCTGATGGACAACTCGAATACCCCTAAACCCAGTAGGGCACGCGGGCCCGGTACTTCTTGAGTGCGACGATGGCCAGCGCCCATCCGACGACGGTGAAGCCGAGCACGATGTACCAGTGGTACGCCTGCTGATCCTCGCCGATCAGTGGGGCCCGGATGATGTCGAGGTAGTGGAAGAGCGGGTTGATCTCGACGAGCTTGGCGCGGTTCGCGGCCTCGCCGCCCATCGACTCGAGTCCCGAGGTGGTCCACACGATCGGTGTCATGAAGAACATCAGCGTCACGAAGCTGTTCAGGATCGGGGCGATGTCGCGGTAGCGGGTGGCGATGATGCCGAACAGGATCGACACCCACACGGCGTTCAGCAGAATCAGTACCAGCGCCGGGATCGCGAAGATCACGGTCCAGTGCAGGCCTCCGGGCGGCCAGAAGATCGCAATGATGATGACGTAGATCAACATGTTGTGGCCTAGCAGCAGCAGCTGACGCCACACCAGGCGGTAGACGTGCACACTCAGCGCGCTCGGTAGCTGTTTGATCAGGCCTTCGTTGGCGACGAAGACATCTCCACCTTCGAGAATCGCGGCACTGATGAGGTTCCAGATGATCAAACCGACGGTGACGTGCGGCAAGAACTCGCGCAGATCGATGTTGAGCAACACCGAATACAACAGACCCATGGCGATGGCCTGGACGCCGGTGGCGATGGTGATCCAGAACGGACCGATCACCGACCGGCGATACCGCTGCTTGATGTCCTGCCAGCCGAGATGCAGCCACAGCTCGCGCTGGTTGAAACCCGTCCTGAGGTCGCCGAAAGCCCGCCGATAAGTCTGTGAGTCCGAAACCGGAGCAGGCATCTGATCTCCTGCCTCGCTCTCGGGATCCTTCGCTGGTGCCGACACGACGGTCGACACTACCTGCATTCGACTTTTGAGCTCATTCCGAGCGTGTCACAGGTACTGACCGGTACCGCTGCCGCCGTGGCCGCCCCCCGGTGCGGGCATCACGCCGGGAGGCAACGCGCCCTGCCGCATCTGTTCGAGTTGGGCGCGGGCGGCCATCTGCTGAGCGAACAGGGCCGTCTGGATGCCGTGGAACAGGCCTTCGAGCCAGCCGACGAGCTGAGCCTGCGCGATCCGCAGTTCGGCGTCGGTAGGGACCACGTCGTCGCCGAAGGGCAGTACCAGGCGCTCGAGCTCGTCGCGCAGTTCCGGTGCGAGTCCCTGTTCGAGTTCGTGGATGGACGACTTGTGGATCTCCTTCAGCCGCGTCCGGCTCGCGTCGTCGAGCGGAGCGGCGCGCACCTCCTCGAGAAGCTGCTTGATCATCGTGCCGATGCGCATCACCTTCGCGGGCTGCTCGACCATCTCCGACAGGCCCGAACCATCGTCCGATCCGTCGTTCGCGGAGGATCCGGCGGCGCGGGCCGCAGCGGCCGTCGCTTCCTCACGGCTCAGGGCGAGCGGTTCTCCATTGGGGCCGATCACAACAACATGGTCGTCGGGTGCGCTGTTCGGCTCGGATTGAGTCATATATCCATCTTTACCCGTCGCTCGCCGTTGCGCGATCGTCTGGGGCGATTATCCTGGTTCGGTCGTCGGGAACAGTGGAGGCCGGGAGGATCGAGCGTGCGAGGTGGGCAACCGTTCCCTGGCGAAACAGGACGTGGAACACATGCTTCACCGGTCGGCGCTTAGAGTGTCCGGCATGGGTTACGACGTCGCGCGAGTGAGAGGTTCCATCCCCTCGCTCGGTGACGGGTGGATTCATCTCGACCCTCAGCTGGGCATGCTCATTCCGGACCGCGTGTCCACCGCTGTATCCACCGCGTTCCGGCACAGTGCGTCCAATCATTCGGCCGGCAACACCGCGGCCAAGCGCAGTGCAGCTCTGCTGGAGTCCGCTCGCGTCGCGATCGCCGATCTGGTCGGCGCCTATCCGTCCGGTGTCGTCATCGGTCCGGACCGCGCGACGCTGCTGTCCTGGCTCGCGGATTCGATGAGCTCGCGGCTGGGGCTGGGAACCGGTCTGGTGCTCTCGCGGCTGGACGAGGAAGCGAACGTAGCACCGTGGCTGCGGGTCGCCAGCCGGTCCGGCGCGCACGTGCGATGGGCCGAGGTCGAAATCGATACGTGCGAGTTGCCCACCTGGCAGTTCGACGACCTCATCACCTCCACCACTCGGCTCGTCGCGGTCACGGCGGCGTCGCCGATCGTCGGTAGTGCGCCCGATGTTCGGGTCGCGGCGGATCTGGTGCACGAGGTCGGTGGGCTCATCGTGGTCGACGCGGCCGGCGCTGCCCCCTACGCCCACGTCGACATCAAGGAACTCGGGGCCGACATCGTCGCGATCGACACCGCCGCGTGGGGTGGGCCGTCGGTCGGTGCGCTGATCTTCCGCGATCCGACGCTGCTGGAGCAGTTGCCGTCGATGTCGCTGAACCCGTCGGCCAAGGGACCCGAGCGGCTCGAGGTCAGCGCCCATCAGTACGCGTTGTTGGCGGGCGTGGTCTCGTCCATCGACTACCTGGCCAATCTCGACGACGCAGCGACCGGGACGCGTCGCGAGCGCCTCGAGCTGTCGATCGGATCGTTGCAGCACTACCACGACGGCCTCTTCGATTACCTGATGAAGGCGCTCGATTCCCTGGACCACGTCATGGTGCTGGGCAACGCGCCGACGCGCATTCCCACCCTGAGCTTCACCGTCGAGGGCATGCCCGCGGTGAAGGTGTCCGAGCAACTCGCGCAGGCCAGAATCGGCAGTGTCAGCGGAGTACACGGTGGTAGTAGGTTGCTCGACGCATTGGGCGTCAACGACGAGGGTGGTGCCGTCACCATCGGTCTGGCTCCGTACACCACCCGCTACGAGATCGATCAGCTCGTAGCCGCGCTGTCCGCGCTCGCCCTCTGACGGAGCGGCTCCGCCGCACGTGCGCGAAACCTCGACCCCTGCTACGAGGTTCCACTCACGACCGCTGACCTGCGCGCTATTGAATTCGCAAGATCACTTTCCCGATGGTCTCGGCCTCGTCGAGCATTCGATGTCCTTGCGCTGCTTCGGTTATCGGGATCTCGGCGTGCACGACGGCGGTGACGCGGCCCTCGGAGATCATGGGCCACAGGTGTGCGGTCATGTCTGCGACGATGTTCGCCTTGCTCGACGGCCCGGTTTCGGGTCGGCCGCGTAAACCGGCAGCATGCACCGAGCCACGTTTGGCGAGGAGTTTGCCGAAATTCAGCTCGCCCTTCACGCCGCCCTGCATGCCGATGGTGACGACGGTGCCGTCCATGGCCAACGCATCGATGTTGCGGTCGAGGTACTTCGCTCCCATGTTGTCCAGGATCAGATCGGCACCGTGATCCTGTGTCTGTGAACGTATCTCGGTGACGAAGTCCTGTTTCTTGTAGTCGATCAGGATGTCGGCTCCGAGGTCTGCGCACATGTCCAACTTGTACTTCGATCCGGCGGTGACGGCGACGGTGACGCCCATCTGCTTGGCCAATTGGATTGCGTGAGTACCGATTCCGCTGCCGCCGCCGTGAACGAGCAAAACTTGCCCCGAACGCATGTGCGCGTCCATCACCAGGTTGGACCACACGGTCGAGGCGACTTCCGGAAGTGCCGCTGCCACATGCAGATCGAGGCCCTGCGGAATGGGAAAGAGCTGGGTGGCGGGTACGGCGACCTGCTCGGCGTAGCCACCTCCGGCCAACAGGGCGCAGACCCTGTCGCCGACCTTCCAGCCGCTGACACCCTCACCGAGTTCGGAGATGATGCCCGAGCATTCGAGTCCGAGGATATCGCTGGCACCGGGCGGCGGCGGATACATTCCCTGTCGCTGCATCAGGTCGGCTCGATTGACGGCGGTGGCCGAGACATCGACGATCACCTGTCCGCGATCGGGACGGGGGTCGGGGACCTCGGTCCATTCCATGACGTCGGGATCGCCGAACTCTTTCAGTGTGATGGCACGCATGTCTCCATAGTGCGCCACCACTGCCGCAGGCACTCCTACAGGTCCCAGAGATTGATTCCGAAGTCCTCGGCATGCGTGTCGATCTCGGCAAGTTCTGCGTCGGTGAAGTCCAGGTTCTTCAATGCCGCCACGTTGTTTTCGAGCTGTTCGACGCTCGATGCGCCGATCAGTACCGAGGTCACACGCGGGTCGCGCAGGGCCCAGCTCAGGGCGAGTTGCGCGAGGGATTGGCCGCGGGTCGAGGCGATGTCGTTCAATGCACGGAGATGTCCGATGTGGTCGTCGGAGAGCCAGTCCGGATTCAGTGATTTGCCCTGCGCTGCTCTCGAATTCGACGGAACGCCGTCGAGGTACTTGTCGGTGAGCATGCCCTGGGCAAGAGGTGAGAACGCGATGACGCCCGCGCCCACCGCGTCGAGGGTGTCGAGCAGTTCGGGTTCGATCCACCGATTGACCATCGAATAACTCGGCTGATGGATCAGTAGAGGAACGCCCGCGTCGGCGAGAAGGTCCGCCATCTTCTGCGTGCCCTCGGGCTTGTACGAGCTGATGCCGGCGTACAGCGCTTTACCCTGCTGGACAGCGCTGATCAGTGCGCCTGCAGTCTCTTCGATCGGGGTGTCGTGGTCGGGCCGGTGGCTGTAGAAGATGTCGACGTGGTCGATTCGCATCCGCGTCAACGACTGCTCGAGCGAGGACAGCAGGTATTTGCGAGAGCCACCGAAGCCGTAGGGGCCGGGCCACATGTCCCAGCCGGCCTTGCTGGAAATGATCAGCTCGTCGCGATATCCGGCGAAGTCCTCGGAGAAGATGCGGCCGAAGTTCTTCTCCGCACTGCCGTACGGCGGGCCGTAGTTGTTGGCCAGGTCGAAGTGCGTGATACCGAGATCGAATGCGCGACGCAGGATCGCGCGTTGGTTCATCAGCGGTACGTCGTCACCGAAGTTGTGCCACAGTCCCAGCGAGATCGCCGGTAGCTTCGGCCCGCGAGACCCCACTTGCCGGAAGACCATGGACTCGTATCTGTCGGCTGCGGCAACGAAAGGTGGGTCGATGTTGGGATCTGTCATAACTCGACCCTAGGTCCCGGACTCGAATCGAACATTCAACCATCGCAAGCTACTCGTCGGTAGATTTCTTGCCTAGGATGTCACGGGTGACAGCCGAACTAGCCGTTGGTTCCGGGGGGGACCCGCAGTGGCTCGACACTGCGGAAATGAAAGCATGGCGCGCCTATATGGACGGCGGGCAGCGATTGATGGGGGTATTGAACAAAGATCTGCAGGATCGCCACGATCTGTCGATGGCCGAATACCGAATCCTGGTGATGTTGTCGGAATCGATCGACGGCTCCATCAGAATGAGTGAGCTGGCCGACGGTGTCCTGTCCTCGAGAAGTCGCCTGACGCATCAGATCAGGCGAATGGAACTCCAGGACATGGTGACTCGTAGTACCTGCGTCAACGACGGTAGGGGGGTGCTGGCGGTGATCACCGAGGAAGGCCGTCGGCGATTGGCGGAGGCGGCACCCACTCACCTCCGCGGCGTCCGTCAGCACCTCATCGACATTCTCTCGCCCCACGAACTCGAGGTGCTGGGCGACATCTTCGAGAAGGTCGACGCAGCGATGGACGCGTCCGGCTCCACACCGCGGCGATGAGGGGCGATTGGGCCCCGGTGCGCCCGGCCGTTTAAGATCGCTCACGGAAGCGTGGCAGAGCGGCCCAATGCACTCGCCTTGAAAGCGAGAGACGTGTAAAAGCGTCCGGGGGTTCAAATCCCTCCGCTTCCGCCACATGTTCGTTTCGGATTCCGGTCCACCCGCACGGGTGGACCGGTTTCGTTTGTCCTGGTCGAAGCCGAGCTCCGTCGCGACCTGGCTGGGTATCGAAACTGGCTCAGTGGGTACTACCTGCGGATGAGTGAAGAAGCGCGGCGCAACGACGGCGACAACGATGGACCTCTGGAAGAGGAACTCGAGGAGAGTTTCGACGCTGTCGTCTCCGAAGGTGCCGAGCGATTGCACCGCACAGTCCGCACCGTGCTGATCACCGGATTCTTCGGCGGGCTCGAAGTCGCTCTGGGTGTCATGGCGTACCTCGCGGTGCTGGACGAGACCGACAGTCATCTGCTGGCCGGCCTGGCGTTCGGCATCGGCCTGGTGGCCATCTATCTCGCACACGGTGAGCTGTTCACCGAGGACTTTCTGATGCCGATCGCAGCGGTGGTGGCCCGCGACGGCACGCCCGCGCAGCTGGCGAAGCTGTGGGTCGGGACGCTGCTGGCGAACTTGCTGGGCGGCTGGTTCGTGATGTGGTTGATCGCGCAGGCGTTTCCGCAGTGGCTCGAAGTGTTGTCCGAATCGGCGCATCATTTCGTCGACGCACCACTGAATCTTCAGTCGATCTGCCTGGCTGTTCTCGGCGGCAGCACGATGACATTGCTGACCCGCATGCAGCAGGGAACAACCTCCGACGTCGCGCGGATCATCGCCGCCATGGCGGCAGGATTCCTGCTGGCCGGATTGCAGTTGTTCCACTCGGTTCTCGATTCCTTGCTGATCTTCGGGGCCATCCACGCGGGGGCGGACGTGAACTACCGCGACTGGATCGAATGGTTCGGCTACACGGTGCTTTTCAACATCATCGGGGGCGTCGTGTTGGTCACCGCGCTGCGCTTGGTGCGCACCAAGGAGCTTGTGAAGTCCGAACGTCACCGGAATCCCGAGTAGTCGAGCGGTTACGCCCTGCCATCCGATTCCCAGCGCTCGAGGCCCATTCCCGTCTCGAAGCGTCGCATCAATTTCGAGATCGGGTCCGTGAATTCGATTGCACTGGCCAGCAATTGGAGCGGATCGGTGAAATCGTCGACGGCTCGACCGGTTGCCGTCGGGTAGAGGTCGTCGCCCAGGATGGGTATGCCGAGCGAATTCATGTGCAATCGCAGTTGATGAGTGCGACCGGTCAACGGCGTCAGTCGATAGCGACCGAGTCCGTCACGATGCTCCAGTAGTTCGACGGTGGTGTGCGCGTTGGGTTCTCCGTCGATCTCGCGGGCAGTGAAGTCACCCTTCTCCGTGACGATGCGACTGCGAACGACGGTCGGCAATTCGAGCGACGGGTCGTAGCGCGCGATTGCCTGGTACTCCTTGTGGACCTTTCGATCCTGGAAGAGCGTTTGATATGCGCCGCGCAGGGTCGGGTCGACGACGAACAGGACCAGACCCGCGGTGACGCGGTCGAGGCGGTGAGCGGGCACCAGTTGCGGCAGATCGAGTTCGAGACGCAATCGCACGAGTGCGGTCTGCAGAATGTGGCCGCCGCGGGGGATGGTGGGCAGAAAGTGTGGCTTGTCGATCACCAACAATGCGTCGTCGCGGTGCACGATCGAGATATCGAAGGGCACAACGGTTTCCGACGGTAGATCGCGGTGGAACCAGACTGCCTCGCCGGGAACGTATGGTGCGTCCGGTGCGATGGGCCCGGTCATGTCAACGATGTCACCGGCCGCGAACATGGAGTCGAACCGGTGCGGAGAAATCCGTGACTCGGTTGCTGTCAGGAAGTCACGGACAGTGCGCCACGTGCCGTCCTCGGGCATCCGGATTCGAGCGGGATCGAGACCGTGCCGCTTCGCCAGGGGCGGTTGCTGGCGTCGTCTCACAGAGTGAGCGTATCCGCCCGCCGAGATCGCACTTGTGCAGACAAATCAGTGCCTACTGCCTGCACAAGTGCGAATTCGCTACTCGCAGCCGATGCCGTCGTTGTCGCGATCGAGATGCGGCCCGTAGCCGTACTCGTCTCGATAGACCGGATCGGCACCGGCGTCACGGGCCGCATCGCAGTTCTCGTACTGGAATGCCCTGCCGGAGGGGGCGGGTGTGGATTGCGGCGCAGGAGCAGGCGCCGCCAGTGGGGCCGGAGGCGGAGGGAGGAGGACAGGGCAGAACTGGGCCGAACCACTGCTGCAGAGGAAATCGGTGATCGGATCGGCCGAGGCGACGGCCGGGGCGCTGACCAGGGCAGCGGCAGCGATCGCGCCGCTGACGCCGAGCTTGAACAGCAGGTTCTTCGTCTTCATGGAACTCCAATCGAGGGGGTGTGATGTGGAGCATCCTCGACCAGTTGTTGAACTGTCAATGAAGTCATTCGGGTGATCTACGGCTCGAGACTCTATGGAAGGCCGATGGGTTTGAAACCCATCGATTCGGCGTATCTACGAACGTATGAGCGAAAACGAACAGGTCAACCAGAACCCCGAGAAGGATCCCGACGACTGGGTCACCGGCGACGAGCCGATGACCGGCCCACAGAAGAGCTACCTGAGCACTCTTGCGCAGGAAGCGGGCGAGGAAGTTCCCGAGGGTCTCAACAAGGCGCAGGCGTCGGAAATGATCGACAAGTTGCAGGGCGAAACCGGCCGCGGCTGATTCGATGCCCCAGAGGTCCACTCGATGTGACATTGACCCCCGAAAAGTCCACCGAATGTCACATTGAGTGCCCTCGCAGCAGCTGCGTCGCCGAGGACATCCGACCAGGTAGACCGTTCTGTCTCGAGTACATCTAACAAAGGATCACGCGGACTTTTGTACCTGCATGTGCGCGGCTATTGTGAGCGAACCCACAGCTTTAGCGTGCGCGCATATCGGTGGGTACGTTGAGTGACGGATGTTGTTTGTGTTGCGCCCCGTGAGGGGCGCCGGGGGAGGATGGGCAATCAGATGCACCGTCGAGTGTTGGCAGTAGCGGGAACTGCTCTGGCAGTGTCGCTGCTGGGGTCGGGTCTCGCCGGGGCGCAGCCGCTTCCCGGTACCGGCAGTTCCGAAGGTGGCGGTGTCGCTCCCGGTATTGCAGCTCAGTCCCTACCTGCAGCGGCGGCGCGCATCGATCGTGTGGACATGCTGACCGATCGCCGCGCAGCAGTGTGGGTCGAGTCGCCGGCCATGGGCCGCGCCATCCAGGTCCAGGTTCTTCTTCCGGCCGCGCAGGCGGTGTCTCGCCCCACGCTGTACATGCTCGACGGTGTGAGTGCGGGCAAGGAATCCGATTACCAGGAAAGCACCTGGACGCAGAAGACCGACATCGTCGACTTCTTCGCGGACAAGCAGGTCAACGTCGTGCTCCCGGTCGGCGGATCGAGCAGCTACTACACGGACTGGAACGTGCCGGACCCGGTGCTCGGCGTCAACAAGTGGGAGACCTTCCTGACGTCGGAGCTGCCGCCGCTGATCGATGCGCGCTTCTCCGGCAACGGCACCAACGCGATCTCGGGTGTCTCGATGGGTGCCCAGGCCGCAATGGACCTGATCACACGTCACCCCGGCCTCTACACCGGCGTCGCAGGCCTGAGCGGTTGCTACGACAATTCGCAGGCCAACTTCAAGGATGCGGTGCGCGCCACCGTCGCCACCAACGGCGGCAATGCAACCAATATGTGGGGCGAGAACACCGATCCCAAGTGGGTCGAGCACGATCCGTCACGTAATGCCGAAGCACTCCGCGGCAAGGACGTCTACCTGTCCGTCGGCACCGGCCTGCCCGGTCCATACGAGCTAGGCCCCGGTGGTAGCGGAGTCGAGAGTGCGTTGATGGGCGGACCGCTCGAGGCGGCCGCGCTGTACTGCACGACCGTGTTCGATACTCGACTCCGATCGCTGGACATCCCCGCGACCGTCGTCTACCGCCCCTACGGCATCCATCAGTGGCCGTACTGGCAGGACGACCTGCGCGAATCCTGGCCGACGCTCGAGCGCGCGCTAGGCCTGTAGAGCAAACTTCAGAAATGCGTCGTTCTCGTGCGGGTCGCCGATGGTGACCCGCACTCCGTCGTTTCCGTAGGCGCGCAGCAGTACGCCCTGTTCGGCTGCAGCAGCGGCGAATTCACCCGAGCGTTCGGCCAACGGCAGCCAGACGAAGTTGGACTGCGATGCGCCGACGTCGTAGCCGCCCGCAACGAGAGCGTCGCGCACACGATCCCGTTCCTCGATCAGGGCATCGGTGCGGGCCAGCAGCTCTGCCGAGGCCTCCAACGACGCCACCGCCGCCTGCTGCGCAACGGTGCTGACAGCGAATGCGATCCGCACCTTCGACAGCGCCGTGATCACCTCGGGATCGGCCACCGCGTAGCCCACCCGCAAGCCGGCGAGTCCGTAGGCCTTCGAGAACGTCCGCAGCACGATCACGTTGCGTCGTCCGCGTGCCAACTCCACTCCGTCGGTGTGGTTGCCCGCGGTGGGGCGGGTGTACTCGAAGTAGGCCTCGTCGAGGACCACGAGAATGTTCGACGGCACCGCGTCGAGAAACGCGTCGAGCTTGCCGCGCTGGACGACGGTTCCGGTCGGGTTGTTCGGGTTGCAGACGAAGATCAGCCGCGTGCGGTCGGTGATCGCGGCGAGCATAGCGTCGAGGTCGTGCACGTGGTCGGCGGTCAACGGAACCAATACGGGTGTCGCGCCTGCAACGCTGGTGACGATGGGGTACGCCTCGAACGAGCGCCAGGCGAACAACACTTCGTCGCCGGGGCCGCAGGTGATCTGAACGACCTCCTGGCACAGCGAGACGGAACCACTTCCGACGGCCACGTTCTCGGTGGCAACACCGAGCTTCTTCGCAAGCGACTCGACCAGCGCGGTCGCTCGATTGTCGGGGTAGCGATTGACGCCGCCGACGGCCTCCGCGATCGCGTCGCGCACGCTCGGCAGCGGTCCCTGCGTCGTTTCGTTGCTCGCCAGTTTGATCGCACCCGGAAAGGTGCGGCCGGGAACGTAGGCGGGGATGGCGTCGAGGTCGGGGCGGATGCGCGCGGTCACGGCTGCCATTATGCGCCCAGGTTCGGGGTTGACTTCTGCGCGTCCGTGATATTGCTGTGCACGACCGGGCCGATCGTCCTATCTTCGATAAGTATGTCGGGAATATTGAGCGACGTCGCAGTTCTTCGGTCCGCCTCCGCGCCCACGGTCGGCGCGGACTACGTGGTGGATACGACCGCGCACGAGTCACCCCCGCAGGAGAAAGTGCCGTTGACGGCCGCCGAACCCGATGGTCCACCTCGCGGCGGAATCGTCGTGCTGCACGAGGCGCGTGAGGTGCCCGAGTCTCTGCTCGACCTGCTGCGCGCACTCGCGCTGGAAGGTTGGCTCGCCGTTGCGCCGAACCTGTTCCATCGAGGCCACGGCGACGACAAGGAAGTGTTCGGCGACGACCTCTTCGCGGACTTCGACGCCACCTCCGACTGGCTCGTTCAGCGCGGTGTCTATCCCGATTGTGTCGGGGTGATCGGGTTCGACGACGCAGGCACGGCAGCGTTGATCGTGGCCACCAGTCGTCCTGTCGGGGCGGCGGTCAGTGTCGCCGCAGCCGGCATCGTCGAACCGCTGAACTCCGACGCAATCGCGTTGGTCGAGGCCGCACCCAAGCTGCAGGCCCCCTGGCTCGGTCTCTACGGCGAGGACGACCCCCACACCCCACCCGATCACATCGAAGCCCTTCGCGACGCCGCCACGCGTGCCTCAGTGGCCACGAACGTCGTCAGCTATTCGGGCTTGAAGCACCGAGCCGACCATCCCCGCGAACAACCCGGCAGTTCCGATCACAGCGACCCCGCGGCGGCCGCGCTCGTCGACGCCCAGACCCGAATCTTCGATTGGTTCGACAGCTTCATGCGCTGAAGAGCAACAAGCATCTTTTACGCAAACGCCGCGCGAACCAGAGGCGTCGACCAGCCGTTTTGCCTTCTGGCCTTTGCCGTGTGTAATCTCTTTCCTCGGCGGTCCGAGAGGGCCGGCAGCCTAGGAGGCGTGCCAGAGCGGCCGAATGGGAGTCACTGCTAATGACTTGTCCTTTCACCGGGACCGGAGGTTCAAATCCTCTCGCCTCCGCCACGAACGGTAGATCGTTGCCGTTCTGCTAGACCAGTTGGATAACTGAACATGCGCCCGTAGCTCAACGGATAGAGCACTTGACTACGGATCAAGAGGTTAGGGGTTCGAATCCCTTCGGGCGCACAGAAGAAGAAGCCCCGAGCTGCAGCGATGCGGTTCGGGGCTCTTTCCGATTTCGAGGTGATGTGCGGTGAGCTCAACACTTACTCAACACAGTGCTCGGATTTCGGCGCGAAAGTGATGAGTTCATGGCATCGAACGGGGCCGCCTCGTCGGTAGTTTTTCAGGATCTGAATGAACGTCTACCCGCATCCGCCCGTGTCCGCTCCTGATCGATCACGTTCGGCCGGTGCGCCAGCCGTCGATGCGGAAGGGCAAAGGGCTTGCTCTCGCAGCCACCGACCCGCGCCGCGTGCTCGATGCGCGTTGAATCGAGTCGAAGACCATTCGAATCCGACTGGGGGCACGTGCCCCGGTACGCCCAGAGGAACGCAACGGATATCGAATAGCTTTGGTATGAAATGGGCAGGCACTGCAGCGCAACAAGATTCGACCGCGTGACGGCGTCCGCACGTCCCCTTCGGGACCGCCCCATGTCGAGACTGGATCGCAATCTTGGGAGTGCGTTTACTGTAAAGGTCTTGATCGCAGCGCATTTGGGCTGAACCTTGGAGGTTGACTACGCGGTATCGCGCTACGACAGCTGAGCGCGAACGGGAAGTCGAAGAGCATCGGACTTTACGTTATGTTCAGGAAACCGGCTCGACCCAGTCGAACGGGTCGGTGGCCGGGCCGAGATATCAGTCGTGAGGTTCGAGACCAGTTGATGGACCCCAGGTCGGTGTGTGAAGGAGTTGCAGATGGGTTCGCCGAAGTGGCTATTGATCTCCACCCTGAATCCGGAAACTCCGACAGTGGTTGCGGTGGGGGATGCTGCAAAGCGTTGCGTTCCGCTGAGTTCCTTTCTTCGGCCGGCAGATCGATGCCTGGCTGCAGCCGCTGTGCGGACAGTGTGCCGGACTGGAGTGGCAGTTGCGTCGGACTCGGGCGGCAAGGTCGTAGCGGTGGATCCGATCAGCGACGACGATTCAGGCCTCGTCCACGCAGTTTGGCTACGCATCGGGTACACCGGCTCGGCCGTACCGTTCCGGCCGTCGGCGTGGGCGTTCGTGTGGGATCTGGACAGTGCCGTTGCAAAGCGGAGCGCGATGGTGAGTTCATTCGAGTCGTGGGCGAGTTTGGGAGTCGATCGAAGCCGTTCCGTCGCTGACGGATTGAGTCGGCTCGATCTCGGATCGAACACGGCCTCGGTACTGGCTCGGCTCGTGTCGGGTGCCGCGAAATCAGTTTTACAGGTGCAAGGTGTCGAACGCCGTCCCCGCGGTGAAAATCGCATCATTCAAGTTGTCGCGCAGTTCTACCCGCCTGCTGACTCGTCGGGCATCAAAGGTCTGGTCAGGGGCGTGTCTGTTGACCTGGGTTCGGCACAGGGCGATCGACTTCCCGGACAGTGCCGTCAGCGTAGCCTCGACGAACTAGTCGCGCGGGCGATGTCGAAGCCGAACGAGTACCGCGCTGTCGTAGACCCCGACACATTGGCTTTGCTGTCATGGTACGGCGATGCACCAGAAAGCCTGGCATGGAGACGGTTGAGGAAAGACGGCGAAAGGCCGAAACCTGTTTTGCACCCCGATGATGTGCCCCTGGCCCGTTCCATTGCGCAGACACTGCGGCAGTCAGTCGAGGGGCACCAGGAAGCAGTGACTCTGCGGTTCCTGAACCGCAACTCAGCGTACGTGCCGGTTGCGGTCGCCGCGCGCATGATCGCTCTCGACCTCGATGTACAGGCGATTCTGTGTGTCTTGACCTTGCAGCACGAATCGAACGCAGAGATCGTTGCGAGGTGCGTGTGACATTGCTAGGGTAAATCCACGCTAACCAGCGCTTGAGGCCTCACCCTGTAGTTGTCGGGGAGGACCTCCACGCCCGTCCTGGGTCCTCGCACCAAGACCTGCAGTCGTCATTCCAGTGCGAGACTCGGGCCGTCTGGCGATGCACCGGATATCCGGTGCCGGTTGATATTTCGTATGTGAGGAAGCCATGAAAATCCGTACACGCGCCGCCACAGCCGGAGTCATCGCAGTGTTGGCACTGTCGACCGCGACGGCGACCGCAGGTTCAGCTACGGCACAACCAGCCACTCCCGCGTCGCCAAGTGCGAGCATCGAACTCCCGGCAGAATTGAGGGGTGAAATACAGCGTCAAGGTGCTCTTCTGAACACCACCGAAGTCTCCGAAGGCTCGGAAGAATGGGCGTTTGCGGTGGCGGCCGCAGGAAGAGCCATCATCGCCGGCGCACGCGCCGCTGGGCCCGTTGTCTTCAATGCATTGAAAAGCGCGGTTCGGGCCGGATATTCGTCATTCAACTCGTGGTGCAACAGGAACTTCCTATGTGGTGCCGCTGCGGGTGTAGGGCTCAACGAGGTCTACCAATGGCTGCGAGACAACCTCTGATGAGCACTCCGACGAAACCCCGAACAGCGACGTGGGCACCCGGGTTGGCCGGGATCCTTCTGGCTGTAGTCGGAATCATGGTCTTCGCTGACGGCTCCACTGGCCAGCTCACATTCGTTGTCGCAGGCACCGTCCTGCTCGTCGGTTCCGCCGTGTGGGCTGTGCGCGAGCGCAGCTACCAAGCCGCAGTGATCTGGGCAGTCGGCGCGGCCCTCGGAGTGCTCGGTGTCATTGTCACGACGACATAAGGTTGCCGTTGTCGCGCTGCTGTGTGTAGCCAGCGCGACAACGGTCCCGAACGGTGCATCCGCTGAATCTCAGTCGGTGCATGAAAATTCAATCTGGAATACCAGTAGCACCGTACCCAGTGCATGGGCTGCAACCAGCGCGCCAGGCGGTGCCAACACGGGAACGGCGGGCTCGGCCACGCCCCGAACAATAATCGGTGACGATGACCGGGTTCCGACGCCAATGCCGCACGCCTACCCGGCTCGAACGACGGTATTCATCATGGCCACAGATATGGATGGCCGAAAACGAGGATGCACCGGGTTCATGTACGGGCCGAGATCGGTTGCGACATCAGCACATTGCCTCTTGGGCACGGCTGGCTGGAACACCGACTTCACCGTGACACCCGCTGTGAGCGGGGCCGTCCCCCCGTATGGAGTCTGCGGGTGGCTCAAAGCAACGGTCCATCAGGACTTCAGCACGCATCGCGGACCAGAACACGACGTCGGTGCTTTGCAGCTGGATTGCACGGTCGGTCAAACAACTGGATGGCTCAGCCCGGGTCCGGACGACTTCACCGCAGTGGGCGATCCCGTGTCTACGACCGGGTACCCACTGGACAAAGCACTGTGGGAAATGTGGTCGACACGCGGCAACACCAGCGACGCTACGGAGAACACATTGCGATACGACCTCGACACAGTCGGAGGTCAAAGCGGGTCGGCTGTCACGCGCACCGAGAACCCTTCCGTCGCTGTCGCAATTCACAGTTCCGGTTTCGCAACCGACAACGTCGGCGTGCGTCTGAATAATGAGCACACAGAAGATCTGCTGAACTGGTCGTCATCATTACCCGATCCGTCGGAACCATCGCTGCCGTCGTCCGGGTCATCGACCCAGTGGACCCGGTAAATTGAATCCGTGCGAGAACCCGGGGGAGACACGGCCCGGCTCACCGCATCCGTTGCGGTCAGGCGTGGATGCCAACTTGCGACCGCTGCCGCACGGGGTCGAGGCCGATTCTCGACCGCACGCCGTCACCGCGCGGTTGTCTGTCCCGCTG
Organism: Rhodococcus sp. NPDC076796; assembly: GCF_040702765.1. NCBI lineage: Bacteria > Bacillati > Actinomycetota > Actinomycetes > Mycobacteriales > Nocardiaceae > Rhodococcus > Rhodococcus sp. NPDC076796. Next base: position 773,659 of record NZ_JBFBMS010000002.1, on the reverse strand, counting down.
TTGCTCATCGCGGTGATGTTCATCGGCGCGCTGCCGTTCTACGTTCGTCAGCCGTTCGGTTCGGGGGAGTCGGTATCGAGTCCGATGTGGTTCGGCGGATCTGCCTACCTCGCATCACCGGCAGCGGGTCTGTATTGGCTGATTGCACTGCCGGTGTGTATCGGGGCTGTCGCTCTCTACTGCACGTGGAGTGAACGTCGATCACGTGCCGAATTGCACGTTCGCCTGTGGCTCGTGGCCAGCGTCGGACTGTGTGCGGCAATAGTCGTGCTGATGCGCAGCGGCTTGTTGTTCTTCGCGGGCAACCTGACGATCCGCGGACTTCTTCCGCTGTTGACGATGTCGGCAGCCGTGTTGATCTGGGGCGTTGCTCTGCAGTCGCGCGTAGTGGTCGGGGTGGGAGTCGTGGCCGTCGCCGCGAGTCTGGTGTCCAACCTCTACAACGTAGAAAACCTTGTGCCACAACAGTTCACATTCGACGACCGTTACAGTCTCTGGTTGAACATCCTGCTTCTATCGCTCGTCTTCGTCGTCGGGGCAGCGGTGTCCGCGCTGGTCGAACGATCGAGGAGATGACGTTCAGCCTGTCGATCGGTACCGACGCTACGTGCGCTCGGGTGCGGCGTGCGTCCCCGCGCAACGAGTTCGGCCGCCTCGAACTAAAGTTTCCGTGTGTGAATGCGAAGCAGACAATCCGACCGGCAGTTCCGGCAGACGTGGACCGCGCTGCTCAGTCTCTGGGCCGCGCCTTCTCGGACTATCCGTTCACTCGGCACACCGTCGCAGCCGATGATCATCACGAGCGGGTGGCATCACTGCAGCGCATCTATCTCGACGTCATCGGCTTGCAATGCGGTCGAGTATGGGTCTCCGATGACGTTGCGGCCGTTGCGGTGTGGCTCACCCCGTCCTCGGTTGGCGTAGGCGAAGCATTCGAGTCCGTCGCCGAACGCATCGAGCAACTGCACGGTGACCGCATCGATATCGCACGAAGAGCAGACGAAGCCACCGAATCGTTGAAGCCGTCGGAGCCGGTGTGGCTGTTGGCGACGGTGGGCGTCGATCCATCCGTGCAAGGGCAGGGCTTGGGGCGCGCCGTCCTCGAACCCGGCCTCCTACAGGCCCGGGAGCAAGGCTGTCCGGCTTATTTGGAAACGTCCTCGACAGCGAATCTCGACTTCTATGCAGGGTTGGGGTTCCAGCCGACCGGGTCGGTGCAACTCCCTGACGATGGCCCCGAAGTCTGGGCGATGCTGCGCCGATAGCCGTCGTCGGACGCCCCCGGCTCCACTCGAGGCTCGACTGGTGGACGATCGAGACCTCACCGCTCACGGGTTGGGCGTACCCCTACGGACCTGATGGTTGTGCCATGCCTGCGCCGCCAACAGTGCACCGGCCAACGCCATCGCAGACTCCGCCGGATGGGACGCACCACCGTCCTACACCGATCTCGCCACCACTGGCCCGGAGGTGCTGGTCACCAAAACGTCAGCAAGCCTCGAATCGATCTGCGGAGTAGGTGGATTCGGATTCCACCGTTGGGAATCGTCCAGATTCCGGCAGTCGGGCGCGACGGTGGCACAGCCCTGGCTACGCTTCACCGGTGACGTTGCGAGGCATCGTGTTCTTCGATATTGACGGAACCCTTGTTCCTTCGGTATCCAGCGCTAGCTTCCTCGCGGCCCGCCTTGGGCATCAGCAGGAACTCGATGACGCCGAGCAGCGTTACTCCGCCGGTGAGCTGACGAATGAACAAGTCAGCGTCATCGACGCTGAGGGTTGGCGCGGCGTGAATACCAGCACTATTGATCGCTGGCTCGACGACCTCCCGCTGATCGCTGGCATCGATGAAGTGGTTGCCTGGTGCCGCAGCAACCGGTTCGAGCCGGTTCTGGCCTCTTTGGCATGGCAGCCTGTCAGCAGCTCGATTGCGCGGCGATACGGATTTACCAAGAATGGCGGACCTCGCGTCGGTGTCTCGGGACTGACCTACGACGGCACCGTGGCCGAACATTTCAACGAGTACGACAAACGTGATCGGGCACTGGCTTTGGCAGCCGAGCGAGCGATACCGACACAGCGATGTTGCGCGATCGGTGACAGCCGATCCGACATCCCCCTGTTCGACGCGCTCCCAACCTCGCTAGCGCTCAACGGGGGCGCGTCCGCCCGAGAAGCAGCCACCGCCGAAATCGATACCCAGAATTTGGCCGACACAGTGCCTTGGCTACAACAGTGGGCCCGCGGACTCGACTGAGCACGGCTCGAACGCTGTCGGCCACCTGCCGTGACACGAACAGCCCTTCCACACGAGACGCCGGCCCGTGTCGATCTCGGCGCCGAAATCGACAGGCCCTACATCTGAGCTTCGGGCATGCAGGACGTGACCTGATGACTACGCGCGCCTGTCCAGGGCTTTAGTAGCGAGACCTGCCGGTGCTACATGGGTTGCGTTCCAATCGCAGTCACGAGGGAGAAACTTTACGTGCCAGAACGTAACGTATCTGGCACTATGGCATCCATGCCCGCCAAAGCCCCAGCTCAAGGTCGCCCCCGCCTCGCAGAGGTCGACACCCGCATCGTCGATGCCGCACTGATCGAAATGAAAGACAAGGGGCTGACGAACCTCACACTCGAAGCTGTTGCGGCGCGGGCTGGAGTCGGCCGACCCACCATCTACCGGCGCTACTCCAACAAAGAAGAACTCATTCGAGCTGTCCTGACGGACAAGGTGCCCAAGTTGTCCCTCACCGAGACCAGCGATGTCGTCGACGATCTCGTCTCGATGGCAGTCACTTTCGCTGACCAGCTCAACAAGTCCGGGCTGTTGTCGGTGGCCATCGCCGCTCACGCCGAGGCACGACACAACCCCGTCATGGCCGACGTGCTGAAGACCGACTATCTACTGCCCCGAAGCCAATCGGTCGTCGGCGCTATCGAACGCGCCTTGGCCTCTAAGCAATTCGTCCAGGTTGAACCGGCAACGGTAAGAGATTTGCTGTTCGGACCGTTGATCTACCGACTCCTCGTGGTGGGGGAAGAAGTGTCCCCTTTTGGCCTGCGCACTCTCGCCGAAACAGCCCTTTCCGGCATCCGGACACCGGGGGGCAAGTGATGAGCACCGCATCGACACCGAGGTGGGCAACATGGGGATTGCTGGCTGCATGGGCCGTACATGACATCGAAGAACTGATAACGCTCCCCAAGTGGTCGAACGAAAACCAATCCCGGTCAATACTTTTCGGGCTTTCCTCGCCGGTAAGGCCGCTGTCTCCGATGCAGGCCGCGACAGCGATTGGGCTCACCGGCATCACCATTGCTGTGGCCAGCGCGGCAGGCGCACGCACACACGGCCGAAGCCGCTTGTACCAATGCGCACTGGCCGCGTTCGGGTGGCACAGCGTCAGTCACGCCGCGAGCGTTCTGCTGTATCGCTCCTACACACCGGGGGCGCTCACCGTCATTCCCGTGGTCATCCCGTTCTATCTCCTCGCCCGTGCCGAGCTACGCCGACACGGCATCGCACGCACCGCCGGCGACATCGCCCCAGGTGCGGTTGTTCTGTTCGCTACCACCTTGGCCGCCGCACACATTGCAGCGCAACAACTCTGACTGCCGAACCCTCCAAGACCTACCGAAGAGGACGAGATGACTACTGAACTGACCCAAGACCACGTACCGAGGCTCGGTGCCCGAGCGAGTCCGTCGACTTCGTACGCAGATCAGCTCCCGGATGGTCGAGCACTAACCGCCGACCGCCCCTGCTTGCGTGGAAACGGTTGCTGACAGTCGTTCTGACGAGCTGATCGACATTGTCTGCGCAGAGACCGGTAAGTCCCGCTTCGACGCGAGAGTCGAGGTGACGCTGGCGCTCGAGCACCTCGACTGGGCCGCCCGCAACGCCGGCCGAGTAATGAAAGACCGACGGGTGCACCGTCGACTGCTGGGGTTCAATCAGGCGTCGATCGTGTCGGTGGGTCTGCCGAGGAAGAAGCCATGAGACGCAGCGATGCGGTTCAGGGTTTTTGGGGACGTCGCAGTGGATTGCGGCGATCGAACACAGCCCAGAACAGCTCGAACAACCCGTATGCGACGAGGCTGGCCAGCATCACCCACCAGAAACCGATGTCGTACCCGAGAACAGCGATCAACTGACAGATCACCAGGCATATGAAGAACACTCGCCACCGACGCAGCTCACGCCGAGCGGCCGGAGAGGGTCCCCGTTCCACATAGTCGACCGGGCGCATGGGTTCCACCACCTCACGTTCTCACATGCCGTTCGATGAGTCAGCCGGACGGGCTCAACCCAGAACGACGTCGACGACGAGTGCGCCGGCGAAGACCAGCAGCAGAAGCCCCACTCCGAGTTCGAGGTTTGCCAGTCCCCGCGGGCCGAGATTGCGAAAAGCTTTGACGCCGAACAGGACCAGTATCGGCAGATAGACAACCCCGACGAGGACGTCGGCAGCACCGAGAATTCCGAGTTGCACGGCAACGGGCCACGAGGACGATCGGTCGACGAACTGCGGCAACACGGCGACGAAGAACAGGATCACCTTCGGGTTCGTCAGGTTGGTGACGAAGGTGCTTCGGAAGGCGCGTCGACGGGCATGGATATCGGATACCGGCTCGCTGCCGACGGTGAGTGGGCTTCCGCCTCGACCCCTCGTGCGGCCGCTCTCCATCAGCGCGCGAATGCCGAGGTAGGCGAGATAAGCGGCACCGAGGATCGCGAGAACGGTGAGGCTGCCAGGAAGCGCGACGATCAATGCCGACAGCCCTACTGCACTGACGAGCATGTGCACGGTCAAGCTGCACAATGCACCGGCAGCTGCTGCCATCGCAACGAGCCGGCCACCGACGCTCGAACGCAGGATCATCACGGTGTCGGGCCCGGGTGAGACGTAGCTGGCCAACACCAACGACAAGAAGACGGCCCACGGCACGCTCACGGGTGCTCGATCTCCTGTCGTTCGTCGTCGGGTGGGGGAACACCCTGGAGTGATGAATGGCCGCGCGGCCCCCCGGCAGCCTGGTGCATCACAGCATCGTTTGCAATGCCGCGCTACGGGTACTGCTGCGATGGTCGAAAAACACGGCCGTTCCCGCGCACGTTCGCTTCTTCGAACGTGATTCGCGTTCTCGAGAATTGCTCTCGCCCGAGCGCATCGGACACGAGCAGCAGTCGACTCGACAACAGCAGTGAAGGGCAGGCCTCAGTGATCGGCGACGACGTGTCGGAGACCAAGGCAGTACCTCGTATCCGAGAACTCGCCAGCCACCGAGTTCGGTACGTCGATCATGGCCAGGGGTCGGTGGTGGTGCTGATCCACGGCTTGATGGGAAGCCTCCACGATTGGGATCCACAGATCGCAGGTCTGTCGGACCGGTTCCGCGTCATCGCCGTCGACCTGCCGGGGCACGGCGAGTCCGACAAGCTTCCGGGTGACTACTCACTGAGCGCACACGCGGCGACAGTCCGCGATCTTCTGACGGCTCTCGACATCGAGTCGGTCACCGTCGTCGGACATTCGTACGGGGGTGGGGTGGCCATGCAGATGCTGTATCTCTTCCCTCAGATGGTGGACGGCATCTGTTTGATCGCCAGCGGTGGGCTGGGTCAGGACGTCAATCCCGTTCTGCGGGCGGCGTCGTTGCCGGGTAGCGGCATGGCGATTCCCTTCGCCGCTTCCACCGCTAGCAGAGCTGTCGTGGACGGTGTTCTGGGAGTCATGACGCGGTTGCGGCTGTTCAGGCTTGGGGCCGGTGAACGCCGAGCATGGCGTAACTTCGCGTCGATGTCGGACCCCGCGAGCCGCCGAGCCTTCCTGTCCACCGCGCGATCGGTCATCGATTATCGCGGGCAAACCGTGAACGCCACAAGGCTTCTCGCCTCGTTCACCGATGCGCGTGCACTGCTGGTGTGGGGTGAGCGCGACGCAATCATCCCTCTCGCCCACGCACATGCAGTCCGCGACCACATGCCCGAAGGCACAGCTGTCGAGGTGGTACCAGGAGCCGGACACTTCCCGCATCTGGACGAGCCGGAACACTTCGACTCGGTATTCCGAACTTTCATGACCAGGCCCGCTGACCGCTGAGACGCGTCGTACTCCGCGTCGACACGAACCGCGGGGTACTCGGGCATCGGCTCGGTTGCCGACTCGATCGAATGCCCCTGTGCCCCTCGGTCGGTCGGTGTGTGGTTCCTACTGTCCGACGAGCGGGCGGGGCGCGCTGCTGCGTAGCTGAACGTGCAGTTGGAGGTGTGTCCGAGTCGCTTCGTCGAGCACCGTGTGGGGAGTGCACTCGAGTGCGGCATGCAATCGTCGACGGTAGCCGGCACCGTTGAGACCGAAAGCAATCCAGATCTCTTCGTCGCCTGCACCTCCGTAGGGGATCCAGCGAACGGCGAAGTCGATCAGTTCGTGGGCGTGGAACTCGTTCATGGGTGGGCCTTGCCCCTGCGAGCGGCGAACCGCCTGCACCGTCGATACAGATGTCGATACAGATGATGCCGTCGAGGAAATGCGTGGTGTGCGAAGCTTCGCAACGATGTCAAGGGTCGGGCGACGAAAGCTGTTGCGACACCGTGGCCCTGCGGAGGGCAAAAGCGTCGATCCCGGATCGGCTGGTGGTCTCAGCATCACCAGTCGACACCCGTGGGCCGATGTTGTCAACCGGGAGGGCAACATCCGATGGATCGGCCGTCTCACCGGCTGCCTTCGATCGATCGCTAGACTGAGATCAGTCGTTCATGCGATTCAGGCGTACATCAGACCGATTCGAGGTTCCCCATGGCCCAGGACTCCGCCGACGACGGACTTTCCGTCGCCGAGTCCGATGAACTCGATGATCTCCGGGACAGTCTGACCTCGCTGTCGCAGCTGGCCATGAACAGTCTATCGCTACCTCAGATGCTCACTCACATAGCCGAATTCGCAGTAGCGGCGATACCGGGCGCGGATGGTGCCGGCTTGACTCTCGAGCATGGCGATCGGCGAGACACCATCGTGGCTACCGATGATTTCGTCGTCGAAGTCGATACGATTCAGTACACGCTCGGCGAAGGCCCGTGCATCACGGCGGCCGCGGAGGGTCGCACCGTACGGTCGGGCTCGCTCGGCGGCGACGCCCATTGGCCGCGTTTCGGTCCCCGGGTCGGACGGCTCGGAGTGCACAGCGCTCTGTCCCTGCCCCTGCTGGTCGGCAACGGCACCCTGGGAGCGATCAATGTCTACGCTCACGCCAAGAATGCCTTCGACGACCGCGCAGTGCGTCTCGGAGAGTTGTTCGCAATGCCTGCTGCGGTATCCGTGGAGAACGCGCAAACCCTGGCCAACGCGATACTGCTCTCGCATCAGCTCGAAAAGGCGCTCACCAATCGCAAGGTGATCGACCATGCGATCGGCATCATCGTCAGCCGGAGCGGGTGCACCAGCACCGAGGCGTTCGCGCGCTTGCGCGCCATGAGCCAGCGGGACGGGATCAAACTGACCGCCGTCGCGCAATCGATCTTCGACGACGCACAGCGACGCGCGCAGTCCAGGCGCACCGGCCGGTAAGTACCTGCAGCGGGTTCACGCCGCAGGCGTCACAACGTGACGTGTGGCGGAAACGGCGGGATGACGCGGCACATCAGCGAGCGGGCCGCGGCGACGACGATCCGTCTGTCGTGGGTGTGCAGAAACTCGAATCGGCGCGTGTCCTCGGCTCCGATATCGCCGAGGTCTCGTGCGATCACCGCCGCGAAATAATGCTGGCCCACAACGACGATCGTCCACTGGCGAGTGAGTGGTTCCCCTGGATGCAGGTCGGTTCCGTGCACGCCGGGCGCAGGTTCGGGTGCCATTCCGACGCCCAAGGCCGCGACGAACGTGTTGGCGGCTGCCAGATCGGCGTATCTCCGAGCAACAGTGGAATCGAAGAACTGTGCGCTCTGAAAGGTCGACAGGATCATCAATGGCTCGTGCGTCTGCTCGGCATACTGCTCGATTTGACGAGTCAGAGCCGCCACCAGAGGTTTTCGTCCGATGGCGGGCAGTGCGGCGTCGAACAACTCCGACGGCACCGCGGGTACTCGATCGGTGACCAACGGTATCGAATGGTTCCGCAGCGGCCGCGGCTCTGCGGTCGCTTCGGTGGTGATGCTCGAGTAGGGCAGTGGTCCCGGACGTCCGAACATCCATCCCTGACCCAGTACGGCTCCGTAGGCCCGGGCCCGCTCGAGGTTGTCGTCGGTTTCGATTCCCTCGGCCAGGATCAGGGCTCCGGTCGACGCAGCATGTGCTGTGACGGCCGCGATGATTCGGGCCAGCTTCGGAGTCGGATCGTCCTGTACCAGAACATGATCGAGCTTGATGATGTCGGGCGCGATGAATTCGAGCAGGGCCAGGGAATCGGGGTGACTGCCGATGTCGTCGAGCGCGATACGACAACCGTTGCGTCGTGCCCTGTCGACCAGGCGCAACACACTCGCAGGGTCGGACAGCAGTGACCGTTCGGTGAGTTCGAGCACGATGTCGAGTCGTCCGATGGCATCGCGGATTCTGGTGTATCTACGGTCGGGCAACATGCCCGCGGCGGTGGGTTCCACATTGAGGAACAGGCTTCGACGGTCGGTCAGATTCGCTTGGAGTGCGCCATCGAGAGCAGCGGAACGGCATGCCCAGTCGAACTCGACCACAACGCCTTTCGCGGCCGCGGCCTCGAACACCTCGGCCGGGTCCACGGTCGGATGCTGGGGCCAGCGGGCAAGAGCTTCGTAACCGACGACATCACCGTCGGACAGGTCAACGATCGGTTGATACACCGGGCGCACCGAACGCGGATCGGCGAGAATCGCCTCGATGCTGGGCTGCATCGTGCCTGCAGCCGATGCCTGAGTGCAGGGCGCAGTGTGTAGATGCCGAACCCGCGACTCGGCGGTTGCGTGATTCGCGGTTGCATCAGGATGCATCGGCTGGCTCCTCGAGTCGACGGTGTTCGCCACGCGTGAGTCGAGCGGCGAGAGTGCTGACCGAAACGTTCGTGTCCTGCGAAATCATCGACAGGATGTCGAAGGCCTGTTGGGCGTCGGTCTTGTATTGCTCCATGATCATTCCCTTCGCCTGGCCGATCGAATCGCGAGAGGTGAGCGCGCGGGCGAATTGCTCGTGCTGCGTGCTGTGCACGAGGGCCAATGCGGCGTGTGTGGCCAGCACCGTCACTGCCTCCACCGAGGATGCCGAAAATGCGCCCGCGGTAAGCGAATACACGGTCACTGCGCCGAGCAGAGCAGACCCGGTGTGCAGGGGCACGCTGAGTATCGATCGAATCATCGTACGCCCGAGTATTTCGGCTGTGAAGACAGGAAACCGGGCTTCGTAGCGTATGTCGCAGGTGAGCACGACCTCGTTGCTGCGAACGGACACGAGTGAAGGGCCGTCGTCGACGTCGCTCTGAATCTCGTCGGCCGCTGCGGCGAGGTTGTCGGTCGGCGCATGGAACCGCGTTCTGCCTTTGCCCGACAGCACTGTCGTCGAGGCGCTGTCGACACCGGACACGACACGGAGGGCAGCCGCTGTGATCGCGGTATGTGTGTTCTCGGTGCTCTCGTGTTGCGCATGCAATTCGCGCGCGACGTCGGCGAATTCTGCAGACCGACCGGGCTCGGTGGGCCGGCGTTCGTCGCGGGATCGCGCCGTAGGGCCGGCAGGGCGCACGGTGTTCCCGACGCATACGCACGGGGTCGGCAGCGCGATGTTGCGACGGGGGCACTGAGGTGACGCCAGATCGACCATCGGTTGGTCTCCGCCCTTCGGGCTTCCGATGGTCTTGCACACGCGCCTCGGGCTGTGTGTTCGATACCTTCGGTTCCGAAGTCGTGGAGCGCGGAAATGCTCCGCGCCACGTCATGTCCGGGCGAAGAAGATTTCTGTCGATGATTGACCAGCAGGCAACATCATCGATCCCGGTCGGCTGTGTTCTCAGCCCCCTCATCTGATAACAGGCCCGGTGGTTTGTCAACTCCAACGCGACTTCACTCCGCGAACGCTCGACTGCCCGGAGCTGAAACAACAACGCACACAATGCGTTATCGCCTCGGTTCGTCGCTCCGGATTCCAGCGACGTTGGCCAAGACCGTCCGAGCATCCAATGTTCGCTGCACGAGGCCATCGGTCACCTGCGACAGCGGTACGGAGTGCTCGCGGGCGTATCGCCGCAGCACACCGAACGCCTGATCCATGTCGAGTGCACCCACGTGCGACAGCAAGCCCTTCGCCTGCTCGAGTCTGGCGCGACTGCGCAGGGTGGACGAGAAGCGGGCACCGATCGCGGCCGGGTCCGGCGGCGCAGATCCGTGCACGAGCGCGATGCTGGCCACGTGGGCCAGAGCCTGGGCGAGCTCGAGGTCGTCGTCATCCAGTGCGCCCGAACGTGATCCGAACAAGCCGAGGGTGCCCAGCACGTTCGTCTGCAATCGCATGGGGACTGCGTGCACCGACGCGAAACCTGCCGAGGTGGCGACCTCGACGAATTGGGGCCACGTCGACCGTTGCTCCTCGAGGTCGCCGATGCTGACGGGCTGTCCGGTGCGGAAGCAGTCCAGGCACGGACCTTGCTCACGCTGCAGTTGAAAGACTTCCAACAGTCGAGTCGCCTCCGAGGAGGCTGCCACCACGTGCAGAACTCCGCGTTCGTCGGCCAGGAGCAACCCCGCCGAAGCGATGTCGAGTAGCTCGGCACACTCGGTGGTCAATCCGCTGAGCAGCTCGATCACGTCGAACTCGCCCACCAGCCCGTTCGCCAGTCGGACGAAGGCTTCGGTGACGCCGTGCTCGCGATCGGTGCTCATCAGATACTTCCCGCGTCGTACCCGGAGGTGGGTGTGTCGTCGGAGTCGAGTACGAGCCGACGTTCGATGATGTCCCAGGCCACTTCGCTAGCAGTCTGTCCGCTCGCGTAGGCGTGCGCACGTAGTCGGGCCAGGGCTTCGATGGAGTCGAGATCGAGCTGACCCATCAGAATCCCCGTTGCCTGATACACCTCGACTCGTTCGAGGGAGGCGAGTTGGTCCCAGCCGTCGCCGCCTTCGCCTGCCGCCTCCCAATCGAGATCCGAATTCATCAGATCCAGAAGCGGTAGCGCTGCGAGCTCGGCCGCCCACATGCCCGCGCTCAGGTCGGTGTCCGACAGGGGCCCCGGTTCCGTGCAGAAGAGATCGAGAACCCCGATGTGTACTGCGGCAATTGCGGTGGGCAGCGCGAAGATTGCGTGCACCCCTGCATCTAGTACGGCGGGAGTGAATGCCGGCCAACGTCGCTCGGAGGGATCGGCCAGGTCCGACACCAGCACGGGTGCGCCGGTGGACACCGCGTCCAAGCACGGACCTTCACCGAACGTGAACTGGAATTCGTCGAGTCGCCTGCTGAACTCACCACTGGATCCGAAGGTCCCGCGGCTCACACCGTCGTGGATCACAGAGATCGCTGCGCCGTCGACCGGGAGAAGCTCGACACATGCCACACACAGGCGATCAGCGGCAGACAGTCCGCCTCCGACGCCCGCCATTGCCGACGCCAACTGCTCGCGAAGACGCGATTGCGCCGTCACAACCTGGCTGTTGGGGGACTGCACAACGCTCTCATGAAGACCAACCCTAGTCCTCTGACAGGTCTCGTGCCCTCGTCTCGGGGATCGTGACGGTTGCGACGAAATCGAAGTGCCCATCTCGACGTCGTCTGCCATCATGACGTCGTGAAGATCGTATCGATCAATGCGTGGGGTGGCGCGATGTTCGACGAGCTCGTTGCCTGGCTCGAAACCGTTGACGCGGAGGTCATTTGTCTCCAAGAAGTCACGCGCACCGCTCATCGGTCGGGATGGTCGACGTTCGCCGACGGCGAGCGCACACTGCCGCAGCGGCTGAGTCTGTTCGACGACGTCTCGGCGGTGCTCCCCGGATACACGCCGTATTTCGTCGCCAACGACGCCGGACCTGTCACCGACGGTGAGGGCGTCGAGTTGCGTCAGGACTTCGGGATCGCGACGTGGGTGCGTGACGACGTTCCCGTCGTAGGGCTCGACGCGCGGTTCGTCCATTCACGGTTCGTCGATCACGCGGTCTGGGATGTGGGTGACCGTCCACGAGCTGCTCTGACGGTCACCGTCCGCGATCGCGTCGCCGAAAGGTCCATCTCCGTCATCCAACTGCACGGTCTGCGTGATCGAGCAGGCAAGGGCGACAGTCCTGTTCGGCTGGAGCAGGCCAGGAAGCTGGTGCAGATCATCGAGCATGTTCGTTCGTCGAGCGATGTCATCGTCCTGTGCGGCGATCTCAATCTGCTGCCGTCGAGTGAGACGTTCGCGGTACTCGGTGAGCACGGAATGACCGACCTCGTCGAAGATGCCGATACGCGAACATCGATCTATACGAAAGAAGTTCGGAGTGCCAGCTACATGTTGGTCTCTTCCACAGCCGTGGTGCGAAGCTTCGAGATCGTCGAGGCACCGGAAGTGTCGGACCACCGAGCTCTGATGCTCGACATCTGACAGCCCTCGCGACATCGGTACAGCTGGTGGTACGACGCGAGGAATGGGCGTGCTCACACTTCGGCCAGGTAACAAATCGGCTGCAACGGTGGACAGGTCTGCTTCGGTAAAGAAGGGTTAAAGGTCGGCGACGGCACGCCCCAACGACCGAGCATGATCCGAATCCGACGAACCGTGCCGTCGAGGATGGTGACGGCAACCGTGGACACACTTGCTCGCAAACTGGGCCTCAGAACCGACAATCACATCTTCTTCGTTTCGGCCGGGCTGACGATCGCTCTGCTGATCTTGTTCCTCGTCTTCCAGGACTGGGTGGGGAACGCGTTCGGGGTCGGGAGGGAGTGGATCGTCACCAATCTCGGGTGGTTCTTCATCATCGGCGTCACGGTGTGGTTGGTGTTTCTGATCTGGGTTGCCGTAAGCAAGTACGGTCATCTGCGGCTCGGGGAGGACGACGACAGACCTCAGTACTCGAACCTGTCCTGGTTCGCCATGCTCTTCGCGGGCGGGATCGGCACCGTACTGATGTTCTGGGGTGTAGCAGAACCGATTTCGCACTTCTCCGCGCCGCCCTTCGATGACGTGGAGCCGTACAGTGTCGAAGCATCCCAGGATGCGATGAGTATCTCCCTCTATCACCTGAGCCTGCACACCTGGGCGATCTTCACGTTGCCGGGGTTGGCGTTCGGGTTCTTCATCTATCGGTACAAGTTGCCGATGCGAGTGTCTTCGGTGTTCTATCCGATTCTGAAGGAACGCATTTCGGGTCCGATAGGCAAGACGATCGATGTGTTCGCAGTGCTGGGTACCATCTTCGGACTGGCAGTGTCGTTGGGGCTCGGCACTTCTCAGATCAATGCCGGCTTGAGTGAGCTCGTCGGACTTCCCGATGCCGTGTGGGCGAAGGTGCTGATCATCGGCGTACTCACTGTGGTCGCAACGATCTCGATTGCCGTCGGGTTGGACAAGGGTGTGCGCCGGCTCTCCAACCTCAACATCCTCGTTGCGGTCGGGTTGATGATCTTCGTCCTGATCGCGTCGGACACCGTCTTTCTGCTGCGACAGGTATTCGAGAGCTTCGGCAATTACGCGCAGGACATCGTTCCGTTGTCCTTCTGGAACGACGCCATGGCCGAGTTCACCTCCGACGGCGGGTGGGGATGGCAGGGTGGTTGGACCGTCTTCTACTGGGCGTGGACCGTCACCTGGGCCCCGTTCATGGGCGTCTTCCTCGCACGTATTTCGCGGGGCCGCACGATCCGCCAATTCGTCGTCGGAGTTCTGGTTGCACCTTCGCTGTTCACGCTGGTGTGGTTCGTCGTATTCGGTTGGTCTGCAATGAGAATCGACGGAATCGGTGGTAGCGGCGGCCCGATCTCGGAAGCAGTGTCCGAGAGCGTGCCGTTGGCGATGTTCACGTTCTTCGAGAACTTCCCGGCCGCGACCCTGGTTCAAGGGATCGCAGTGGTCGTCGTGGCGCTGTTCTTCGCGACATCCTCGGACTCGGCATCGCTGGTGATCGACATGCTGTGCTCCGGTGACGGTGAAGCGGGCCCCGTGCGGCAGCGAGTGTTCTGGGGCGTCACCGAAGGCGCTGTGGCCGCAACGTTGATCGTGCTCGGCGGGGAGGCGGGACTGCAAGCCCTGCAGCAGGTCATCACCGTGATCGGCCTGCCGATCTTCATTCTGGTCTCACTGATGATCATTGCCCTTGTGATGGGACTGCGAGCCGAGAAGGTGAAAGTGCAGCCGCTGACTCGAGCGCAGTTCCGTGAACACAACGGCGAAGCGACCGTCACCGAATCCGAGAAGGTACGAACTTCTCCGCTGGCCAGAGACTCCGACGACGACTGATATCGACCACGCCCACCTGCTTTGCTGTGTGAGACTGATCGGTATGAAACGTGTGATTCGCGGTGCTCTCGTCGTTGCTCTCGCCGCGCCGCTGACGGTCGCGTTGACGTTCGCTCGGCCGGGCGTCGCTCATGCCTGCTCGTGTGCCTACATCACAGACGGAACGCAGGCCGAGCAGCAACTCGCGGACTTCGCCTCGGGGGACAACGCGGTGTTCACCGGAACGGCGGTCGCCGAGCGTCGAGCAGGCTTCACCGTCTACTACGACTTCGATGTCCGCGAGATATTCCGTGGCGATGTCGGCGCGAAGACGACGTTGTCCACTGCAAGTGACAGCGCAGCGTGTGGAACCGGTTTCGAGCTGAAGGAGGAGTACCTCGTCTTCGCCGGCACCTACGACACACAGAACGCACCGTGGTCGGTGAATATGTGCTCGGCAACAACCCTGTCCACCAACGAACTCACGCGGGCCGCGACGCTGAAGCAGTTCGGAGAACCCCGAGCCGTGACAGCGGACGAGCGTGCCGCCGCGGACTATCCGCAGGGCATATCGATCGTCCAGTGGATGGGTATCGGTGTCGCCGCCGTGCTGTTCGCTGCCGGAACGGTGTGGATACTCCGAAGGGCACGTCACTGATCGACGAGGCCCGTATCGGTCGCCTGCGCGGCAGAGGTTTTTGCCTCGATGCGGTCGCCCCACTCCGCGATGGGATCGAGTAGTGCGTTCAGCTCGGCACCGTCCGCAGTGAGTCCGTAGTCCACGCGCAGAGGGAAGCCGTTACCGGCAGTGCGCACGACGAGCCCATCGCTCACGAGTTCCCGTAACTGTTCCGCGAGAACCTTTTCCGAGATCGGCCCGATCGACCGTCGCAGCTCGGCGAACCGTCGGTCACCTTCGCCCAGCCGCCACAGAATTGTTGGCTTCCACTTCGACCCGATGAGGTCGAAGACCACGTTGACGCCACATTTCTGTCGATCGTTCATCGTTGCCTCGCTTACCGTCGGGTTCGTACGCACTTCATTGTGCGTACTCGACGAACCCGATGCTTGCGTCGATCATTTCTGACATGACGGAAACAGTCGATCGACCGACCATCACAGTTCTCGGGCTCGGTGCAATGGGCACAGCGATCGCGAGCGCAGCAGCAGCGAAGGGGTTCGAGGTTCGTGCGTGGAATCGGTCCCCGAGATCGCGCGACGAGCTCGGCCTCAGGGGAATCGAGCTCGTCGAGTCGCTCACGGATTCTGTGGATCGGACCGACCTCGTAGTCATCTGCGTACGCGATCACGACGCCAGTCGGGTGTTGATCGAACGGGTGGCTTCGGCACTGGCGGGCCGAGTGGTTGTCAACGTATCGACGGGCACTCCTGCTCAGGCCACCGAATCTGCCGATCACGCTGCCCAACTCGGCGTTCGATACGTCTCCGGTGCGGTGATGGTGCCGACCCCGATGGTGGGAACCGCCGAGTGCTGTGCGCTCTACGCAGGGTCCGAGTCCGATATGTCAGAGCTGGAGCCGATGTTCGACGCGATGGGCGGCGTCAGTGATGTTGTGGGACTGAATCATTCAGTGCCGGCTGTGCTCGACCTCGCGATGCTCGACGTCTATATCGCCGGGATGTACGCGCATCTGCACGCGACCGCATTGGCTGCCGCACATGGCATCGACCCATCGCGGTTTCTGCCCTACTCGCAGGGCATCGTGCAGACTCTCGGTGCATCGCTCGCTGGGTTGACGTCGTCTGCCGAGCGGCGGACGTACGACGGGGGAGACGCTCGGTTGGACATGTGTCTGTCGTTTCTGGAACACATCGTGTCTGCGAGCCGCGAGGTCGGAATCGATCCGGCGTTGGCCGAGGTCGTTCGGGCTGTCTCCGCGCGGGCGATGACGCGATGGCCTGGCGGTACCGATTGGGACGTCGTCGGCGAGGAGTTTCTCACGGCCGGGCATCACGTGCGTCGTTGATGCCCGACCGCCGAGGCTGCCTCTCGGTCACGATGTTGCCGGCTACGGTGATTGACGCACAGCTGTGACTGCGATGCGTGCGACCGTGCCGATGGCCTGATCCACCAGTGGCAGATACAGATCCATGCGCGCCGCACGTGTGAACACCGAAACCGCGACGGGATGTTCGCCGGGAAACGACACCACTGCAACCTCGTTGCGAATGGGCCCGATGGTGCCGGTCTTGCCCGCGACCTCGACATCCGGGTACGGAATTCCGCTGCGGATCCGGTGCGGCCACACCTGCTGCGACAGAACCTCTTTCATGAATGTGCACTGTCCAAGCGATGCGGCCGAGTTCGACCAGATGGCCCGCAGAACGGCATTGCTGTCGCGGGGTGTGGTGCACGAGGTGTAGGCAGGATCGAAACCGGCACTGTCGATCACGGTGTAGTTGCTCGCCAGCAGGCCCAACGCCTCGTCCGCACTCAGTCGACCCGTGTCGCGAACGATCTGAGCACCCAAAGTCTCCGTGCCGCCCACGATCCGGGTGTCCTGCAGCCCGAGAAAGTCGATAACGTCCGCGATCGCGTCGAGTCCTACAGCGCCGAGCAACGCGTCGGCAGCTGCGTTGTCGGACACGGTGATCATCGATCGAGCCACATCGCGCCAACTCATCGTCACCGGATCGGCGCAACTCGCGATGCCCGTCGGCCCAGGACTGCACTGTGCCGGAACGAGACGCACCGAATCGGTCGCAGTCAAGACACCCTCGTCGAATGCCCGTGCTGTTGCAACCAGCAGGACCAGCTTCCATACCGACGCGGCGACGACTGGATCGTCACCCTCCAGATCGACGATCGAACCGACGCTGTCGATGCGCTCGGCCCGCACCCAACCGCGGCAGCCGGCGTCGGCGAACACTGCGCGCAGTTGCTCGTCGATATGATTCATCGGCTGGCCTGCAACAGGATTCGGTCGATCACGTGCGTGAGCGATCCCTCCTCTTCGTCTCGACGCACGATCCGCACTCGCAGTGCGACGTCCTCGGCCGCGAGATCGAGGTGCGCGGTACCGGGTAGCGGGCGATTCCCGGCCGGAACGAGACCGAAACAGTGACCCGACGCGACGCCGATCGCGACATCGCGAAAGGTGTTCGCAATCCGTACTTCTGGATCGAGTGCATGACGTCGAAACACGTCGAGAAGCAGATCGTGGGCGGGTGGATTTGCAGTCCTCGGCGTGGTTGCGAAGGCGAGATCGGACAGCATCGTCAACCGTGGGCGCTGCGCCTGCATCGATCGGTGACCCACAGGAACGCTGACCAGTCGGGGCAATGCGATGACGGGGCCCGCTGCGAGTCGGTCGAGGACCACCGGATGGTCGATCACCGCGATGTCGAGCTCGTGTGCCCGCAGGCGATCGAGCAACGACACCGCACTGCCGGTCTCCAGCCGCGCCTGAAGGCCCACGGATGCCGCGATCCGCGCGGCGATTGCGTCGTCCAGTTGCGGGATCAGGCCGATGCGTACCGTCCCGGATGCAGTGAGTGACATTGCGGTGGTGGTCAATCGGCGTGCGTCGTCGACGATCAGCCGCGCGCGAGGGAGCAGTGCGGCTCCGTGCTCGGTGATGATGGCGCCGTCGGGGGTCCGCTCGACGAGCGTGAGTCCGAGGTGCTTCTCCAGGACCTTGATCGCCCGAGACACAGGTGGCTGCGTCACGCCGAGAGTGGCAGCGGCACGACCGAAATGACGTTCTTCGGCAACGGCGACGAAGTATTCGAGATGGCGAACCAGATCCACCGACCTATTGAAACACGCTCACCTGCTCCGATACCGAACCGGTATGGCCGAACCGTGTCTCGCGACTTGGCTCGAGCGCGGTTGTATGTGATCGGCTGTCGGCATGCGTACCTCGACAACCACCCGACTTATCACCCTGATCACCGCTGCCACGCTGACCGCAGGCGTTGCCTGCTCCTCGACGACCGTTACCGAACCACCACGACCCGACACGAGCACGTCCCAGTCCGCCACCGAACAGGCCTCGGCCGACCAGAACTATCTCGAACTTGAGACAAGGGACACCGCTCGTCTCGGCGTCAGTGCCATCGATCTCGTCTCCGGTTCGACCGAAACGTATCGCGGTGACGAACGTTTCGCATTCTGCTCGACATTCAAGGTGTATGCCGTCGGCGCAGTTCTCGCAGCCGTGGATGCCGGAGAACTGCAGCTGACCGACACCAGAACGATCACCGCGGAAGACAAGGTGCCCGATTCCACAGTCGATTGGGCACCGGGGTCGGTCGTCACGATCGCAGACTTGGCGGCAGCCGCGCTGACCAAGAGTGACAACACATCCGGCAATCTTCTGATCCGCGAGGCAGGCGGAACCGCACGGCTGACCGAGTTCGCGCAGTCACTGGGCGACACCGAATTCCGGCTCGATCGCACCGAACCGGACCTGAACACTGCCATTCCGGGGGATCCGCGCGACACCACGACGCCGAACTCGATGGTTGCCGGTTACCGAACCCTGCTCGACGGCGACGTACTGACTCCGGCCTCGCGCGATCAGCTGCTGGCGTGGATGGCCGACACCCAGACTTCCGACGCCCGGTTCCGCGCTGGAATCCCCGAACAATGGACCTCGGCCGACAAGACCGGCACCGGTAGTTACGGCGTTTCGAACGACGCAGGGCTGTTGCTCGGACCCGACGGACAGAAGGTCCTGGTGGTCGTCCTGAGTACGACGACCTCTGGTGTCGAGGATTCACCCGCTATGAATGCCCTTGTTGCCGACACGACCCGGACGGTTCTCGACGAACTGCAGTGATTCTCAGCTCTCGGCGCGTCGGACGGCGTCGACCAATGGGACGAGATCCGGCTCGGTCGACGCGTCGTCGAGGGCCTCGCGCAGCGCCGTGTCGTTGGTAGGTCGGGCCGCTTCGAGCAGTGCAAGTCCTTCTTCGCTGACGTCGGTGTAGATGCCGCGTCGATCGGTCGGACACAGGTAGCGAGTGAGCAGGCCGCGATCTTCGAGGCGCGTGACCAGGCGGGTCGTGGCGCTCTGGCTCAGCACGATGGCGTCGGCCACCTGCTTCATCTGCAGATGTCCGCCGACTCCGTCGTGCTGCCTGCCCAGGACGTCGAGCAGCCAGTACTCGCGGGCACTGAGGTTGTGGTTGGCCTGGAGCGCGCGTTCGATGCGACCTTCGATACGGCCGTGCAGCACTGACAGCGCCAACCAGTTCTGCGCCAGCGCTGTCAGGGCGGGGTCGTGTGCGCTCATTGCCGTGCCTCTCCGTACCTGTACTCGTGACCACCCACCATACCGCGCCGACAATTAACGGCGCGTGCAAGTACTCGGCTAGGAGAGGGAACTGCGTGCGACGATGCGTCGAGCATGCGCCAGCACCGGGGCATCGACCATCTGGCCACGGAAGGTGAAGACGCCGCGATTGTGCGAGACGGCGTCGAGCACGGCTGTGGCCCAGTCGATTTCCTCGGCAGTAGGCGCGTAGGCCTGGCGAATGACGGGGATGTGGCTCGGGTGAATGGCCACCTTGCCGTCGAAGCCGACGGCCACGGCATCGTCGGCTTCCGCGCGGACACCGTCGAGATCGGGGATGTCGAGAAACACCGAGTCCAATGCGAACACCCCGCGTGCTTTGGCTGCGAGCAAGGTCTGCGACCGAACATGCTGCACCACAGTGCGATACCGGCCGTCGGACAGCCTGCTCGAATTGCCGCCCATGGCGGCCACCAGATCCTCGGCACCCCACATGGCACCGATCGCATTGTCGGCGGCGAGCGCGTCGAACACTGTCATCGCACCCAGTGGGGACTCGATCAGCGCGACGACATTCAGCGGAGTCAGTGCTGTTATCTGATCAGCAGATTCACACTTGGGAAGCATGACAGTCGTGTAGTCGGTGCGCTTCAACGCCTCGAGGTCCGCGGCCTGATCGTCGGTTCCGTGCGCGTTGACGCGGACGATGGTGCGCGCCGGATCCAGCGGGGTCGTGGCCACGGACTCACGAGCACCCGCTTTGTCCGCAGCGCCGACGGCATCCTCGAGATCGAGAATGACCACATCTGCTCGAGCCGCGGCCTTGTCGTACCGTTCGGGGCGATCGGCCGGACAGAACAGCCACGCCGGCCCCGGCGGAACCCAGGTCACGACGCCTCCTCCGGTGGTTGCATCCGGACGAGCGTCTTGCGGACTGCGACTGCGACGACGTCCCCGTGTTGGTTTCGGCCGGTGTGCGTGAACGTCACGATGCCCTCTCCGGGGCGAGATTTCGATTCCCGCTTGTCCGAGATCACGGTCTCGGCGTACAGGGTGTCGCCGTGGAACAGTGGCTTGGGGAACGACACCTCCGAGAAGCCGAGGTTCGCCACGATGGTGCCCTGGGTCAACTGCGTCACCGACAGTCCGACGAGCGTGGACACGGTGAACATCGAATTCACCAGTCGCTGGCCGAAAGGTGTTGTCTCGCTGTAGGCCGCGTCCAGGTGCAGGGCCTGGGTGTTCATCGTCTGGGTGGTGAACAGCGTGTTGTCGGCCTCGGTGATGGTACGGCCGGGTCGGTGCTCGTAGACGGTGCCGAGTTCCATCTCCTCGAACCACAAGCCGCGCTGGCGAATTCGCTTGTCGCTCACAGTCCCAGGCTCCGCGCGATGAGCATCAACTGGACCTCGGTTGTCCCTTCGCCGATCTCGAGGATCTTGCTGTCGCGGTAGTGGCGAGCGACGACGTACTCGTTCATGAAGCCGTAGCCGCCGTGAATCTGCGTCGCATCGCGCGCGTTGTCCATGGCGGCCTCGGAGGCGACGAGCTTGGCGATGGATGCCGCCTTCTTGAACGGCTTGCCCGCCAACATCAATGCCGCTGCGTCGTAGTACGCGGTTCGCGCGGTGTGTGCGCGGGCCTCCATGCGGGCGATCTTGAACGAGATCGCCTGATTGCGCGCGATCGGAGCACCGAAGGCCTCACGCTCCTTGGCGTACTTCACACTCTCGTCCACGCAGCCCTGCGCCGCTCCGACCGACACCGCGGCGATCGCGATCCGGCCCTCGTCGAGGATGTGCAGGAAGTTCGCGTACCCGCGTCCTTCCTGTCCGAGCAGATTCTCCTGTGGCACGCGCACATCGGTGAAACTGAGCGGATGCGTGTCCGAGGCGTTCCAACCGACCTTGTTGTAGGCCGCTTCGGCGACGAAGCCGGGAGTGTCGGTGGGAACCAGGATCGAGGAGATCTGCTTGCGTCCGGTCGCTTCGTCGACGCCAGTGACTGCAGTGACGGTGACGAGCTCGGTGATGTCGGTGCCGGAGTTGGTGATGAACTGCTTGCTGCCGTTGATGATCCAGTCACCACCGTCGCGCTTGGCGGTGGTCTTGGTGCCGCCGGCGTCGCTGCCGGCACCGGGTTCGGTCAGGCCGAACGCGGCCAGGGCCTTGCCTGCGGTGAGCTTGGGCAGCCACTGCTGCTTCTGTGCGTCGTTGCCGAAGCGGTACACCGGCATGGCACCGAGCGAGACGCCGGCTTCGAGGGTCATGGCGACGCTCTGATCGACCTTGCCGAGCTCCTCGAGCGCCAGGCACAGCGCGAAGTAGTCGCCGCCCATGCCGCCGAACTTCTCGGGAAACGGCAGGCCGAACAGGCCCATCTCCGCCATGCCGGCGACTACCTCGTACGGAAAGGAATGCTCGGCATCGTGTTTCGCCGAGACCGGAGCGACGACCGTGCGGGTGAAGTCGGCAACGGATTTGACCAGTTGCTGGTACTCGTCGGGCAGATTCGACGACGACAGGTGATCGGTCATGGCTGGTCCTCTTCGGTGGGTGTGGGAACGATTCGGGCGAGGATCTGATCGACGCGGACCTGATCCCCCACGGCGACAGTCAATTCGACGGTGCCGTCGATCGGGGTGGTCAGGGTGTGTTCCATCTTCATCGCCTCGACGACGACGATGGCCGTGCCTGCGGTGACGTCGCTGCCGGTGGTGGTGCCGATCGCGATGATCGAACCCGGCATCGGCGAGAGGATCTCGGCATCACCGGAGTGCGCATCGTCCTCGCGGACGCTCGCCTCGGCAATCCGATCGATTCGCCAGGTGCCGCGGGAGCTGGAAATCCAGGTAGCCGAGCCGATTCGGGCGACGGCCATCGATTCGCGTAGACCGTCGATCACCAGATTCACCGAATCCTCCGTGGCCGTTGCCCGGAGGATGCGTGGCGATCCGTCGTCGACGACGACCGTCGCCGCAGTCGCGGTGCCGGTGATGGCCACATGCGCCGTCCGACCTCCGGACGCGAGGCGCTGATGGAACGACGCTTTCGCTCCGACTCGCCACCCCGATGGTGCCGCCCAGATGTCCTGTCCCGCGGCCTGCCACGCGTCGAGCCACTGCACTGCCGTAGCGGCGATCAGAGCCTCGTCGGTTGCCTCGGTGGGGGAGAAATGTTCGACGCGACGATCGAGCAGCCCGGTGTCGAGATTGCCGGCGCGAACGTCGTTGTCGGCGAGCAGGAACCGTGCGAACTCGATGTTGGTGACTACCCCGAGCACTGCGGTGTCGGCCAGTGCACGATCGAGGCTGCGCAGTGCGGTCGCGCGATCGGGTCCGTGCGCGATGACCTTCGAGAGCATGGGGTCGTAGTTGCTGCCCACCTCCGTTCCGACGGCTAGACCGGAGTCGACGCGGATCCCCGGCGCAGATGGCTCGCGCAATCCGACGACGGCACCGCCGGTGGGGAGAAATCCGCGGCCGGGATCCTCGGCGTAGACGCGGGCCTCGATCGCATGTCCGGTGAGCGTGATGTCGTCCTGCGCGAGGGTCAGGGGCTCGCCCGATGCCACCCGCACCTGCCATTCGACGAGGTCGAGGCCGGTGACCATCTCGGTGACCGGGTGCTCGACCTGGAGACGAGTGTTCATCTCCATGAAGAAGAACTCGTCGGGGCGCTCGGCCGAGACGATGAATTCGACTGTGCCGGCGCCGGAGTAGTCGACACTGCGAGCGGTGTTGCAGGCGGCCTCGCCGATGCGTGCCCGGGTTACTTCGTCGAGCAAGGGCGACGGTGCTTCTTCGATGACCTTCTGGTGCCTGCGCTGCAGGCTGCACTCGCGCTCGCCGAGGTGGATCACGTTGCCGTGTCCGTCGGCGAGGATCTGGACTTCGATATGCCTGGGCCGCAACACGAATCGCTCGAGGAAGAGGGTGTCGTCGCCGAACGACGACGCCGCTTCCCGGCGTGCGCTGGTCAACGCGGCGGGTAGATCCTCGGCGCGCTCGACCAGACGCATACCCTTGCCGCCGCCACCGGCGGAGGGCTTGACCAGTACCGGGAATCCGACGTCCGGCGCGCCGGCGATGAGGTCGGCGTCGGTGAGGCCGGGGCGAGAGATTCCTGGGACGACGGGCACGCCGAATGCGCTGACGGCGGCTTTCGCAGCGATCTTGTCGCCCATCACTTCGATGGCTTTTGCCGGTGGGCCCAGAAATGCGATCCCGGCTTCGGCACAGGCGGTTGCGAACTCTGAGTTCTCGGAGAGGAATCCGTATCCGGGATGAATGCCCTGTGCTCCTGTGGCTTTCGCGGCGGCGATCACCTTGGCGATGTCGAGGTAGCTCTCGCGTGCGTTGGCGGGACCGAGGCGTACCGCGGTGTCGGCCTCGTGGACGTGGCGGGCGTCGGCATCGGCGTCACTGTAGACGGCAACGGTGCGAATCCCCATGCGGCGCAGCGTTCGTGCCACCCGCACGGCGATCTCGCCGCGGTTGGCGATCAGAACGGTGTCTATCGTGGTCATGTCGGTCACATCCTGAAAACGCCGTAGGAGACCGGCTCGAGCGGCGCATTGGCGCACGCCGCGAGGGCCAGTCCGAGAACCTGCCTGGTATCGGCCGGGTCGATGATGCCGTCGTCCCACAGGCGGGCCGTCGAATAGTAGGGGTTGCCCTGGCTTTCGTACTGCTCACGGATCGGAGCCTTGAACGATTCCTGGTCCTCATCGCTCCACGGCTGACCTGCAGCGTCGAGTTGTTCGCTGCGCACCGTCGCGAGCACCGACGCCGCCTGCTCGCCGCCCATCACCGAGATTCGCGCGTTGGGCCACATGAACAAGAAACGTGGTGAATACGCTCTGCCGCACATCGAGTAGTTGCCCGCGCCGTAGGAGCCGCCGATGACGACGGTGATCTTGGGGACACGGGCACACGCCACGGCGGTGACCATCTTCGCTCCGTGTTTGGCGATGCCGCCTGCCTCGTAGTCGCGGCCGACCATGAAGCCGGAGATGTTCTGCAGGAAGACGAGCGGGATACTGCGCTTGTCGCACAATTCGATGAAATGTGCGCCCTTCATGGCAGATTCGGCGAACAGCACACCGTTGTTGGCGATGATTCCGACGGGATGACCGTGGACGTGGGCGAATCCGGTGACGAGAGTCTTGCCGTATTCGGCCTTGAACTCGTCGAATTCGCCGCCGTCGACCACCCGGGTGATCACCTCACGCACGTCGTACGGGGTGCGGGGGTCGGTGGGGACGACGTCGTAGAGCTCGGTCTGGTCGGCTACCGGATCACGCGTCGTGATGACGTCCCACGGGCGTGGAGTGCGAGGCCCTAGCGTCGACACGATTCGGCGGACCCGGTGTAGTGCGTCTCGATCGTCCTCGGCGAGATGGTCGGTGACGCCGGAGATCTTGGAATGCAGATCACCACCGCCGAGTTCTTCTGCGGTGACGACCTCGCCGGTCGCGGACTTCACCAGTGGCGGGCCGCCGAGGAAGATGGTGCCCTGGTTCTTGACGATGATGGCTTCGTCGCTCATCGCCGGCACGTAGGCACCGCCTGCAGTGCACGAACCCATGACCGCGGCGATCTGCGCAATTCCTTTGGCGCTCATGGTCGCCTGATTGAAGAAGATACGGCCGAAGTGGTCGCGGTCGGGGAACACCTCGTCCTGACGCGGGAGGAATGCGCCGCCCGAGTCGACGAGGTAGATGCACGGCAGGGTGTTCTGCAGGGCGATCTCCTGCGCGCGCAGATGCTTCTTGACCGTCATCGGGTAGTACGTGCCGCCCTTGACGGTGGCGTCGTTGGCGATGATGACGCATTCGCGACCGGAGACGCGGCCGATGCCGGCGATCACTCCCGCGCCGGGGCACTCGTCGTCGTAGAGACCGTTGGCAGCCAGTGGCGCGATCTCCAGGAACGGGCTGCCGGGATCGAGTAGCTCGTCGACGCGGTCGCGGGGGAGGAGTTTGCCTCGCGCGATGTGGCGTTCCCGGGATTTTTCGCTACCGCCGAGCGCCGCCGCGGCGAGCCGCTCGGCCAGCTCACTGGTGAGAAGCTCGTGATCTGCCCGGTTGGCAGCAATATCGATTGCCATGAGGTGCACGCCTTAGGGGTTGGACGCCGGTGTCACAGGAGTTCAGTTAATGGTTGATAACTGACATCATAGTAAACTACGATTAACTGAGAGTCCAGGGTCGAGGGGGAGCCAGTGCAGGAGTTGGAGGCAAAGCCGACGACGGTGCGTGAGCAGCGCAAGGCCGAGCGTCGACAGCAGTTGCTCGATGCCGCAGCATCGCTGTTCGCCGAACGCGGATTCACCTCGGTGCGACTCGAGGATCTGGGCGCGGCAGTCGGTGTCAGCGGACCGGCCGTCTACCGTCACTTCCCGAACAAGGAAGCCGTGCTCGTCGAGCTGATGGTCGGGATCTCGGAGTATCTGCTCGACGGTGGCCGTGCGGTGGTCGATCGTGGTGGGGCTGCCGTGGATACGTTGTCTGCGTTGGTCGAGTTCCACCTCGACTTTGCCTTCGACACACCGGCATTCATCAGAATCCAGGATCGCGACCTACAGAGTCTTCCGGAGGGCGCTCGACGCAAGGTGCGCCGAATGCAGCGTGAGTACGTGGAACTCTGGGTCGGGGTGCTCTGCGCCGTCGGCCCGGAACTGAACGAGGCCGACGCTCGAACTACGGCACACGCGGTCTTCGGCCTCATCAACTCCACGCCCAACAGTGCGGGGCGTACTCCGTCGAAAAATGCTCGTCCCGTGTTGCGCGCAATGGCGCTCAGGGCATTGGGGGTTGCTGCGCCGTAGCTTCGGATCCGCTCAGTTCGGTTGCGGAGCAGCGGAGTTCGATGTGGGCGTCAGCGTCGGAGTAGAGGATTACGGGCAGCTCACCTGTAAGTGAGTTGCACACTCACCTCGAAGTGCGTTCTTGTGCGTTCGTCTCCATGTCGGTTCCAATTGGTCTGCGCATCAGTGCAGACTCCTCGACGAAAGTGGGTTCCGATGACGAAGGTCCTGGAAATAGTTGCGTCACCCCGTGGTGCCGACTCCTTCTCCGCGCAGATAACTGCGACGTACGTGGCCGAGTTGGCTGCCTCCGGTGCCGAGGTCGTCACCTGGAATCTGTTCGAGATGAACCTGCCCGAGTTCGGCACGGTCGCCGCCAACGCGAAGATGGCGGTGTTCAGCGGCGCAGAGCAGACCGCCGAGCAGCAGAAACTGTGGGGTGAGTGCAAGGAGTTGTTCGAGACCTTTGCCGAGTTCGATGTGTATGCGATCGCGTTGCCGCTGTGGAACGCAGGTGTGCCGTACAAGTTCAAGCAATTCGTCGACATCGTGACGCAGCCGGGATGGTCGTTCGGCTTCGACCCCGAGGCCGGCTACAGCGGATTGCTGGCCGACAAGCGAGCCTTCGTGTCTCTGACCAGTGGGGTGTTCCACCCCGGGGTGAGCGCAGCATTCGGCTCCGACTTCGCCCAGCCGTTCGTCGATGACTGGCTCCGGTTCATCGGAATCCAGGACATCACCTACGAACGCTTCTCGCCGACGGTGATGACCGCCGATGCCCAGGCGGATCTTGTGGGGCATATCGAGGGGGCCCGCGGAGCAGCCACCTCGATCACAGGCGTACTCGCATGAACCTGGGGATTTCCGGAACTTACTCCAGTGGCCAGGCGGTCGGCGGGTTCGCCAGTCAATAGTTGGGTAGTAGAACCGATTTCGAGTGATGGCTCTTCTCGGCTGTCGGTGGCCGTAGGTCTCACTGAGTCAGTTTCGGGAAGCGGCTTCTTCGATCTCGGCGCGGATTCGGTTGTCGAGAACCCGATCGATGTTCTCCTCCGTCCACTCCTTGAAACGGTTCACGATAGTGAGCACCTCGCGCCCCATCGGCTCGAGCGAGTACTCGACGCGAGGTGGAATACCCGGCATCGCGTGACGCGACATGAATCCGTCGCGTCGCAGAGTGCGAAGAGTTTGCGCCATCATTTTGTGACTGATTCCGGGGAGCTGTCGACGGATGTCCGAGTAGCGCACTGCAGGCGCTGTATCGAGGATCAACAGGGTGCGGATCACCCACTTGCTGGACAGGACCTCGAACAGTTCGCGGGCGGGGCAATACCCAGGAGCCTCGGATGCGGTTGGCTGACGGGAAGTGGCCGCTGCGGGGCTCGGGTGGTGCTGCATCGAGCTTTCCCTCCGTTCGGTGGCGGGTTCGACGTGCCTCTCGGCCGGCATCTGCCACGTCGATCCTTCGGCCGGTCCGATCAAGCAACGGTAGTCACATTTCCGGCGACATGTCGGCCTACGGCTCCTGCGGAGGGCCACCTACACCGACGCGCGCTCGGCTTCGTCTGCATGTCGTTGGGTGGGCTCGGGTGAACGCGCGCGGCGGGATCCGATCACTCCGGCGGCAACGGCACCGACGAGCAAGGCTCCACCGATGGCGTATCCCAGGAGTGGTCCTCGAGAAGTCAACCAGGCCAACTTGTTCGCCGCGTCGCGTGCCGAGGCCACCTGCTCCAGTCGACCCGTCTCGTCCAGCGCGAGCGACGCCTTGAAGATCGTGATCTCGGGGACTTTCGGGTCTCGCGCGAAGTACTGGTACGGCGTTTCCTGTCCCCACACCAGGCTTCCACTCGTTGGCTCGACGTAGATGTCGCGAACGTTCGAGTACCACCGCTTCATCGTGATCGGCTCGTCCCCGTCGCCCAGCCCCCATTTCGATGCCGGGAGGGTCACCGAGTTGATCGGCGACTGGGTCGTGGCCGAGAGGTCTGCTTCGGTCACGATCGATCGGAAGTGATAGATCGGCAGCCCCTCCATGGTGAGCTCCTCGACGAAGTTCGCCTCGAAGCTCGTCCACGCCGTCGCGTCGTAGACCGTGTACGTGATCGGCTGGGTATCGAACGGGAAGCGATGCTGTAACCCTGTGCGGGGCAGAGGAACAGCAGGCGAGTCGACGGTGGTCTGCAGGGATCCGGCGGGCTCGACGGGCAGGCCGGTGCGCCGGTCGCTCGTCACTCGATCCACCGAGGCGGTCAGCAGGCTCGCATCCCCGTCGCGGTCGGCGCGTCGCACCGTGGCTCCGACCTGGAAGGTGACGCGGTCTGCGTCGGAGGGGTCTTCCACAGTGATGTAGCGCTGCAGAACGAGGGGGACATCCGTCGCGATCGACAAAGGGCCGGGGCCGGTGATCGTCCTCGAGTCGAGGACCTCGCCCCCCGCACCGTCTGCCGTGGTGGCCACCGTGGTTGCGGCGATGTCGAGGGGAGTCACCGCCAGACGGTCGTAGACGAGGGTGGGCAGCAGTAGGGCAACGACGATCGCGAAGGATCCCAGACCTGCGAGCACGCACATCGCGATTCTCACCCGTGACATAAACACCGTCCCAACTCTTTTCGTTTCCGGCCATCTCATCCTGCCGTGACGGGAGCACCGAATGTCCGCTTCCGCGTTGTGACCTGTCAGCATGTTCGACGGAAATCACAGAGACATCAACCGATGTTGAGATTTCCTCGAACGGTGCACACTGGGATCGATCGCGCTGAATAGGGGGACGACGCATGGCGACCGGTATCGATCGAGGCACCGTGGTCGATCGTGGCAGTCGTTGGCGAACCATCGGGACCTTGCGCACCGGGCCCGGTTCTGCAGTCCTTCCGTTCGGCTGGGGACCGGCGATCGTGTTGGTCCTCGTGGCCTTCGTGGACCGTATCGAATTCAGCCTCGTAGCCGCCGTTCTTCCTCAGCTGCAGGCCGAATGGGGTTTCGGGGACGCGGTGGCGGGATCGCTGCCCAGTGCATCCGCGATCGCCGCGGGGGTCCTGGCGATACCTGCTGCATACCTCGCCGACCGTCACGATCGCGGCAGGATCGTGACGTGGGTCGTCGTGCTGTGGTCCTTGGCGACGCTGGGTTCTGCGCTTGCGCCCACCTTCTTGATCTTCTATCTCGTGCGGGTCGGTCTGGCCGCCGCGGAGGCAGTGGACAACCCGGCGAGCGCGAGTCTTCTTGCCGACTTCTATCCGCCTGCAACGCGATCCACCGCGTTCGGTTGGTGGCGAACCTCGGCGTACCTGGGTGGCGCAGGCATCGTACTGGGTGGTGTGCTGGCGGACTGGCTGGGTTGGCGCGGGGCCTTCATGGTCATGACGATCCCGGGACTGCTTGTCGCAGTGCTCGTCTCACGTCTGAAAGAACCCGAACGCGGATACGCAGACAGGTTGGCGGCTCGCGCAGACCTGAGCCTGCAGGCTCGCACACCGTCCGGACCGCTTGCCACCCAGCTCCGGCGACTGTTGCCCATCCGAACGCTGTGGTTCACCGGTGCGGCTCTGACGGTCATGAGCTTGTCGATCGGTGGCCTGACCTTCTGGCTACCGAGTCTGCTGCAACGCCGGTACGGCCTGTCCGAATCGGCCGCCGCGACGTCTGGCGGAGGAATGACGCTGCTCGGAATCGTCTTCGGCACGCTCGTCGCGGCGATGGCAACCCGTCGCGCCGTGGTCGGCACCAGCCTCGCGCAATGGCGAGTACTGCTGGGCGGTAGCGGAATTCTGGTGGGAAGTGTGTTCATGTCGATTGCGCTCGGCATGGACTCCACGGTGGTGTTCGTCGTCCTGCTCACCGTGTTCGCCTTCTTCTCGGCCTTCGCTCTCCCCACGCTCACCGCCTGCGTCGCCGACGTCGTTCCGGCACGCGATCGGGGCCTCGGATTCGGCATGCTGCAGATCGCCGCGACCGCGGGCGGTGCCGTCGGGCCGCTTCTGGTCGGTGTGGTGTCCGACGCGGCGGATTCACTCACCGTCGGTCTGATTCCGCTCCTTCCGCTGCTGGCCATCGGCGGAGTTTTCGCCCTCCTGGCCTACTGGTCCGTGGAACGC
The DNA here is from genome assembly GCF_040702765.1 of Rhodococcus sp. NPDC076796. Taxonomy (NCBI): domain Bacteria; kingdom Bacillati; phylum Actinomycetota; class Actinomycetes; order Mycobacteriales; family Nocardiaceae; genus Rhodococcus; species Rhodococcus sp. NPDC076796. The sequence continues at coordinate 743,122 of NZ_JBFBMS010000002.1, read as the reverse complement.
GATTCGCAGCGAGTCCTGGCCGCGGCTGCGCGGGAAGAGTAATTCGTTGTCGTCGGCCACAATGTCCCCATGACGATTGAGCTATCGCGCGCCGAGGTCGGCCGACGGCAGAGTCGATTCACTCTCGACGAGATCCCCCGCCTATTGGCGATGGCAGGCTTCGTGGCCGCTCTGCACGTGATCGGGTGGGGGTTGTTCACGCACTACGACTCCATCCCGAGCATTCACGGACTCACCGGGGCCGACGGCACCCTCGTGTACGCCGGAGCGGGCGTGTTGGCATACACCCTCGGGCTCAGGCACGCCTTCGACGCCGATCACATCGCCGCCATCGACGACACCACCCGCTTTCTGCTGCAGAAGGGCAAGCGGCCGTTGGCCGTCGGGCTCTTCTTCTCCCTCGGTCATTCGACGGTCGTGTTCGTCTTCGTCGCTGCCATCGCCTTCGTCGCGTCGCAGGCGACGGCGTTCCAGGACGCGTTCGCCGGAGTCGGCGGAATCATCGGCACGCTGGTGTCCGGAACGTTCCTGTATCTCATCGCGGCGTTGAACATCGCGGTGCTCGCGGGAATCGTCGGAGTCTGGCGTCGCGCGAAACGAGGTGAGTTCACCGAAGCTGGCCTCGACGAGTTGCTGGCCAAGCGTGGGCTGATGAATCGACTGTTCCGGGGACGCTACGACAAGCTGATCAACCACTCGTGGCAGATGTACCCGCTGGGACTGCTGTTCGGGCTGGGATTCGATACCGCCACTCAGGTCGGTCTGCTTGCGATCGCAGGCACGACGGCCATGGCAGGCGGACTGCCACCGATGGCGATCATCGCGCTGCCTGTTCTGTTCGCCGCGGGCATGACCACCATGGACACCATCGACGGCATCTTCATGTCCAAGGCGTACGGCTGGGCATTCGTGACGCCGGTGCGCAAGATCTACTACAACATGACGATGACGGGACTGTCCGTTTTCGTCGCATTGGTGATCGGCACGGTGCAGCTGTTGACCCTGCTCGCCGAGCAGTTCGAGCTGACCGGCGGACTGTGGGACGCGTTGGCGGTCATCGATCTCAATCTGGCCGGCCAGCTCGTCGTCGGCACGTTCTTCGTCGTGTGGATCGGAGCGGTCGTGTATTACAAAGTGGCGCGCATCGACGAACGCGGTGGCTTCGCACACTCGAATGGAATGGAGACCCAGTGACCTCTCGTCGTCGGATCGGTGCCCTCTCGGTTGCCGCGGCTGTCGCGTCGAGCATGGTGACGGCGTTGTTGGCCGTACCTGCTTCCGCTGCACCGGCTATCACTCAGGAGATCGGTGACGTCGTCTCGACTCGCGATCTGGACCGAAACCTCTGGATTCCCGGCGCGGCCTCGGCCGAGGTGCTCACCTACGTCACCACCGACACCTTCGGTGAGAAGGCTCTGAGCACCGGCACCGTCTTCCTGCCGCCGGGCACTGCGCCGGAGGGCGGCTGGCCGGTGATCTCGTGGGCCCACGGCACGTCCGGGCTCGGCGACGCGTGTGCGCCGTCGCTGATCGGTCCGACCTACGCCGAGCGGGATCTGCCGTACCTGGCGAACTGGCTCGCGCAGGGCTACGCCATCGTCGCCAGTGACTATGCCGGCCTCGGAACGCCCGGATTGCCGACCTATCTCGACGGTCGAACCACGGCTCACAACGTGGTCGACATGGTCAAGGCGGGCCGCAACCACAGCGAGGACCTCTCGCGATCCTGGGTGGCCGTCGGTCAATCGCAGGGCGGTGGCGCAGCGATCTACACCGCTCGTTACGCGACCGAGTTCGGCGGCCCCGATCTCGACTACCGAGGGGCGGTCGGTACCGGAACTCCCGCCTACATCGAGAAGTTGATCTCGATCGGTGGACCGGGCGTCCCGCCGGTGGAACTACCGTCGGGCCTGACCGCCTACGTCGCGTACATCGGCGCGTCACTGCGCTACGCGCATCCCGAGCTCGGGCTGGACAACATCCTGACCCCGCTCGGGAAGAAGTACGCAGACCTGGCCGAGACGGTGTGCGTATCGGATTTCGAGGAGCAACTCGACGGTGTGACGATCGGCGACTTCTTCACCGCGCCACTGACGAGCCTGCCGAACTTCACCGCTGTAATCGACGACTACATGGCGATGCCCGAAACCGGTTTCGACAAGCCCTTCTTCATGGGCAACGGACTGCAGGACATCGACGTTCCGTTTCCGACCACCGCCGCTTACGTCGCACGGCTGACGGCCAACGGTCAGCCGGTGACGTTCAGGGCCTACAACACCGACCACAGTGGGGCCTTCGTCCAGTCGCAGGCCGATACGATTCCGTTCGTCGCGAACCTGTTCCGCTAGTTCGCCGGCCGCTTGCTGGGCAGTCCGTAGGCGCGGGCCGTGAACAATTCCAGCACCGTGCGCGGCAGCAATCGCTGGGCGAAGAACACCGCCGGAGCGTTGCTGCCGACCGCGTAGATGGGCAGCGTCTTCTTGTCCTCGACGGCTTTGAGGACGGTGAGGGCCACGGTCTCGGCCGTGATCCCCTCGGCCTCTTTGGCGTCGAGCTGCGAGATCACCGTGGTGAAGTCGCGTAGGTACGGCGAATGCGGGCCGCAGTACTTGGTGCGACGGGCCGACAGGCCGGTGGCGATGGCACCGGGTTCGACTGTGGTGATGTCGATTCCGTAAGGCTTGAGCTCGTAGCGCGCGGCCGTGGCAAAGCCCTTGATGGCAGCCTTGGTGGCGGCGTACGACGAGCGGTAGGCCAGCGGAAAGCTCGCGAGCATCGACCCGATGTTGACGATCTTTCCGCTGCCACGGTCTCGCATGCCCGGCAGCACGGCCTGGGTCAACTCGATCGCACCGAAGACGTTGAGCTGGAAGAGTCGGGTGATCGCCTCGATGGGCAGCTCTTCGATCGGTCCGCACTGGCTTTCACCCGCGTTGTTGATCAGCACATCCACCGGGGTGTCGGCGATGCCGTCGACGAACCCGCGGATCGATGCCGGGTCCGTCAGGTCCAGGTCGCGGTAGTCGACGCCGGGTATCGGGTCGGCCACCGAGGAGCTGTCGCGGCTCGTTCCGATGACGTCGTAGCCGCGAGCGATCAGTACCTCGGCGACGGCCTCGCCGATTCCGGACGTCGCTCCGGTGACTATTGCAGTGTTCATCTACGCCTCTTGGTTGCTGTGCGGGTAGGCCTCGGCTTCGTCGCAACGGGTGCCGGGCACTCCCGCCGACGAAAAGCAGTGGTCGGCACCTTGGTGTGCAGTGACGGCACCGAGGTGCCCGACACCATGACCGTGCGGTCCGGTCGGACGACGGCGGCGACGGCGTGCCCGCTGCGCAGCCATACCCCCAACTCCGACGACGCCGCCACCTCGACGACGACGGCTCCGCGACGTTCGATCTCTCGACGGTGCCCGATGGCCAGTGGCGTCGACGACACGAACAGGAACTGGCCGGGCGCGAGGTCGTCGAGACGCGTTCCGTTGTCCAACGGGCTGTTGGGGCAGAGCTTTCCGGCCAGGGTGCGAACCGGTACGGGCGAACGCAACACGTACTGCGATCGGGCGAGCGACGGTGTGGTGCTGGCGGTTACCTTCGCGCCGATGAACGGCAGAAAGCCCAGAGCGGGTGCGATGTTCGTGCGCATGATGCCGGTGAGCCGGCTGCCGCCGGTCATGGCCCACCCGATCGCGACTGCCAACTCGATCATCTGCTTGGCGTGCGTCTTTCGTTCCGTCTCGTAGCTGTCGAGCGAGGTCTCCTTCAGATGCCCGTCGAGCACGCCCACGATCTTCCAGACCAGATTGCGCGCGTCTCGGAGCCCCGCACCCATCCCCTGTCCGATGAAGGGCGGCGTCAGATGCGCGGAATCGCCGAGCAGGAAGACCCGGCGATCACGCCACCGGTCGACCACCTGTGCACGAAAGGTGTACTCGGCGAGGCGAATCAGCTCCATCTCGGGCTCGTCCACAGACCCCAGCCACGGCGCGATCAGTGGACGGATCGACGCCAGATCGGTGAAGGCGTCCATGGTCTCGTCGTCGTGCAGACGGAACTCCCAGCGATAGCGGGTGGGGCCGATGCGCATGTACGTCGCCGATCGCTCCGAATCGCACACCTGGTGCACGCCGTCCCACTGATCGAGGTCCGCATCGGTGGCGATGTCGACCACCAACCACCGCTGCGCGAAGCCGAGGTCCTGCATCTTCGAACCGATGGAGGCTCGAACGACGCTGTTGGCCCCGTCGCAGCCGAGGACATAATCGGCGGTCACCCAGTGCGGGGTTCCGTCCACGGTCGAGTCGTACCGGACCCGGACCGAATCCTTCAGGTTCTGCACGTCGGTGATCTCGCAGTTGCCGCGCATCTCGACGCACTCGGAACGCGAGATATGGGTGCGCATCAAACGTTCCAGATCGGGCTGATCGAACATGTTGGCCTGCGGATAGCCGTGCGGTCGATCGTCGGGATCCCGCTCGAACTCGGCCAGCGTGTGAATCCGCTTGTCGCACAACCTCAGTCCGCGACCCGGGCGGGAGATGGCCGCGAAGTCCTCGGCCAGGCCCAGATCGCCGAGGATGCGGTACACCTCGTCGTCGAGGTGGACTGCCCGCGGCTGAGGGTAGACGTCCTCCCACCTGTCCAGCACGAGGCAGGGCACGCCGTACTGGCCCAGCAGCAACGCAGCGGTCATGCCCGAGGGACCGGCGCCGACGATCACCACTGGAAAGTGCGTGCCGTCGGACTCGGTACCGGTCATCGGTAGGAGACCCGGGTGCGCTGGACCCCCAGATCGAGGGCTCCGTCGGGAGTCGAGCAGGTCAGTTCGAGGACGTCGCCGTCCTTCAGGAACGCGGGATTCTTGGCCTGCTTCTTGAAGAAGACCTTCCACTTGACCGACGGCGGAACCAGCGATCCGATCATTTCGATCGGCTTGGCGGGGGCCTTCAACGCGGTACCGCCGGGAGTGCCGGTGAGCAACAGATCGCCCGCGTCGAGGCGCTGGAACTTGCTCAGAGCCTTGAGCGACTCGACCGGGCGGTAGATCATATCGGCGACCGTACTGTCCTGTCGCACAGAGCCGTTGACTCGCAGGGTCAGAGCGAGTTCGCCGAACCGGTCGAACTCGCCGGCCTCGAGAAGTACCAGCCGCGGCCCGACCGGAGTGAACGTGGGATACGACTTGCCCTCGTAGAACTGAGTTTTCGGCAACTGGACGTCGCGAGCAGAGACGTCGTTGGTGATCACGAGCCCGGCGACGTACTCGGCCACGTTGGAGGCGTCGACCTTTGTTCCGACGGTGAGCGTCTTGCCGAACACCAGTCCGATCTCGATCTCGTAGTCGAGCAGCTTCACGTGTGGCGGCTTGATCACGTCGTCGGTGGGTCCGCTGATGGAACCGGAGGTCTTGCGGAAGAACGTCAGCGGAACCGTGTCGGGGTTCATTCCCGAGTCCTTGACGTGGGAGACGTAGTTGGTCATGTTCGCCATGACGCGGCAGGGCGCCGTCACCGGCGAGATCAGCGACAGTGTCTCCACGGCAACGACATCGGTTGCATCGCGAGCGGATTCGATGGCCGGCCGATCGGCGAGGAGCTCGGCGGTGCTGACCGCGGAGGTGTCGATGCGTGACGCGCCTGCGGGGGTTTCGACCCACCAGGCGTCGGCGGTGCGGAGTACAGCGATGCTCATGAGGATGCCACTTTCATCAGGCCGCGAAGGCGTTCGGTGTCGAATTCGTTGTCGTTGCGCAGTGAGGAGAGGATCGATTTCAGTTCGTGCAATGACGCTCTGCTGGGGGCGATTCCGAGGAAGTCCTTCGACGCGGGCGGCCCCCACTGGGCCAGACCGGACGCCGTCATCGGGGCCCAACCGGGTTCGAGAGAACTGTCGAACATGTCGCCGTCGCTGAAGTGTTCCACCAGGAAGTCGTCGGGATCACGCCAGTAGTCGAAGATCTGGCTGCCCTGGATGTGCCTGCCGATACCCCACGAATGCCGGTACCCGCGTTGGGTGAGGTACTCGCCGCCCGCGGCGATGGCATCGAGATCCGACACCTGGTAGGCGGAGTGCACGTACCGATTGGACGGACCGAGAGTCATTGCGAGAGTGTGATGATCGGACGGAGTGTTGCCACGATCGCAGCGGATGAAACTCATCACCGGACCGCGATCACGCTGACCGTCGTAGTAGAGGAAGTCGCTGACGATCAGGCCGAGGTGATGCAGGTACCAGTCCAGGTTCTCGAGGTAGCCGGTGCGCTGGAGCACCACGTGTCCCAGACGTTGGACTCGGGCGGGCTGACGCGGTGGCCGCTGCGTCGCGTTGAGCCGGTAGCGCGGATCACCGAAGTTGTAGGTGTGCGCTTCCTGGCCGGGCAGTTCGGGATGGTCGGTGTACCCGGACACCACCTGGACGGGTTGCCCGCCCGGATCGGTGAGAGTGACCGCGATACCGCCGAGTGTGTCGGGTAGGCGCTGTACCCGTTGCCCGGTGGCCTCGGCCAATCTCACGAGATCGCCGTCGTCGGCGGCGGCGAAGGCTGCGCCCACGAAGCGTGTTCGCTTGCCGCGGCGGATGATCACGCATGGCGCGCCGACCTGCGTGCCGCGCAGGTGGATCTCCTCCGGAGTGCGAAGCGAGACGGTGAAACCGAAGGCGACAGCGAATGCCTCGGCCTTGATCAGATCCGGCTTGCGAAACTCCAGCCACGCGATGTCTCGAACCTTGATGATCGGATCCTTCGCGCGACCGGGGTGCTCGCCGGGGAGCGCGCCTTGGTCCACGTGCATGTCCTTGTGGCCGTCGACGTCGTGTCCCATGAAGCCCTCCCTCGTTGGTGACAATATCGTCACCTATGAGTACGCCGTCAGTCAAGGATATTGACAAAATCGTCAGCGGTGAGGAAGAGTCAGGGCGTCGACCAGCGCAGACAGAAGTAGGGAACATGACAGAGACCCCGAATCGGCTCGAGCGGCGCAAAGCACGCACTCGCGGCGCGCTGATCGCGGCGGCGCAAGGATTCATCGCCCGCGGCGAACTGAACGCGCCGATTGCGGAGATCACCCAGGCCGCCGATGTCGGGATGGGATCCTTCTACAACCACTTCGAGAGCAGAGAACAGCTGTTCCAGGCCGCGGTCGACGGCGCGCTCGAGCTGTTGGGTATCTACCTCGACTCGTTGACCGATGTTGCTGCCGATCCTGCCGAGGCGTTCACTCGATCTTTCCGAATCGCCGGCCGCCTGTTTCGGTTGCAGCCGGAGCTGAGCCGCGTACTCATCCACTCCGGCCCCGAATTGATCACTTCACCGCACGGGCTCGGTCCGCGTGCCGCGCGAGACATCGAGGCCGGAGTCGTAGCCGGGTACTTCCGCGTCTCGGACATCCAGCTGTCGCTGGCGTTGGTCGCGGGTGCACTGCTGGGCATGGGGCAGCTACTGCTCGAGCAACCCGAACGGAGCGACGTCGAGGCCGTCGACCAGATGGCCTACGGCGTTCTGCTCGCCCTCGGCGTATCCGACGCCGATGCACGGGACCTGTGCGCGCGATCGCTACCGCCCATGAGCGACGTACCCAGCGTGGACGGGGACAGCGAGTAGCAACCCGCCCACGCCGACGAGACTCAGCGGGCGTGCGATTTCTCCAGATCCCGGATGATCTCGGCGATCGCGCGGTCCTTGACGAGTCTGCGCTCCAGAATCGGGTTGAGAACTCCGCGGAACCAGAAGTACGGCGTCCAGGTGGACGGCGCGATGAGGCGGGCCCGGCGCGTGCGGACCGAGTGCACCAGCAACTGTGCGGCGCGCTGCGAGGGCAGACGGCGGTTCAGCGGCCACGGTAGAAACCCGCCGATTCGCTGGCCCATCGGATCGCTGTCGAGGGTGTTGCGAGCCAGATCGGTATCCACCACACCGAAATACGCGAGACCCGCTGTTGCGCCCACGGCGGCGAGTTCGATTCTCAGTGCGCGGCCGAGCTGTTCGACGGCCGCTTTGCTCACCATGTAGGCAGACCCGCCCATGCCGGGAGTGAAGGCGGCGCACGACGACACCAACAGGATGTGGCCGCCGCTCGCGACGATCTCGTCGGCCGCAGCCCGCACGATGTTGAACACGCCGCCGAAGTTCACGGCCATCACCGAGTCGAAGACTGCGCGGTCGATGGTCCTGATGGTGGCGGGCGGGGGCGTGATGCCTGCGTTGGCGATCACGATGTCGAGACCGCCGAACGTGCGCACCGTCGCGGCAACGCAGTCGGCCATCGCATCTGGATCGGTGACGTCGCCGGTGAGCAGCAGGATTCGTCCGGAACTCGTGGCGTCCGCGGGGAAGTCTCGATCAACCACGGCCACGGAGGCTCCGGTGGACACCAGTTCCGCGACCGTCGCAGCTCCGATTCCACGTGCTCCACCCGTCACCAACGCCACTTTTCCCGGCAGCTCGATGTGGTTCGTCATGTCAGGTCCCTCGTCGTCACGAGCTCGGTATCGGGTCGGAAATCTGCACTGCGCCAGTGGTAATGGCCGAGTTCGATCGTGGCCATACGCTGGGTGAAGTTACGCACCGAACCGGGCCAGTACGTCACGTTTCGGCCCGACGGGCTCAGGTAGTAGCTGCTGCACCCGCCGGAGTTCCACACCGATCCCGCTAGCTTGCGGTCGGTGTGTTCGGCGAACGTCGACTGCGCACGCATGCTCACCTCGAGCGCCGTGATCGCATTGGAGTCCATGGCGCGCAACGCTGCGAGGATGTAGTTCACCTGAGCCTCGATGGTGACCACCTGCGAGGTGTACACCACCGAGTTGGGACCGAGCAGCATGAAGAAGTTCGGGAAGCCGTGCACCGTGGTACCTCGGTACGACGACATCTCGCCGTCGGGCCATTTGTCCGCCAACGATTTTCCGTCGCGGCCGATGATGCGTCGGAAGCCGGTGTGACCGGACACGGTGAATCCTGTCCCGAGGACGATCGCGTCCACCTCGTGCACGGTCCCGTCGGTGGTGACGATGCCCTCGGGCACGATTCGAGCGATGCCGGTGGTCTCGACGGTGACGTTCTCTCGGCACAGTGCGGGATAGAACTTGTTCGAGAAGGTGGGTCGCTTGCAGCCGAATTCGTAACCGGGCGTGAGCTTCTCGCGAAGAACAGGATCCTTCACCTGACGGCGCAGGTGAGCGCGGCCCACCGCCGTGAGCGGTGCCAACAACGAGCGGTGGCTGATGAGTCCGGGGACCAACGCTTCCTGGAACAGATCGAACACTCGGCGCATGGTCCGTTGGGCCCGGGGGTACTTCCGCAGCACGGATCTGCCGGATTCGGAGATCGGCCGGTCGGGGTGCGGAAGGATCCAGGTCGGTGTCCGCTGGAACAGAGTCAGGTGTGCGGCCTCGGGGGCCAGCCGCGGGACGAACTGCACCGCAGATGCTCCGGTGCCGATGACGGCGATGCGTCGACCCTCGGCGGAGTGCTCGTGGTCCCACTTCGCCGAGTGGAACACACTGCCCGAGAACGATTCCAGGCCTTCGATCTTGGGCGTGGCCGGCTCGCTGAACGGTCCTAGGGCTCCGATCAGGATGCGCGCCGACCACGTTCCTGCACTCGTCCGCACCACCCACCGGGCCTGTGCGTCGTTCCAGGTTGCGTCCAGTACCTCGTGACCGAAGCGGATCCGATCCCGGATCCCGAACTTGTCGGTGCAGTCGTTGAGGTACGCCTCGATTTCGGGCTGCAGCGGGTAGAGCCGCGTCCAGTCCGGGTTGGGCGCGAAGGAGAACGAGTACAGGGCGGACGGGATGTCGCACTGCGCGCCGGGATAGGTGTTCACGTGCCACGTTCCACCGACGGCGGTGTCGCGCTCGAAGATCAGAAAGTCGCCGCGTCCTTCCTGCTCGAGTCGGATTGCGGCACCGAGACCGCCGAAACCCGCGCCGATGATCGCGACGTCGATGGAGGGCAGTGCGGTGCCGGCTTGTGTTGCAGTCATGAGAGTTCGAGCTCCTTCTACAGATCGAGGACGACGACTTCGCCGTCGACGGCACCACGCGAGACGCACAGGGTGAGCGAGTTCTCGCGTTCGGAGGCATCGAGAACGCGGTCGCGGTGATCGACACGTCCGCCGACGAGACCGACCACGCACGCTCCGCAGAAGCCCTGGCGGCAGGAATAGGGCTGGTCCGGCCGCGATCGACGGAGGGCGTCGAGAGCGGTCTCCTGAGCACCGACCTCGACGGTTTCGCCGGAACGGTCGAGCTGCAACACGAACGGCCTGCCGTCGACCACCGGTGCGGGCGCGAACAATTCGGTGTGGAATTCACGGACGGCCGTACTCGAGAGGGCCTCGGCGCGAAGCCGGCTCGACAGTGCCGCGGGCCCACAGACGTACATGGCGGAGTTGCCCATCCCGAGATCGACGATGTCCGCCGGAATCGGAAATCCGTCGACATCGTCGGTCTTGACGATCACATGACCGCGCGAGGTCAGTGCCAACTGCTGCAGTAGGGCAACGAACGGCAGACTCGCCCGAGAGCGACCGTGGTAGTACAGCGTCCACCGCGCCCCGTCCGCAGCGGCGCGCTCGATCATCGCCCGGATGGGTGTGATGCCGATTCCTGCGGCCACGAAGAGGTAGTGCTCGGCCTCGGCCATCGGAAAGGCGTTGCGGGGTCCGCGAACTCGGAGGACGTCGCCGCAGGAGAGGGTGTGAATCTCGGTGGATGCCGTGCCGCCGGGGATCCTGCGGACGCTGATGCGGTAGCGATCACCTGCGCCGGGGCGACCGGCGAGCGAGTACTGCCGCACCGAGCCGGCTGGGGTGGTGACGTCGATGTGCGCACCGGGCAACCACTTCGGAAGCGGTGCTCCGTCTGTGCGAGAGAGCAGCAGGGAACGAACGTCCTCGGCCTCGTCGATCGTATCGTCGACGACGGTCTCGAATTCGTATCCGACGCTTCGCCGGGGCCGCGCCGGAGACAGGGCCGTCACGATCGACGAATCGGTGACGAGTTTGGCGTAGACGCGGGACACGGCACCGACGGCCCGCAGTCCGAGGCCGGGCGTGGTCACGGTGACCTCGCCCAGATGGCTGTGGGTGGGAGTGGTCACCACGCGAGTGCCTGTCATTGCTGGGCCGCCAGGGCTGCGGGGGAGACGGCGAGATACTGCACTGCTTTGTCGATGTCGCCCATCTTCGAGGGGTGGAAGCCCGGACGGATGTAGAGAGCGAGCTGTACGAACAGGAACGACAGACCGGGAATGAGGTTCTTACGGGAGGCGCGTGCGAAAGCGAGGGGCCAGGGAGTGCGCATTCGGCGCTTTCCGGTGCGCGGCGTGGCAACCGAGTTCTTGTACAGGTACGCGGCGGTGGTGAACCACAGCACGGCCAAGCCGGCACTGGCCACGACTGCTGTTCGGGCCCTACGGAATCCGCCACCGTCGACGTATTGGAACGCGTCGAATGCGACGTTGCGGTGCTCGAGCTCTTCCGCGCCGTGCCAACGGAGCAGGTCCAGCATCGTGGGGTCGACGCCGATGCGGTCGAATTCGGTGTTGTCGAGCAGCCATTCGCCCACCACGGCAGTGAAGTGCTCTGCCGCTGCGTAGATTCCGAGGCGCTCGTTCAGCCATGCTTTGCCTGCGCGGCCGGTGAGGCCGTGGTCGCCGAACACCACACCCACGGCGAAGCGAATGCGCTGCAGAATCGGTTCGATGTCCACTCCGTGCGCAACGAGGTAGTTGCGGAAGCTCTCGTGGGAGGACGCGTGCGTAGCTTCCTGACCGACGAATCCCACGACTTCCTCGTGCAGTCGGCGGTCGTCGATGAACGGCAGCGCGCGGGCGAACACGTCCGCCATCGCTCGTTCTCCCTCGGGCAGGACCAGGTGCATCACGTTCCAGAAGTGGGTGGCGTACCACTCGTGGGGGATGTACTGGAGCGGAACGCCGGACCAGTCGAATGTCACCGCGCGCGCCACTATCGCGTAGGACTCGTCCGTGTACTGCTCGTTCGAGTCGGCCGCCTTGTTCCGAGACATTTCGAAACTCCGTTTCTTCGAGATGGTGATGCTGCTGACACCGATGCTACATAGCAACACATTGTGTTGCAATGTTGCATGACAGTGGCCGGACGACCGTTAGGATCGAACGATGCATCCAGATGGTGACGACGGGCCGATTCTCGATGCCGCCTTGGAACTGTTCGGTGAGGTCGGTATCCCTCGAACCACCATCGGCGACGTTGCCAAGCGCGCCAGGATCAACCGAGTGACCGTCTACCGCCGGATCGGGTCCAAGGACGACCTGGTGCGGGCCGTCATGGCGCGGGAGTCGTCGCGGCTGTTCGTGGCGGTGGCGGCAGCGGCCTCGAAACAGACGTCACGAGCCGATCGGGCGGCGCACGGATTCGCCACGACCATCGACTCGGTTCGTACCAATCCGGTACTGCTCAAGATGTTCGATTCCGAGAGTTCGTTGGTGCTCGAGCAACTGACCACCAATGCGTCGGCATTGCTCGTGCCCGCGATCAACGCTGCCGCGCATATCGCCAGGGGTGAACTGGAATCCGACACCTTCGCGGTGCCAGATGCGCCGGAAATTGTTGTGCGCGTTGTTCATTCGATCTTGCTGACTCCGTCGGCCGCCGCCCCGCTCGATACCTACGACGATCTGCTGGCGTTCGCGCACCGCAACATCGTGCCGCTTCTCGTCGGCGCTGGCTAGCGGGCTCCGACGTCAGGCTCGCGGCACGTACGAGTCGAGTGCGCGCAGCAGGGCATCCTTCAGTTCGGCCCGATTGCCACCCGGTGTCGGCCTGGCGATTTCGTGCAGGGTGTAGCCGTCGATCAGCGCCAGGAAATGCCGAGCGGGTAGTTGTGGTTCCGCGATGCCGAATGCCCCCAACGCCGCCTCGGCCGCCTCCTCGATCATCCGCATGATTCGGTGTACCGAATCCGCCAGCTCGGGCCGCCTCCGCACGGCGAGGTACGCCTCGAACTGGACGAGGGAGTCGTCGTCCGCGGGGGAGGACAGCAGCGAGACCAGGTCCATGATCGCGTCGGCGAGATCGTCGCGAGTGAGCCCGCCGGTGTGCGCGACGTCGAGTAGAGCAGCGACCTTGGCCGTCACGTTCTCGGCTATTCGGGTGATCGCGGCATCGATGAGTTCGCCGACCGAGCCGAAGAAATAGCTGGTGGTCGACGGCGGGAAGCCGGCAGCGTCGGCCACGGACCGAAACGAGACGCGTTCGAGCCCGCGTGTTCCGATCACGCCGATGGCAGCGTCGACCAGGGCGTCTCGGCGTTCTTGGCCACGCGCGTATCGAGTCTTCCGGCGCTCTTCGGTCATTGCTACAACGTAGCCGGGGTGTTGTCATCCACCCCCATCGCAGTGCTCTTCAGCAGGCATTTTCCATCAATCCTGGCCTAGTGGCCAATATTGGGTTACTGTCGCCGCTACATCGAACAGCCCGGAAAGGAGCACCCATGACCGAGATTTCGGAAGCCTCGCGGGTGGACGTCGTGGTCGTCGGCGCAGGACTCGCGGGTCTGACCGCTGCAAGGGAACTGACGGCCGCAGGGTTGACCGTGCAGGTCCTCGAGGCCAGAGACCGGGTGGGCGGGCGGACGGTCAACCACGCACTCGGGGAGAATTCGGTGGTCGAGACCGGCGGGCAGTTCGTCGGTCCGACGCAGGACCACATCCTCCGCCTGGCCGCGTCGGTGGGCGTCGGGACGTTCCCCGCGTACGACATCGGATCGAGCATCTACGTCAAGAACGGACGCGCCCGACGCTTCGACGGCGGGGTGCCACCGGACCTGGCGGCATTACCCGACGTCGGGATGCTCGTGGCGCGAATCGATCGGGCCGCCGGCCAGATCCCCATGGGCAAACCCTGGACGGCACCGCGTGCACGTGAGTGGGACACCCAGACTCTCGCCACCTGGGCCCGGAGGCACTCGGCCACCGACGGCGGCGTGGAACTGCTCGACATCCTGCTCGGTTCGGTGTTCGGTGGCACGTCCGCCGACGTGTCGGCGCTCTTCGGCCTGGCGTACATAGCCGGGGCGGGTAACGAATGCACTCCCGGCACCGTCGATCGGTTGATGAGTGTCGCTGGGGGAGCGCAACAGTGGCGGTTTATCGGTGGCTCACAGGCGGTCTCCATCGAGATCGCGAAGCAGCTCGGTGACGCCGTCCGGCTCGATACTCCCGTGCGACGCGTGGAGCAGTATCCGGACCGCGTGGTGGTGCGCAGCGATACCGAATCGTGGGTCGCCCGATCGGTCGTCGTCGCGATTCCGCCCGTTCTGGCCACCCGAATCGACTGGAGCCCTGCGCTTCCCGCGCCCCAGGAAGCATTGTTTCAGCGGATGAACTTCGGCGGATTGGCCAAGTGCGAGGCCGTGTATCCCGAACCGTTCTGGCGCGCGAGCGGGCTGTCGGGCCAGGCGCTCTTTCGTGACAGCGACGTACCGGTGTCCTCGATGTTCGACAACTCACCACCCGACGACAGTCAGGGAGTACTGATGGGATTCGTCGGCACCTGGGGCGCTCGCCATCGAGGCGGCCGAAACTGGTCCGACGGCAACGAATCCGAGCGCCGCGGAGAGGTGCTGCGTGCCTTCGCCTCGGCGGTGGGTCCGCGCGCACTCGAACCGACGGAATGGATCGAACTGGACTGGACCGACGAACAGTGGACCCGCGGCGGGCCGACCGCGGTGTTGACCCCTGGGGTGTTGACCGGGCTCGGACGGTGGCGCGATGTTCCGTTCGGACGAGTGCGGTGGGCCGGTGCCGAACACTCCGACTACTGGAACGGATACATGGACGGCGCCGTGCGATCGGGTGAAAAGGCCGCAACAGAAGTACTTTCGATCGAAGGAGAACTCTCGTGGAACAACGCTTCGTAGTCTCGGCCCACCGCACACTCTCGGTGAGCCCGGAGGAAGTGTGGGCACTGACCGGTGACACCAGCCGCTACGCGGAATGGGTGTCCGACGTCCGGGCCGTCACCGCTCATCACGGCACCGCACGCACAGGTGGTGTCTATACCGAGGAAGTGGCGGCGCTCGGACGCTTCACCACTCACGCCACCTGGACCGTCCGGCATCTGGAACCGAACCGACTGCGAATCGATTCGGGTCAGGGATTCGCACCGCTCACCAACGTGGCGAACGTCTTTCGCTTCGCGCCGCTGGGCGGCGGAACCTCCACCGCGATGACCTTCGAATTCTGGTTCGATGTCGCTCCGAGCTGGCTGGGACGTATTGTGCGACCCATCGCGACCGCCGGGATGTCCGCACGATTCGATGTCTCGATGTGCAACCTGGAGGCGCTGATCCTCTCCGAGCGAACCACGACGATCCAATGAGAGAACCGGCGGAAGTTCTCACCCTCGGGGTGCACATACTCGACACTCTGGTGCGGCCGGTGACCGAAATACCCGACGGTCAGGCGGCGGTCCTGGCGGAGCAGATCGCGATGTCGGCCGCAGGCACAGCTGCGGGAACGGCGCTGGTGCTGTCCCGATTGGGTGCCGCGGTACACACCGCGGGAGTGGTCGGTGGTGATTCGGCAGGCACGTTTCTACTGCAGCTTCTCGCCGACGAAGGAGTGGACGTCTCCCTCGTTCATCGCATGGACGGGGTGCAGACCTCGGCGTCGGTGTTGCCGATCAGGCCGGACGGATCCCGGCCGGCTCTGCACGTGATCGGGGCCAACGGCTATCTGGCTCAGCATGTTCCGTGGAACATGTTCCACAACGTCGACTTCCTGCATCTCGGCGGACCCGAATTCTTCGGACCGGACACCGCACGCGACATCGCGCGCCGTGCCCACGAGGACGGCGTCGTCGTCACCGTCGACAGCCTGGCACCGTCCGTTCCGGAAGGACTCGGTGCGTTCGCCGCCGCGCTGCCCCACGTGGACTACCTGCTGCCCAACGACGAGCAGGTCCTCGGCTGGACCGGTTGCGCCACTGTCGAAGACGGGTGTCGTCGACTGCTCGAGCTCGGGGCGTCCTGCGTGGTGGCCACCGCGGGGGCGTCGCCCACTCTCGTCGTCACGGCCGACGGGGCCGTCGAGGTCCCCGCGTATTCGGTGGACGTGGTGGACACCAGCGGATGCGGAGATGCGTTCTCGGCCGGGTTCGTTCGGGGCCTGTCCCTGAGCATGAGCGTCGTCGAGGCAGCCGAACTGGGCAATGCGACCGCCGCGCAAGTGGCGCAGGGCCTCGGTACCGATTTCGGCACCTACGACCTGGAGTTCGTTCGGAAGTTCGCACGTACCTGCAGGACCATCTGATGCCCGCCGACGTGGACGAGCTTCGGCAGTCCGTCGCCGAGACCGCCCGGCAACTGGGCCGACGGGGCCTTGTTCTCGGTACCGCCGGCAATGTCAGCGCACGCGCGGCTGATGTGGTGGCGGTGACGGCGACCGGGCTGGTGTTGGCGGACGCGACGATCGAGGACGTCACGGTTGTCGGCATGGATGGGATTGTGCGCGCGGGTGCATGCCGACCGACCTCGGAACTGGGCCTGCACCTGGGTATCTACGCGTCGTCCGAAGTTCGCGCGGTGGTGCACGCGCATTCTTCTGCGGCCGTTGCGCTTTCGCTCGTCGCGGACGAACTGCCGCCCGTGCACTACGCGCAGCTGGCTCTCGGCGGCAAGGTCCCGGTGGTGCCGTTCGCGCCGTTCGGTACGGCCGAGCTCGCCGACGCGGTGGTGGCGGCGATGCGTTCGAGGTCGGCGGTGATCATGGCCCATCACGGATCGGTGGCCACCGGTCACGATCTCGGGTCCGCGCTGTCGAACATCGAACTGCTCGAATGGCTGTGCGGGGTTTACCTTTCCGCTGCGTCGGTGGCGAACCCACGCTCCCTCGGCGACGCGCAGCTGGCGGCGACCCTCGACGAGGTGGTGCGTCGTGGATACGGAACCGCGGCGCCCGTGCGAAGAGACTGACCGATGACCACCCGGGTGCGCCCGCTCTGGATTGCCGTGTTCTCCGTGGCGTGGCTTGGTTACTGGATGGCCAATCTGGTTCCACTGCAGCTGCTTCTGCCCGAGCGATTGCAAGAGATCGATCCGCAGTCGAAGGTGTTCGACTTCGCCGTGATCAACGCGGTCTCTGCCGTGGTGCTCCTGATCGGTCTACCCGTGTGCGGGTCGCTGTGCGATCGCACTCGCAGCAGGTTGGGGCGACGGCGCGTCTGGTTCGGCGCTGGTGTCCTGTTCTTCGCCGGTGCGTTGGTGGTCACGGGGCTGCAAAGTACCGTTCTCGGAATCGGGACGGCGTGGTCGGGGGCGATGCTCGGATTGAGTGCTGCAACAGCAGGGCTGACGGCCGTGGTGGCCGACCGCGTGCCGGACGAGCAGCGTGGAACGGTGTCGAGTGCGATCTATGCGCCGCAGGCACTGGGCGTGGTGGCGGGCCTGGCCCTGGTGTCCACACTCGCTCTGTCGGTACGGGGCGGGTACCTTGCCGTGGCGATCGCCTTGGTGATCTGCGCGGTGCCGTTTCTGCTGATGTATCGCGAAACCGATTCATCGACAGCGCTGTTGAGCCTGCGCAGCATCGTGGCCTCATTGCTCGATTCGTTGCGTCACCGCGACTTCGCGTGGGCCTTCGGGGGTCGAATCCTGGTCAACGTGGCCAACTCGCTCGGCACCTGCTATTTGCTGTTCTTCCTCACCGACGGCCTTCGAGTCGCCGATCCGACGGGATCGCTGCTCGAGGTCACCGTCGTCTACCTGATCGCCTGTGTGGTGTTCACCTTCACCTTCGGTCCGTTGTCGGACAGGATGCAGCGCCGGAAGATCTTCGTGGCGGTCGCGGCATCGATGCAGGCCGTCGCCGGCTTCGTGCTGGCGGTACATCCCACGATGGACGCGACATTTGCCTCGGCCGCGTTGCTGGGCGGCGGATTCGGCGCGTACATGGCCGTCGATCAGGCGCTGGTGACCGGGGTTCTTCCGTCCGCCGACAGTCGGGCGACCGATCTGGGCGTGATGAACATCGGGGCGATCGTTCCACCTGCCATGGCTCCGCTGCTCGCGAGTGTGTTCCTATCCACCGTCGGTGGATACCCGGCGCTGTTCGCGGCGGTGGGGGTACTGGCCGCACTCGGGGCAGCGGTGACATGGCAGGTGAAATCGGTGCGCTGATCGCTCAGCGGCGGTGACGCAGCCCCAGTACTCGGTCGATCAGCGGCATGACCCACCGTTTGCGTTGGAGCGTCACCAGCTCGAATCCGGGGATGTCGAACAGCTTCGTGACGCGGCTGTGGGTGCGGCAGAACTCGGCGAACCCTTCGTCGCCGTGTACCCGGCCGAAGCCGCTGGCACCGACGCCGCCCATCGGAACCGATCCCATACCGGCGAACGCGATCACGGAGTTGACGGTGACCTGGCCGCACACCAGTTGCGCCGCAATCTCTTTGCCGTGCGTGCGGGAGAACACCGATGCGCCGAGAGCGTACCGATGGTCGTTGCTCAGCTCGATCGCCTCGTCGATGCTCTCGACCTCACGGACGGTGACCGTGGGGCCGAACGTTTCCTCGCGAACGGCCGAGCAGCTCTCGGGGGTATCCACCAACACGGTGGGTCCGACGAATCGTTCGCCGATCGAGGACAGTCCGCCGATCAGCGCTCGGCCACCGGCCGCTTCGGCGTCGGCGAGGTGGCGTCGAACGATGTCGATCTGGCTGGGCATCGTCATCGGTCCATAAGTGGCCGACGCATCGCCACCGGGCGCGATGGCACGGGCGTGCTGCACGAGAGCACCGGTGAATTGGGCTGCGACACTGCGCTCGACGTACACCCGCTCGACTCCGACGCACGTCTGACCGCTGTTGCTGAATGCTCCCCAGGCCACCGCCTCGGCTGCTGCGGTGATGTCTGCGTCCGCAGCGATGATCACCGGATCCTTGCCGCCGCATTCCACGACCACCGGCGTGAGCGTCTCGGCGCACGTGGCCATGATCTTCGAGCCGGTGCTCGTCGAGCCCGTGAACGCGATCTTGTCCACGCCCGAGCGACACAGCGCGGCACCGGTCTCGCCGTATCCGGTCACCAGCGACAGAATGCCCAGTGGCAGAGACGGATTGGCCTCGTGGAAGGCGCGAACGTATCGAGCCGCCACCGCGGGAGTGAACTCGCTGGGCTTGAACACCACGCAGTTGCCTGCTGCCAGGGCCGAGCCGATCGCACTGTTGGGTGCGTAGAGCGGATAGTTCCACGGGCCGATGACGCCCACGACGCCGAGCGCGACCGTCTCCACGTGAGCGGAGTAGTTCGCGAGCAGCAACCCGGGGTTGACTCGGCGCGACCGCATGAGTCGTGGTGCCTGCTTTTCCGCCCACGCGATGTGTTCGAGGGTCAGTACGATCTCGAGCAGTGCATCGTCGGCGGGTTTGCCGTTCTCACGGTGAATCAGATCGATGAATTCGGTTCGGTGACTCCAGATTTCGTGTCGCCATGCCCGCAGGTGTCGGGCGCGAGCACGCGGCGGTAGTGCCGCCCAAGTGCGCTGCGCCCTCCGTGCCAGGCCGACCGTTCGCGCGACGGACTCGGTCGAATCGACGGCGAACGAGGCGACCGGACCATCGTCGATGGGGGAGATCGAATCGAAGGTGGCTCGCGCCTGGACCTGGCTGGTCACAGGGACGCTCCGAGCGCGTCCTTCGCCACGTGTGCGTCCCGCAGTTCGCGCTTGAGGATCTTGCCTGCGCCGCTCATGGGCAGTGCGGTGACGAACTCGATGGTGCGCGGGGTCTTGTATCCGGCGACGTAGCTGCGGGTGTGATCGCGAAGTTCCTCGACCGTCGGCGAGGTGCCCTCGGCCAGCACGACACAGGCGTGGACGCGCTCGCCCCATTCGCCGTCGGGAACACCGATCACGGCGCAGGCCAACACCGAGGGGTGCAGGCTCAGTGCGCTCTCGACCTCGGCGCTGTAGACGTTCTCGCCACCGGTGATGATCATGTCCTTGAGGCGATCGACGACGAACAGGAACCCGTCGGCGTCGAGGTAGCCGACATCGCCGGTGTGCATCCAACCGTCGCGAATGGCCGCGGCGGTCTCGTCCGGCTTGTTCCAGTAGCCCAGCATCACGTGTCCACCACGAACACAGATCTCGCCGACGGATCCGGTGGCCAACGGCTCGTCGTCGGGGCCGAGGATCTGGATCTCCGAGTGTGGGGCCGCGCGACCGGCCGAGCCGATGCGCTCTCCCACATGGTGTTCCGGCCAGAGCAGCGATGCGACCGGTGCGAGCTCGGTCATGCCGTAGGCCTGGGTGAGGCGGGCCTGCGGGAGCCGGGCGAGAGTGCGCTCGAGGACGCCCGCGGAGATCGGGGATCCTCCGTACAGCACGCGGCTCAGCGAGGAGGTGTCGAACTCGCTCAACGTGGGGTGGTCGACGAGAAGCTGAATCATCGTCGGTACCAGCAGCACATCGGTGATCGAATGCTTCGCGATCGCGCCGAGGACGGCGGTCGGCTCGAAGAACGGAACCATCACATGGGTGCCGCCGAGCATGACCTGACCCACCCATGCGGCCAGATCGGCGAGGTGGAACATCGGAGCGGCATGGAGCAGGATCGACGCGTCGTCGAGCAGCTGTCCGGTCGCCACCGTTCCCAGGCCCGAGGTGACGAGGTTCGCGTGCGAGAGCATGACGCCCTTGGGGAAGCCGGTGGTGCCACCGGTGTAGAACAGCCCGGCGAGTGCGTCGCCGCTGCGGCGCGCATCGGGGATGGGATCGTGGGACGAGACCAGGTCCTCGTAGGAGACCATGCCCTCGGGGGTGGCACCGTCTCCGCAGTAGACGATGGTCTGCAGGCCGGCACATGCCGGGCGCAGTGCCGGGACCATGGCACCGAAGGTGTCGTCGACCAGCAGGACCTTGGTGTCGGAGTCGTTGAGTGCGTACGCGACCTCCACGGGCGACCACCGGATGTTCACGGGGTTGAGCACGGCGTCGGCCCACGGCACCGCGAGCAGGTACTCCGAGTATCGGTCGCTGTTGAACGCCAGCATCGCAACTCGATCGCCGGGCTCGACGCCGATGGAGTGCAGGCCCGCAGCCAGTCTTGCCACTCTGTCGATCTGTTCGGCGAAGGTACGAACCCGATCGCCGGACACCGTTGCTGCCCGGTTCGGAGTGGTTGCCGCGGAGCGGTGAAGGCCTTGAGTGAGATACATGGCGAGTCCCTTGTGCGAGAGGGGGCGAGGGTGCCCGAGGTGAATACCGTCACAGTTCCACCTTATTGGCACAGTGTCAATAGGCGATTTGCACGTTTACCACTCGAATGGACCGCTGAAATGGGTTGTCTGGCTAACGGTCTCGGGCGTCGCCCAGAGCCCGCGCCGTGTCGAGGACGGTGACGAGCACATCGGTCAGCAGAATCTCGACCTGTTCGCGCGTCAGTGTGCCGCGCACCAACCACTCGCGGCCTGCCGCCTTGACCATGCCGCCGAACGCACGCACCGCAGAGGTCGCAACTCGTCGGTCACCGCCTCTGCCCTCGAATGCCGTTGCGTCGAGCACGCGTTCGGCAGCGAGATCGTCGGCCTCGTCGAGAATGCGGGCCACCTGCTCGTCGACGCCCGATCCGCTCGCCACCGACACCCACGCCGCGCCGTGCGTCTCGATCACCCCCACCAGCCAGTGCACGCTGCCACGGGCTCGCTCCTCCAGCGAGCCCGTGGGCAGATGTACGTCTTCGATCGGCGGCACGGTGACCAGGAAGCGAACGCTCTCGAGGTACAGATCGCGCTTGCTGCCGATGTAGTGGTGAATGAGCCCTCGTGCGACGCCGGCCGAGGCAGCGACGTCCGACATCGACACCTCCGCGTACGGCTTGTCGCCGAACAAGCGAACAGCGCTCGCCAGGATCTGCGTTCGTCGCTCGTCCGGTTCCAGTCGATTCCACTTGGGTGTACTTGCAGCCGGCATGGTTGTCATGATCGCACCGAACCGACGCCGCGAGGCGTCAGAGGTACCGCTCGGTGCGTGAGCGCAGTGACCTCGGCACGACGAACCGATCGCCGTACCGTGCCCGCAGTCGGTCGGCTCGCTCCACGAATCGCGGAAGGCCGCCGTCGAACTGATTGACGAACTGCAGCACGCCACCGGTCCACGCGGGGTAGCCGATGCCGAGGATGGAGCCGATGTTCGCATCGGCGACCGTCCGCAAGACACCTTCGTCGAGGCACGCGATCGAGTCGAGCGACTGCGCGATCAGCATGCGATCCATCATGTCCTCGAACGGAATTCCGTGATCGGGACGGTGATAGTGCTCCACCAGGCCCGGCCACAATCCGGCCTTGGTTCCGTCCTCGGCGTACTCGTAGAAGCCACGTCCGGCCTTGCGGCCGGGGCGGTCGAACTCGTCGACCAGGCGATCGACCAGGGCATACGAGTTCGAGACGATCCACGGTCGACCGTCGGCGCGGGCGGCCTGAGCCATGCCCTCGCGGATGTGCCGAGACAGGGTCAACGAAATCTCGTCCATGAGAGCCAGCGCACCGGACGGGTAGCCCGCCTGGAGGGCGGCCTGCTCGACGGTGGCCGGGTGCACGCCCTCCGCGACCAGCGAGATCGCCTCGTCCATGAACCGGCCGATGACGCGGGTGGTGAAGAAGCCGTGACTGTCTCCGACGACGATCGGCGTCTTGCCGATCAGGCGAACGAAGTCGAATGCGCGGGCCAGCGCCGATTCGCTGGTGTGTTCTCCCACAACGATTTCCACCAACGGCATCTTGTCGACCGGGGAGAAGAAGTGCGTGCCGATGAAGTCCGCGGTGCGCGAGACTCCCGTCGACAGCTCGGTGATGGGCAGGGTCGAGGTGTTCGAGCACAGTAGTGCGTCGGCGGTCAGATACTTGTCGACGGCCTCGAAAGCACCCTGCTTGACGGCGGGATCCTCGAACACCGCCTCGACGACCAGATCGCAACCCTCGGCATCGGCCGCGTCGGAACTGGGCGTGATGAGCGCGAGCACCGCATCGGCGTCGGCCTGGGTCTTTCGTCCCTTCGCGACAGCCTTGCCGAGAATCGAACGTGCGTAATCCTTTCCACGCTCCGCGGATTCGATCGAGACATCACGCAGCACGACGGGAACCTTTGCCGAGGCGACGACGTAGGCGATGGCGGCGCCCATCATTCCGGCACCGATCACCAGGGCCTTCTCGGGCACCCGGTGCGGTTCGGCGCTCGGCCGAGAGCCACCCTTGTTGATGGATCCGAGATCGAAGAACATCGATTGGATCAGATTGCCCGAGACCGCTCCGCAGGCGAGCGAGGTGCAATGCCGGGTTTCCACGAGCGATGCCGACTCGAAGTCGAGTACCGACCCTTCCACGGCCGCAGCAACCACCGCAATCGGAGCGGGCATCGGTGCACCCTTGACCTGCTTGCGGACCGTTGCCGCGAAGGCAGGCAATTGCGCAGCCAACGCGGGTGAGGCCGCGGTGCCGCCGGGGATCTTGAATCCCTTCCTGTCCCAGGGCTGCAGCGCTTCGGGATTGGCGACGATCCAGGCACGGGCCGCCGCCATCATCTCGTCCTCGGTGTCGACGACCTCGTCGACCAGGCCGATCTCGAGGGCCTGGGCCGGACGATACCGTTGCCCCTGGCCGACCACCTGTGTCAGAGCCTTGACGATGCCGAACATGCGGACCGTCCTGGTGACTCCACCGGCCCCGGGCAGGAGCCCGAGGGTGACCTCGGGAAGCCCGAAGCGAGCCTTGCTGTTGTTCAGAGCAATTCGACGATGACAGGCCAGTGCGATCTCGAAGCCGCCACCGAGTGCGGTGCCGCCGAGCGCAGCCACCACGGGCTTGCCCAGCTTCTCGATCCGGCGAAACTTGTCCTTGGTGAAGTCGAGGGCGTCGGCGATGGCCTCGTGGTCGTGGGGGCCTGCATCGCGTAGCAGTTCGAGGTCGCCACCGGAGAAGAAGGAATCCTTCGCCGAGGTGACGATCACACCGTCGTAGGCATCGACGTTCGCCTCGAGCCAGTCGACCGTCTGCCCGAGTGACTCGCCGAACGCGGCGTTCATCGTGTTGGTGGACTGCGTTGGGTCGTCCATCGTCAGCACGAGTATGCGGTCGGTGCCGATCTCTCCGGTGATGGTGGAAGTGTGCAGTGCAGCTGAGCTGTTCATCGTTTCCTCGGGTCGTTGTTCGAGCGCGGGGTGGTCACAGGCGCTCGATGATGGTGGCGACGCCCATTCCGGCACCGATGCAGAGCGTGATCAGTGCGTAGCGCTCGCCCCGCCGCTCGAGCTCGTCGAGAGCCATTCCGGTGAGCATCGCGCCCGTTGCGCCCAGTGGGTGGCCCATCGCGATCGCGCCACCGTTGACGTTGATGCGATCGTGGTCGATGTCCAGCTTCTTCGCGTAGTTGAGTACCACCGATGCGAATGCCTCGTTGACCTCGAACACCGCGATGTCGTCGAGGGTGAGTCCCGCTGCGGCCAACACCTTGTGGGTGGCCGGAACCGGGCCGGTGAGCATCAACGTCGGGTCCGATCCGGCGACGACACCGGCCACGACGCGTCCGCGTGGGGTCAATCCGCCTGCGCGCCCGGCCTGTTCGGAGCCGATCAGCACCATCGCGGTGCCGTCGACGATGCCGGAGGAGTTGCCGGCGTGGTGGACGTGATCGATGCGCTCGACCTCGGTGTACTTCTGCATTGCGACGGCGTCGAACCCGGCGAGCGAACCCATCTGGGCAAACGATGGCTTCAGGGCAGCGAGATCGGCCGCGGTGGTCTCGGGGCGCATGATTTCGTCGTGATCGAGCATCAGTCGGCCGTTCGCGTCGAAGACCGGGATGACCGACTTCTCGAAGTGGCCCATCGACCAGGCGTGTGCGGCGCGCTGCTGGCTGCGCACTGCGAAGGCGTCGACCTCGTCGCGATCGAATCCTTCGATCGTCGCGATGAGGTCTGCACTGACTCCCTGCGGAACGAAGTAGCTGCTGTAGTTGGTGAGCGGGTCGCACGGCCATGCGCCGCCGTCCGCCCCGAGCGGGACACGGGACATCGATTCGACGCCACCGGCGACGATGAGCTGATCCCATCCGGACCGAACACGTTGCGCCGCAGTGTTGACGGCCTCCAGTCCCGATCCGCAGAAGCGGTTGAGCTGGACGCCGGCGACACTGTCCGGCAGTCCGGCAACCATCGCGACGGTGCGGGCGATATCGCAACCCTGGTCGCCGACCGGGGTGACGACACCGAGCACGACGTCGTCGATCAGGGCCGGATCCAGCTGCGAGTGTCGAGAGAGCAACGTGGACAACGTGTTCGCGGCCAGATCGACCGGTTTGATGGTGTGCAGTGAGCCGGAGCTCTTACCGCGGCCGCGTGGGCTGCGAACTGCGTCGTAGAGGAACGCCTCCATGGTGGTGGCCTTTCTGGGGCAACAATATTGCCGAGTTACAAGGAGCGGGAGATGAGGTCTTTCATGACTTCGTTGGCACCGGCGTAGATGCGTGCGATGCGGCCGTCGACGAACATGCGGGCGATGGGGTATTCCTCCATGTAGCCGTACCCACCGAAGAGCTGTAGGCAACGGTCGACCACCTCGAACTGTCGGTCGGTGGTCCAGTACTTGACCATCGCTGCCGTGGTGACGTCGAGGCTGCCCGAGATGTGCTGTGCCATGGCGTCGTCGACGAAGGTGCGGACGACGCGGCCGATGGTGGCGCATTCGGCGAGCTCGAACTTGGTGTTCTGCAGATCGAACAGTGTCTTGCCGAAAGCGCTGCGCGACTTGGTGTATTCGACGGTCTGTGAGACGGCGGCGTCGATCATCGCGGCGGCTGCGATGCCGCAGATCAGGCGTTCCTGGGGGAGTTGTTGCATCAACTGCGCGAAGCCGCGACCCTCTTCACTCAGAATGTTGCCCGCGGGGATGCGGAGTCCGTCGAAGGTGAGTTCGGCTGTGTCCTGGCCCTTCTGACCGATCTTGTGCAGCACGCGTCCGCGGTGGAAGCCTTCGGTGTCGTCGGAGACCTCGGCGACGAGCAGTGACAGTCCCCGGGCTCCGGCGGACGGATCGGTCTTGGCGGCGATGATGATCAGATCGCAGTGAGCTCCGTTGGAGATGAACGTCTTTCCGCCGGTCACGACGTAGTCGTCGCCGTCACGCACTGCGCGGGTGGTGATGCCCTGCAGGTCCGAGCCGGTGCCAGGTTCGGTCATGGCGATGGCGCCGATCCACTCTCCCGAGCAGAGCTTCGGCAGCCACTGCTGCTTCTTCTCCTCGGACGCGTAGGCCAGGATGTAGTGCGGAACGATGCCGCTGTGCACGCCGAGCTGCATGGCCGAGTCGCCGGAGCGAACCTGTTCTTCGAACAGCACCGCCTCGTGGCGGAAGTCGCCGCCGCCTCCGCCGTACTGCTCGGGCACCGACATGCCGAGCAGTCCGAGGCTGCCTGCGGTGCGGTAGACCTCGCGGCTGGGGCGTCCGGCAGCCGCGAATTCCTGGCGATGCGGCGCGACCTCCTTCTCGAAGAATCCTCGGGCGAGCTGTCGCACGTCGGCGAGCTCGGTAGCGAGGTCGTCGGAGGTACGGTCTGCGAGTGCAGTCATGGTGGGTCCTTGGCTCGAAGCGCATCTGTGATTTATTGGCGCTGTGCCAATAATGATTGCGCGACGGTGCCGTGGATGTCAACAGTGGGTGCTCCTACCTGCCGAACTCGAAGTTATGGATGGATTCGGGTCCGGATTCGTCCATAACTTCGAGTTCGGCGGGGAGTTCTCTAGCCGTCGACCGATCGCAGCAGCGCCACATCCGAGACGAGTCGGATGTGGTCGGCCATTGCCCGTCCTGCCTCGGCCGGATCCTGATTGCGCACGGCCTCGGCGATGCGTCGATGATGCTCGAGCGAGGCCTGGGGGCGATTGGACTGCGACAACGACTCGATGCGGGTCTCGCGGATGAGGCCGGCGATTTCCCCCATGAGCCTGGCGAGCAACGGTGAGTGCGCCGCCTCGGTGATCGCGTGATGGAACAGCTCGTCGCCCGAGTCGCCTCGATCGCCGTCGGTGATCTCGGTGGCCATCACGGACACGGCGTGGTCGATCGCCGCCATTTCGTCGTCACTGCGACGCGTCGCCGCCAGTTCGGCGAGCTTCACCTCGAGTGCCTCACGGGCCTCGATCACCTCGGGCAGCCGGTTAGCGTGCTCGCGTAGCGCGCGAATTGCCATGTCTCCCACGGGTCGTCGCACGAGCACTGCGCCGTCGCCGTGCCGGACCGACAGAATGCCCTGCACTTCGAGGGCGACGAGGGCCTGGCTCAGGGATGCCCGGCTGACCCCGAGGTGGCCGGCCAGTTCGCGCTCCGGCGGAAGTCGATCACCAGGGTTCATCTCGCGGTCGGCGATGTGCTTGCACAGCTGTTCGACGATGACCTCGTACAGCCGTGGTCGGGTCACGGGGCGAATTTGCTCAGCCACTGTGTCACTCGCTCTCTGTTCCTCCGGGCCTCCACCCTAGTCGCCGTCATAGGAGTAACGACGGACACATCGGGGGTTGACAAGTGATCCACTTCACTGGTTGAGTCCCTATTGACTCAGTGGCCAGTCCAATTAGCCACTGGAGATCCTGGGCAACCGCTCGGGTGACACCACAGACGGACCGGAGACCTTCGATGTCGACCGAGTTGATACCCATCCTTGCGCTCGTCGTCATGTTCCTCGCCGCAACCGTGTTCCCCGTGAACATGGGCGCGTTGGGGTTCGTGGCGGCGTTCTTCGTCGGAACACTTGCCGTGGGCATGGGTGCCGACGACATCATTGCCGGCTTCCCGAGCAGTCTGTTCCTCACGCTCGTCGGCATCACCTACCTGTTCGCCATCGCGCAGAACAACGGCACGGTCGACCTCCTGGTCCGCGGAGCCGTTCGACTCGTCGGAGGCCGGGTGGCACTGATCCCCTGGGTGATGTTCGGTATCACCGGCGTCCTGACCTCGATCGGTGCGCTCGGGCCGGCCGCGGTGGCCATCGTTGCCCCGATCGCCCTCGGCTTTGCCGCGCGCTACAAGATCAACGCCCTGCTCATGGGCATGATGGTCATCCACGGCGCGCAGGCAGGCGGATTCTCACCCATCAGCATCTACGGCGTCACGGTCAACAACATCGCCGCCAACGCAGGACTCGTCAACAGTCCCCTCACACTCTTCCTCGGTAGCTTGTTCTTCAACGCCGCAATTGGCGCGCTGCTGTTCATGTTCCTCGGTGGCCGCTCCCTCATCGGACGCAGCGTGCACGACGAGGACGGCACGCGTCCCGACGGTGACACCGGCGGAGTCGGCGGTTCGGGTTCGCGAACGGTCATGCGCGGCTTCGGGGCGTCGACGCCTCGTCCGTCCGGTCAGACGGTCACCGTCGAGAACGCACCGCCCCTGGCCACCGCGGTCAAGGCCATCACTTTCGATCAGATTCTCACGCTCGTCGGCCTGGCCTCGCTGGCTCTGTTCGCCCTCGTGCTCGACCTCGACGTCGGATTCATCGCGATGACGGTGGCCGTGATCCTCGCTCTCGCATCGCCCAAGGCGCAGAAGGGCGCAATCAACCAGATCAGTTGGTCGACGGTGCTGCTCATCGGTGGTGTGCTCACGTTCGTCGGAGTGTTGCAGGAAGCCGGAACCGTCGAGTACGTCGGCGATTCGGTCGCCAACATCGGCATCCCGCTTCTCGTGGCGCTGCTGCTCTGCTACATCGGTGCCATCGTCTCGGCCTTCGCGTCGTCCACCGCGATCCTCGGCGTCACCATTCCGCTGGCCGTTCCGTTTCTGCTCGCCGGTGAAGTGGGAGCCATCGGAGTCATCGTGGCTCTGTCCATCGCTTCGACCATCGTCGACGTCAGCCCGTTCTCCACCAACGGAGCCCTGGTGCTCGCCAACGCTCAGGACATCGACCGAGATGTGTTCTACAAGCAGATCCTCAAATACAGCGCCCTGGTCGTGGTCATCGGTCCGCTGATCGCCTGGGGATTGCTGGTCGTACCCGGCTGGATGTAGCAGTACTGCAGCTGAAAACAGGCGCTCGATGATGGCGGCACGTGTGTTCGACGTGCCGCCATCACGCGTCTGAGCTGGGCAAAGGCGCGTAAATCGCTACTTGACTTCTCTGTGGTTCGCTGGTCCAATGGAATTGGCTAGGCCACTGGTTCAGTAATCCAATCGGACTTCGAGTTCGGCCCCATCTCGCTTCGACGTAAGGATCAATTCGATGCCCCTCAACACGACAGGCAGAACCGGACCGCTCGAAGGCACCGTGGTGGTCGATCTGACCCGCGCCCTGGCCGGCCCGCACGCGGCGATGATGCTCGGCGACCTCGGCGCAGACATCATCAAGGTCGAGACCCCCAAGGGCGGCGACGACACCCGAGTCTGGGGTCCCCCCTTCGTCACTCCGCGCGATGCCGAACGCGAGTCGACGTACTTCCTCTCGGCCAACCGCAACAAGCGGTCCATCGCCCTCGATCTCAAGACCGACGACGGCCGAGAAGCGTTGGAGCACATGATCGAACGAGCAGACGTGCTGCTCGAGAACTTTCGCACCGGAGTGCTCGACCGCCTCGGCTTCTCACCCGAGCGCATCGCCGAGATCAACCCGCGCACGGTCGTACTGTCGATCAGTGGATTCGGCCACGACGGACCCGAGGGCGGCCGCTCCGGCTACGACCAGATCGCCCAGGGTGAGGCCGGGCTGATGTCGTTCACCGGCTCGGGCCCCGAGGATGTCCAGCGCGTCGGCGTTCCCATCGCAGACCTGCTGGCCGGAATGTACGGAGCCTTCGGCGTTCTCGCGGCACTGCGTGAACGCGACCGCACCGGCCGCGGCAAGGTCGTCCGCACCTCGCTGCTCGCCAGCGTCGTCGGAGTGCACGCCTTCCAGGGCACCAAGTGGACCGTCGCAGGCGAGGTGGGCGCGGCTCAGGGTAATCACCACCCGTCGATCTGCCCGTACGGATTGTTTCCGACATCGGATGGCGCAGTGCAGATCTCCGTGGGTAGCGAGGGGCTGTGGCATCGGTTCTGCGAGGGCTTCGGCATCGATCCCGATCTCGAGGGCATGGCCACCAATCCGCAGCGGGTGGACAGTCGCGACGACGTCATCGAACTCGTCTCCAAGATCTTCCGCACCTACGACACCGAACCGCTGCTGTCCCTTCTCGACGAGATCGGTGTTCCCGCAGGCAAAGTGCGCAACGTGCAGGAAGTGTACGAGTGGGAGCAGACCAAGTCCCAGGGCCTGCTGGTGGACGTCGAGCACGCGACGTTGGGCACGGTCACCCTGCCGGGGCCGCCCCTGCGCTTCTTCGAATCCGACGGCACCGAAGTCACCGAAACCAATCACTTGGCGCCGCCGGTACTGGGTGCCGACGACGAGCTCGTCCGCGACTGGCTGAAAGAAGCGATCCGATGACCAGAATGACCGCCCTCGAACTGCTCGATCTGGTGATCGATCCCGGCAGCTTCGACTCCTGGGACACTCCGACCGCGGACTACGTCATCGACGACGAGTACGCGAGCGAACTGGCGGCGGCCCGTGAGAAGACCGGTCTCGACGAGTCCGTTCTCACCGGGTCCGCGACCATTCGGGGCCGCAAGGTCGCAATCCTGCTCGGCGAGTTCGCATTTCTGGCCGGCTCGATCGGGGTTGCGGCGGGTGAACGGCTCGTCACTGCCGTGCACCGGTCGACGGACGAGCGGCTGCCGCTGCTAGCGCTGCCGACCTCCGGCGGAACCCGCATGCAGGAGGGCACCGTCGCGTTTCTGCAGATGGTCAAGATCACCGCCGCGATCACTGCGCACAAGGCGGCGAACCTGCCGTACATCGTCTACCTGCGGCACCCCACCACCGGCGGAGTCTTCGCGTCCTGGGGGTCGCTCGGACACGTCACCGTCGCCGAGCCCGGTGCCCTCGTCGGCTTCCTCGGGCCTCGCGTCTACGAGGCCCTCTACGACGCGAAGTTCCCCACGGGCGTGCAGACGTCGGAGAACCTCCAGGCCCACGGGCTCATCGATGCCATCCGCCCGCCCGAGCAGCTCGGCGAAATCGTCGATCGGGCGCTGCGCATCATGACCGACATCCCGTCGTGCCGGCCACGTACCGTCGAGGCGCTCGAATGGAAGTTCGAGGACGTGCCGGCGTGGACGTCGATTCTGGCCTCCCGTAGGGAGGATCGTCCCGGCGTGCGCGAGTTGCTGTTCAGTACTGCAGCAGATGTGCTGCCGCTCAACGGAACCGGTCAGGGCGAGTCCGATCCCGGTCTGATTCTGGCTCTCGTCAGGTTCGGCGACATGCCGTGCGTACTGCTCGGGCAGGATCGACGTGGGCAGACGACGAAGACCCCGCTCGGTCCGGCAGCGCTTCGCGAGGCTCGACGCGGTATGCGTCTGGCACAGGATCTGAAGCTTCCGCTCGTCACCGTCATCGACACGGCAGGTGCAGCGCTGTCCAAGGAGGCGGAGGAAGGTGGTCTGGCGGGAGAAATCGCCCGGTGCATCGCAGACATGGTCGACCTCGAAACCCCCACGCTGTCATTGCTGTTGGGGCAGGGGACCGGCGGCGGCGCACTCGCGCTGGTACCAGCTGATCGCGTTCTTGCCGCTCAGCACGCGTGGCTCTCGCCGCTGCCGCCCGAGGGTGCGTCGGCCATCGTGCATCGCGACACCGCCCATGCCGCGGAGATGGCCACCAAGCAGGGAGTGCGCTCGCTCGACCTCTTCCGGGCCGGTGTCGTCGACATCATCATTCCCGAGCTGCCCGACGCGGCGGACGAATCGCAGCAGTTCTGCGATCGGGTGGGTGCGGTGCTGCACCGTGAGCTCGCGGACCTGATCGCCCAGGATCCGTCGATGCGGATGATTGCCCGCGAAAAGCGTTTCAACAGAATCGGCTTCGCGGCTACCGCGGTCTGATGCCCGCCGAACTCGAAGTTATGGATGATTTTCGGCCGGAATTCGTCCACAACTTCGAGCTCGGCGATGACCGGGGAGGCTATCGTCGTGCACGTGGCAGGCAATACGCGGGATCCGGGGGTCTCGGTGGCCTCGCGACTGCTGGCGCTCCTGGCCGTGTTCGACGAGCGGACCCCCGCGCTCACGCTGACCGAACTGGCCGACGGTGCCGACCTGCCCGTCGCCACCGCACATCGCCTGGTGCGTGAACTGGTCGACTGGGGAGCGCTCGTTCGCGGTGACGACGGCCGCTACGTGGTGGGGCGTCGGCTGTGGAAGTTGGGCTTGCTGGCACCGGATCAAGCCGATCTGCGAGAGATCGCCTCGCCGTTTCTGCACGACCTCTACGGCGCGACTCTCGCCACGGTGCATTTGGCCATTCGCGACGGCGACGAGGTGCTCTACCTCGACAGGTTGGCCGGGCACGCGTCGGTGCCCGCGGTCAGCCGGGTCGGAGCCCGCCTGCCGCTGTATGCGACCGGAGTCGGCAAGGTGTTGTTGGCCTACGCCCCGCGCGAGGTGCACGATCGCGTGCTCAGGAACTTGGCCCGCATCACCCCGTACACGGTGACTCACCCGGGGAAGTTGGACAGCGAACTACGCCGAGTGCATCGCGAGGGGTATGCGCAGACGGTCGAGGAAATGACGCTTGGGGCGTGCTCGGTGGCCGTGCCGGTCCGGGGCGAGGGTGAGAGTGTGGTGGCTGCGCTGGGAATCGTGGTTCCGAGTATCGGCCGAGATCGCGCCAGACTGGTTGCAGCTCTGCAGGTCGCGGCCCGAGGAATCGAGCGAAGTCTGCGGAGGTGAGTGCAGTGTTTTCACTGAGTGGAAACCGCATCTTGTTCCCGGCCCGAACGCGCGGTGTACTCGATGCATGCGTACACAGGTTGCCATCATCGGTGCAGGGCCCGCGGGTCTGCTGCTGTCCCACCTGCTCGGGGAGCAGGGAATCGATTCCGTTCTGATCGAGTCGCGCACGCAGGAGTACGTGCTCTCGCGAATCCGCGCGGGCATCCTCGAACATTCGACGGTTCAGCTGCTCGACGACCACGGCCTGGGTGAGCGGTTGCATCGAGAAGGGCACGAGCATCGCGGAATCTATCTGCAGTGGCCGGAAGAGCGGCACCACATCGACTTTCGTGACCTGGTGGACCGAAGCGTGTGGGTGTACGGGCAGACCGAGGTGACCAAGGATCTCGTGGCGGCACGCGAGAAGGCCGGCCAGCAGATCTACTACGACGTCTCGGACACCGCGTTGCACGACGTCGAGTCCGACGCCCCGTACGTCACGTTCACCGATTCCTCGGGGGCCCCGATGCGGATCGACGCGAATGTCGTTGCCGGATGCGACGGTTCGTTCGGCCCCAGCCGTGCCGCGATGCCGGATTCGGTACGCAACACCTGGGAGCGGACGTATCCGTACTCCTGGCTCGGGGTGCTGGCCGATGTCGCACCCTCCACCGACGAGCTCATCTATGCCTGGCATCAGGACGGCTTCGCGATGCACTCGATGCGATCGTCGACGGTCAGTCGGCTGTATCTGCAGGTTCCCAACGGCACCGACATCGCCACCTGGTCCGACGAGCGGATCTGGGATGGCTTGGCACGCAGGCTCGGTCACGGTCAGGACGGCTGGGAACTCACGCCAGGGCCGATCACCGAGAAGAGCGTGCTGCCGATGCGCAGCTACGTGCAAACACCGATGCGACACGGCAATCTCTTTCTGGCCGGCGACGCCGCGCACATCGTGCCGCCGACCGGAGCGAAGGGCCTCAACCTCGCAGTGGCCGACGTGGCCCTGTTGGCACCGGCGCTGACATCGTTGCTGGGCAAGAACGACTCTCGCGCCGCCGATGCCTACAGTGACGACGCCCTTCGACGCGTCTGGCGCTGCACCCACTTCTCCTGGTGGATGACCACGATGCTGCACACCGGCGACGACCCGTTCGACACGCAGTTGCAACTCTCGCAACTGAAATGGGTGGCCTCCAGCGAGGCAGGGGCCACGGGACTGGCGGAGAACTACGCGGGACTTCCCATCGGGTTCTGAGCCGGGCTCACTGGCGTGCGAAAGGACCCCCGTCGGCGAAAGCGGTGTCGACGAAGCGTCGTGCGATCAGTTCGTGTGTCGCCTGGTCGGGGTGGAGACGATCCGGCAATGGATGTTCATCGGAATCGTTGTGCCCGTACAGGTTCAGGCCCCCGAGGTTGTGCAGGTGGGTGTCGTCGCCGGCTCGGTCGGCGACGATGCGGGCGAGTTCTTCGCGGACGACCTCGAGCGTGAGCTTTCCGGTCCGCACCTCGGCAGGATCGCCCGTCGCCATGAACTCGATCGTGCCCGACGCCAGTGCTGCGGGGTCGAAAGCTCCTGGGCCCGGTGTGCTCTCGTGAATGGGGCACAGCATTGCCGAGATCACGAGAATCGGCGTGTCGGGGTGACCGTCCCGGATCGTATCGAGAAATCCGTGCACCGCGGAGGTGAAAGCGCGCAGCCGCATCACGTCGGAGTTGACCAGATTGATGCCGATCTCCAAGCTGATCAGATCGGCGGGCGCATCGCGAATGGTCCTGGCGACGAACTGGTCGAGCAGCGCACTTCCACCGAAGCCCAGATTTCGCAGTTGCACGTCGGCGGCTGCTGCGGCCAGCGCCGTCCAGGTGGTGCTCGGCCCAGTGGCGTTGGATCCCTGGCTGATGGAGCTGCCGTAGTTGATCCACTTCGGCCGTTCGTCCTCAACAGGAGTGACGGGACCATCGGTGCGCAGGGCGACCAACTCGATGGCTTCGTTGTGCGGTAACCAGATCTCCACGAGCTTGTCGGCATGGGCCAGCCCCGAGAATCGAATGAGCCCACTGCTCTCGACCTGATTGTTCACCGACCCGGTAGCCATATCGATGATCGTGGTGACGCCACCCGTCGTCGGGGCCCGGTCGGTGAGAACACCATCGACTCGCAGGTCGAACAGCCCGGCCGGTCGTGGTGGCAGACCGAGGAATGTGCGCCTCGTTGCCACGGCATCGATCTCGATGGTGGTGGCAGCGGTGGTGAAGACCAACCGAGCTCCTGACGGCTGAGACTCGGCCATCGTGAGCTGTGGATCGGAGAAGCGTTGGCGAGCATCGAGTGGAAGGCGATGGGTGAGAATGCCGTTGGCGGTTCGTTCCAGTTCGGCCGCGCCGCGGAGGATGGCGTCGGAGATGTCGATCTCGATCATGGAAGTGCCGTTCTTTCGGTGCTGGGACGGGCTCGGTCGACAACCTGATCGTATTGAACCTCATCGGGCCGGAGTGCAGGCAGGCGCGATGGCGCATCCGGTCACCGGGTTCGCAACGCTTCGGCTGTGACGGGCGTCGCACTAGGGTGGCACCATGCGCATCGACGAGTATCGGAAGTACGACGGTCTTGGCCTGGCGGAATTGGTTGCCGACGGTGAGGTGACACCGCGCGAATTGCTCGACTGTGCACTGGGGCAGGTCAAGTCGATCGATCCGCGGCTCAATTCGGTGGTGCGGGTGATGTCGGAGCAGGCCGACGACCAGCTGACGCGACCGCTGCAGGGGCCGTTCGCCGGCGTGCCGTTCCTGATCAAGGATCTCTCGCAGGACTACGCAGGCCTGCCCACATCGAGTGGATCGCGTTCGTTGACGGATCTGCCGATGCCCGAGCATTCCACGGTGGTGCAGCGCTGGCTCGATGCAGGCCTGGTGATCTTCGGCAAGACCAACACTCCGGAATTCGGAGCCAAGGGAATCACCGAACCGGCGGTGCACGGCGCGACCCGAAACCCCTGGGATCGCAGCAGAACTCCCGGTGGATCGTCGGGTGGATCGGCCGCCGCGGTCGCGGCCGGCATCGTCCCGGTGGCGGGAGCCAACGACGGCGGCGGTTCCATCCGGATTCCGGCGTCGTGCTGTGGGCTCGTCGGGCTCAAGCCGGGACGCGGACTGGTGCCGTCGGGCCCCACGTTCGGCGAGCCGATGCACGGGGCAGCGGTGCAGGGCGTCGTGTCGAGATCGGTGCGCGATACCGCCGCGATGCTCGACGTGCTCGCGGGCGGCGAGGCGACGTCCGGCTACCTGCCCGCGCGTTCGGACGGAACGTTCCTGTCTCGAACGGAGATGGACCCGAAGCCGTTGCGCATCGGCATGTATGCCGTGACATCGGTCAATCCGTCGCCTCACCCGCAGGCCGTCGCCGCGATGGAGTCTGCCGCCGAGACACTCACCGATCTCGGCCACACGGTCGAACTTCTCGACGCCCCGCCGTACGACGACGCGAACCTCAACCGCGAGTTCCTACTGGCCTGGTTCACCTACCTGGCATGGGAGATGGACGAGGTGAAACGCAGAACCGGTTGCGGCGACGACAAATTCGAGCGAGATACCCGCATCATGGCGGCGCTGGGCAGATCCGCCAGTGGCGTCGAGTACCTCGAAGCGGTGGAAGGTCGCCATGTGCACGTTCGTGCGCTGGCCACCTTCTTCGAGAAGTACGACCTGCTGCTCACGCCGACTCTCGCGGAGCTGCCTCCGAAGATCGGTGCCTTCGATCTCGCAAAGCCGTTGGAACTGGCATCGGAGTTGTTGTTGCGCAGCAGAACTGCCGGAGTCCTGCGCTACACCGGAATCGTGGATCAGATGATCGACGACAACATCTCGTGGATTCCCTACACCCAGCTGGGAAACGTCACCGGGCGCCCGGCGCTGTCGCTTCCCGTGCACTGGACCCCCGAGGGCCTTCCGATGGGCGCGCACTTCACCGCACCGCTGGGAGGCGAAGCATTGCTCGTCCAACTGGCCGGACAGTTGGAGCGAGCCGTGCCGTGGGCGCACCACTACGCCGACATCGGTTAGCGGGTCGCTCCGAGCAGAGCCTTTCCGAGGATGCCCGACGGCCGTTGCCGCACCTGGCCGTCGACGATATCGACGACCCCACCTGCCCACTCGGGATCGGTATCGGCGGCAGCTTGGGGATCGGCGTGGGCATCGGTGCCCTCCTCGGCGGTGACGGTGATC
Source organism: Rhodococcus sp. NPDC076796 (assembly GCF_040702765.1). Classification (NCBI taxonomy): domain Bacteria; kingdom Bacillati; phylum Actinomycetota; class Actinomycetes; order Mycobacteriales; family Nocardiaceae; genus Rhodococcus; species Rhodococcus sp. NPDC076796. The sequence goes on along the minus strand of NZ_JBFBMS010000002.1, from coordinate 706,121 downwards.
GAACGCTCCAGGGCCTCTCGGACGCTCATCAGCGACGTACCGGGCTCGGCGAACACTTCCGTCGCCGCGTTCCCGCGGCGCACCACCATGTCGTGGGTGAGGCTGTCGACCAACGAGATCACCGTGCCGGGAGGCATGGCGGTGATGGTGGCGACGGCGCGCCCCACCAGGCCGGTCGGCAACAGCGGAACCGGGATCTGTACGCGACGCAGACCGGCGACGCTGCCGTACGCCTGCAGCAGCTGCGGGTAGCTCATCGTTTCGGTTCCGCCGATGTCGAACGTTCCCGGGCGGGCGGTGTCGCCGAGGGCACGGGCGATGATGGCGACCACATCGACGACGGCGATGGGCTGTACCTGCCTGCGCATCCACGTCGGGATGGGCGTGAGCGGCAGACGCTCGGTCATCCGGCGCACCAACTCGAACGAGGTCGATCCCGAACCGAGGATGATCGCCGCCCGCAGCACGGTGGCGTCGACGGAACTGTCGAGGAACGTCTCCTCGACCTGCAGGCGAGAGCGCAGATGATCGGACAACGGGGTGCCGTCGTCGGGGATGAGGCCGGAGAGGTAGACGATCCGGCGCAGGCCGTTGCGCTCGGCGGCGGCGGCCATGGACTGCGCGGCGTGGCGATCCTTCTCGACGAAGTCGCCCTCGTCCATCGAGTGCACCAGATAGACGACGGCGTCCACGTTCTCGGTCGCGGTGTCGAAGGTCTCGTGATCGTCGAGGTCGAAGTGCACGGCGGTGACGTGAGCGCCCCAGGCGAAGCGCGATTTCTTGCTCGGATCTCGCATGGCAGCGTGCACGTCGTGACCCTGTTCGAGCAGGACCGGGATCAGCCGAGACCCGATGTATCCGGTTGCGCCGGTGACCAGCACTCGCATGACTTTCTCGTTTCTGTAGACAGAGGCCATACCCCGTCGGAGCAGTCTCACTCCCCGGCGTCGGAGGCAGATGACACACTGTGCGGGTGAGCGCGCGTATCAGGAACAACGTCAGGGTCGTCGGGGCTGCCGACGGCCCCGTGGTGATGCTGGCTCACGGCTTCGGTTGCGACCAGACGCTGTGGCGTTCGGTGACCGATCTCCTGGCTCCGAATTTCTCGATCGTGCTGTTCGATCACGTCGGGTCAGGAGCGTCGGACCCCTCGGCGTGGGATGCGGACAAGTACGCGCCGCTGGACGCCTACGTCGACGACATCGTGGACATAGTCCGGGAACTCGACCTCCGCGACGTCACGTTCGTGGGACATTCGGTGGCGTCGATGATGGGTGTTCTCGCGGTCCAGGCGGCTCCCGAGTTGTTCAGCAAGCTCTTTCTTCTGACGCCGTCCCCCCGGTACATCGACGACGGTGACTACCGCGGTGGATTCAGCCGCGAGGACATCGACGAGTTGCTCGAGTCTTTGGACAGCAACTACCTGGGATGGTCCGCATCGATGGCACCGATCGTGGTGAACGCACCGGATCGGCCGGATCTCGAGAACCTGTGGACCGCGAGCTACTGCCGAACCGATCCCGAGTGCGCACGGGTGTTCGCCCGCACCACCTTCCTGTCCGACAATCGCGCCGATCTGGCCGGGGTAGCCCTGCCCACGATGATCGTCGACTGTGCGCGGGATTCGCTGGCGCCGCCTCAGGTCGGCAGATACGTCCACGAACACATCACCGGCAGCACCCTCCGGACGCTCGACGCCAGCGGACACTGCCCGCACGTCACCCAGCCCGAACAGACCGCCGAGGCGATTGCGACCTTCGTGAGATCGTCGTGATTCACGAACTCGACATCGAGGACCTGTACGAGAACGCGCCCTGCGGTTATCTGTCGGTTCTTCCCGACATGCGGATCGTGAGACTGAACTCGACGCTGGCGGGTTGGCTCGGCTTCGAGATCGACGCGTTGATCGGTACGGACTTCACCCAACTTCTCACCGCCGGTGGACGCATTCACTACGAGACGCACTTCGGTCCCATTCTGCGGATGTACGGCCAGCTCGACGGCATTGCCATCGACTTCGTGACGTCCGATCGCCGACGGCTGCCCGTGTTCATGACCGCGAACGTCAAGACCGACGAGACGGGCACGCCGGTACTGATTCGCATCACCGCGCTCGACGCCAGGGACCGTCGCACCTACGAACGCGAGTTGCTCGAGTCCCGAACGCGAGCGCAGCTGCTGGCCAAGACACTGCAGCGGTCGCTGCTGCCGCCTGCCCTGCTGCCGCCGTCGGGAATGACCGCTGCCGCGCACTATCACGCGGCATCGAGCGATGAGGTGGGTGGAGATTTCTACGATCTGTTCCCGCTGTCGGACGACCGCTGGGGATTCTTCCTCGGCGACGTGTGCGGCAAAGGTGCGTCGGCCGCAGCCGTGACGTCGTTGACGCGGTACACCCTGCGCGCGGCCGCGGTGTACGACCACGACCCGGTCGCTGTTCTGCATAATCTGGATTCGGTTCTGCGGCAGGAGTTCCGCGAGAACGACGCGCAGTTCTGCACTGCGGTGTTCGGGGTGCTCAGCCGCTCGGCCGGAGGATTCGAGGTGTCGATGGCCAGCGGCGGTCATCCGCCTCCGCTGGTGATGCGGGCCGACGGCAGCGCGCACTACGTCCACATGACGGGTGGGCAACTCGTCGGAATTCTGCGGCACGCGCGGTTCGTGCCCGCCACCGTCACATTGAGCGCAGGCGACACCCTGATGCTCTATACCGACGGTCTCACCGAGGCCCGGGTGGGCACAGGTCGATACGACGACGAGGGCGCGCTGCTCGAGTTCGCGACCGCCCACGCCCCGGCGGCACCGGCGGCAATCGTCGAGAATCTGCGGGTCCTGCTGAACAGCTTCGGCGACGGGTTGGCCGACGACGCAGCAGTGATGGCGCTGGGAGTGTCGTCAGTCGAGAGTGGCGAGGGCTGACGCCAGATCGGCGTGCAGCGCGAATTCCTGATCGAGACCCATCAGTTTGATCGGGCGGCTGGTGGTCGGCCCATCGGCGACGACCGAGAAGTCAACGGTGTCCCCGTGGTTCTTCTGCGTCGATGCCAGCACGGTCATGGCAGCCGAGGCCAAGAACGAAACCTTGCTCAGATCGACGATCAATGCGGCAGGCGTGGCGGAAATCTGTGCGTCGATCGCGCTCGACAATGCGGGGGCCGTGGTGACGTCGAGTTCACCGGCGACCGCGATGACGGCCGCGCGCCCGTCGTTGCTGGACTGGATGGAAAATCCGGCGGTGTTCGTATCGGCTGGCATCTGCACTCCTGGATCGTTACCCGCCGCGCTCGTCGACGGGGCATGCGGACCATTCAATCAGTAGGTCCTATTGGAACGTGACCTGCGTTCCTCTGAGTGCGGGAGCGCCGACCGTCGTGGTCCAGGACGGCACTGCGTCGGGCTCGATTCCTGTGGCCCCGCCGTAGACGACGGCCAACGTCTGCTGCTCGGTGACCGAGTTCGCGTACGAGGCGGGCACGGGGGAGAGCTGCGGAACCGGAAGTGACGGAATGTCCTGTTCGCCGGGGTTTCTCGACGGCACCTGGTACGAGCCGTCGTTGGGGGAGCTGCCCGGGTACTGCGGGAAGTATTCGCCGGCCGATCGGTCGAGCGAGGAGTAACAGGTCGGTCCGCGGTCCTGCTCGAACAATCGCGGCTCGTCCTGGTTCGGTAGGTACCGACCCTTCGGGTTGACGAACGGCATCGAGACGTTGATGCCGGGATACTCGTCACCGTCGCCCAGCAGGATCTTGCCGCGCCTGGCACCCTCGGCGAACTGACCGACGGTGCACCCGAGAGCCGGGGAGAACTCGGCGAATACCTCGAGCGCTTCGCGGGAGTTCGCGGCCAGTCCGATGATGTCCGCGGAGTTGGCATCGAGGAAGTCGGCGGTGGTGTTGGAGGCGGATGTCAAAGACGCGTAGAGCGTCTCGAGGGCCGGGCGCTTCTCGACGACGGTATTGCCCGTGGTCCGCAGATTGTCCAGTGCGTTGATCAACTCGGGAGCCGCATCGGAGTAGGTCTGCGAGAAGTCGGCGAGCCCGCGCAGGTCCTCCTGGATTGCGGGCAATTCGGTGTTGAGCCCGGCAAAGATGTTCTCGAGTCTGTCGATCGTGAGGCCGAGCTCTTCGCCGCGACCGCTCAGGCCCTGCGCCAGCGCGCCGAGGGTGTTCGACAGGTCCTCCGGCGGCACGGCCTGGAGCAGGGGCAGCAGGCCGTCGAGCACCTGCCCGACCTCGATGGCGTTGCCGCTGCGATCCTGCTTCAACACCGTGCCCTCGGTGATCGGCGACCCGGGCCTGCCGTCCGGCAACACCAACGCGACGTACCGTTCGCCGAACAGTGTCTTCGGCAGCAGTCGCGCGGTGGCGTTCGACGGAATCATCTCGGCCATGTCCGGTTCGATGGCCAGCTCCGAGGTGACGACGCCACCTGCCGTCGTCGCAGATCGCACTTCGCCGACGATCAGGCCGCGTACCTTGACGTCTGCGTTACGGGGAAGTGCGTTGCCGACGCTGTCGGTCTCGAGGGAGACCGTCACCACGTCCTTGAACGTCTTGTTGTACGAGGTGACGCTCCACCCGACGAACACGACGATGAGCACGACGAGAGCGATTCCGAGGAGTCGGTTCTGGACCGGCGAGGGGGAGCCGGTCATGGATAAGTCGCAACGACAACAACAGCCATGTCGCGAACCTTAGTGGTACACAACGTCACACTTACTACCGAAGATTGGTTTGTGAGATGGACCTAGCACTTCGGTAGAAATGTGACGGTGACCACGATTTATCAGTCGGCGATCAGCTGGGGTGCATGGAACCAACCGCCCTGCCCGCCTTCCCGTTGACGGCCGATGACGTATCGACCCGGCGCGATTCCAGTGGCGCCGTGCTCGGGATGAATGAGGTATGCCGTCTGCGAGTTGGTCAGGATGCCCAGGGCGAGACCTCGGACGTCGTGGACGGGACTGGCCCACGAGCAGAGGCCGCCGTCGGCGACCAGGCTGTGCGGGTTTCCGCCTGCTGCGCTGCGCAGGAGTTCGATTCCCGTCAGCGGCACGTTCTCGCGCCGGGTCTGTTGGGTGGGGACGACTATGCCGTCGAGCAGTACGTACGGTACGACGATCAGATCGCCTTGGGCTTGCAGGCCGTCGATGACGGGCACGGAGATCTCCTTGTCGAGATAGTCGAAGACGTCGAGGCCGGTGAGGTCGGTGAGTGCGGACAGTGTGATGTTCGAGTTCATGTGTTTCACCTTGGGTGTGTTGTCGGGGTGTGTGTCGTCAGGTACGGCGGAGGAGTCGGCCGTAGTCGGCTCCGGCCAGGCCGTAGGTCCAGCCCGCGGCGTCGACTGCGGACGAGAACGCGCCGGGGACATGGAGACCGTATCGCCGACGCTCGCCGTCTCGTTCGCGAGAACCGTTGACGGCAAGCAGTATTCGTCCCTCGTCTCCCCAGCCGGCGGGTGTGGCGAACAGTTGCAGGCTGCAGCCGGGATTGCCCGGATCGTCGTCGGTGTCGACCAGTCGTAGACCGGCCTGCTCCAGATAGGAATCCCAGCCGATTCGTTCGATGGCGCTTCGTCGGATCTCGACGTTGCGTTCGACGGTGATGCGTTCGACGGTCGGATCGTGAATCACCCAATCGGGAACCACGGTGCCGTTGAGGACATGGACACCGCTGCCGTCACCGAACTCGATTGCCGGAGAGGTCGAATTGTGCAGTCGCACTTCACCGTGCACCGGATCGGGTAGCGGTTCGGTGTGCAGGGTTGTCGGCCGTTCGGACATCACTGCGATGTCGTCGAACGCCCACCACCACCCTGTCGATTCGACGAGGGCCGATTGAATGTCGAGTAGCTCGTTGTCCTCGCGCCCGAACGTCATGAGGTCGAAAGAGCGATAGATGTCGTAGTAGGCGACGCGATGGGCTTCCTGTTGCCCGTACCAGGTGATGGTGCCGAAAGGGTGTGGCACCAGGGATCTGATGGCTGTGGCAACACCGTCGAAGAGGCTGGTGTGCAACGACTTCCGTACGGTTCGGCGAATGATCGGATCGGGACCGATGCCGGCGCGGGCTGCGTCCGTCGGTGAGCGGCGTGCGACGGCGATACGCGCTTCGAGATCGCGTTGCGCGTTGGGGTCCCGATGGGAGTGTCGACTCGGCCATTCGATATGTCGTCGATCGATTCTACGGTCCATGCGCCGCCGGGAATCGGACAGTAACGAGGGTATCCGGGTACCGACGTGTGCATCCTGCGCCGCTGTTCGAGCGGCGATCAACGCTGCCGCGGCTGGGGGCGAGGGCACCCAGACGAACTTCGGCTCCCGGTATCCAGATCGCCGATATAGTTGTGCCACTGCGGATTCCGCAGTCGTTCTATCGGAGGGGCCGGCTTTCAGACCGTAGCCGAGCCATCGATCGCGCTGCGCGCAGACCGCACGAATGCTTTCGGCGTATTCATCGGGATTGTCACTGAATGTGCCGCGACGGGGAAATGTCGACGGCATCGGCACGGCGCTCACGTGAGGGAGGCGGTGTCCGCCTTTCCGGTTGTCATGAAGAAAAGAGTGACACGAGAATCGGATGAGCGCAAGAGGTCAGCCACGCGAACGCAGGATCAACTGGGCCGCGCTGATGTCGTCGATGACGAGGTCGGTGATCAATCCGCCGCGCAGCGCGGCGGTGAGGGCATCGAGTTTGGACGCTCCGGCGACGATGCATACTCGGCGCGGTACCACCTTGAGTCGATCCAGACTCGGTCCACTCGATCTGTCGTTCAGCGCAATTCGGTTGTGGCTGCCGTCGGAGCGCAGGAACACGGTGGCAATGTCTCCGACGACGCCGTCGCGCTGGAGCTCGGCTCGATCCTCACGCTCGAGGTAGCCGGCGCTGTAGACGTGACTCGGAACGGCGCCGCTCATGACGCCGATGCTGAACACGGCCAAGTTCATCCGATCCTGCAGTTCGAGTACTCGCTTGATGCTGCGTTCACGCCACAGGTGTTGCCGGGTTTCCGGGTAATCGAAGAATGCAGGAACCGGAAAACCCTGTGCCACAGCGCCGTAGGCGTCGGCGAAGGTTCGGACGATGTCGGTGGCGTAGGAGACTCCGGTGGTGCGGGTGTTCGCTGCGCCGTTGAGCTGTACGACGGTCGAATTGTGGGTTCGTTTGGGTGCGAGCTTACGGCTGACGGCGCTGACGGTGGTTCCCCAGGCGACGCCCATCACCATGTCGGACTCGAAGAACGATGTCAGCAATCGGCCTGCGAAGGTGGCAACCCGATCGAGGCGTTGCAATTCGTCCACGGTTTCCGACACGGGGACGACATGTGCACGAATGTCGTACAGATCGGCGAATGCCCGCTCGATTCGTGGTGCCTGACCCAGTGGGGTGGAGATCTTGATTTCCACCAGTCCTGATGCCCGCGCGAACGTGATGAGTCGTGAGACTGTCGAACGAGATACGCCCAGCTCACGGCCGATCGCCGCCATCGTCATGTCCTGGAAGTAGTAGAGGCGCGCTGCCTGGGTGGCATGGCCGGTCCGCAGATCCGATTCGGGCGTAATTCGTTGGTCCGTCACAGTCGCAGTGTACGACCGCTTTGCACATATGTGCATCAGCTGTGCAACGCAGTGCAGGCCGTCTACCGTGGCAAACAGCACGCAATGTGGCGTGCATCACCAACTTTGCGGAGGCTACACAATGGCTCGTAAGGAACCGGAATGGGGACTGCCGGCGCACATGGCTGCCGAGTTCGCCGGAACCATGATTCTCATTCTGTTCGGCGTCGGCGTCGTCGCGCAGGTGGTCTCGGGCGGTGAATCGGGAAGTCTCGGAGACCACGACTCGATCGCCTGGGCATGGGGGCTGGGCGTGATGTTCGGCATCTACGTCGCGGGTCGTATCACCGGCGCGCACCTCAACCCCGCGGTCACGATCGCGTTCGCACTCTTCCGCGGATTCAGCTGGAAGATGGTTGCGCCCTACGTCCTCGCGCAGACCGCAGGTGCCTTCGTGGCCGCGCTGCTGGTGCGCTGGAACTACAACGACATGATCAACGCAGTGGACCCCGGGCACACCACCGCTACCCAGACGATCTTCTCGACGCTTCCCGGAAACGGAACTCTGCCCGTCAGTGTGTCCTCGGCGCTGATCGATCAGATCATCGGCACCGCGATCCTGCTGTTCCTCATTGTGGCAGTGACCGATTCACTCGGCACCGCACCGATGGCCAACATGGCCCCACTGATCGTCGGCCTCATCGTCGTCGCCATCGGCTTCGCATGGGCCACCAACGCCGGATACGCGATCAATCCGGCCCGAGATTTCGGACCTCGCCTGGCGTCGTACATCACCGGATACGGTGGAGCCTGGCGAGATCAATACGGTGGCCTGTACTTCTGGGTCCCGATCGTCGGACCTCTCGTAGGCGGACCGATAGGAGTGTTCCTGTACGACCTGCTCATCGGAAAGAACCTACGCAAACAAGAAGGTTCGACGCCCGAGCCGCCATCACGACTCCCAGCAGACACCCAGACCACAGGAGAGAAGCCATGACCGAGTTCGCAGGAAAGTACGTCGCCGCGATCGATCAGGGAACCACGTCTTCACGCTGCATGATCTTCGATCACGCGGGCACCGTCGTCGCGGTCGATCAGAAGGAACATCAGCAGATCTTCCCGCAGGCCGGCTGGGTCGAGCACGACGCGTCGGAGATCTGGGACAACGTGCGCGCCGTCGCGGCCGGTGCCATGGCCGCAGCGGATCTGACGCGCGAGGACATCGCCGCAGTCGGTATCACCAACCAGCGTGAGACGGCGCTGGTGTGGGAGCGCGAGACGGGCAAGCCGATCTACAACGCCATCGTCTGGCAGGACACCCGTACCGATCGCATCGCCACCGCACTCGGCGGCGGCGACGCCAACAAGTACACCGCCAAGACCGGCCTGCCGTTGGCCACCTACTTCTCCGGCCCCAAGATCAAGTGGATCCTCGACAACGTCGACGGCGCACGGGCGAAAGCCGAAGCGGGAGAACTGTGTTTCGGCAACATGGACACGTGGGTGCTGTGGAACATGACCGGCGGCACCGACGGCGGGTTGCACTACACCGATCCGACCAACGCCTCGCGCACCCTGCTGATGGATCTCGACACCCTGCAGTGGGACGAGGGCATCTGCGCCGACATGGGCATTCCCATGTCGATGCTGCCCGAGATCAGGTCGAGCTCCGAGGTGTACGGCACCGGCCGTGAACGCGGACCGTTCCGCGGAGTGCCGATCTCCGGAATCCTGGGCGACCAGCAGGCAGCCACCTTCGGGCAGGCCTGCCTGTCTCCCGGTGAAGCCAAGAACACCTACGGCACAGGCAATTTCGTGCTCCTCAACACCGGCACGGAAAAGGTCATGAGCAAGAACGGCCTGCTCACCACCGTCTGCTACAAGATCGGCGACCAGCCGACGGTGTACGCGCTCGAGGGTTCCATCGCGGTGACGGGCTCGTTGGTGCAGTGGCTGCGCGACAACCTGGGCATGATCTCCTCGGCCGCGGACATCGAGACCGACGCGCGGTCGGTGGACGACAACGGCGGTGCGTACTTCGTCCCTGCGTTCTCGGGTCTGTTCGCCCCACACTGGCGGTCGGACGCCCGCGGTGCCATCGTGGGACTGACGCGATTCGTCAACAAGGGGCACCTCGCACGCGCCGTCCTGGAAGCCACCGCGTATCAGACGCGTGAGGTCATCGAGGCCATGAACGCGGACTCCGGGGTCGATCTCGAGGTGCTCAAGGTCGACGGCGGCATGGTCGTCAACGAGCTGCTCATGCAGTTCCAGTCCGACATCTTGAACGTCGACGTCGTCCGGCCCGTCGTCGCCGAAACCACCGCTCTCGGAGCGGCATACGCGGCCGGCCTTGCCGTCGGGTACTGGGAGAGCGAGGACGACATCCGTCAGAACTGGGCCGAGGACAAGACATGGACACCGTCCATGGACGAAGACCAGCGGGCGAAGCTCTACGCCGGCTGGAAGAAGGCAGTAACACGTACTCTCGATTGGGTTGATGAAGAATGAGTTCCACCACAACGGCTTTGAGCCCGCAGTCCCGCGCAGACGCGTTGGCACGGATGGAAGCCGAAGAGCTCGACATCCTGGTGATCGGCGGCGGCGTCGTCGGAGCGGGCACCGCACTCGACGCCGTCACGCGCGGCCTGAAGGTCGGTCTGCTCGAAGCGCGTGACTACGCGGCCGGCACCTCCAGCCGCTCGAGCAAGCTGTTCCACGGCGGTCTGCGCTACCTCGAGCAGTTCAACTTCGCGTTGGTGTTCGAGGCACTGAAGGAGCGTTCGCTGGTACTGAACAAGCTGTGCCCGCACCTCGCTCGCCCGGTGCCGTTCATCTATCCGCTCGAGAAGGTGATCGACCGTCCGTACGTCGGACTCGGCATCGGCGTGTACGACGTCATGGGTGCCGGACGCGGCGTGCCGAGTCATCACATGCACCTCGGCAAGAAGAAGACGCTCGAGTCCTTCCCGTCCGGCAAGCGCTCGGCGATCCGCGGTGCGGTGAAGTTCTACGAGGGTCAGGTGGACGACGCCCGGCACACGATGATGCTCGCTCGTACCGCCGCTGCCTACGGCGCGTTGTGCGCCAACAGCACTCGCGTCACGGGCTTCCTGCGGGAGGACGACAAGGTCGTCGGCGTCGTGGCCAGTGACCTCGAAACGGGCCGCTCCTTCGAGGTCCGGGCCAAGCAGGTCATCAACGCGGCCGGTGTCTGGACCGACGAGGTGCAGCAGATGGTCGGTGGCCGTGGACAGTTCCAGGTTCGTGCCTCCAAGGGCGTGCACCTGGTGGTGCCACGCAATCGCATCAACAGTGCCACCGGCATCATCACCCGAACCGAGAAGAGTCTGCTGTTCGTCATTCCGTGGGGGAGTCACTGGATCATCGGCACCACCGACACCGACTGGAAGCTCGACCTGGCCCACCCGGCCGCGAGCCAGAGCGACATAGACTACATTCTGGGCCACGTAAACAAGCTGCTGGCCGATCCGCTGGACCGCACCGACGTCGTGGGTGTGTATGCGGGACTGCGACCGTTGCTGTTCGGCGAATCGGACTCCACCAGCACGCTCTCGCGTGAGCATGCGGTGTCCAGCCCGGTACGAGGGCTGACGGTGATCGCGGGTGGCAAGTACACCACCTATCGCGTGATGGCCAAGGACGCAGTCGATTCCGCGGTCCACGGGCTCGAACGGACGGTACCGAAGTGCGTCACCGAGGACATTCCGCTCGTCGGTGCCGACGGCTACCTCGGGGCGTTCAACTCCCGGGCCCTGACGGCCGAGCGCACCGGTATGCGCGTCTCACGCGTCGAGCATCTGCTCGGTCGGTACGGCACGCTGATGGGTGAGCTGCTGGATCTGATCGACGCCGATCCGGAGCTCGGCAATCCTCTCGAAAGTGCACCGGAGTACCTCAAGGCGGAGGTGGTCTATGCGGCCAGTCACGAAGGCGCGCAACATCTCGACGACATCCTGACCCGTCGTACGCGCATCTCCATCGAGGTCCCCGACCGCGGTGAGGCGGCTGCACAGGAAGTGGCGCATCTCGTCGCACCGATCCTGGGATGGGATGCGCAGCACGTGGCCGAGGAAATCGAGCACTACCGGCTTCGCGTTCTCGCAGAACGCGATTCGCAGGAACAGCCCGACGACGACACCGCCGATGCGGCTCGTCTCGGAGCACCGGACGTGCGTCTCGGCGTGAGCTGACAACGCTGACAGCAGCGGTCCTGGAACGCCAGGACCGCTGCTGGATCAGCCCTGCAGCAATGTGAACGAATGCTCCCGGATCAGGATGGACGGGCCACCGGCCTCGTATGCCTGGTCCGGGTCACTCGAGGTCGACAGAGTCCACATGCCCTTCGGCAAGGTGAAATCCACGGTCCCGGGTGAGGCATTGACCATCCACGCGAACGACGCGTCGCCCTCGCCTGCGCGCATCAACACCAGGATGCTGTGGGCGTTGCCGTCCGACCAGTCCTCGTCGGACAGCTTCTCACCGTCGGCGCGGTAGAAGTCGACGGTGTCCGGACCGGCTCCCTCTTCTTCGGAATCGCTGTCGTGCCGGAACCACGTGGGGCGCAGGGCCGGGTGTTCCTGACGGAGCGCGATGAGGTGGGTAGTGAAGTCGATGAGTTCCTGATCGGCTGTGCTCCAGTCGAACCAGGAGACCTCGTTGTCCTGGCAGTAGGCGTTGTTGTTGCCGTTCTGCGTTCGGCCGAGCTCGTCGCCGCCGAGGATCATCGGAACTCCGGCCGAGAGCAGCAGCGTGGCCAGGTGGTTACGTTGCTGGCGGGCCCGCAGCGCGTTGACGCCCTCGTCGTCGGTCGGGCCCTCGGCCCCGCAGCCCCACGAGCGGTTGTCGGACTCGCCGTCCTGGCTGTCCTCGCCGTTCTCCTCGTTGTGCTTGTCGTCGTAGGAGTTCAAGTCGGCCAACGTGAAACCGTCGTGTGCGGTGATGAAGTTGACGCTCGCCAACGTGGGTCGACGGGTGCTCTCGTAGACGTCGGGGCTGCCGGTGACGCGCTGAGCCAGCGCAGGCAGTGCGCCGCTCTCGCCGCGCCAGAAGTCACGGACGTCGTCGCGGAACTTGCCGTTCCACTCCGACCAGCGGGCCGGGAATCCGCCCACCTGGTAGCCCTGGGTGTCCCACGGTTCGGCGATCAGCTTGACCGGGGCGAGCGTCGGATCCTGATGTACGAGGCTCAGAAAAGCGCTGTGCACGTTCAGGTCCGAGTCCTGACGAGTCAGGGTGCTGGCGAGGTCGAAGCGGAAGCCGTCGACGTGCATCTCGGTCACCCAGTAGCGCAGTGAGTCGAGAATGAGGGCCAGGGCCGCGGGGTGGCCGACGTTGAGGCTGTTGCCGGTGCCGGTGGTGTCGTAGTACGCGCTCCGGTCGTCGTCGACCAGTCGGTAGTGCGAGCCGTTGTCGATTCCCTTGAGCGAGAGCGTCGGTCCGAGATGATTGCCCTCGGCGGTGTGGTTGTAGACGACGTCGAGAATGACCTCGATACCGTTGTCGTGCATGGCTTTGACCAATGCCTTGAACTCGTCCACCTGGCCGCCGGTGTCGCCGCTGCTGCTGTATTCGTTGTGCGGGGCGAAGAAGCCGATGGAGTTGTATCCCCAGTAGTTGCGTCGGCCCTCTTCGAGCAGGTGCGAATCCTGGACGAACTGGTGGATCGGTAGCAACTCCACTGCGGTGACGCCGATGCGCTTGAGATGCGCGATCGCGGCGGGGTGCGCCAGGCCGGCGTAGGTGCCGCGAATATCCTCGGGCACATCGGGATTGGTGGCGGTGAATCCCTTCACGTGCACCTCGTAGACGACCGTCTGGTCCAACGGCGTACGCGGTGACTCGTCTCCCGACCAGTCGAAATTCGACTGCACGGCAACGGAATACGGCATGTGCGGTGCCGAGTCCTCGTCGTTGCGGGTCTCCGGCTCGGCATGCAGATGCGAGAAGACCGACTCGTTCCAATCGACCTGGCCGGTGACGGCGGTGGCGTACGGGTCGAGCAGCAACTTCGCCGAGTTGTGCCGCAGCCCCGACGCGGGATCCCACGGGCCGTCGACGCGCAGCCCGTAGCGGGCACCCGGCGTCACATCGGGAACCAGATCGTGGAAGACGTGGCCGGTGAGCTGCGTCAAAGGAGTTGTACTGCGCTCTGTTCCGTCATCGTTCAATACGACCACGGAGACCGAGTCCGCTGTTTCGGAGTAGACGGCAAGGTTGGCACCGTCGTTCGACAGACGCGAGACGCCCAGGGGATACGGGAGACTGGATGAGGAGGGCATGCTCGCGGCAGTACCCCCGTAAGGGACGAGCGAAACGCCTGCATACCGGTCGTTCGGCTAGTATCGATTGCTAGGTTGCGCCCGCCGGACACCGGCGGCCGCAAGTGACGAAGGACGATGCGATGACTTCCCCACAACCCGATGGCAGTTCGGTCCAGTTGGACGAGCTGTTTCCGGGTGACAACGCCACCGACGCGCGTTTTCGCGAGCTGGATTGGTCGGCGACCGATTTGGGGCCGGTGGAGAGCTGGCCGCAGGAGTTGGTGACGGCCGTACGTACCGTCATGCCGTCGACGATCCCGATGCTGATCTGGTGGGGCCCGCAGCTGGTGCAGATCTTCAACCACACGTATACCGATTTCCTCGGGGACAAGTTTCCTGCCGCTGCCGGCCAGCGCGCGAGTACGTGCTGGACCGAGGTATGGGATGTCGTAAGGCCCATGGTTCTCCAGGTGGTCGACAACGTCGAGTCCGTCCACCGCGCCCGACATCTGTTCATGATGGACCGCTACGGCTTCCTCGAGGAGACGTATTGGACCCTCTCCTACAGCCCGATTCGTGGACCGGGAAACACTGTTCTCGGAGTGTTCGTCGCCCCGATCGACGACACGATGCAGGTTCTCGGCCAGCGGCGGATGAGCGTATTGCTGCGACTCGGTTCACTCGACACCGGCGACGGGACGGGCCCGCCCGGCATCGCCCGGGCCGCTGTGGAGGTTCTGGGAAGCGAGCCCCGTGAATTCCCGCTGGTGGCGGCCTACCTGCGCGCGGACCTGGCCGAGGACGGCCGGTTGACACGGGTAGCAGTCAACGGTGAGGCCGGTTTCGAGGCGTCGACGTGGGAGTGCGCAGACGTTCTGCGGGTGGTGGACGGATCGGTGCCCTGCGAGGTTGCGAAGGTAGTCGGAAACGTCCCACAGGCGGTCGTGACGCCGTTGACGATGGCGGGTCGGATCGAACCGGTCGGGGCGCTGTTGATCGGCGTCAGCGGTCATCGCGTGGTGGACGAGGCGATCGTCTCGTTCTGCGGGGTGGTCGCCGAACGCGTGTCCACCGCACTGACTGCCTCGCATGCCTTCGAGATGGAGAGACGACGCGTCGAGGCGCTGGCCGAGGCCGACGAGGCGAAGACGCGGCTGCTCGAAACTGTGGGTCACGAATTCCGCACGCCGCTGACGCTGCTCGCCGGTCCGTTGGCCTCGGTGCGCGAGAGTGCGTCGTCGACGCTGTCGGAGTCCGATCGAGAGTCCCTCGACGTCGTTCACCGTGCGTCGATGCGACTGCGCCGACTCGTCGACGACCTGTTGGACGTGGTCAGCGCGGATGCCGGGCAACTCGTCGCACGTTTCGAGCCGACCGATCTCGCCGCGGTGACGCGCGACTGCGTGTCCATGTTCGCGGCGGTCGCGTCGGATCAGGGGCTCGAGCTCGTCTCCGACACAGCCGAGGACGTGACTGTGCTCATCGACTCCGAGATGTGGTCGAAGATCGTGTTCAACCTCGTCGCGAATGCCGTGAAGTACACCCCGTCCGGCCGGATCTCGGTACGCCTGACGGGCGACACCGACGCTGTTCGGCTCGTGGTGGCCGATACCGGGCTCGGCATCCCCGGCGAGGATCTGCCGCGCATCTTCGAGCGGTTTCACCGCGTGGAACGCTCCGGCGCGCACAGTATCGAAGGATCCGGGATCGGGCTCGCCCTCGTATCGGACCTTCTCACAGCCCTCGGCGGGCGCATCGAGGTCGACAGCGAGGTGGGCCGGGGCAGTACTTTCACCGTTGTGGTGCCGCGCCTGCCGGTGGAAGCCGCCGCGGCCCTGGACCGGCCCGCCACCGCTGCCGATTCGGTGTCGGCGATCTTCGCCTCGAACGACTCGGCGACGGTGACTGCCGACCGCGCGGACATCCTGCTCGTGGAAGACAACGTCGATCTGCGGAACTACCTCGTGCGCTTGCTGATTGCCGAAGGTTGGTCCGTCACCACGGCAGGAGACATCGACACTGCTCTCGAACGGGCGCGATCGACGAAGCCGGGGCTCGTGCTGTCCGACGTGATGCTTCCCGGCCGCAGCGGACTGGAACTGGTCGACGACATACGGCGTGACGACATGCTGAAGCGAGTACCGGTCATCCTGTTGACCGCGCGGGCAGGAACCGACTTCGTGCTCGACGGCCTCGGCCGCGGGGCGGAGGACTACATCGTCAAACCGTTCCACGATCGGGAACTCGTGGCCCGAGTGCGCGTTCACCTCGAACTGTCCCGGATGCGTGAACAGCTGATCGACGAAAGCGACAACCAGGCGTCGACGCTTCGTGCGGCCCTCGACACCCGCGGAACGATCGGCCGCGCAGTCGGAATCCTGATGTCGGTGTACCGCATCGACGAAGATGCCGCGTTCACCCAGCTGACCGATCTGTCACAGAACTCCAACCGCAAGACCCGCGACCTGGCCAGCATGATCATCGACGACTTCACCGCCGGGCTCAGCCGAGAGCGTCAGTGATTGCGGCGATAGTTCTCGCGTTCCCGTTCCAGTTCGGCCGTCTTCTTCTCGCTCTTCAGATCGGCCGGGAGCCCGTGGATTTCGAGGCGTCGGGCCCGGTTCTGGTCCATGTACGCCGCTGTGTAGAACAGCGCGAGCAGCAGACTGAGCAACACCATCGAGGCGCGTAGCCAAATCGCTCCGGGGAAGAGGACGAAGAATCCGATGAAGATCGGCAGGAACGGAATCATCGACCGCAGGATGTGACGCGGCGTCGCACCCGGCCCGACGAGATCGCGTCGAACCCACTCCTGCATCTCGTCGGGGAGTTTGCGGCCGAGGACGGCGTAACCCAGCCATTGGCCGAAGGACGGACGGGTGCGAGTCGGGCGAGTGTTCACGACAATGCTCCTGCTGCGATGGCCGCGTCGTTGACACGGGTGAGGACGCGTCGTAGCTCGTCGAGCTCGGCCAGTGACGCGCCGAGCTTCGCCACGACGGCGGGTGGAATTTTCTCGGCCTTCTTGCGGAGCGCGGCCCCGGCCGGGGTGAGCGCGACGAGCAGAACGCGCTCGTCCTCGGCGCTTCGATTGCGGGTGAGCAACCCCATCGATTCCAGACGCTTGAGCAGCGGTGAGAGGGTGGGGGAGTCGAGTTGCAGGGCAGATCCGATGGCTTTGACCGACATCGGCGACTCGCCCCACAGTGCCAGCATCACCAGATACTGCGGATGCGTCAGCCCCATCGGCTCGAGCAGTGGCCGATACACCGACAGCACGGCACGGTTGGCGACGGCGAGCGCGAAGCAGACCTGACGATCGAGCGCGAGCGGATCTTCGGTGGTCGTCACGGGGCCCAGGCTACCAGAATTGGTTAGTGCACTAACAATTAGTGGACGATGCGATGCCGAAAGTCGCAACTCGATGCCTGAAAGATGTTGCAAAGAAGGGCGAATGCTCGTGCGGTGAGGTGTTGTCAGAGTCCCGGTCGGTCCGAATCGGCGAATTTTCGTTCGGCATTCCATCCGGTCGGTTGCTGTGTAATGCTCCATGCGCTTCGCCATTTTCTTGTGACAACTCCCGCCTTGTGACAACTCCCGCCCTACGACAACTCTCGAGAGGATCGCCATGCGTCGTCGACGCATCTTCACCCCGTTCGTCGTCGCCGCAGCGCTGTCCGTTTCCTCGGTGGGCGTCGCGACGGCCGATCCCGTCGAGCCGGTCGCTCGGATCGTCGACACGTCGATCGCGTCGGAGACCCTGCGAACGCTGAGCGTGGAATCGCCCGCGATGGGGGCCGTCGTCGAGGTCCAGGTGCTTACCCCCGCTGCGAAATCCGGACCACGGCCGACGCTCTACATGCTCAGCGGCATCGGCGAAGAGGACCCCGACAACAGCATGTGGCTGCGCAAGGGCGGAGCGGCCGAATTCTTCGCCGACAAGAACGTCAACGTCGTCCTACCCCTGGCCGGACCGGGCAGCTTCTACACCGACTGGCAACGGGACGATCCCAAACTCGGCCGATACCAGTGGGAGACGTTCCTGACCGAGGAGCTTCCGCCGCTGATCGACGCCGCCGTCGACGGCAACGGACGCAACGCGATCGCCGGACTGTCGATGGGGGCACAGTCGGCCATGATGCTGGCCGCACGTAACCCCGACCTCTACTCCGGGGTGGCGTCGTACAGCGGTTGTTTCGCCTCCTCGGAGCCCATGGGGCAGGCGAGTATTCGCGCGATCGTCGGAGCATTCGGCGGAAACGCCGACAACATGTGGGGTGGCCCGCTCGATCCTGCCTGGGTGCAACACGATTCGGTGGTCAACGCCGAAAGCCTGCGCGGCACCGACGTGTACGTATCGGTGGGAACAGGAGCGCCGGGGCGGCACGAGAGCTTCGACAGCGTAGAGGCATTGGACGTGGTTGTGTTGGGCGGAATCATCGAGGTGGGCGCGAACTACTGCACCCATAGACTTGCGGATCGACTTGGCCAGCTGAACATTCCCGCGACGTTCGACTTCACCGATACCGGAACTCACTCGTGGCCGTACTGGGTGGAGCAGCTGCCCAAGAGTTGGCCGACATTGGCTGGTTCGCTCGGGATCTGAGCCGGCTCAGCTGCGGTTGCCGTCGCGAAAGTCTTTGGGGGTGCAGCCGAACCGGGTGCGGAATGCGCGGCTGAAATGGGCCGGGTCGGTGAATCCCCACGATGCCGCAAGTGCGCCGATCGTGGTGCGGCCGTTCTGTGGCTCGCACAGTGCCCGCTTCACGCCGTCGAGTCGCTGCATCCAGATCCATTCACTGGCGGTGCACGGTTCACCGGCGAACGCTCGATGAACCGTACTCAGCGACAAGTGCAGCGAGGCCGCAACTTCCGTCACTGTCAGGTCCGGATCCCGCAGCCGCGCCGTCATGGCACGCTTGATCTCGCCCAGCCGTTCGGAGGCTGCGTAGGGTGCAGGCTTCTCGACACCGGTCAGCCCGACCAGGCCAGCGACCAGGATGTACTCGACGCTCTGCGAGACGGCCTCGGTAGAGGCAGCGCTCATGTCGACATCGTCCATGATCGACGAGATCATGCTGACGAGGAGCTTCCCTGCCCCGCGGCGCCCCGAGACCGCCCGCGCGGTCAGGGAACCCGTGTCCTTCACGAGCGTTCGCAGCGTCGCACCGGGAAGCATCAGCACGTACTGGGAGAAAGGGTCGTCGAAACGAAGGGTGTACGGACGCGTCGAGTCGTAGAGCGCGAAATCTCCTGGCTCCAGAACTGCCGTCCGTTCGTCCTGGGCGATCAGCCCGGTTCCCGACGTCTGCACACTGACCAGAAAGTAGTCCTCACTGGTCCGGGAGATACCTGCAGGCGTCCGCAGCACGTTCTGGGCCGTCGCGGTCACCCGCGACAAACCGAGTGTCGCGAGCCCGGTGGATTCGATGTGCCCGGTGATCGTCGACGCGTCCTCCGGAATCGTGCATTCGAGATCGACATACGTGCGGCTCACCGCCGCCGTCCAGAAGTCGACGCTGTCGGCCTGGTCCACCGAATCGGTGCGCAGCGGATCGCCCATGTCAGGTACCTCCCGTCTCGTCACAGAGTAGAACGCTCTGCAGCGGTGCGCAGTAGACCTGTGCGGTCGTGGCAACCGAAGTACTCGAAGTACTGTTCCTCCGCCGCGGCGACGGTGACCTCGTGATAGAGCCGCAGTGACGCCGCGGGACCCATCGTGGACAGATACTTCAGCGCAGCAGCGAAGATGGCCACGTGCGTCGGATGGGACTCGGCCCACGACTCCAATTCGCTCAGACTGCGCCACCAACTCACGCCGAACGACTTGTCGGTATCGACGCCGTTGTCGTCGACCACCGTCATGTATCGGTTGGCGAAGCAGCCGATGTCCAGGCCGTCGTCGCGAAGGAAATCCATTCCGGCACGGAGAACGGGCTCGACATCGTGCAGATACATCTCACGTTCGGATCCGGCCGTGTCCGCCCAATCCTGCCCTGATCGGATGAGGCAGATGTTGTGATGCGGAACGATTGTGACTCTGTCGCCATCGCGAACGAGTTCCGGTTCTCCGCTGGGAGCGAGTGAGTCGCTCTGCGACAACGGGATTCGATCTCGAACCCCGCCCCAGTAGGCATGTTCTTCGATCTCTCCGCTGAGAGAATCGGTGAGTGCGGCAATGCCTTCCATCCGGCCGACCGACGAGAACAGTGTTTCGTAGCGATCGACCGTCGGTCTGATGATCTCGACGAAGCGGCCTCTGGTGCTCGTCCAGTGCTGACCGACGGAGTCGAACCACACGTCGAAATCCGCCGTGTCGTCCCAGTAGCCGATGAACACCGTCGTGTCGACGCCTTCCTCGTCGGTGTAGCGCGCCCGGTCCGTCCGGGGTGGGCCTTCGTCACCCCACGGGGAGGTGTCGGGCATGCCCTGTATTCCGAAGTAGCCCATCACGACTCGCTCGGTCGATACCGGAAAACGGGCGACGTACGACGGGAAGGGCGGCTGGTAGCCCTCGGGTGTTCTGCGCGGACACGACCGTGGACCGACGAGATGATCGGGTATCGCGGATTCGAGGTCAGACACGGGCGGCGTCCTCGTCGTGAGCGAGCTGCTCGGTGATCTCGAGACGTACCTCGGCGGAGACGTCCTCGGTGAAGTCGTACCGCGCGTTCGCGACAGGCTGCGCACCCGACACGACGCGGTCGCCGGGAGTCTTGTTGAGCCACAACCGCGTCACGTCGGGGCGGGAGTAGTGGCCGGCGGGATCGGCAGCAGCCTTGGCAATCGAGATCGAGCTGGTGTCGATGTCGGCGAACACCAGGCCTTCGGCGTCGGGTGCGAGTGGTTCGTGCATCAATTGTCCATCCGGCGCGAAGATCCGAGCATGCCCGCCGCCTGCGGTGAGCATCGCGCGCTTGGCGTCGTCGGTGCACATGATCTCGATCATCTCCGGCGAGACCGTCGCGCACGGGCTGATGACGAAGCAGCCTCCCTCGACGGCGTAGATGCGGCTCGCTGCGGTGTTGACCTCGGGTCCGAGGGCGTATGCCGCGCCGGTGTACAGCGAGAAGCTCGGCCACGCGCCGACGTGAATCTGCTCGTTCTGGGAGTACATCGCGTACTTCGACAACGGTTGCAGGTGCTCCCAGCAGCACAAAGCGCCGACGCGTCCGAGATCGGTGTCGTACACCGACAGATCGGAGCCGTCGCCTTCGCCGTAGACGGTGCGCTCTACGTGCGTCGGCTTGAGCTTGCGACGCATCGCGACGGTCTTGCCTTCCGCGTCGATGATCCACTGCGCGATGTAGAGGCTGGCCTTGTACCGCTCGCTCAGGCCCATCACGACCATGATGCGATTGTCTTTGGCGGCCTGTGCAATTCGGTCGGCTTGTGGTGTCCCGTACTCGAGCGAGTTGTCGAAATAGCGCTGCGTGAACTGAAATCCCCATGCCGGTGCGTCGAGCCAGATGTACCAGGGGTAGCCGGGCAGGTAGGTCTCGGGAAACGCGACGAGCTCGGCTCCGGCGCGAGCTGCGTCCTCGATCAGGCCGATCGCCTTGTCGATCGAGGCGTCGAGATCGAGAAAGATCGGCGCGGCCTGGACTGCTGCGGCGCGGAACTGATGGTGGTTCATGGAAGGGCCTTTCGTTGGGGAGTGCCCCAGTTTTGCCTGCTGAAAGGCCATTCGATGGCCTCGATGTGTCGGAAAAATTGACTCTCCGTCGCACGGCCGGATGCCGAAACACTGCGGTAACCGGGGCCGGGTGTGTGGACACACGATCGTCACGAGTGGAGGTCGGTCGGCGGTGCGCATCTATCGCACAATGTGTGCGCGATCACACAAGACCTTCTCGTCTGTCCGGGCGCAGTCTGGACCGGACACGCCACAGGTGCCGCGATCGGCACCCGAGAAGGAGCTTGTAAATATGACCGCAGTTCAAGAATCGGCCGCACCGTCGTTGCCGACAAACACCGCCACCGAGCTCTACATCGCAGGGCAGTGGCACGGCGCTTCCGACGGAGGCACGTTCACCGACATCAACCCCACGACGGAACAGCCACTGGCCGAGGTTGCTGCAGCCACGGCATCGGACGTCGATGCTGCGGTGCGTGCGGCTCGCGCCCAGCTCGGTGGCGAATGGGGTGCCACGCCCGGAGTGGTCCGCGGACAGCTGCTCAATCGAATTGCCGATCTGATCGAGCGCGACGGCGATCTGTTGGCGCGGCTCGAGGCCCTCGATGTCGGTAAGCCGGTGGGGCAACCGGCGATGCTCGACATCCCCAATGCTGCAGCCACTTTTCGGCACTTCGCCGGCTGGGCCGACAAGATCACCGGAAGTTCAATCCCCACGGCGGGCTACTTCGGGCAGCCGACGCACTCGTACACCGTGCGCGAGCCCGTCGGAGTGATCGGCGCGATCGTTCCGTGGAACACCCCGCTGATGATCGCCGCATGGAAGCTCGCGCCCGCGCTGGCCGCGGGAAACACCCTCGTCGTCAAGCCGCCGGAGGATGCGCCACTGTCCATCCTGCATCTCGCGCGTCTGATGGACGAGGCCGGTCTGCCCGGTGGTGTCGTCAATGTCGTTCCAGGACTGGGAGAAGTGACCGGCGACGCGTTGGTCGGCCATCCGGACGTCGACAAGATCAGCTTCACCGGTAGCCCGAGGGTCGGCAGGCTCATCGCGAAGAAGGCTGCCGACACGTTCAAGCGAACGACTCTCGAGCTCGGCGGGAAGTCCCCGCAGATCATTCTCGAGGACGCGGATCTCGAGGCGGCGATCAACGGAACCGCGATGGGACTGTTCTTCAACCAGGGCCAGGTGTGTGCGGCTGGTACCCGGGTGCTGGTGCACCGTTCGCTGTACTCGCAGGTGGTCGACGGTCTGGCCGCTGCGGCGTCGGCTCAGGTGTTGGGCGATCCGTTCGATCCGTCGACGACGATGGGGGCACTGGTCAACGCGAAGCAGCGCGACAGCGTGCTGGGGTACATCAAGGCCGGACGCGACGGCGGCGCGCGCGTGGCGGCCGGTGGTGGCCGGCCGGACGGGGCCGGGTACTTCGTCGAGCCGACGATCTTCGCCGATGCGGACAACGATATGAAGATCGCCCAGGAGGAGATCTTCGGGCCGGTCGGCACGGTGATTCCGTTCGACACGGCGGACGAGGCCATCGCCATCGCCAACGGCACGGTATACGGATTGGCTGCGAGCATCTGGACCCGCGACGTCTCGCGCGCCCACACTCTCGCGGCTCGGGTGCGCTCCGGAGCGGTGTGGGTGAACGGTTGGGCCGCAATCGATCCCGCGCTCCCGTGGGGCGGCATGAAGACCAGTGGCACGGGCCGTGAGCTCGGGTGGGCCGGCATCGAGGCCAACACCGAGGAGAAGGTTGTCACGATCGTCCTGTAGAGCTTCGCAGGTGAGCGGAACTTCGTAGCAGGGGTCGAGTTTCCGCTCACCTGGGGTAACGCGGTGTTTACGGAAGGACACGCGATTCGTAACGAGCAGGTCGCAAGATTTAGTTCAACGGACGTAGAACAACGTCCGAACGGATCGGAAGGCGATGATGACGATGCCCGAACCCTAGGTCCCAGCAGGGAGCCGCTACCGTAGGGCTGTGCCGAAGCTCGTGGATCACGACGAACGCCGCCGCGCGATCACCGCGGCAACCTGGCGTTTGATCGCTGCCAAGGGGATCGATGCCGCGAACATGCGGGACATCGCGACCGAGGCGGGGTACACGAACGGTGCGCTGAGCCACTACTTCGCAGGCAAGGACGAGATTCTCCGAACCGCATTCGAGCACGTCTTCGAGGCAACGAACCGCCGTATCGACGAAGCTCTAGGCGACGCAACGGGATTCGATGCCCTCCGCATCTTCTGTCGAGAAGTGATGCCGACGACCGAGGAGACTCTGCTCGAGGCGAGAATTGCAGTCTCGCTGTGGCAGCGCGCGATGTACGACGAGCACATGGACGACACGAACCATCGATCCTTGGTGTCGTGGCGGGCGCGGATGGCGGAGTTTCTCGAGCAGGCTCGCGCAGAAGGCGACGCCGGCGACTTCGATGTCGATCTCGCCGTCGAAATGTTGCTCAACATGATGATGGGTATGCAGATTCTCGGCGTGCTCACCCCCGACGACACCACTGCCGACCGTCAGTTCGAGATGCTCGACCGCTTCATAGCTCAGCTGTAGCCATCCTGTGTGCGGGCGACCCGCGCTCTCTCGTATGCCTTCGTTATTCAACGTATGTAGAACCAACACCTGACCTCGAGGAACACTCATGCCAACCCTCACGCCCCACGCAATCGACCATGCCTTGTCGTTGCCCACCGAAGACGAGATCGCGCAGGTTCGAGACATCGTCGACGCCGCCGGATTCGTCACGGCTGCAACCAGGTTCGTCTACGTCGGACTGGACGAACCGGAGAAGGCCGAGCTGTACGTCGCCGAACCGACCACCCGGCGCACCTTCCGGGTGCTGTTGCACGACATCTCGACACCCGATGCCGTCGACCTTCTTGTCTCCCTCGACGAGCGTCAGGTGATCGGCTCCACCCGCCTCGATGCCATCCGTGACGGCCAGATGCCGGTGCTCGACGAGGAATTCGAGCTCGTAGAGAAGGTGCTCTCCACCGATCCGGATTGGCTCGCAGCGCTGGCAGCCCGCGGACTGGACGTAGCCGACGTTCGAGTGGCACCCCTGTCGGCAGGTGTGTTCGACTACCCGGGCGAGCACGGCCGACGCATACTGCGCGGCTTGGCCTTTCGGCAGGACTACCCCGCCGATCACGCGTGGGCCCATCCCATCGACGGGCTGGTCGCGTTCGTCGACGTGATGAATCGGACGGTGGACAAGGTTGTCGACCTGGGTGTGGTTCCCATCCCGGAGGAATCGGGAAACTTCGACGATCTGGCTGTCACCGGCCCGCTGCGCACCACGCAAAAGCCGATCGAGATCACCCAACCCGACGGTCCGAGCTTCACGGTTCGAGGCAATCGCGTCGACTGGGAGAAGTGGTCCTTCCGAGTCGGCTTCGACGTGCGTGAAGGTCTGGTGCTGCACCAGATCGGGTTCGAGGACGACGGTACCGTGCGTCCGATCATCCATCGCGCTTCGATCGCCGAAATGGTTGTCCCCTATGGCGATCCGTCGCCCGTTCGGTCGTGGCAGAACTACTTCGACACCGGTGAGTACCTGGTGGGACGGTACGCGAACTCACTCGAACTCGGCTGCGACTGCGTCGGAGACATCACGTACTTCGACGCCGTGATCGCCGACGAATTCGGCAACCCGAAAACTCTGACCAACGCCGTGTGCATGCACGAGGAGGATTTCGGGGTGCTGTGGAAGCACACCGATCTGTGGTCGGGATCGCAGGAGACCCGTCGTCAGCGCCGACTCGTGATCTCCTTCTTCACCACCATCGGCAACTACGACTACGGATTCTTCTGGTACCTCTACCTCGACGGCACCCTCGAATTCGAGGTCAAGGCAACGGGAATCGTCTTCACCTCCGGGCATCCCGGCGGCGACTACCCGTACGCAACAGAGATCGCCCCGGGACTCGGAGCGCCGTGCCACCAGCACCTGTTCAGTGCGCGACTGGACATGATGGTCGACGGCATCGGTAACTCCGTCGAGGAGATCGAGACCCGCCGAGTACCGATGGGCCCGGACAACCTGCACGGCAACGCCTTTGCTCTGCAACACACCCCACTCGCCACCGAATCCGAGGCGCAACGCATTGCCGACGGCACGGTAGGCCGCGTCTGGCACGTCACCAATCCGACCTCGCTGAGCCGTCTCGGAAAGCCCGTCGGATACACGCTGCACCCCGAGGGGCAGCCGCTGCTTCTCGCCGACGACAACTCGTCGATCGCGCGACGCGCCACGTTCGCCACCAAGCATCTCTGGGTGACGCAGTTCGATCGAAGCGAACGTTATGCCGCAGGTGATTTCGTCAACCAGCACCACGGTGGAGCGGGTCTGCCGGCATTCGTCGCATCGGACCGCAGCCTCGTCGACGAGGACATCGTGCTGTGGCACACGTTCGGGCTCACCCACTTCCCGCGGCCCGAGGACTGGCCGATCATGCCGGTGGACTACACCGGCTTCAAACTGAAGCCCGCAGGATTCTTCGATCGCAACCCCACCCTCGATGTGCCGAGAACGACGTCCGCGCACTGCTCCGCCTCGAGCTGCGAAAGCGGTGAGCAGAATGTCTGAGCGCCAACCGAATTCGACGGCAGGCGCGCTACGCGGTTCCATCGGTGTCGTCGGGATCGTGTTCCTGGTCATCGCCGCTGCAGCGCCGTTGACCGCCATCGGTGGGGCCCTGCCGGTCATGATCGCGACAGGTAACGGGGCGGGCGCTCCGCTCGCCTACATCGTCGCGGCAGTCGTCCTGCTGATCTTCAGCGTCGGGTACGCGGCCATGAGCAGACACATGGTGGACACCGGCGCGTTCTATGCCTACGTGGAGAAGGGGCTCGGGAGAACCATGGGCCTCGGCGCCGCGGGTCTGGCGCTACTGACGTACACCGCCATTCAAGCGGGCATCTACGGCCTCGCCGCATCGACCGTCGACAGCCTGGTCGTGAAGTACGGCGGACCCGACCTGCCCTGGTGGTTGTGGGCACTCGGTCTCGTCACGATCGTGGCGCTGCTCGGCTACCGCAGCATCGATCTCGGTGCCAAGGTGCTCGGAGTACTGCTGGTGCTCGAGATCGGCATCATCGTGATCCTGTCGGTGGCGGTGTTCGCCAAGGGAGGTGCCGCGGGCATCGACGTCGAATCGTTCACTCCCTCGGCCTTCTTCAGCGGATCGCCGGGAATCGCCCTGATGTTCGCCATCGCGTCGTTCATCGGCTTCGAGGCCACCGCGATCTACGGCGAGGAGGCGCGTAACCCCACGCGGACCGTTCCGATCGCGACCTACGCCGCGGTCGTCACCATCGGACTGGTGTACGCGGTGTCGAGTTGGGCCGTGGTGCTCGCCTTCGGCAGTGCATCCGTCGCGCAGGCCGCCGCCGACGATACGGCGGGATTGACCTTCGCCGCTGCCGCCCAGTACCTGGGCCCGGTGTCCGCGGACATCATGGAGATCATGTTGGTCACCAGCCTCTTCGCCGCCCTGTTGGCATTCCACAACGCAATCGGACGGTACGTGTTCGCACTGGCCCGCAAGGGCGTCGCCCCGTCGATGTTGGCGCGCACCCACTCTCAGCACGGCTCCCCGCACATGGGATCGCTGTTCCAGACCGCCTCGGCAGCATTGGTTCTCGTGGTCTTCGCGGCAGCAGGCGCAGACCCGGTGCTGGAACTGTTCACCTGGATGTCCGGACTGGCCACCGTGAGCATCCTGGTTCTGATGATCCTCACCGGCGGCGCGATCATCGCGTTCTTCCGTCGATCGACCGTGGACACGCGCACCTGGCACACCGTTGTGGCCCCGGCACTAGGAACCGTGGGGTTGGTGGCGATTCTCGGCCTCGTGCTGGACAACTTCACGCTGCTCATCGGCGGTTCGGGAGTGCTCGCCGCCCTGCTGTTGATCGTCGTCGCGGCATTCTTCGTCGGCGGGATCCTCGTAGCTCGGATGACCGGATCTCGCGCTCGAGATCTCGAGCCGACGGCCTGACACCGATGGTCATGACGGTGCTGATGGCGGTGGGTGCAGTGGGTGCGGTGCTGCCCCTGATCGGACGCCGCAACCACACGGGGCGAGTCCGGTGGGCTCACCTGTGCATGGGCACCGTCATGGCCGCCATGGTGGTGTTCGGCATGGATGCCACGATGGTGATTCCGGCGAGTCTTGCCCTCATCATCGCGGCTCTGTACGTAACCGGGGGTATTTCGCCTCCGCCGCAGTCGGGTCCGTGCGTCGTCGACCTGACCTGTATGGCGGTCCTGCTGTTGCTGACACCCTCGATCCATGTCCATTCGGTGCCTGAGGCAGTATCGGCTGCGCAGGCGCATCGGCATGGCGTAGGTCTCGATCCGAGTCTCGTCGTACTGGCCCTGCTTGCCACCTGGGTCGGTCTGACGCTGAACATGTTTCACAGGAGCCGCTCGGGCCGTCGTGCTGCGGCCGGTTCCATTCTCATGATTGTCGCAATGGCACCCGTAGCTTTCTGATTCCACAACCCAGGAGACAACAATGACTACAGCAGACATCGTCTACCGCAACGGCGCGGTGTTCGTCGTGGACGCAGACTTCACGATCGCCAGTGCGCTCGCGATCGCCGACGGCGTGATTCTGGCCGCCGGAACCGACGCCGACATGGAGATGTTCGTTGGGCCGCGCACCGTGACAATCGATCTGGCGGGCAAGACTGTTCTGCCGGGCATCAACGATTCACACCTGCATGCGGTGGCCTTCGGTCTCGACACACCACCGCTGTCGCTCGACCTGAGCTTTCCGACCGTTCGATCGATCGCCGACGTGGTCGACGCTGTGGCCGCCGCCGTAGCAGAGGCGGGGCCCGGCGAATGGATCGTCGGAACAGGTTGGGACGAGGGGTATCTCGACGAGTGCGTGGCCGACTCCGCGGTGCGTCCGACGCGATTCGATCTGGACGCTGTCTCGCCAGGCAACCCGGTGTTTCTGCAGGACTTCTCCCGGCACGTCTCATGGGTGAACACGGTCGCGCTCGAACGCGCCGGAATCGACGAGAAGACGACGGTACCGGACGGTGGAGTGATGCCTACGGAGTCATCGGGCCGACTGATCGGCATTCTGCAGGAGGGTGCGCAGAGTCTAGTTCAATCTGTACTACCGAAGCTCACACGCGAACGGCGCACGGAAGCAGTGCGATCCGCGATCTCCATCCTGCAGCGAGAAGGAATCACCAGCTTCACCGACCCGGCGCTCGGGCCCGGCGGCGAAGATCTGGCCGGCGGCGCAATGGGTGAGGAAGGTCTGTCGATATATGCCGACCTCGCCGCGGCAGGAGAGCTCGGAATTCGAGTCTCGGCATTGATGCTGCCCGCCGGAATGAGCGGAACAGCAGCGGAATTCGAACAGAACCTCAGCGCCATCGAACCACCGTCGACCACGGATCCGCG
Organism: Rhodococcus sp. NPDC076796; assembly: GCF_040702765.1. Taxonomy (NCBI): domain Bacteria; kingdom Bacillati; phylum Actinomycetota; class Actinomycetes; order Mycobacteriales; family Nocardiaceae; genus Rhodococcus; species Rhodococcus sp. NPDC076796. The sequence continues at coordinate 677,200 of NZ_JBFBMS010000002.1, read as the reverse complement.
CACGTTTCAGATTCTCGGTGTGAAGGTGTTCGCCGACGGTATTCCGCCCAGCAAGACGGCATGGATGCACGACGAGTACGTCGGCGGCGGGTGCGGATCACTCTGCGTGGGCGGCGACACCGATGAGCGTCGGGTGCACGAGGTGACCGAGATGATTCGGATCGGCCACGAAGCGGGTCATCAGATCGGCGTTCACGTCACCGGCGATCGAGCCATCGATACGGTCGCCGACGCGTTGATCGCTGCCCAGTCGTCTCATCCGCGTGACGACGCGCGGCACTATCTCATTCACGGCGATTTCATCAGTGTGCCGACTCTCGAACGCTTGGCCGAACACAACATCGGCGTCAACATGAACCCCACGATCAAATGGACGATCGCCGACTTGGAGGAGAGCGTCGTCGGGGTCGATAGAGCGGCGTACGAGTGGCCGTACAGAAGTGCTGTCGAATCGGGAGTCGCCTTGATGAGCTCGTCCGATGCGCCGGTTACCACTCCGGACTGGCGTCAAGGCATCTCGACGATGATGCTGCGGGAGAGCCGGGCGTCGGGCAGGGTCAGTGGGCCGGAGCAGACGATCGGTTTGGCCGAAGCCATCCGCACATACACGATCAACCCGGCGTGGCAGGACTTCGCTGAGGAATGGAAGGGCTCACTCGAACCGGGAAAAGTGGCTGACCTGTGCGTTCTGGACGGTGACCTGACCGTGATGGATCCGCACGACATTCCATCGATCGCGGTTGTCTCGACCGTCGTGGGGGGTGTGGAGGTCTACCGCAACCCCGTCTGGCCCGAAAGCTGATTGGGTGCGCATCTGACCCAGAATGTGTGCGCGCAGCGACATGTTTGTGCTCGCGGATTCGGTCACTGTTGTGTCGACGGTCACAACAGAAAGAAGTAGCGCATGTCGACGGATTACATCGTAGTGGGAGCAGGATCAGCGGGAAGCGTCATCGCCCGACGGCTGCTCGATGCCGGGCACACCGTGCATGTCATCGAAGCCGGACCGGTGGATACCGATCCGGCGATCCACTCACCCCAGGGCTGGCCGACGCTGCTGGGCGGATCGCAGGACTGGGGACTGTTCACCACCCCGCAGAAGCATGCCAACGATCGGCGGATCTTCTGGCCACGCGGGCGCGTACTCGGCGGCAGCTCGTCCCTCAACGGAATGATCTACGTCCGAGGACATTCCAGCGATTACGACGCGTGGGCGTCCGCAACCGGAGATGCCGGGTGGGCCTGGGAGAACGTACTGCCGCTGTTCAAACGCTCGGAGTCGCACGAGCTCGGTTCCAACGAGTTCCACGGCGGCGACGGGCCACTGCCGGTGTCCATCATGGGTACCCCGCATCCACTGGCGGCTGCCTTCGTCGATGCGGCAGTCGAGCACGGCCACAAGCTCATCGACGACTTCAACGCCGACGAGATGGTCGGTGCGGGCTACAACCACACCACCACCCGCGACGGTGAGCGGATGAGCGCGTGGAAGAGCTTCGTCGGCCCGGTACTGAACAATCCCGATCTGACCGTCACCACCGGGGCGCTCGTGCACAAGGTGGTGCTCGAGAACAGCCGAGCGGTGGGAATCGAGTTCACGCTCGGTGGTTCCGAGCCGCAGCGAACGTTCGCCGATCACGAGGTCATCCTGTGCGGCGGCGCTCTTGGGTCGCCGAAGGCGCTGATGCTCAGTGGAATCGGGCCGTCGGGTCACCTCGAGGAGTTGGGCATCGAGACCGTCGTCGACCTGCCGGGCGTCGGCGAGAACCTGCACGACCATTTGCTGCTGAGCAACATCTACGAGTCCCTCGAGCCGCTCGCCGCCGGCACCAACAACCTGCTCGAGGCGCAGCTGTATGCCCGCAGCACCGGATGGGCAGGTGCTGCACCGGATCTGCAGCCGCTGTTCATGCACATTCCGTATCCGGCAGACGGATACCCGGTGCCCGAGAACGGCTACACCATCGCACCCGGCATCGTCGCTCCCCGCTCGCGCGGGACCCTGCGGTTGGCGTCCGCGGACCCGAGTGAACTGCCACTGGCGGATCCGAACATCCTGGCCGATCCGTACGACCTCGAAGCGATGGTCGACGCGGTGGAGATCTGCCGCGAGATCGGAGCATCCGACGCGTTCGCGTCGTGGCGCAAGGCCGAGGTGGTTCCGGGACCGAGCGCACGTACCCGCGACGACCTACGGGCCTACGTCCGACAGACCGCCGGTACGTACCACCACCAGGTCGGCACCTGCAAGATGGGAGCCGAGTCGGACGCCGATGCCGTTGTCGGAGCCGATCTTCGGGTCCGCGGCGTCGAGGGGCTGCGGGTCGCGGACGCGTCGATCATGCCCACGGTGCCGTCGGGCAACACCAACGCGCCGTCCATCATGGTCGGTGAGCGGGCCTCGGATCTGATCCTCGGGGAGTGACTCGTAGTCGGGTGAGGGCGACCTATGCCCTCACCCGACGCGATATTCGCGCGGCGAGATGCCGTACGTCTCCTTGAACAGCTTCGAGAAGTTCGACGAATCGATCAAACCGTTACGCGCACAGATGGTTCCGATGCTGTCCGCGGCGAAGCGTGGATTCCGGAGTTCGCGGTGGCATCGGTCGAGTCGTCGTGATCTGATCCAGCCGGCCACCGTGCGGCCGTCGGACTCGAAAAGTTTCTGCAGGTACCGCGTCGAGATGTGCAGTCGCGCAGCGATCGACGCCGTCGACAGCGTGGGATCTGACAGCTGCGACTCGATGAGACTCTTGGCCTCGATCAGCAGTGTCGAACCCGGTGCGTCGTGGGGAGCCGCGTCGTCGAGAGCGGCGCAGAGCAGGTCGAGGACGGCGTTCTCCAGCATCGGCGTCGTCGGCAGAGTCCCGTCGGCGGCGTTGCGGCGCAGATTGAACAGAAACGGCGACACCAACGCGCCGACGCCGTGATCGCCCTCGATGCGACGCGCGGCAACGGTCGTCAACTCACGGGAATCGATGCGCAGCGCGTCGCGCGGGAACATCACCACGAACATCTCGAAGTCCCCGACGAAATGCAGATCGTACGGGGCACTGGTGTCGTACACCGCGAAGTCGCCCGGCTCCAGCACGGCCTCGCGGTCGTTCTGGACCAGCGTGCCGCGGCCGGTCAATTGCAGGCCGACCTTGATCAGGCCGGGATCGGCACGCTTGATGGTGGCGCGTGTGCGGCGCACGTCCACCTCGCGCCCCGCGACCTCGCTCAGTTGCAGCGAACCCAATGTCGACGACACCAGGGTGCCCTGGAACGGAGACGGCCCGGTGGACACAGCGTCGAGCGGCACGAACGCCGTCGAGACGTTCTCGCGCCATTGCTCGAAATCCTGTGCCACCGGGCTCATGTCATACGGCCGGGCGGTTGTCGATCAGCCTGCGGGCCTTACCGATCGAACGCTCCAACGCGGCCTGCGGCAATACGTCGACGTTCACCGTCACACCGATCCGGTTCTTGACCAGCTTCTGCAGCGTCACGCCCAGGACGGCGTACTGATCGGACGGCACATCGGGCCTGGCCTCCACCCGCACCGTCAGGGAATCCATTCGGCCTGCCCGTTCGAGTACGCACTGGAACTGCGGTGCGAGTGCGGGGACACCCAGGATGAGCTCCTCGATCTGCGTCGGGAACAGGTTGACGCCGCGCAGGATGATCATGTCGTCGGTACGGCCGGTGACCTTCTGCATCCGACGCATCGTGCGGGCCGTGCCCGGCAGCAGACGCGTCAGATCCCGGGTGCGATACCGCACGATCGGCATCGCTTCCTTGGTCAGGGAAGTGAACACCAATTCACCCTCCTCGCCGTCGGGCAGGACTTCTCCGGTCACCGGGTCGATGATCTCCGGGTAGAAATGATCCTCCCAGATGTGCAGTCCGTCCTTGGTTTCGACGCGTTCCATTGCCACACCCGGTCCCATCACCTCGGACAGGCCGTAGATGTCGACGGCATCCATCGCGAGAGTGTTCTCGATTTCGGTGCGCATCTCCTCGGTCCACGGCTCGGCACCGAATACCCCGGTCTTCAGAGACGTCGTCGCGGGATCGATCCCCTTCTTCACCATGGCGTCGACGATCGTCAGCATGTAGGACGGGGTGACCAGGATGGCGTCGGGCTCGAAGTCCTGGATCAGTTGGATCTGTCGATCGGTCATGCCACCGGACATCGGAATGACCGTGCAGCCCAGCCGTTCTGCGCCGTAGTGGGCACCGAGTCCACCGGTGAAGAGCCCGTATCCGTAGGCCACGTGCACCTTGTCGGAGGGCTTGACGCCACCCGCGCGGAGGCTGCGGGCGATGAGATCTGCCCAGTTGTCGATGTCCTTGGCGGTGTAGCCGACGACGGTGGGGCGACCGGTGGTGCCCGAGGACGCGTGAATGCGCGAGACCTGGTTCTGCGGCACGGCGAACATGCCGAACGGGTAGTTCGCCCGCAGGTCCTGCTTGGACGTGAAGGGGAACTTCGCCAGATCGCTCAGGTCCTTCAGATCGCTGGGATGCACACCGGCGTCGTCGAACGCCTTGGTGTAGTGAGCCACGTTGTCGTAGGCATGCTGCAGCGACCACCGCAGGCGCTCGAGCTGCAGGGTCGCGATCCGGTCGCGGCTGGCGTGCTCGATGTCGGGGCTGTCGGTCGGGGTGGACAAGACGCTGGTCATGATTGCTCTCTCGTGGTCTCAGGCGTCGAAGTCGACGGTGACGGTGTCGCTGACGGGGAAGGTCTGGCAGGTGAGCACGAAGCCGGCGTCGACTTCGTTGTCCTCGAGTGCGTAGTTGCGACGCATGTCGACCTCGCCGACGGTCACCTTCGCGCGGCACGTGCCGCACACTCCGCCCTTGCACGCGAACGGCAGATCCGAGCGCAGCTGCTCGGCCGAATCGAGTATCGACTCGTCCTGAGGCAGTGCGCCTTTGACCTCGCGGCCGTCGAGGATGATCGTGACCTCACTGCTCGGACCGGTGATACCCGGCTCGCGGTGCTTCTCCTGAGGCGGGGGCATGTCGTCGACGTAGAACAGCTCGGCATGGACGCTGCTCTTGGCCACGCCCAGGTCTGCGAGAACCTGCTGGGCATCGGTGACCATCCCGAACGGGCCGCACAGCCAGAAATGATCGATGTCCGGGGTCGCGACGACGGTGTCGAGTATCTCGCGCAACCGCTCGGCGTCGAGTCTTCCGCTGAACAGTTCGACCTCGCGAGGTTCCCTCGACAGCACATGGATGACGTCGAATCGGCTCCCGTACTGGTCCTTGAGATCGGCGATCTCCTCGGCGAACATCACGGTCCGCGTCCGGCGATTGCCGTACAGCAGAACAACTTCGGCATCCGGGTTGGTGAGGACCGAGGCTGCGATCGACAGCATCGGGGTGATGCCCGAGCCGGCCGCGATGAGGACGTGCCTGCCGGCGACCGCGGGATCGGCGTGGAAGGTGCCGGTCGGACCCTGGACGTCGATGCGGTCGCCGGCCTTGACATCGCGGACGAGCCACGAGGAGAACAAGCCGTCGCTCACCTCGCGCACGCCGACGCGGGGACGCGCACCGGCGGGTGCACAGATCGAGTACGAACGACGATGCTCCACACCGTCGACGGTGCGGCTGAGCATCAGCGACTGGCCCGGCTTGAAATCGAACTCCGCACGTAGATTCTCGGGCACGTCGAAGGTGACGGCCACGGCGTCGTCGCACAGCGGCTCGACGTCGGCGACGGTCAACGTGTGAAAAGGTTTGTTCCGCAGGTTCTTCTGTACTGGTTCGGCGGTGACGGTCATCAGATTTCCTTGACGTGGTCGAAGGGTTCGAGGCAGTCGTCGCACCGGTACTGGGCTTTGCAGAGGGTGGCGCCGAACTCGGACGTGAGCCGAGTGTTGGTGGAACTGCACTGGGGGCAGGTGAGCTGCCGGGGCTTGACCGTGAGAGTCAGCGGAACCGGGCCGGAGGTACGTGCCGGGGCCGGACCCGGTGTGGAGTACCCGGTTTCGCGCAGTTTGCGCAGGCCGTCCTCGGAGATCCAGTCGGTGCTCCAGGCCGGGGTCAAGCTGGTCACGATGTCGACGTCGGTGTAGCCGTGGTCGCGAAGCTTGTGCTCGATGTCGTCGCGCATCGTTGCCATCGCCGGGCAACCCGAATACGTCGGAGTGATGGTGACGAGCACGCTACCGTCCTCGCGGACCTCGACGTCGCGCAGGACACCGAGGTCGTCGAGGGTGAGCAGCGGCATCTCGGGATCCATTACGGTGGCGGCGATCTCGCGCGCCGTTCGTTGAAGTGTGGTCACCAGACTCCCTCCGGATGTGCCCTCGCCACGACCTGCATCTCGGCGATCAGCGGCCCGAACGCTTCGGTGTGGATCCCACGCCGACCGCCGCGGCCGCCGATGGTGCCGACGGACTTGCCCTCGGGTGCGTCCAATTCTGCTGCATGCAGCACCTGCGAAAGAACGGAATCGAATTCTTCGCGGACATCGCGCGGATCGACGGCGACTCCGACCTTCGCGAGTGCGATCTCCTCGTCCGTCGGGACGAACAGTTCGGAGACGTACGGCCAGATACGCGTCACGGCCTCGCGGACGCGCCGCTTCGATTCGTCGGTTCCGCACCCCAGGGTGACGACCCACCGAGCCGCGTAATCGCGGTGGTAGGTCAGCTCTTTCACGCCCTTGTTCGCAACAGCGGCGAGAACGGGATCGCGGGACTCGGTCAGCCGAGCGAACACAGCGAGGCGCCACGTCGAGAACACCAGAAGGCGAACCTGCGACTTCGCGAAATCGCCGTTCTCGAGCTCGGTGACCCGAACGTTGCGGAAGTCGGCCTCGTCGCGGAAGAACGCCAGCGCATCCTCCGACGGTGCGGGCGAGGTGTCCGAGATGAACGGCACGACCGTCGGATCGGCCTTGGCGGCGCGGGCCAGCAGTAACCTGGCCTGGCCGAGGAGATCGAGGCCGACGTTGGCCAGAGCCACTTCCTCTTCGAGTTCCGGCGCGCGAGTGCTCCACTCGGCCAGGCGTTGCGAGCTGATCAGTGCATCGTCGCCGAGCATGAGGCAGTACGCGGCAAGGGCTTTCAGGTCGACGTCGTCGGGGACGGTGGTGTCGACACCGGCGAGTGGGTCGTCGAAACTCGTCCCGAATGCCCACTGCCCGTGCGAGTCCTCGTCGACGAGGCCCTCGTAGGCGTTGTCGTGATCAGTCATGAGTGCTTGTCCTCTTGAAGAATCGGTTTCACATGTGGGGGACGTTGTCGGGGATCTCGTAGAACGTCGGGTGGCGGTACACCTTGTCGCCGCTCGGCGCGAAGAACGGATCCTTCTCCGACGGCGACGACGCGACGACCGAGTTGGACGGAACCACCCAGATGCTGACGCCTTCGTTGCGTCGGGTGTAGACGTCTCGCGCGTGCCGCAGTGCCATGTGGTCGTCGGCGGCGTGCAGCGATCCGACATGCACGTGGTTCAGGCCGCGCTTACCGCGCAGGAACACCTCGTACAGCGGCCAATCTGCCTTGACTGCTTCCCGTTTCGGCTCGACCGGCACGTTCTCGGTGGGAACCGCGCCGTGGCCGCCCTCGGCAGTGAATTCCGTCATGATGCTGCGTTCCTTTCGGCAAATGCGGTGGCGGCCTCACGGACCCAGGCACCGCCGTCGTGCGCTGCGCGACGGTTCGCGATGCGCTCGACGTTGGAGGCACCGTTGCCCTTGATCACCTGCATGAACTCGGACCAGTCGGGCTCGCCGAAATCGTGCGACTTGCGTTCGTCGTTCCACTTCAGATCCGGGTCCGGGAACGTGACGCCCAGTGCCTTCGCCTGCGGGATCGACATGTCGACGAAGCGTTGGCGCAGTTCGTCGTTGGTGTGGCGCTTGATGCCCCACTTCATGGACTGCTCGGTATTGGGGGACTCGTCGTCCGGCGGGCCGAACATCATCAGTGCCGGCCACCACCAGCGGTTCACCGATTCCTGAACCATGGCGCGCTGTTCGTCGGTGCCGCGCATCATCGTCGCGAGCAGTTCGTATCCCTGACGCTGGTGGAAGGACTCTTCCTTGCAGACGCGGATCATCGCGCGTGCGTACGGCCCGAAGCTGCTGCGGCACAGGGGGACCTGGTTGCAGATCGCTGCGCCGTCGACGAGCCAGCCGATGGTGCCCACGTCGGCGTACGTCAGGGTGGGATAGTTGAAGATCGAGGAGTACTTCTGCTTGCCGTCGATGAGCTTGACCGTCAGGTCGGCGCGGTCCGCTCCCAGAGTTTCGGCGGCGGAGTAGAGGTAGAGGCCGTGGCCGGCCTCGTCCTGCACCTTGGCCATCAGGATGGCCTTGCGGCGCAGCGACGGTGCGCGGGTGAGCCAGTTGCCCTCCGGCTGCATTCCGATGATCTCGGAGTGCGCATGCTGAGCGATCTGGCGAATGAGCGACTTGCGATAGCCGTCGGGCATCCAGTCACGAGGCTCGACGCGCTGCTCGTGGGCAATGGTCTCGTCGAACCCGTCCTGCAACGACTCGGCGGACAGGGTGTTTGACGTGGTCATAAGTCCTACTTTCATTACCGAATGATCGGTTGGTAACCAGTATGCATCGAAGTGACCCCCGGCACAAGTGCGGCGAGAGCGGCTTCGCCGCACGTGCGCGAAACTTCGTAGCAGGGGTCGAGTTTCCGCTCACATGCCGACGAAGGAGGCTCTCGTCTTGTTCAGGAAGGCGTCGACGGCGGCCTTGTGGTCGACGGTCTGGCCCAGAGCGGTCTGTGCCTGCGCTTCGCGGTTCAGGGCGTCGGAGAGTCCGGGCCTCCTGATCAGCGACTTCACCTGCCGGTACGCCTGGGTGGGGCCGGCAGCGAGGGAGGTGGCGAGCGTGCGGGCGGTCTCGAGAACGTCGGCGTCGTCGACGACGCGGTGCACCAGACCCCAGTCGAGGGCCTGGGCGGCGGTGACCCTGTCACCGAGCAACATCAGACCCGCGGCCCGGCTCGATCCCAGTGCCTCGACCAGAGCGAAACTCAAACCGGAGTCGGAAGCCAAGCCAATGCCGGTGAACGCCGTCGCGAAGGAGGACTTGGTGCCCGCGACGCGGATGTCCCCGGCGAGTGCGATTCCGAGACCAGCGCCGACGCACGCACCGGGGATGGCGACGACGATCGGCACCTCGAGCGCAGCGAGTCCCCTGATCACCGGGTTGTAGTGCTCGCCGACGGTATCCATCGCCGTAGCAGGGTCGGCCTCGAGCGCGGCGACGTGCTCACCGAGATCCTGACCGACGCAGAAGTTCTTGCCCTCGGCGGTGATGAGCACCGCGCGCACGTCGGGTGCGTCGGCGTTCTCCACCGCTTCCGCCAGCGCGAGCTTCGTCGTCACGTCGAGCGCGTTGTGCGCTTCGGGACGAGCGAGGGTGATGGTCGCCAGGCCGTCGGTGATGTCGAACCGTACCGTCATGCGTTCGTCCAATCGTGAAAGCCGCGACCGGACTTGCGTCCGATATCGCCGCGAGCAACCATGTCTCGCAACAATTGCGGGGGAGTGAACCTGTCGCCGAGCGTCGACGCCAGGTGTTCTGCGATCGCGAGCCGAACGTCCAACCCGACGAGGTCGGTCGACCGCAACGGGCCCATCGGGTGCTTGTAGCCGAGTTCCATGGCTCGATCGATGGATTCGGCGTCGGCGACGCCTTCCTCCAACATCCGGATGGCTTCGAGCCCGAGGCAGACGCCGAGCCGGGACGTAGCGAAACCGGGGGAGTCGTTGACGAGCACCTCGGTCTTGCCGAGCAGCGAGACCCACTGCCGTACTCGCTCCACCACGTCCGCGGAGGTGGCCGGCGCGCGCACGATCTCGACGAGAGTCGACGCCGGAACAGGGTTGAAGAAGTGCATCCCGACGAAGCGGCTCGGATCACTCAGCGCCGCGCCGAGTTCGGCGATGGAGATCGAGCTCGTGTTCGACGCGATGACGGTCTGAGCCCCGGCGATCTTGTCGACGAGGGCGAGGACCTCGACCTTGAGCGACGGGATCTCGGGCACCGCTTCGACGATCAGATCGAGCTCGGCGGGGAGATCTGCCGGCCCCGCGACGGTGGAGACCCGGGCGAGAATGGCCGACGGGTCCTCGCTGAGCTTGCCGCGCTCGTGCGCTCGGGCCAAGCCTGTCTCGACTCGACCGAGGGCTGCAGTCTGGTCGCCTGCTTCGGCGATGACGACGGTGGAACCGAGGGCCGCGAAGACCTGCGCGATCCCCGCACCCATGCGTCCGCCACCGACAACAGCCACTTTCGAGGGAACTGTCATTTTTTCTTCTCCAGGAATGCCGTCATTCGGCGTTGTTTGTCTTCGGTCTCGAACAGCACGGCCTGCGCGATGTCGTCGGCCCATGGATGTGAACCCGGCGCATCGAGAATCTTCTTTGTCAGTGTCAAAGCCAGTGGTGCTTGCTTGGCAATGCGATCCGCGAGAGCATGCGCGGCGGCCAGCGGCTCGTCCACGATGTCCAGCACCAGGCCGGATCGGAGTGCGGCGTCGGCGTCGAGCGTCCGGCCGCCGAGGAGAATCTGCTTCGCGACGGAGACACCCACCAACGTCGGCAACCGGTAACTGGCGCCGGCAGCGGCCATGATGCCCAGTCCCGGTTCGGGATTGCCGAACACAGCCGTCGACGACGCGATGCGGATGTCGCAGGCGTAGGACAGTTCTGCTCCGCCGCCGAGGGCGTAGCCGCGCACTGCGGCGATCGTCGGCAGTGGCAGTGCGGCGATGCGGTCGAACAGGTTTCGGTTGATGCCGCGCAATGCGTCGTCGCGGGTACGGGCGCGCAGCTGGTTGATGTCGGCACCTCCGGCGAAGTGCTCGCCCTCACCGGTCAGAACGACGATCTTCGGATCCTGCTCGACGAGCGCGCACACCTCGTGCAACTCACCGATCATCTCGGCGTCGATCGCATTGCGCTGCTTCTCACGAGCCAGCGTGACGACGACGCGGTCGGCCTGCTCCTCGACGACGAGTGTGTTCACGGTGCCTCGATCAACATCGATACGCCTTGCCCGACGCCGACACACAGGGTCGCGAGACCGCGGGACGCCTTCTCGCGTTCCATCCGGCCCAACAGCGTCAACAGGATTCGCGCGCCCGACGAGCCGAGAGGGTGGCCGAGTGCGATCGCCCCGCCGTCGGCATTGACGATGTCCTCGTTCAGCTTCAACTGGCGGATGACGCCGAGTGACTGTGCCGCGAAAGCTTCGTTGAGCTCGACGGCACCGAGGTCGTCCGCCGTCCATCCTGCGCGAGAGAGCGCCTTCTGCGTGGACGGCACCGGACCGAGCCCCATGATGTGCGGCGCGATACCGGCGCTCGCACTGGTGACGATGCGGCCGCGGACCTCGAGGCCGTACTTGTTCACGGCCTCCTCGGACGCCACCACCAGCGCCGACGCCCCGTCGGTGAACGGCGAGGAGGTGCCCGCAGTGACGATGCCGTCCTTGCGGAACACGGTCTTCAGGGTGCCGAGCTTCTCCAGAGTGGTTCCGCGCCGCGGTGTCTCGTCCTCGGTGACGTCGCCGTTCTTGGTCGAGACGGGCACGATCTCGTCGGCGAAGCGGCCTGCGTCCTGAGCGGCGACGGCGCGCTGCTGGCTGCGGAAGGCAAAGGCGTCGGACTCGGCGCGGGTGATGCCTTCGCTGAGCGCGACCTCCTCGGCGGTCTCGCCCATCGACAGGGTGATCTTGGGATCGGTCCCTGCGTCGTGCGCGGCGAAGGTCGGATTGGTGAAGCGCCAGCCGAGGGCGGTATCGAAGATCTCACCCGGTTTGGCCCACGCCGTACCGGGCTTGGCCATGACCCAGGGCGCACGGGTCATGGACTCGACGCCACCGGCGACGATGACGTCGGCTTCACCGCTGCGAATGGTGCTCGCGGCGTTGGCCACTGCCGTCAGACCGCTCGCGCACAGTCGGTTGACGGTGTATCCCGGCACCGTGTGGGGGAGTCCTGCGAGCAGAACCGCCATTCTGGCCACATCGCGATTGTCCTCGCCTGCCTGGTTCGCGGCACCGAGAATGACCTCGTCGATTCGATCGACGGGCACGCCCGCTCGGCGGACGGCCTCGGCGACGACGATCCCGGCCAGGTCGTCGGGGCGCACGGTCGACAGCGCACCGCCGTAACGTCCGTGCGGCGTGCGCGCGCCGGCCACGAGAAATACTTCGCCCACTGGAAATCTCCTTCGTACGGTTGCGTCTAGATAACCGAACATTCGGTCGTTTGGCAAGACCTGCTGCCCGTGGTGCTGTGGAATCGGCCGTCGGCTGAGAAGATGTGGACATGACAACCGCACGCGCGCCGCGCAAGACCGGACTGCCAGGCCGGCCGGGATACGACCTGGATTCCTTGTTGGCCGTGGCGGTCAAGGTCTTCAACGACCGTGGCTACGACGGCACCAGCATGGAAGTTCTGGCGAAGCGGCTCGGCATCACCAAGTCCTCGATCTACCACCACGTATCGGGCAAGTCGGAGCTTCTCGAACTGGCGCTCTCCAGGGCGCTCAACGCTCTCTTCGCGGTGACGACCGAGGATCGGGCGACCACCGGGCGGTACATCGACCGCCTCGAATACCTGGTTCGTCGCAGCGTGGACATCCTGTGTGCAGAGTTGCCCTACGTCACGCTGCTGCTGCGCGTCCGCGGCAACACCGACGTCGAGCGCCGTGCCCTCGCTCGTCGCCGCGAATTCGATTCCTTCGTCACCGGGCTCGTGGTCGCCGCCGCCGAAGAGGGTGACCTGCGTCCAGGGGTGGATCCGGCATTGGCGTCCAAGCTCGTGTTCGGCACGGTGAACTCGCTCATCGAGTGGTACCGCCCGCGTACCGGTGGTTCGGTCGAAGAGTTGGCCGACGCCGTGGTGGCGCTGACATTCGACGGCCTGCGCCGCACGTAGGAGAGTGAGTCTTGACATCTCGGCATTCGACGGCGATGGTAATTACCGACCGAACGTACGGTGAGATGGAGGCGTTGTGAGCAGACTTCTGGAAAGCTATGCCCAGGGAGCGTGGTATTCCGCGACCGACGAGGGAGCGCCGCTGCTGAGCGCCGTCGACGGCAGTGAAATCGCCCGGGTGTCGTCCAGCGGACTCGATGTCGCAGGCATGATCGACTACGCCCGCACCGTCGGAGGGCCCGCACTCGCGGCCCTGACGTTCCACGAACGCGCTGCGCTGCTCAAGCAATTGGGCCTGACACTGCTGGCCGGTAAGGAAGAGTTCTACGAACTGTCGCGACACACCGGAGCGACCGTGCGAGATTCCGGAGTCGACATCGACGGCGGATTCGGCACCGTACTGAGCTACGCGAGCAAGGCCCGACGCGAACTCCCCAACGAGACGGTCTATCTCGACGGTGCCATCGAGCAGCTCGGCAAGAAGGGCACCTTCCTCGGTCAGCACATCTACACCTCGCGGCGCGGTGTCGCCGTGCAGATCAACGCCTTCAACTTCCCCGTCTGGGGCTTCCTCGAGAAGCTGGCACCCGCGTTCATCGCCGGTGTGCCGTCGATCGTCAAGCCCGCCAGCCAAACTGCATACCTCACCGAGCTGGTGTTCCGCCGAATCATAGAGTCGGGCCTGCTGCCCGAGGGTTCGGTCCAGCTGCTCTGCGGCAGTGCCCGCGGTGTACTCGACCACCTCGGCGGCCAGGACTCGGTGGCGTTCACCGGATCGGCCGATACCGCAGCTACCCTGCGCTCACACCCCAACGTCGTCGGCGAGGGGCTGCACTTCACCGCCGAGGCCGACTCGCTGAACGCATCCATCCTGGGTTCGGATGTGACACAGAGCGATCCGGAGTTCGATCTGTTCGTCAAGGGCGTCTTCGCCGAGATGACCTCCAAGGCCGGGCAGAAGTGCACGGCCATTCGCCGTGTGCTGGTTCCGCAGGACTCGGTCGAGCCCGTCATCGAGGCGCTGAAGGCCAAGCTCGAGAAGGTGGTCGTCGGTGATCCTGCCGACGAGGGTGTCACCATGGGTGCGCTGGCGAGCATCGAACAGCGCGACGAGGTCCTCAAATCCATTCGCGGACTGACCAAGTCCGCCGCGGTGGTCTACGGCGACCCGGAAACCGTGGATCAGCGAGCGGGCGCGTTCATGGCACCGGTGTTGCTGAAGGCCGGCGACAAAGCGGCCACCGAACCGCACGAGATCGAGGCCTTCGGTCCCGTCTCGACCGTCATCGGATACGACAGCACTGCAGACCTGCTCGATCTCGTGGCCCGCGGAAAGGGTTCTCTGGTCGCATCTCTCGTGACCAAGGATTCCGCCATCGCGCGCGAGATCGTCCTGGGCAGTGCGCCGTACCACGGCCGCATTCTGGTCCTGAACTCGGAGGACGCCAAGGAATCGACCGGCCACGGCTCGCCACTGCCGGTTCTGGTGCACGGCGGTCCGGGCCGAGCGGGCGGCGGTGAAGAACTCGGCGGTATTCGCGGCGTACTGCACCACATGCAGCGCACCGCAATTCAGGGAACACCGGATGTGCTGACGGCCATCGGCAACAAGTGGGTCACCGGCGCGAAGCAGACGACCGGTGACGTCCACCCGTTCCGAAAGAACCTCGGCGAGCTGAAACTGGGCGACACCATCGTCGGTGGGCCCCGGCAGGTCACCCGTGCGGACATCGATCACTTCGCCGAGTTCACCGGCGACACCTTCTATGCGCACACCGATCCCGAAGCGGCAGCTGCCAATCCGTTGTTCGGCGGAATCGTCGCGCACGGCTACCTGGTGGTCTCGCTCGCCGCAGGGCTGTTCGTCGACCCGGCACCTGGCCCCGTGCTCGCGAACTTCGGCGTCGACAGCCTCCGCTTCCTGACCCCCGTCAAGGCCGAGGATTCTTTGACGGTGACATTGACCGCCAAGTTGATCACTCCGCGTCAGAGTGCCGATTACGGTGAGGTGCGTTGGGACGCAGTGGTCGTCAACCAGGACGGTGACCCGGTCGCCACGTACGACGTGCTCACTCTCGTCGCGAAGCCGGAGGCCGCATCATGAGCATTCGAGTAGCCGTCTGTTACGGAGTGCCTGAGGACCCGGCCGCATTCGACCGCCACTACGCCGAGGTGCACATGCCCCTCGCTCGCGCTGTCCCCGGTCTGATCGACTTCACCTGGGGCACGCTCGACTCACTCGACGATTCACCACCGCCGTACTACGCGATCGCCGGCCTGCATTTCGCGGACGAGGCATCGCTGAAGACGGGACTGGCCTCGCCCGAGATGAAGGCCGCAGGCAAGGATCTGCGCAACTTCGCGACCGGCGGCGTCACGATGTTCACCCAGAACGAGCGGTCGGTGTTGCAGCCGTGACCGATTCGCCTATCGCCCGCGAGATGTTCGAGGTCGACGCCGCGTCGCGCAAGCTCGGAATCGAATTGATCGAACTGTCACCCGGGCACGCCAGGATGTCCATGGTCGTCACCGAGGACATGGTCAACGGGTACGCCATCACCCACGGCGGCTACGTGTTCCTGTTGGCGGACACCACCTTCGCGATGGCCTGCAACTCCCACGAGGACTCGGCCGTCGCGGCCCGCTGCGACATTCGTTACCTGCGTCCGACGAAGACCGGCGACGTCCTGGTCGCAGACGCCGTCGAGCGTGCGAGGTTCGGCCGCAACGGGCTGTACGACGTGTCGGTGACGTGCCGAGGTGAGCTGATCGCGGAGTTCCGAGGCGACAGTCGCACGATAGCGCGGTAGCGATCCAGCACGTGGAAGTACTGTGAGTCGATGACCACTGCAGACCTCTCGGCGCTGGCAGACGCAACTGCCACGGCAGTGGGCGGCGCAGTGTCGGTGATGGATCCGCAGGGTTACGTCGTTGCATACTCGTCCGTTCCAGGCCAGCCGATCGACGACGTGCGGCGCGACGGGATTCTGGGTAAGCAGGTCCCGGCCCGATACATGGTGCACCACATCGATCCGCTCTTTCGGCGCAGTTCGACGGTCCACGTGGTCGATGTTCCGGGCGCGTTGCCGCGACTGGCGGTGGCCGTCTCGTCGGACGGCGAGTACCTCGGCTCGATCTGGTGCATCGTGTCCACGGCTCCGTCTGGCCCACCCGATCGCGGGGCGGTGACCGCATTGACTCGCGCGGCCGCTGCGGCGGTGCCACTGCTCCTCGCTCGACGTCGTCCGGCCGGACCCGGTAACCCCAGGGCACGTGCGTTGTTGACCGATCCCGCCGTCGTCACCTCGCCCGATAGCTGCTTCGCGGTCGTGGCAGCGAAGGTTGACTCTGCGCAACCCGAGGCCCTGCTCGTGCAGCTCGGGGGTCTGTTGGAGCTCACGTTCGGCGGTGATGCAGATTCCGGGTTCATCGTCGACGATCACGTCGTGTTCTTCGTCGTGGCCAGGGACGACGACCGCGGTGTCGCCGAGGAGGCCGAGGAGGTCCGACGGCGGGCGGAGGTGGCATTCGGTGTGCCGGTGACCTTCGCGATCGGCGGGCCGCATGCGCGACCTTCGGTGGCGCGTAGTCACGCACACTGGGCGCTCGATGCGATCGAGAACGGTTCGCCTACCACAACATTCGAGCAGAGTCGGGTACCGGTCACTCTGAACAGGGCGACCGATGCGCTCTCGGACGTGCCACTGGCGATTCCGGCCGTCGAACGGATGCTCTCCTACGACGCTGCCGAAGGTACCGACTACGGCGCGACGGTGCTGGCCCTACTCGCGCACGAATCCAACGTCGCCGCAGCGTCGGCATCGCTGTATCTGCACGCCAACACCTTTCGCTACCGGCTGCGGCGGACGAAGGAACTCTTCGATCTCGATCTCGATGATCCCGATACCCGATTGCTCGTGTGGATGTCGCTCCGGCTCAGGGCCGGACGGTGAGCACCTTGCCTGGATTGAGCAGATAATGCGGGTCCAGTAGTTCCTTGATGCCACGCTGCAGTTCGGCTGCGACCGGGTCGAGTTCGGTTTCGAGAAGGTCCCGCTTGAGCAGTCCCACTCCGTGCTCGCCGGTGATGGTTCCCCCGAGTGAGAGAGCGAAGGCCGCGATCTCGTCGAATGCTCGGTGGGCCTTGGCCAACGATGCCGGATCGATGGGGTCGACGATGACCGTCGGATGGATGTTGCCGTCGCCGGCGTGGCCGACGACTCCGATGACGATGCCCAGCCGATCTGCGACCCGACCAACCTCGTCGATCATCGTCGCGAGTTGTGAAATGGGTACGGACACATCGTCGACCAACGGTGAACCCAGCCGCTCGAGCGCAGGGTAGGCCATTCGACGGGCCTGAACGAGCTGCTCCGACTCGACTTCGTCCTCGGCGACGGCTACGTCCACCGCGCCGGATTCGGTGCACAGCGCGGCAATGGCTTCGAGTTCCTGCACGGCACCGTCGCCGATGTCGGACTGTGCGATCAGCACTGCGGCGGCGTCGGTACCGAAATCCATCCGCGCGTAGGCGTCGATGGCGGCAATGGTGGTGCGGTCCAACAGCTCGAACAGGCTCGGGGTGATACCTGCCGCACGAATCCGCGACACTGCCTCTCCTGCAGCGACAGTGGACGGGAAGGTAGCGGCCATCGTGAGCGGGGTTGCACTGGGGAAGTCGAGGCCGACGGTGGCCTCGGTGATGATGCCGAGGGTTCCCTCCGATCCGACGAACAAGTCCGCAAGAGACAGGCCTGCAACACCTTTGACGGTGCGTCGACCCACGAACGTCGCGCGGCCGTCGGCGAGTACGACACGCAGGCCACGCACGAACCGTGCTGTGACGCCGTACTTCACGCAGCAGAGCCCACCTGCGTTGGTGGCGATGTTGCCCCCGATGGTCGACGCCTCCCAGCTGGACGGGTCGGGAAGATACGTCAGACCCTGTTCTCGAGCAGCGTCTTTCAGTTCTTTGTTCGTCACGCCGGGTTGCACGACGGCGATGCGGTTGACGATGTCGAGTTCGATGATCTTGTTCATGCGGCGGGTGTTGAGTGCGATGGCTCCGGCACTGGAATTTGCAGCACCCGCCAGGCCGGTCAATGCACCCTGTGGCACCACCGGAATGCGGTGTGCCGACGCGATGCTCATGATCGCCTGGACGTCCGACTCGGTGGTCGGTAGTACCGCGGCGAGCGGAAGGGTGGATTCGCAGAGGGCTGCCGCGTCACGTCGGTAGCTTTCGAGGATGTCCGGGTCGG
Source organism: Rhodococcus sp. NPDC076796 (assembly GCF_040702765.1). Taxonomy (NCBI): domain Bacteria; kingdom Bacillati; phylum Actinomycetota; class Actinomycetes; order Mycobacteriales; family Nocardiaceae; genus Rhodococcus; species Rhodococcus sp. NPDC076796. The sequence goes on along the minus strand of NZ_JBFBMS010000002.1, from coordinate 659,016 downwards.
TCACCACCGCGTCGGAGCCGAGCGCGCGCGTCAATTCGTCGAGGATCGGAGAGTCGAGCACGAGCGTCGACGATGGTGCAGTCATGAGTTCGAGTATGACCGGCGTCACTGGCGGTGTCTGCGTCGTTTCGGACGAATACTTGCGCTTCGGTCGGTAGATTTCGACGAACTTGTGGCTGACCATGCTCGTCATGGCCTGCGCCACCTTGACAAACCATCGTGTCGACGGTCACAGTGATTACCGACCGAATGGACGGTGAGTTATATCCGGTTTTCGGTCGCCGAGATTGTTCGTGTTCCAACCCTATTACCCTGCCTCACGACACTCCGAATCGCCGCTCCTGTATTCGAGCGCCGGAGCCCGAACGAAACGAGACAAGTCGATGTCAACACAGGTCGAGACGCCTACCGGGGTGTCGCGCGAGCATCGCCGCGCCGCGATGGCCAGCATGGTCGGAACCACGGTCGAGTGGTACGACTTCTTCATCTACGCGCAGGCAGCGTCGCTGATCTTCGCCCAATTGTTCTTCGCGCCCATGGGCTCGTCCGGACAGCTCGTCGCCTACGTCACCATCGGCATCAGCTTCATCTTCCGGCCTCTCGGGGCAATCGTCGCGGGCTACTTCGGCGACAAGATCGGCCGCAAGAAGGTCCTCATAGCCACCCTCACCCTGATGGGCGCGGCCACCGTCGGCATGGGACTGCTGCCGACCTACGCCACCATCGGCATCTGGGCTCCGATCATTCTGATCGTGCTGCGCATCCTGCAGGGATTCTCCACCGGCGGCGAGTGGGGCGGTGCGGCGCTGATGGCCGTCGAGCACGCGCCGAAGGGCAAGCGTGGAATCTACGGTGCCGCAACCCAGATGGGTGTCCCGCTCGGCATGCTCATCGCGGTGGGAACTCTGGCGCTGTGCACCGGTCTGCTCAGCGAAGAGCAGTTCGAGGCCTGGGGCTGGCGCATCCCGTTCCTGATCAGCTTCGTGCTCATTCTCGTCGGCTTCTACATCCGACGTCGCGTCGAGGAGACGCCGGTGTTCAAGGAGCTCTCGGAACGCAAGGAGCGCAACCACACTCCGGTCCGTTCGCTGTGGCGCACCAACAAGAAGCAGGTCATGCTCGCTGCGCTGTCGTTCATCGGCACGAACGGCAACGGCTACATCATCGTGGGCGGTTTCATCGTCGCGTACTCGACGCGTGAACACGGGCTGGCTCGCGTGGACGTGTTGGTGGCCAGCTTGTTCGCGGCCATCGTCTGGGGAGTGTTCACCCTCCTCGGCGCGCATCTGTCCGATCGTTACGCCCGAACCACCATCATGAACCTCGGTAACGCGGCAATGGTGTTGTGCGCCATCCCGTTCTTCTTGCTCGTCGACACCGGTGAACTGCACTGGATCTACGTGGCCCTCGGACTGTTCGCCGTCGGACTCGGACTGTCGTACGGCCCTCAGCCGGCTCTGTACGCCGAAATGTTCCCCGCAGCAGTGCGATTCAGTGGTGCGTCCATCGGTTACGCCATCGGCACCGTGCTCGGTGGTGCCTTCGTTCCGACCATCTCCGAGGCGTTGTTCACGGGAACCGGTACCTCGATGTCGATCTCGATCTACCTGATGATCCTGGCGGCGATCTCCTTCGTGGCAACCTCGCGCATCAAAAACCGTCGAGACGAGGATTTGAACGTCTGACATGTTTGCAACGACAGCCCCGAAACCTCTCAGGTTTCGGGGCTGTCGTGTGTCGGAACTTGTTGCGGCTGATGGAATAGACCGTCGATCTGATGTGACTCGGCCTAAAAGCAAGCGTAGTCGGGTTCACTACAGCGTCGGGAACCGCTCTTTCTGGCGCGACAACATGTGCAGATTGCTGTGGTCTGGATCGGGGCGGCTGACGTCAAAGTACAATTACGTTGCTGCGTGGGGCCGCTGTTGGGGTTGCACCCGACAGATCCCGCCGGTCGGGGAGGTTCTCTACGGCAACTGCACTCCAGGTAAACCCGGCACCTGCACTCAGTAGAATGTAGATCCCCTCTGAGTCGTCGATGGTGCGATCGGCGATCGCATCGGCCAGGTTGCCGATGAGGTCGCCGGCCCCGAGATGCCCAGTTTGTTCGCCGTAATCCACCATTGGTGCATGAAACCACCGCTGTAGAAGCGGGCGGTACGTCGATTCGAGAATGTCGCTGTTGAGTCTGGGTGTGAAAACGGCACGAATGCGAGAGTCCTCACCGTCGATTCCGATCTCATGGAGAACGCGCTGCACTACAGTGTCAATGGCCCGGCGCTCTCGATCTGCGTAAGCACCCGGTTCAGCCGTGCGAAGGTGTCGCTTCTTGGCATCGCGCACGTCGACTGTTCCGCGGTACCACCGTGCAGCCGGCGCAAACGGATCCGCGCCGCGGTTCATAACCTCCAGTTCGGGTGCGGCATCACTTGCCACTGCTCGGATGCATAGTCCTCCAGTCGTTTCGACAACACCGGGACCGAGGAGTAGGGCAGTTCCTCCGTCTCCGTAGACACTGCCGTAATCGCTGGCCTGTCGATCAAAACCAGGCGACTTGAACGAGTCGCCCGTGGTGATGAGGCATAGCCCGCCTCTGCCGGACGGGTGTTGTCTTCCCAGTCGGTCCTGCGCGATTTCGATCGCCGCAGCAGCGCCGTTGCACATTTGATTGATGCCGATGGGCATCGCAGACAGCGCCCCGACACAGTGTGCGACGTAGTGCGCCGGTGACCAGAAGTCGTGACCTTGGTAATGACTCCAGGCGTGCAGCACCAAAGAGATGTCGCCGGGGTCGACCCCTGCTGATTCGATGACGGCGACTGCTGCGTCGACGGCCAGTTCTGGTCCGGATGTCGTTGCGACAGAGGCTGTCCGGCCTGGCTCGGTCTCGACTCGTCCGTCGGGTATCGAGCTGGATGCCCCCAGAATGGTCGGATAGTGCTTCGAAGAAACAGGGTTCGTCGACTCATAAGTCATGACCACCGCAATCCCCCGTTTACCTCGAGTACGTGACCGTTGATGTAGTTGCCTCGGTGGGAGGCGAGGAACCTGACGCTGTCACCGATTTCGTATCCAGCTCCCTTTCGGTTCGACAGCAAGCGCGGACTGACCTCGTCCCAGGCGATGTCGTTCGACGTCAAGCGCTGTCCCATCCCGGTATCGATGAATCCCGGGGCCACCGCGTTGACGGTGATCCCGCGCTCCGCGGTCTCTTCTGCGCATACTTTCGTCAACATGTCGAGCGCAGCCTTGGAGACACAGTACGCACTCGCGCCCACCGAGGGTCGGGTGGACAGAGCAGAGGAGACGATAATGATGCGTCCGGTGCCGTTCGGCAGATGCGGTAGGGCCGATTGAATGCAGTTGAATGTTCCGGTCACATTGGTGTCGATTACGGCTCGCCAATCGTCCGGATCTATTGTCTCGATGAGTCCGTCATTGGTGATGCCGGCATTGGCGACGACGATGTCCACCCGTCCGAACTCGGCTGCGACTCCAGCGAACAAGTCGTCGATCGAGTACCGGTCGAGGATGTCGACCGGCGCGTAGCGGGCCCGGGCGGGGCTCAGCTGTGCGATGGAAGTGAAGTGGTGCTCGCGGCGTGCGGCGCACGTGACATGTGCTCCGGCGATGAGTAGCGACTCGGCGATGCTTGCTCCCAAACCGCTGGTTCCCCCGGTGACCACTGCCACCTTGTCGCGCAGGTCCATGTGCCTTCCCGTCTGCTTGGTCTCGGAGATCAAATGATGCCGACCATCGGCGCGTTCTCCTGCACCCGATCCCAGGCTGCGGAATTCCGGCCGCCCGCCCGGAGAACGTTGGCCAGGCGTTCACGCATGATGATGTTGGTCCCATCCGAGTGCAGCCAGATGGAGGCGTCGCGCAGAAGCTTCTCGATTCCGTTCTCGCGCATCACGCCCGCACCGCCCCACAACTCCATCGCCTTGCGTGCGGACTCGAAGACCCGCTCGGAGGCAACGAGCTTGGGCGTGATGGCGAGGATGGGGTCGAATGTCTCGGGTGATCGTGCCTGCCACGCCGCTCGCCAGATGTAGTTGCGGGTGAGGTCGACGTTGACGTACATGTCGGCGAGGTAGGACCCGACAGCTTGATGTTCGACAATTGGCTTGCCGCCCTGCACTCGGTGTCGACACCAGTCGAGTGTGCGGTCGAAACATTCACGGGCAATACCGAGTGCACAAGCAGCCGCGTACGAATTGCTGGCGCGCAGAAGCCGACCCACGCTCTGCAGGGCAAGGCCAGGCTCGCCCAGCGTTGCCCCGTCGGGAACGAACACTCCCTCGTAGAAGATCTCGGAGTTGTTCGCGATTCTCTCCCCGCTCTTGTCGTGCACTTTCCCGATTCGCAGTCCCGGTGAGTCGGCGGGGACGACGAATGCTGTCACCGACTCCGTGATGGGCCCCTCGCGATCGGTTCGCGCGAAACACAGAATGGTGTCGGATCGGTTGGCATTGGAGATGTAATGCTTGAACCCGTTGATGACGTGTCCTCCGTCGACCCTCTGCGCGAAGGTCTGCATCCCCGCGCCCGGAGCTCGGTACGGCAGCAGATTGTCCGATGCAGCGTTGGGTTCGGTGAACGAAGCCGCGAACAAGCCCCTGGGGTTGGCAGCGTTACGAGCCAGGTAGCGCGCGTGCTGGTCCGTTGTGCCCAGTTCGTACAACATCTGTCCGAACTTCCAGTGTTGCGCCAGCACGACGGCGCTGCCTAGGTCTGCCGCGGCAATCTCTTCGAGAATGACTGTGTTGGTGACATAGTCGGTGGACGAGCCGCCGAACTCCGGCGGTAGGGGAGCCTGTCGAAGGCCACGGGCATCGGCTTCTTCGACAATGGCCCACGACCATGCGGCCTCCGGGTCGGGTTTTGCATCAAGTTCCGCCGCAACGGGTCTGATGACCTCGGTCGCAAAATCTCTTGCAACGTCACGCCAATGAATCATTTCGGGGGTGGGTGTGAAATCCATGATCTCCGACTTTCTATCCGATGTGGGTGGAAGTGCGCTGGGGGGATGGCAGGGCGTAGGACAGCAGCGCACCGATGAAGGCGAGCCCAGCTCCCGCCCACCACGCGGCTCGGAGACCGTCGAGAAGGTCGCCTCCGGTGCCGCCCGATTGCAGAACGGTGGAACTGGCGGCGGCGACGCTCAGGATGGCTGCGAGTCCGATGGCCCCGCCGAGACGGTATGTGGTCGAGATCAATCCGGATACGGTGCCCGATTCGGCACTCGATGTGCCTTGTGCGGCGGCGATGAACGAGGTCGCCTGCGCTATGCCCCACCCCAGCGACCACAGAATGGACGGTCCGAGGAACTCCGACGCAAAACTTTCGTCGGATCCGATCCGAGTGCTCCAGAGCAGGCCCACGGCGGAGAGCATCAAACCCGCACTGAGCGAACGCCGTAGGCCCACCTTCGCGATCAGCATCTGAACGCGGGTGGATGCGGCGAACAGGATGATGCTGATGGGGAGAAACGCAAAGCCTGCCGCTACAGGGTCGAATCCGTGCTCACGCTGCAGATATATCGTGTAGGTGAAGTAGGTGACCTGTCCCAGCGCGCCGGTGATCGCAACGATGACGATCCCTATCGAGACCGCGCGGTTGCGGAAGATGCCGAGGTGGACCAACGGGGTTTCGGCCCGGCGCTGCCACAGCGTGAACAGAGCCACGACCACAGCTCCCGATCCGAGCGAGCCGAGCGTGGAGTACGACGTCCATCCACTTTCCCCGGCGATCGCGACCCCGTAGGCGATTGTCGACAGTCCCACGGCCGCGAGCATGGCACCGATCACGTCGGGCCGGCCGATCGTACGGGGACGGCCTGGGGGCAGTAGAGCGGAGCCTGCCAGAACAGCCACGCCCACAGGAACGTTGACCAAGAAGTTCCACCGCCACGATGCGGACGTGAGGAGTCCACCCGCCACCATCCCGACACCTCCTGCGAGTCCAGACATAGCTCCCCACAGTCCGAGCACCCTGTTGCGCTGCGCGCCTTCGAACTCGGCCACCAGGATCGCCATGGCAACCGGAGACATCGCCGCGGCACCGACGCCTTGAACACCGCGAGCTGCGATCAATTCGATGGGGGTAGAGGCCAATCCGCAGGCGAGCGAGGCGACGGTGAACAACAGTGTGCCGGCGATGAACACCCGCCTGCGGCCGATGTAGTCGCCCAAACGTGCGCCGAGTAGGAGCAGTCCGCCGAAGGGTAGGGCGTACGCATTGACGACCCAGGGGAGGGCGGATCCGGAGAGTCCCAGGGAGTCCTGCATGGACGGCAGGGCAACGTTGACGATCGTGGCGTCCATCGAGACCATGAACTGAGATCCGACGAGTATCAACGTCACGAGCGCAGTTGCCTGCTTCGATTTACCGAATCGCCGTGGATGGTGGATTTGGTCGGTCATTGTCGGAGCTCACGGGAATCTCGCAGCGCGGCAATGGTGTCGGCCGCATCGCGTAGTGACGCTGCCTGCAGCAACAGCTTCGCCGGAATATCGACGGTGAGGTCGGATTGTAGCCGTGTCTTCACCTCGAGCGACATGATCGAGTCGAGTCCGATGTCCCGTGCGCGCGAATCGGCCGACAGCTTTGCCTTGGGCTTGCGCAGGGTGCTCGCCACTGTGGTCATCAACAGGTCGAGTACGTCCACGTCCGTGGCGGTGTCCGCACTGTTCTGTTGGGCAGCAGGCGTTCTTGCCGCCGGGGCCGACGAAGAAGCCGGGGGCACAGTCGAGCGGGCAGGCTCGGTGGAACGAGGGCCGGTAGACCGGGGTGCGGCGGGCTGAGGTGCGGCGGGCTGAGGTGCCGAGGGCTGCGCGGGGGCGGTACGTGCAGGGGGCGACGCCGGGAGCCGCGTGTCGGCAGTGCCGCCGGGGTTCACCTCGATACGCCCGGACAACCGAATGTGCAGTCCAGAGGTGGGCTCGACGATGTCGAGGTCGCCGGACAGCACGATCGATGACTCCGCGGAGGGAGCCGGTGCGACGGTCGCCTGCGGTGCGAGTGGATCGGCTACCTCGGTGGCGGCCCCGTGGGGACGCCACTGACTGTCGATAGGTGCGGATGTTCGGACGTTCACGCCGGTGAATTCGGCCATCGTTTCATTCCTTTCGTCGAGTACGACGACGTCGGCTCGGGTGGTTCCGTCGACACCGTTGTCGCGAAGGGTGATGTGACTGGTCATCGTGGTGGCCGATCCGAGGATGCGTATTCGATCGATGTGTTCGGCCACCATCCAGCCCGGTCGCTCGAGCAATGCGAGCAGCGGGGTCAGGCATGCCTCGACCAACGCGGGGTGCAACGGGGATCCGTCGTCCTCGAGAACATTCGGGCGAACGACCTTGGCAGACAAGGCACCACGTGCCCGGTGCACCGCCTGCACGCCGCGGAATCGAGGGCCCCAATCGAGGCCTCCTGCCTGTGCTGCGGAGTAGAAGTCGGATCCGAGGACCGTCGATCCGTTGACGGGTGTCACCGCCACCGTCACAGGCGTTGCGTCCACCGAGTCGTAGATGGTGCACTCGAAGTATCGAACTCCTCGGCCGTCGATCAGTTCGCATCGAACTTTGTTCTCGGACTGCACGTGTGCATCAATGAACAGTGCAGAATCGGCGGTGAACAGCGGCTCGAAGAAGTGCGCGTCTCGAATCGTCACGTGATCCGTGCCCAGAATCGACACCGCCACTCGTCGAGCATGTTCGATCATGGTGGCACCCGAGATCATGGGCGATCCCAGCAGCACGTGTTCGTCCAAGTACGGCGACTGTGCTGCATCCAGGATGATCGGGTGGGTCTGCTTCGGGGTGTCCGCCGACGGTATCGAGTTCGTGTCGAACGCATCGTCGAGCCAGAAGCGTTCTCGTTGCCATGCGTAGCGGGGCATTGGCACGCATCGCCCGTTTTCGTACAGGGCGGCGAAGTCGATGTCGATGCCGGCCGAGTACAGCGCGGCCACATTCTGGAGGATTTCGGCACGTTCCGGTTGGTTGCGGGTGGTGGTGGATACCGTCACGCTGTCGGTGGCCGAGTCGTTGTCACGAATTGCGCTGCTCAATAGCGGATGGGGTGAAATTTCGACAAAGACGGTGGGTCGGTCGGCGGCGATGCTGGAAATAGCCTCCTCGAAGCGAACTTGGTTGCGCAGGTTCGACGCCCAGTAGTCCGCATCCAGTTCAGCGCCGTCGATTCGTGCTGCCGCAACCGTGGAGAAGAAGTCGATCTCGGTGCTGCGTGGCGAGAGATTGGCAAGATCGGCAGCAAGCGGCCGCGTCAGTGGGTCCATCTGCGGACTGTGGCTGGCCACGTCCACGGCAACGCGTCGGACGAAATAGCCGGCGGCGTCGAGGTTTTTCTCGGCATCCTCGATGTGCGTAGTCGGGCCCGAGATCACCGTCGAGGTCGAGCTGTTGACGACCGCAACCACCACGTCGGTGTTGTTGTCCGCGATCCACTGTTCCATGACGGTCGCCGGAGCACCGACCACAAGCATTGCTCCTTCGCCGGCCACCGTGCTCATCGCGGACGATCGAAGACACATGATGCGTGCACCGTCAGCGACGCTCAGAGCTCCCGAAATACATGCTGCCGCAACTTCTCCCATGCTGTGGCCGACGACGATACTTGGATCGACCCCGAAACGCTGCCAGGTTCGCGCTAGCGCCACCTGCATGGCCCAGAGGCTCGGTTGCACGACGTCGATTCGGTCCCACTGCTGCGTATCGTCGGTCAACGCGTCGATCAAGGACCACCCGGCGGCGTCGACGATCGCTTGCTCGCATTCGAGTACGGCAGATCGGAACGCAGGCGAGGTCTTCAGGAGATCTCGTCCCATGCCGAACCATTGAGATCCCTGCCCGGGAAAGACGAAGACAACTCGACGCGGAATGCGACGAAGCTGTTCCGGGGGATCGTGCAGAATCGCGCGCAACGCGTCGCTGATCTCGTCGTGGGTGTCGCCCACGACCGCGGTGCGCGCGGCATGATGTGTGCGGCGCATGGCCGCCGTGTGGCAGATATCTGCCAGCGCGACATCTGCGCCCGAGCCACCCGCACCGAAGTAGGCGAGGTGGAAGCGAATGGTGTCGCGCAGCGATTCTTCGGTGCCGGCGGACAGGGTCAGCACGTGGGCGGTGCCGGACTCGCTGCGTGCGGCATCGGTCCGAGGCGTCGGGTTCGGTGCCGGTGCTGGGGCGAGGACGACGTGGACGTTCGTGCCCGAGACGCCAAACGCGTTGACGCCGACGACCGCGTGGTCGCCGAGTGGTGTGGCTTTTGTCGGAATTCGTATCGACATTGCGTCCCAATCGATCTCGGGATTGGGGCGGACGAAATTGAGGTTGGCGGGGATGACTCGGTGTTTACTCGCCAGCACCGCTTTGATCGTTCCCAGGATTCCGGCGGCTGCTTCGGCGTGTCCAATGTTCGTCTTGACGGATCCGACGTACAGCGGGTTCGACGGCGACCGGTCGCGGCCCAGCACATCGTGGAGGGCACCGAGTTCCACGGGGTCGCCGGCCTGCGTCCCGGTTCCGTGTGCCTCGACGAAGGCGACGGTGCATGGGTCGATCCTGGCATCGGCGTACGCACGTTCGAGCATCAGTCGTTGACCCGAACGAGCCGGTGCCATGAACAGGTCACTGCCGGATCCGTCGTTGCTGCTTCCACTGCCTGCGATCACGGCATGGATCGGGTCGCCGTCTGCGAGAGCGTCGGCAAGAGGCCGCAGAAGCAGGACGCCGATCCCTTCGCTTCGGACGAATCCGTCGGCGTCGGCATCACCGAACTTGCAGCGGTTGTCGGGGGAGAGCATGCCCGCGTCGGAGAACGCCCGGCTCTCCCACGGACCGAGTATCAGGTGCACACCGGCCGCGATCGCGGCGGTACACTCGCCGTCCCTGAGGCTGCGACTGGCCAGGTGAACCGCGCTGAGCGACGAAGCGCATGCCGAATCTATGGACAGTGCAGGGCCATTGAGGTCGAAGACGTACGACACGCGACCTGCCATGGACGAACGCGCACCGCCACCCATGACGCCGTACACGTTGGGATCGGAGCGGTGCCGGCGCTCCCAGTAGTTCGAGGTATCGGTACCGACGAAAACCCCGGTATTGGTTCCTTGCCACTTCTGCCGTGGGTGGCCCGCGTCCTCGAACGCCTCCCATACACATTCGAGAAGAAGACGTTGCTGCGGATCCATCGACTCGGCTTCACGGGGTGAAATGGAGAAGAACTCCGCGTCGAAACCGGCAACGTTGTCGACGAATCCACCGCGACGCATCCGCGGGTCGTCAGTGTCATCGACCCGAAACCTGTTCGCAGGAACGTCGCAGATCGCGTCGACGCTTTCCATCAGAAGGTTCCAGTACTCGTCTACTCCGTGAACTCCTGGTGCCCTGCACGCCATACCTACGATGGCTATGCCCTCCCCGATATTGCTGTCGCTATCTGTCGGTCGTTCGCGCATCGCGCACCGTTCCTGTTCGTCAGTACCGAGTGATGCAGGTCAGTGGGAGATCGTGAGTACAGCTTTTCCGCCGGGCAATTCGCGTCGTTTCATCAGTTCGATGACATGAGTGAGTTCCGACCAACTGACGCAGTACCCGGGTGTCGGATCGAGGCGGCCGTCGGCGGCCAAGCTCACGAGCAATTCGAGGTCCTCGCGTTCGGGGTACTCGACTGCATACGACATGTAGTTGGTGATCGTCGCGCCCTCGTGACCAATGAACGAGAAGACATCGAGCTCGGCCTTGGTGCCGGAACTGTTGCCGATCATTACCAGCGTGCCCTTGGGTGCCAGCACGGACAGTGCGGCTTCGAGTGCTGCGCCGCCGACGGATTCGATGATCAGATCGAAAGGACCTGATGCATCCGACGGGGTAGTTGTGACCTCGGTTGCTCCGAGTTCGATCAGTTCGCTGGCTTCGTTCTCGCCGGCTGTCGTGATCGCTGTAACCGACGCACCTGCGGCACTGGCCAATTGGATCTGAAATCGACCCACGCCGCCGTTGGCACCGGTGATCAGGACCTTGCGTCCCAGGAGTTCGCCACCCAAGCGCACGGTTCGTAGCGCGGTCAGTCCCGCCATCGGTAGAGCGGCAGCGATGTTGGTGCCCAACGTATCTGGGAGGACGGCCATTCGATCGGTTCGCACGGCTGCGAGTTCGGACCATCCTGCTCCGTCGACCATTCCGACAATGGGTGTGCCTGCTTTGGGTCCGCTCCCGTCTGCGGCCGCATCGATTACGATGCCGCTGATGTCCTGGCCGGGTCGCCAGCCGTGGCCCCTCGCGGCCATGAGGGCGAGTTCCCCGCGGTTGACAGAGAACGAATGGATCCGCACGAGAGCCTCATCGGCGGCCGGCTTCGGATCTTCGGCTTCGATGCGTTGGATGGGAGTATCAGAGTCAGGGGTGTTGATCGTCGTGTACATCGGCGTATCCGATCTCGTCGTATGGTCACACCGAGACGGTGTGAATCTGTACGACGACGAGTCAACGCCGCTCTGTCGTCGCGAACCAGAAGCAATTCGCGCACTCAGGGTTCACAAAAAACGATCAGAGAAGATCAGACGCGGGCGCACGCCTCGGCCAGCGCATCCACAATCGGAGTTTTTTCCCGCACAGCCAGCCACATTTGCACGACCATGCCAGGATCGGTCACGGAACGGAAGGAAACGCGTTCGGTCGACAATGCCTGCGCGGAGCCCTCGTACATCGCCGTCCACGACGGTGGTCCCGATCCGAGTTCGAGCACCGTAGTCTGCAGATCTCGAAACGGAATTCCCGTAGGTGGCTCGAACCCGGCGTCGGCACAGGCACGGAGCACCGTGGCGGCGAAGGCGGGGTTCTGCTCGGACGGAATCAGCCGAAGTGGAAGGTCTGCCAGATCGGACAACGCTAGATCGGGCTTGGACGCCAGTGGGTGGCGCGTGGGAATCGCCACGACGATTCGGTCGAACCATGCCGGAATCATCTCCAGATCTTGATCGTTTCGGGGCAGCCGAACCAGTGCGGCATCGAGTGAACCCGAACGGACGGCGTCGAGTTGCTCCCAGACCTGTCCTATTTCCAGAGTGACGAGCAAATCGGCAAAATGTGTTCCGAGGTGGTCCAGCACCAGGTCGACGCGGGTTCCCGAGCCTCCAGCTATCCCCAGCCGGAGGTGTGGTGGCGCGTCCGGCTCATCGGAACGAAATCGCACGGTTGCCGCGGCATGTGACACTGCGTCGAGTACTGCTCGAGCCTCCGGGACGAGCCTGCGTCCCGCAGCGGTAAGCGTTACCTGACGTTTGGACCTATCGAACAACGGTTGGCCAAGTTCGTGTTCGAGTCTTCGGATCTGTTGACTGACCACGGCCTGGACGACGTGCAGTCGTTCTGCCGAACGGGCGAAGTGTAGTTCTTCGGCGACCACCAAGAAGTATTTGAGCTGCTTGATCTCCATCTCGAAACCGCCCCCTGCTCAGACTCCGTATGCATAGAACCTACCGATCAGTATCCAGTGTGTACCGCTCGTCTGCTCGATTGAGGCATCGAACACTGAGGCTCAACTGTGCGCGTGCAACGGCCGTCCCGACAGCGCCATCATTGCCTCGCCTAACGCCTCGTTCTGCGTGGGGTGTGCATGCACGAAGCTACCGACCTCTGATGGCAATGCTTCCCATGCGACTGCGAGTTGCGCCTCACCGATCAACTCGCCCACTCGATCGCCGACAAGGTGGACGCCGATAACCGGACCGTCGTCGCGTGCTCGAATCACCTTGACTCCACCTGCGGTGGCGAGGATTCGACTCTTGCCGTTCCCGCCGAGGTCGTAGACCACCGATGTCACTGTGCCGTACTTCTGCTCAGCGGCCTTCTCGGTGAGTCCCACCGACGCCACCTCGGGATGCGAATACGTCACGCGTGGAACGACGTCTCCGTCGATACGCGCAGGCGAAAGTCCGGCGATGTGCTCGGCGACGAACATACCGTGCTGAAAACCTCGGTGCGCCAACTGATACCCCGCCACGATGTCGCCGACGGCATAGACGCCGTCCGCGGTGGTGAGCAGATTGTCGTCGACAGAGACGAAGCCGCGTTCGGTGGCGATGCCCTGCTCGGTTAGACCCAGACCGTCCGTACGGGGTCCGCGTCCGACAGACACCAGGACGAGATCTGCGGTGAGGCTGTCTCCGGATGACAGTCCCACCGAAACGTCGTCGGGAGATTCGGTGACGGTCTCGACCTTGGTACCGGTACGAATGTCGATGCCGCGCTTGCGTAATGCCTTGGTCAACTGCTTCGAGGCCCACTCGTCTTCACCGGGAACGATGCGATCCAGTGCCTCGACGACCGTGACCTTGGCACCGAACGATGCCCAGATGCTGGCGAACTCGATGCCGATCACACCGCCGCCGAGCACGACGACCGACTCCGGCACCCGGTCCAGCGACAGTGCGCTGTCGCTGGTGAGGACACGCGGCCCCAGTTCGATACCGGGGATGGTGCGTGAGTACGAGCCGGTGGCGAGAACCAGCGAGGCTCCGGTGATGCGTCGACCCTCCACCTCGACGGTGCGAGGACCGACCACCTGGCCGCGACCGGCCACGATCTCGATGTCCGGACGCTTCAGCAGTCCCTGCAGCCCCGCGTACAGACCAGCGACCACGCTGCGCTGATAGTCCAGTGCCGCAGGCATATCAACACCTGTGAGCGACGCGGTGACGCCGACATGCGCCGAGCCGCGGACCGCGTCGGCCACTTCGGCGGTATGCAGCAGTGCCTTGGTGGGGATGCATCCGCGATGCAGGCAGGTGCCACCGAGCTTGTCCTCTTCGATCAATGCCACGGACAGGCCGAGCTGCGCGGCCCGCAGGGCGCAGGAGTACCCACCTGATCCACCGCCGAGAATGAGAACATCGACGTCACTCATCGGACGGAACCCAATGCCACGACGGGGTTCTCGACGAAATCGGCAACAGTGCGCAGGAACCCGCCTGCTACTCCGCCGTCGCACACACGATGATCGAAGGCCAGCGACAGCTGCGCAACCTTGCGCACGGCCAATTGGCCGTCGACCACCCAGGGGCGGTCGATGATGCGCCCAATGCCCAGGATCGCTGCCTCGGGGTGATTGATGATCGCGGCCGATCCGTCGACCCCGAAAACTCCGTAGTTGTTGAGTGTGAACGTTCCGCCGCTCAGGCGGGCTGCGGGGAGGGAGCCGGTTCGCGCCAGCTCGGTCAGCTCGGCCAGCCGCTCGGCGAGCTCCTTCAGATCGGCCTTGTCGGCCTGCGGCACAACGGGAACCATCAATCCGCGATCGGTCTGCGCGGCAATACCCAGTCCGACGTTCTCGTAGCGCAGGATCTCTCCGGCTGCGGTGTCGACCGTGCTGTTGAGCTCGGGGAACTTGGCCAGTGCGATCATCGTGAGCTTGGCGAGGACCGCCAACAGCGTCACCTTCACTCCGTCGATGGATGCGTCGAGGTCGCGTCGGGCCTGCATCAGAGCCGTGGCGTCGACGTCGACCCAGACGGTCGCCTCCGGAATCTCCGCACGACTGCGAGACAGTTTGTCTGCGATGGTCTTACGAATACCGGTGATCGGGATTCGAGTCACGCCCTCGCGCGAAGAAGTGACTGGCGTGGCCAGCGCGCGCTCGACGTCCGCGCGAGTGATGACTCCGTGGCCGCCGGCGGTATCGATAGACGTCAGATCGAGCCCGCCCTGCAGTGCCATGCTCCGAACGATGGGGGAGAGCACCTTCGGTGCATGTGAGCGGAAATTCGTAGCCTGGGTCGAGTTTCCGCTCACCTGCGAAGCTCTTTTTCGACGTCCGGTCGGGCCGTGTCCGGTGCCGTAGCCGATCAGCACATTTCCCGAGCCTGCGCGTTCTTCCTCGCGGTAGCGCTCGTGGGCCGCAGGAACATCGGCGACGGCACCGCCGGTGATGCTGATGAGCGGCGCGCCGACCGCGAGTGACGTGCCCTCGGCCGCATGGAGTTCGCCGACAACACCCTCGAAGGGGCACGGCACCTCGACGGACGCCTTCGCGGTCTCCACTTCGACGACGACCTGATCGATGGTGACGGTGTCGCCGGGCTTGACCTTCCACTCGACGATCTCTGCCTCGGTCAGTCCCTCACCGAGGTCGGGGAGCAGAAATACCTGCATGCTCATACCGAGACCGCCTTGCTGAGATCCGGGGCGTCGTTCCACTGCAGTCGGTCCATGGCATCGAGCACACGGTCGGCGGACGGCAGGTGGAAGTGTTCGAGTTTCGGTGCAGGATAGGGAATATCGAGCCCGGTGACCCTCAGTACGGGAGCATGCAGGTGGTGGAAGCAACGCTCGGATACCCGTGAGGCGATTTCCGCGGCGACACCGGAGAAGCCCTGCGCCTCCTGAATCACGATGCAACGGCCCGTCTTACGTACCGAGGCCGCGACGGTCTCGTCGTCGAACGGATTGAGCGATCGCAGGTCGATCACCTCGACGCTCCGGCCGTCCTCGGCCGCGAACTCCGCAGCCTGCATGGCCACCGACACCGTCGGGCCGTAGGCGAGAAGCGTGACATCGGTACCGGCCCGGCGCACGACCGCCGTGCCGATCGGCTCGGTCTTTCCCAACTCGATGTCGTCCTTGGAGAAATACAGGCGCTTCGGTTCGAGGAAGATCACCGGATCGGGATCTGCGATGGCGTCGCGCATCAGCGAGTAGGCGTCGGCGACGGTGGACGGGGAGACGACCTTCAGCCCCGGCGTGTGGGCGTAGTAGGCCTCGGAGGAGTCACAGTGATGCTCGACGCCGCCGATGCCGCCGGCGAACGGAATCCGAATGACCATCGGCGCGGTGAGCGATCCACGAGTTCTGTTGCGCAGCTTGGCCACATGGGAGACGATCTGCTCGAAGGCCGGGTAGGCGAAGGCGTCGAACTGCATCTCGACGACGGGCTTGTAGCCCGACATCGCCATTCCGATCGCGAATCCCACGATGCCCGACTCGGCAAGTGGGGTGTCGAAGCAGCGGTCGTCGCCGAAGTCCCGGGTCAGTCCGTCGGTGACGCGAAAGACGCCGCCGAGCGTGCCGACGTCCTCGCCGAACACGACGACCTTCTCGTCCTCGGTCAATGCATCGCGCAAGGCTGCATTGAGGGCTCCGGCCATGGTCATCGTGGTCATGACAGTTCTCCTGCTGCGATTTCGGCGGCGATCTGATTGCGCTGGTCGATCAGACCGGGGGTGGGGGAGGAGTAGACGAACCGGAACAGATCCTCGGGGTCGACGTCCTGCTCGACGTTCATGCCGGCGCGCAAAGCTGCAGCGTCGGCGTCGGCGGAAACGGTCATCTGCTCGCGGAGCTCGTCGGTGAGGACGCCCCGACCGTCGAGGTAGGAATCCAAGCGCGAGAGCGGATCTCGGGCCAACCATCCTTCGACCTCGTCGGCCTTGCGGTAACGGGTGGCGTCGTCGGCGTTGGTGTGTGCATCCATGCGGTAGGTGTGTGCCTCGACAACCACCGGTCCTTTGCCTGCGCGGACGTACTTCACGGCCTCGTCCATCACGGCCATCATCGCGACGGGGTCGTTGCCGTCGACCTGCTCGCTACCGATGCCGTAGCCGACGCCCTTGTGCGACAACGAGGGAGCCGCACTCTGACGTGCCAGGGGGACGCTGATGGCGAATCCGTTGTTCTGGACCAGAAAGATGACCGGAGCCCGAAACACCGCAGCGAAGTTGAGGGCCTCGTGGAAGTCGCCCTCGCTGGTGGCACCGTCTCCGCAGAACGCGAGAGCGATGGTGTCTCGTCCCTGCTTGGCCTCGGCGTACGCGAAGCCGGTTGCGTGCAGCAATTGTGTTGCCAGAGGGGTGCATTGGGGAGCGACCTTGTAGGCCGTGGGGTCGTACCCGCAGTGCCAGTAGCCGGCGAGCATGCCCAGCAACTCCACCTGCTCGACGCCTCGTGCGGCGAGGGCCATCGAGTCGCGGTACGTGGGGAACATCCAGTCCTGCTCACCCAGGCAGAGGGCTGCGGCAATCTGGCAGGCCTCCTGTCCGCGGGAGGAGGGATAGACCGCGAGCCGACCCTGCTTGGTCAACGCTGTTGCCTGCTGGTCGAATCGGCGACCGTGCACCATCGAGCGGTACATCTCCAGCAGGCGTTCGTCGGACGGTCGCGCATAGCGTGCGGCGCTGTCGACGCCCGTCCCGTCCGGCGCGAGATATTGCACGGGATGGTCGGCGGGCATGAACTGTTGGTAGGACGTTGCCGGTACCTTCTCGACGGTCGTCATGGCGCACTCTCCTGAAATCGGCTTGTATGGCGATTGTGGTCGATTCGGTGAGTAAGAAGATCGATCGTCGTAGAATTGCAGACATATGGCGGCGGACAGAGGACCAATCGCGAAATATGTCCGATGGGCGCAACGAACTACCAGGTAGGAGCGGACGAATGGACGACGTCTCGAGACGTGTGGAACTGGACGACACGGATCGTCGCATCCTCACCGAGCTGACCGCCGACGGTCGGGTCTCTATGCGGGTGTTGGCCGATCGGCTGAATCTCTCTCGCGCACATACCTATACGCGCGTCGACCGACTGAAGGATTCTGGTGTCATCGAGCGGTTCACCGTGCAGGTCGACCATGCGGCGTCCGGGCTCGGTACCTCGGCGTACATCGCGCTGTCCATCCGTCAGGATTCGTGGCGGACCGTGTCGGAGGGCTTGCGATCAATGGAATTCGTCGACCATTTCAGTTTGCTCGGTGGCGATTTCGACGTTCTGGTGCTGATCAGGACTCCCGACAACGAGAGTCTGCGGCAGGTGGTGCTGGAGGGTCTGCAATCACTCGACGGCGTCCGGGCGACCCGCACGTGGCTGATCTTCGACGAGGACCGAGGCGGTCTGGGTCGGTAGCTCGAGTCAGAAGTTACCGCGGGCGTCCTGCTCGCGCTCGATGGCCTCGAACAGGGCCTTGAAGTTGCCGATGCCGAATCCGAGCGAGCCGTGGCGTTCGATGAGCTCGAAGAACACCGTCGGTCGATCCACCAGCGGCTTGGTGAAGATCTGCAGCAGATAACCGTCCTCGTCTCGGTCGACGAGGATTCCGCGCTGCTGCAGCTCCTCGATCGGTACCCGGACATTGCCGATGCGGGCCCGCAGCTCTGGGTCCTCGTAGTAGGAATCGGGGGTGGCAAGGAATTCGATGCCTGCGGCGCGGAGGGCATCGACCGAGGACAAGATGTCGTTGGTCGCGAGCGCCAGATGCTGGGCCCCGGGGCCGCGGTAGAAGTCCAGGTACTCGTCGATCTGCGAGCGCTTCTTGGCGACGGCCGGCTCGTTCAGCGGGAACTTCACCCGATGATTGCCGTTGGAGACCACCTTGCTCATCAACGCCGAGTAATCGGTGGCGATATCGGCTCCGACGAACTCGGCCATGTTGGTGAAGCCCATGACGCGGTGGTAGAAGTCCACCCACTCATCCATCTTGCCGAGCTCGACGTTGCCCACCACGTGATCGAGGGCCTGAAAGATTCGCTTGGGAGCGCCTTCCCGCCGCTGCAACGTCGATGTGCGCGGCACGTAGCCGGGCAGGTAGGCGCCGGTGTAGCGGGAGCGGTCGACCAATGTGTGCCGGGTGTCGCCGTAGGTGGCGATGGTTGCAATCCGCACCGTGCCGTACTCGTCGGACATATCGGTCGGCTCTTGCAGTACTCGCGCGCCCTGGGCCAGAGCATGCTCGATGCATCGATCCACATCGGGGACGGCCAGTGAGATGTCGATGACGCCGTCGCCGTGGCGGGTGTGATGTGCCACCAGAGCACTGTCGGGGTCGACGGCTCCCGTGATGACGAATCGCACTGCGCCGGAGGTGAGTACGTACGCGTGGTGGTCGCGTTGACCGGTCGTCGGGCCGGAGTAGGCCACCAATTCCATGCCGAAAGCGGACTGGAAGAAGTGGGTGGTCTGTGTCGCGTTGCCGACGACCCACACAATGGCGTCCCAACCGCTGACCGGAAAGGGGTCGCGCTTGTCGTCGTACTCGACCAGACCGACGAGCTGACGCAATTGCTCGGCGTCGAGATCGGCCAGCCGTTCGTCGTCGTTGAGAATGCTGTCGATGCTCATGAAAGTCTCCCCATGGGATCCGAGTTGGGCGAACTGTTGCACGCAGCTCAACATCGCGGCTCAGAGCTGTCAATCGACCTCGGATTTGCTATCCGTGCTGTGCAGATGGGTCAGGAAAAAGCAGCAATTGCTATACGATCCGTATAGAAAATGGAGGTGGCCGATGGAGTCCGAACTGGACGAACTGGATCGAGCATTGCTCTCTGCGCTGCACGACAATTCGAGGATCGGCGTGCTCGAGCTCTCACGAACACTCGGCGTGGCACGCGCGACGGTGACGGCCCGACTGCAGCGCCTCGAGAACAACGAGGTCATCACCGGCTATCGGCCGCAAATCGGTTTGGCTGCAGCGGGTTACGGAGTTCAGGCGTTCGTCACATTGGAAATCGCGCAAGGTGCGCTCGGCGACGTCGTCGCTGTTCTGGAGCAGATCCCCGGCGTACTGGAAGCCTTCGCGACGACCGGTGCCGGAGATGTGCTGTGCCGGGTCGCTGCGGCGTCTCATGACGACCTGCAGCGAACCCTGATCGTACTCAACCAGTCTCGTACGATCGCGCGGTCGACGAGTGTGGTGGTGCTCTCGGAACTGGTCGAGTTCCGGACGATGCCATTGCTGAACACAGCAGAACCCGATCGAAAGCCGAAGGCCCCCGCCTACCGACCGTCGCGGGAGTGAGATGACGTCGAGTTGCCCCTCGCACACCGGCAGTGCCGGTCGACGCAATCCGCCCGAACAGATGGATCCACCTGCTATCTACTGTGGAGGGGTGATCGAGATGTCCCCGCGCCGCAATCTCTTGCCGTGGGTGCGCTGGGTGCCCTTGGCCTTGGTGCCGTTGCTGTTGCTGGCCAGCACTTTTCCAGGCGAGTACCGGGTGCCGCTCTGGTACTGGTCAGCGGCATTGGCCGCGGCGACTGTGTTCCTGGTGGGTGGCCGGCGGCCGCTACCGGTCTCGCTCGCGCTGTCGGCGCTGGCGGTGCCGATGTTCCTCGCTGACGCGTGGGGGCTGTCGGAGCTGGTTCCCTATCTCGGCGCGGCCGGCGTGGCCGAGGTGGCGATGCGCTCGACACGGCCCGCGCCGGTGGTCGCGGCCAGTGTGTGGTGGACGGCAGCGGTTCTGTGGGGGATTGCCGCCGGCGAGTCCTCGACCTTCTGGCGTCCTGCCACTGCGGTCGAGACTCTCGCCGTTGTCGGTCTGCCGTTGTTGTTCGGGCTGTATTTGCGGGCTCAGCGCCGCTTGGCCGCCACGTATCGGGCGCGAGCCGCCGACGCTGACATGCGAAGGCTGGAGGATTCGGCGCGGGCCCGCTTAGCCGAGCGCGCCGCACTGGCCCGAGAGCTGCACGATCTGGTGGCCCATCACATGGCGTCGATCGTGTTGCGGATCGGTGTCGCGCAGCATGTCGTGGCGGAGGCCGACCCGCGCGTTCGAAGTGTGCTCGACGACGTCCACGACACTGCGTCGGGTGCTCTGGACGACATCCGCAGACTTCTCGTAGCGCTTCGGGATCCCTCGCCCGGAGAGGTGGCGTCGGTGGAGGCGAATTCGGTCTCGACCGAGATCGCTGCAGCAATCGAGCGCACCCGGGCCACGGGGATCACCGTGCATGCCGAGGTGGATACCGACCTCGGCGAGCTGGACACGATCGGAAGGCTCACCCTGCTCCGGGTCGTTCAGGAGTCGTTGACCAATGTCATGAAGCACGCGGATCCTGCCCAACCGGTGTCTGTCTCGGTCGTCCGCGAGCACGACGGTGTGATCGCGTCCATAGTCAGCCGTCTCGACGACCCAGCCGGGGCCGTCGACCCTGCCGGGCACGGATTGACCGGAATGGCAGAGCGCGTCGCGCTCGCCGGAGGCAAGCTCGAGGTCGGTGCCGAGGACGGGAGCTGGTCCGTCCGTGCCACGCTCACCACGTCCGATGCGGAACGTGCACGATGATTCGCCTACTCATCGTCGACGACCAGCGCCTGGTCCGGGCCGGGCTGCGGATGCTCTGTGAGTCGACCGAGGACATCGATGTCGTCGGCGAAGGTGCCAACGGCGCGGAGGCGATTCGTCTGGCCGCCGAGATGTCACCGGATGTCATACTGATGGATCTACGGATGCCGGGCCTCGACGGAATCGAGGCCACCAGACACATCCTGGGTTCCGACTCTGCACCGAAGGTGCTGGTGCTCACCACTTTCGACGACGACGATCACCTCTACCCGGCTCTTGCGGCCGGCGCAGCCGGATTTCTCGTCAAGGACACCGAACCGGCCGAACTGTTGGACGCCATCCGTCGCGTCGTCGACGGCGAACTCCCGTTCTCCCCATTCCTGCTGCGAAGGCTGGTGAACCGGGCCGTCGAGGAGGGGCGCGCTGTCGAGCGCACCGAGAACGTCGAGCTGAGCCCGCGGGAGATCGAGGTTCTCGGGCTCGTCAGTGAGGGCTTGGGAAACCAGGAGATCGCGGACTGTCTGCATCTGGGGGTCTCGACGGTCAAGACACACGTGGCGAATTTGATGGCAAAGACCGAGTGCAACAACAGAGTACGACTGGCCGTGTGGGCGTATCGGCGCGGCAGCGCTCAATGACCGCCGTGCTGCATGGGTGTGTCCGCGGGCATCTGCATCGGGGTTGCAGTCTGGTTCGGTCCGAGCACCAGGAATTGGCCCATCATGCCCTGATCCTCGTGCCTCATCAGATGGCAGTGGAACATGTACGAAAACGTCGGGTCCGTGTACTCGGTGAACCGCAGTATCAACCGGATCGTGGTGCCGGGAGGAACGTAGACCGTGTCCTTCCACCCCGCCAGCGCAGGCAGAGGCTTCGCACCGTTCACGTCGAGGACTTGAAACTGGACGTCGTGCACGTGAAAGTTGTGCGGCCAGTTGTCCGCGTTGCGGATCGTCCATACCTCGGTGGTGTCGACCGCCGAGGTGAAGTCGACACGATTCATGTCCATCCGCTCGCCGTTGATCATGAACCACTGCAGGTCGAAGCGACGCTCGGCGACTGCGGTGGCCGGGTCGAGCCGGGGGATGTCGGCGAGCACGGCCGGCAACGCCGGGGATCGTTCGGGGGTGGGGACCGGTCGAAGCTCGAGGACGTCGAAGGAATCGGTCAGTCCGTACTCGGACGCGGTGTCGCGGTCGATTCCTGGTTGATCGTCGAACGGGAACGCGCGCAGCATCATCGGCGAACCACCGCCCGCTGCAACGACGATCTCGACTCGTTCTCCGGGGCTGAGTGTGATGCGGCTCAACGGCAGCGGCTCGGTGAGCAGTCCACCGTCGCTCGCGATCATCGTGAAATCACGGTCGTCGGCGAATCCGAGGTTGTACATCCGTCCTCCTGACCCGTTGAGGATTCGAAGTCGCACCAGTTCGGTGCTCACCTCTAGCTGTGCGGCGGAAATTCCGTTCGTGATGATCGTGTCGCCGAGCAGGCCCGCGTCGGTCGGGTCGGACTCGTCGAGAGCACCGTCTGTTGTGAACCGGCGATCCTGGATGATCAATGGGAAATCGTCCACGCCATAGGTGTTCGGCAGGTCGAGAGAATCGGCATCGTCGTCGTCGATCAGGAAGATGCCGGCCAATCCCCGGTAGGCATGTTTCTCGGTGACACCGTGCGGGTGGGGGTGGTACCACAGCGTTGCCGCCGGCTGGTTCACAGTCCACGTCGGCTCCCAGCGTCCACCCGGTGTGATCGTCTGGTGGGGTCCGCCGTCGTATCGCGCCGGGACGTGTACGCCGTGCCAGTGCACGGTGGTGTCCTCCGGCACGGAGTTGTTGATAGTGAACGCGACCGTTTCGCCGCGCCGGGTCCGGATGGTCGGCCCCAGGATCGAACCGTTGAAACCCCACGTCGCGGTCTGCACACCCGGCACCATCTCGGTGTTGCCGGCCTGAGCGGTGAGCGTGAAGTGGCGGACACCGGCGGCATCGACGGTGGAGTTCGCCAGTGGCGGCACCGGCAGCGGCCGGCGGCCGCCATTCGAAGTCGCGGCCTCGACCCCGGAAGAGGCGGACCCCGGAGTCGACTGCTTCACAGCGCATCCCGCCGACATCGCAATCGGCGCAGACGCCAACCCCACCAACAAGGTTCGTCGGCTCAACATGTTTCGGACCATGACGTTCACTGCACTCCTGGGTTTCTTGCGGCGTTCGACTACTTTGCTGTCGAAGCAAGTCTCCTGGGCGCGAGAATCGTGGGCATCCACCCGCGGGCCACGGCTGGCGAAAAAGAACTCCACCGCTGGGACCTACCGCTACTTCAGAATCTGTGGTACGAACTCGACTCTCGTCAGGCCGGCGCGATAAGGCCACGGACGTCACCGAAGCCGATGCGCGACCCGTTCGCCCCCGGTGCACTTGCGGTGATGACGACCTCGTCGCCGTCCTCGAGGAAGGTTCGGGTCTCCGCACCGAGTTGCACGGGTTCTGCTCCGCCCCAGGTCAATTCGATGAACGCGCCGCGCTGGTTCTTCTCCGGTCCGGAAATGGTGCCCGAGGCGAACAGATCACCGGTTCGGCTCGTTGCGCCGTTGACGGTTTCGTGGGCCAGCATCTGAGCTGGGGACCAGTACATCGCACTGTACGGCGGGTGGGAGACGACGTGACCGTTCCACGAGACCGTCAGGTCGATATCGAGAGCCCACGAACGAGATTCGCGGAGGTACTCGACCGGCTCGGGGTCCTGAACCGGCGTCGAGACCCTCGCGTGTTCGAGCGCGAGCAGGGGTACCACCCACGGTGAGATCGACGTCGCGAAACTCTTGCCGAGGTTCGGTCCCAGCGGTACGTACTCCCAGGCCTGGATGTCGCGAGCCGACCAGTCGTTGACGATGACGGCACCGAACACGTGCTCGGAGAACTCATCCGGTGATATCGGACCGTCGGACGGAACACCGACGACGAAGCCCATCTCCGCTTCGATGTCCAGTCGCCGACTCGGACCGAACGTGGGCGACGCCTCGTCCGGTGCCTTGCGTTGACCGCACGGCCGCGTGACGTCGGTACCGGAGACGACGACCGTGCCGGCCCGACCGTGATACGCAACGGGCAGATGCTTCCAATTCGGTAGCAGCGGTTCGGCATCGGGACGAAAGAGTCGGCCGAGGTTGGCTGCGTGGTGCTCGGAGGCGTAGAAGTCCACGTAGTCGGCCACCTCGAACGGCAGGTGCATCGTGACATCGGAAACGGAGACGATCGCTTCCGCGGGGGTCGTGCCACTGATGAGCATGTCGGTGACGGACTCGCGGACCTCGACCCACCGACTGCGGCCGCGCGCCATGAAGGCATTGAGGCTGGGCGAGGCGAAATCTGAATCATTGAGAGCGACAGACAGATCGATCACATTGTCGCCGTAACGAACTCCGACACGAGCGTCCGTGCCACGAGTGCTGAAGATGCCGTAGGGCAGGTTGTCGATTCCGAACTCGGAATCGGCGGGGATGTCGATGCGCGTCATGGACGGCGCTCCTTCGTCACTGGGGTGGGACAAGACCCAGGCGGACGAGATCGTCGAGAGGTTCGCGGATGCTGGAGGTGCCGAAGGAGGCGAAGGCGCGTTGGCCCTCGATCCCGGCGACGAGCCCGGCGAGGACGTCGGCGTCCCGGATCGCCAGAATCTTCTCGAGCTCGCCGATGCGAGCGCCGCTGTGCGCGGCTTCGGCCGCAAGGATCACGTTGAGGAAACCGTGCTGCTCGAACCTGTTGTCGGGGTCGGTGTTACGGGCCGCATGGTGCAAGCCGCCAGTGGCTTTGAAGTGGATCTCGCGCCGTGCCGCCTCGTAGATGGACGCAGCGAGTTCCCGTTCGTCTGGATACTGGTCGGCCGTGACGCCGCCGGTCCTGAATGTGGCGCGATACCCGAACTCGTCGACTGCGTCGAAGATGTCGTCTCGTCGGGTATCTCGCGGGATCTCGACGTAGATGTCGATGTCCTGAGTGATGGTGCGCAGGGCATCGATGTTCGTGCCGTCGGGGACGGCGACTTCGATGGATACAACCGTCACGCCTGCGGTGCGGTCGGCGGCGCGTAGGCCTGCCGCCACGCTGCCAGGGCCTGCAGGTGCGGTCAACGCCACGTCCATCCGAGCACCCAGTTCCAGCTCGGTTGCCCGATCCATGGGAACGACCAGCGGTCCCATCAGGTCTGCGAAGGCACTGGCCCGGTAGTCGAGGTGTTGGCGCACAGCAACATCGAGCGGCGCATTGCCGGGAGGGAAGACGGCGGAGTCGTCGCAGAGTCGACGAAAGAACGGAGGGATCATCGGTTCGGTCCCCGGCCGGCCCAGGTCCACGCATAGCCGGTGTCCTCACATGCGAGTGCACCTTCGCCGAGTTCGAGGGGGCGGAAGGTATCGACCATGACGGCCAGTTCGTCGAAGAACTCGGCACCGATGCTGCGTTCGTACGCTCCCGGTTGCGGTCCGTGAGCGTGACCGCCCGGATGTACCGAGATCGAACCCTGCCCGATGCCAGAGCCTTTGCGTGCTTCGTAGTCGCCGCCGACGTAGAACATGATCTCGTCGGAGTCGACGTTGGAGTGGTAGTACGGCACCGGAATTGCCAGTGGGTGGTAGTCGACCTTGCGCGGAACGAAATTGCAGATCACGAAGTTGGCCCCTTCGAAGGCCTGGTGCGCAGGCGGTGGTTGATGCACCCGGCCGGTGATCGGCTCGTAGTCGGAGATGTTGAACGTGTACGGATACAGGCAGCCGTCCCACCCCACCACGTCGAACGGGTGCTGCGGGTAGACGTATCGGGTTCCGACGATGCCCGTCGAACCACGGTGTTTGACAAGCACTTCCACGTCGGTTCCGTCGGCGAGGAGGGGCTCGGACGGGCCGTGCAGATCGCGCTCGCAGTAGGGAGAGTTCTCGAGCAACTGGCCGAACTTCGACAGGAAGCGCTTCGGCGGCGCGATGTGACTGTTGGCTTCGATGGCGTACGCGCGCAGGGTGCCGTCGGGAATCCAACGGTGCGTTGTCGCGCGCGGAATGAGCACGTAGTCGCCCTGCTGCGCCTGGAGAGCGCCGAACACCGTTTCGACGGTGGCAGAACCGGATTCGATGTAGACCATCTCGTCGCCGATCGAATTGCGATACAGCGGAGAGTCTTTCGAGGCGACCACATATGAGAGCCGAACATCGGCGTTGCCGAGGACGAGGCGTCGGCCGGTGACGACATCGGTGTCGGCGACGATGGAGTCCGGAAACAGGTCGTGCAACTTCAGGTGCCGGGGCTTGAGCGGGTGATTGGGAGTTGTCGATTGATCGGGGAGTTCCCACACCGTGGCGTCGACGATGGCCGACGGTATGTGGCGGTGGTACAGCAGCGACGAGTCCGAGGAGAAGCCCTCTTCGCCCATCAGCTCCTCGTAGTAGAGGTTGCCGTCTGGAGTTCGGTGCTGAGTGTGCCGCTTCGGCGGAACCGATCCGAGCTGCCGGTAGTAGGCCACGCATCCTCCCGTTCGCTGCTGTTCGACTCGTCGGGGCACGGGCGAGCATCAGGGGCAACTCTAGTCACGAGTCATCCGATCGATATCCGGATCGAAGTCCACACCACGCGGCGCGGTCCCATTCGGGGTGGGCCATGATGGACCCATGAGCTCGAAGAACCTGTTCGGTGGCCCGCGGACCCTGCTGATCGTGGCAGCGGTGGTCATCGTGATCGCACTCGTCGCTGCCGCCGCGACGCTGATCGTCCGAGCCGTGCTCGGACCACCCGAGGGCGAGAACAAGTTCGAGATTCAGGGCTACGCCGTCGTACAGGTCGATCCCCAGGTCAGCGACCTCGCGCTCGCCACACGCTAGCCGACTCTGCGGCGACCTGCGGGTCGTGTGTCTGCTGAAAGTTTCGCCCGCCACGCGCGAATGTGCGCAGCGTCGCGGCGGGTACCTCGTGCTCGGGAACCGGCTCGCTCGTCCACTCGCAGTCACGTACGAAGATCATGTTCGACGCCACCGCGTCGGCGCTGTGGTCTTCACGCAGTGGGCCGGAAATTCGGCCGAGGAAGTATTCCCCACGAGCAGTTCGAGTCCAGACGAAAGATCCGTCCGGGACCTGCTCGAATCGTTCGACGCGTCGTAGCGAGCGTTCGTCGTCGGCCGACATTCCGCAGAGTCCGAGGGTGAGGGCACGCTCGACGCCGTCCGGCATGGGAGCGCGATAGACGGCGTCCGGCATACAGCCGAGCGTAGCGATGCTGGCCAGAATGCCCAATCGGTGCTAACTTGAAGGTTCAACTTAAGCACTTCGAAGGACCCGCCATGACATCCGTGATCAACCCGCCGATCGCGGGCGCAGCGTTCGACGCATTTCTCGCCGATACCGCACCCGCCAGTCGGTCGCAGCAGATGTGGACCCCGAACGACGGTCCGATGCCCGCGCTGTACATCAGCCACGGCGCACCCCCGGTCTTCGACGACGCACTCTGGATGAACGAACTCTTCACCTGGTCGCAGTCGATGCCCAAGCCGAAGGCGATCCTCATTGTCAGCGCGCACTGGGAAGAAGCCCCGCTGAGCCTGTCCGCATCGGCGGCCGCGACTCCGCTGGTCTACGACTTCGGTGGATTCGCTCAGCGTTACTACTCAATGGAGTATCGGACGCCCGACGCCGAGATATTGGCCGCACGCGTGGCCGCAGCCATTCCGGCGTCGGAAAATTTGCATCGACACACCTCGCGCGGACTAGACCACGGAGCCTGGGTGCCGCTGAAGGTCATGTACCCCTACGCCGATGTTCCCGTTCTGCAGTTGAGCCTGCCCACGCATGCCCCCGATCGGCTGATGGCGATCGGCGCTGCACTGAAGGAACTTCGAGCCGAGGGGGTGTTGGTCATCGGTTCCGGATTCATGACGCACGGACTGCCGTTCCTCTCGCGGGAGAACTTTGTCACCAACACCGTGCCGACCTGGTCGGAGGACTTCGATCTCTGGGCCGCCGACGCATTGTCGCGTGGTGACGTCGCGACTCTGGCGGACTACCGCAGCGCTGCGCCGGGAATGCCGTACGCCCACCCCACCGTCGAACATTTCACGCCGCTGTTCGTCACCCTCGGTGCCGCCGAGAACCCGGAAGCTCCGGTGACCACTGCCATCACCGGCTTTCAATTCGGCTTGGCGAAGAGGTCTTTCGCGGTCGCGTGACGTCGCAGGAAGGCGGGCGCGATCGGTTCCAGTTGGGATCAGTTCACTTCTGAATCTTTTTCGATTCGGGGATTGTTGTCCACGCCACTTCGCTCTACAGTTCTGAACACCATCTCGGACATCGGTGTCCAAGATGGATGGATGCGCTGTACGAACCATCGCCGGGCGCGCCTCCTGTGGATCCCGTCCTCCGGCGCGAAGGAGTGCACCCGTGTCTTCTGCCCGATCTTGGACGCTGCGTGCAGCAATCAGCGTGATGACCGCCGCAGCGGCTTTCGCCGCTATGACGACGCCCGCTGCTGCTGCACCTGATTCGCCCGAGGTGGAAATCCAGCCACCGCTGGCACCGTTCACCTGGCCCAAGATTCCTGAGTTCGACACCGACTTCTACCTTCCGCCCGCCGACGTAGTGGCCGCGGCCGCGCCAGGCCAGATCATCGCTGCACGGCCCGTCGAGCTGGCCACGCTCAACGTGATTCCCACCCAGGTCGACGCGTGGCAGTTGTCGTTCCGATCCAACAACGGACGCGACGAGCCGATAGCTGCGGTGACCACGGTCATCAAGCCCCGCGGCGTGTCCGCGGCACCGCGGCCGCTGATCTCCATCCAGCTGGCCGAAGATTCTCTCGCTGCGTACTGCGCGCCCTCGTATGCGATGCGTGCGGGCGCGATTCCCTGGCCGGTGACCGGCGCGGTGACGTCGGGTGCTCAATTCCTCGAGGTGCAGGCAGCGTTGGCCCAAGGATGGGCGGTGTCGGTACCCGATCATCAAGGTCCGAACAACTCGTTCGCCGCAGGGCCGGTCGCCGGTCGGATCACACTCGACGGCATCCGAGCGGCCGAGAACTTCGCGCCGATGCAGTTGGCCGGTCAGGCCACCAAGGTGGGGATGAGCGGCTACTCCGGCGGCGCGATCGCCACCGGACATGCAGCCGAACTGGCCGGAAGTTATGCTCCCGAACTCGACATCGTCGGAGTCACCGAGGGCGGAACCCCGGCCGAACTCGGGGCATTGGTCGACAATGCGAACAACACCCTGGGCTCAGGCATCGTCGCCGCAGGAATCATCGGCGCCAGTCGAGAGGATCCCGAGTTGGCCGGCTTCATCGACGAACACATCGACCCGTTCGGTAGGGCGCTGTTCGCGGCCAAGGACAATCTCTGTGTCGGCTACTCGTCAGCGCTGCTGCCGTTCGTCAACCTCAAGGGTTTCCTGCACACCGAAGGCGACCCGATTCAACATCCTGTGGTGAAGAAGGCCCTGTCTGCGATGCAGCTCGGCAACACCACTCCGAACATGCCGCTCTACGTCTACCATTCCAACCCGGATTGGCTGGTGCCGGTCGGACCGGTCAACGCGATGGTCGACTCGTACTGCAGCCGTCCGGGTGCCGATGTCACCTACACCCGCGACCATTTCAGTGAGCACATCACCCTGGAGTTGATCGCCTTTCCGAGCGCGGTGTTGTGGATGCGCGATCGCTTTGCCGGTATTCCGGTGGAACCGGGTTGCCGAACGAACGATGTCGGTTCGATGGCGCTCGACACGAGTGCACACCCACTCTTCGTCGATGCGGTAGGCGAGATTATCGCCGGACTGTTCGGTAAGCCGATCGGGGGGTGAGGGAACCGATCGGTGCACGGAAGGCGACGGCGTCGCCGGCGGTAGACTCCGCCGGTGACTGTCGCCGACGATCAGGGCCGCATCTACGCCGGACAATCCTCCTCTGCTCGGAAAGCCGATCGTCGTGCACGGTTCTTGCAGGCCGGAATCGAGGTCCTCGGGGTACGCGGCTACGCAGCCACCTCGGTGTCGGATATCTGCGCTGCTGCCGGTCTGGCACGCAGCCAGTTCTACAGTGAGTTCGCCAACCGTGAGGCGCTGCTCGTGGACGTCTACGACCTGATCCAAGACGATGCGCTGGCCGCTGTCGTGGCCGCCCTCGACGATCAGGTCGACCGAGATCGTCGCACCCTGGTCGTTGCCGCCATGACGGCGCTGGTGGGATCGATCGGAAACGATCCACGCCGAGCGCGGATTTCCTATCTGGAGATGTTGGGTGTCAGCGACGCCGTCGAACAGCACCGGGCGCGCCGCCGTGCACAGTGGGTGGAGTTCTTCGAGAACACCCTGCGTTCGGAAGTCGGTCCCGATTTCGTTCCCCCGGGTGGATACCGTTCGGCTGCAACGGCATTCCTCGGGGCGCTCACCGAAATCGTCTCCGACTGGTCCCGTACCGCTCCTCCTCGCCCACCCATCGAACAGATCGTGGAGACGATGGTTGCCGTCCTGGGAGCGTTCGTTCCGGACCTGACCTGATCCGCAGCCTGCCGCGCAATACAGTGGACCGATGACGCATGCCACCGGTCCACTCGCAGGACTCGTCGTCGCGGACTTCTCTCGCGTACTCGCAGGCCCGTACGCGACGATGATGCTCGGCGACATGGGGGCCGAGGTCATCAAGATCGAAAGGCCAGGAACCGGCGACGACACCCGATCGTGGGGACCGCCACACGACTCCGCCGGAACGGCAACGTATTTCAACTCTGTCAACCGGAACAAGACGTCTCGGTTCATCGACCTGCGGTCCGAGAGCGGGGCAGCCGAGGCGCGCGAGATCGTCTCGGGCGCAGATATTGTGATCGAGAACTTCCGAGCCGGTGCGATGGACCGCCTCGGCCTGGGGTATTCGACGCTCTCGCAGGACAATCCCGGTCTGATCTACTGCTCGATCACCGGCTTCGGCACCGGCGGCGGCGCGGCGGCGCTGCCGGGATACGACCTGGTGGTTCAAGCGGTCGGCGGGCTGATGAGCGTCACCGGGCCCGACGCCGAGACGCCCACCAAGGTGGGAGTGGCGATGGTCGACATCGTCACCGGACTGCACGCGCTCAGTGGAATCCTTGCGGCACTGCATCATCGATCGAACACCGGTGCGGGCCAGCAGGTACACACCTCACTGATGGCATCGGTGCTCTCGGCGTTGAGCAACCAGTCGGCGGCCTATCTCGGGGCCGGCGTCGTGCCCGTCCCGATGGGCAACAAGCACCCCTCGCTCGTACCGTACGAGGTGTTCGAGACCGCCGATCGACCACTCGCCCTGGCCGTGGGAAACGATCGGCAATTCGCTGCCCTGGTCGAGGTGCTCGGATTCCCTGCACTGGCCGAGGACGATCGATTCTCCACCAACACAGCTCGCGTCGAACATCGAGATCACCTGGTCGACGCGTTGACCTCGGCGCTGCGGGCACGGACCGCCGACGAATGGTATCGAGAACTGATTGCCCGCAACGTTCCCGCGGGGCCGGTCAATTCCATCGAGGAGGCCTTTGCGTTCGCGGAGTCACTCGGGCTGGAGCCGCGGGTTCAGGTACCGGGATCCGTTGCCGACGGAGTCAGAAACCCACTGGACTTCTCGGCGACGCCGGTTGATTACCGGCTGCCGCCCCCCGCGCTCGGGTAGTCGACCTGCACCTTGTGCTCCACTCCGCGGCGTGAGCTGGGGAATCCCCGGTCTGCAACACCGAAGTGGAGCATCCGTTGCACTCTCACTCCGGCTAATTCAACGCCCACTTCACCTGGACAGACACGCTGACTGTCTGCTGTCCCGGTTCGATGGGCACCGCCATGTCGAACGAACTGGCGGACTCGCCGAAGTTCCTTGGCTGCTCCTGGCCGGTGATGGACTCGGTGATCGACAGAACGTCACCGAGTTCGCCGCCTGCGAGCGTCGCATACTGCTCGGCTCGATCGCGGGCATCGGCGAAGGCTCTGGACCGAGCATTGGTGATCAGCTCGGAATCGTCGTCGATCTTGAACGAGACCCCGGAGATTCGGGTCGCGTTGCCACCGGCCGATGTGGCGTCGCCCAGGACTGCGGACGCCGTCGACAGGTCGCGAACCGTCACCTGCAAGGTGTTGGTGGCCTGATATCCGGAGATGGCCGAGGTGCCGCCCGGCAGTGCGCCGGAGTACTGCGGATCGATCGACACCTGTTGAGTCTGGATGTCCTCACGAGCGACGCCGGCTGCGATGACCGCGTCCGTGACGTCACTGACGGCTGCGTTCGCCTGTTCGATGGCGGCGGTGACGTCCTCGGCCGTGGCCTGAACGCCGATCTGAGTCGTCAACGTGTCGGGCGCGCCCTGGACTTCTCCGACGCCGTTGACGTTCACTCCCGGCGGTCCCTCGGCGGACGTGGTCGCGGGACTGCTGCAGCCCGCAGTCAGGGCTACGGCCAGCACCAGGGCCGATGCGTAGGATCCGACCATCCATCTGTTTCGACTCACCGCCGTAGTGTCCACCATTGCAGGTGAATTGGAAAGGCTCAGTGCTTGCGATACTCGGCGTCGAACGTCACGGTGACCTCGTCCACCACCTTCATGGCTCCGAACATATGCGAATACGGAGTGATCTTGTAATCCGATTGACGCACAACAGTTTCCGAAACGAGATGCCACCGATCTCCGAGATCGTTGACGTCGACATCCACGGTGACCTTCCTCGACACGCCGTGGATCTCCGCCGTGCCTGCCAGCCGAAATCCAGCGTCGACGGCGGTGATCTCCGTCGAACGGAATCGAATCGATGGATATCGGTCGGCGTCGAAGCTCTTGAGCGCGTTGGCTTTCGCGACGATCTTCTCCGGTCCGATCAAGGGTGTCAGTCCACCCTCGCCGTGGACCACGTCGAGCGAACTCACCTCGGCAGTCAGGGAGACCGCGGTGGGTGCGTCTCCGGACCACTCGACTGTCGCAGTCCAGGAGGTCACCGCAATCGTGAGGCGATGCCCCATCCTGGATGCTTTTCCTGCGACATCCGTCCGAACAGCCAGCTGCCCGCCGTCCGATGCGTCGAGTGTCCAGGTCTCGGTACTCATGCCCCGACTGTATCCGTCCCGCAGAACCGACGAAGGGACGCGCCGCAGGTGGCTAGGGTGGAGGCATGTTCTCCAATTCCCCTCGAACATTCGTCGCCGACGCCCTCCGCGGCTTCGTCGCCGCCACCGACGACATCGCATGGCATGCCGACCCCGGATACCTGACACGTCGCTATCGCATCTCCGACGGCCAGGTCGCCTTGCTCTCCGGTGGGGGATCCGGTCACGAACCGCTACATGCCGGCTTCATCGGCCGCGGCATGCTCACCGGCGCCTGCCCCGGCCTGGTGTTCACCTCGCCCAACGCTCTCCAGGTGCACGAGGCATCCAAGGCCGTGGATTCCGGCGGCGGAGTGGTACACATCGTGAAGAACTACACCGGCGACGTGATGAACTTCAAGATCGCCCGAGAGTTGTTGCAGGAGGACGGCATTGTCGCCGACGTCGTCCTCGTCGACGACGACGTGGCCAGCGAGAGCGAGGACGGCCCGGGTCGCCGCGGCACCGCAGCGACCATCGTCGTCGAAAAGGTATGCGGCGCAGCGGCAGAACGCGGCGACAGCCTGCAGGCCGTGGTCGCGCTGGGGCGTCGAACCGCGGAGAACGCACGCAGCATGGCCGTCGCGATGAATCCGCCGACGCTTCCGGGCGCCGATGCTCCCTCGTTCGACCTCCCCTCGGAGGAAATCGAACTCGGCATCGGCATCCACGGAGAACGTGGCACCGACCGAGTGCCAGGGCTTCCCGCGCAGGAGATCGTCGCGAAACTGACCGATCCCATCGTGGACTCGCTCGGGTTGAACTCGGGCGAATCGGTGATTGCGGTGGTCAACGGGCTCGGGGCAACGCATCCGTTGGAGCTGCACCTGTTGTTCGGTGAACTCTCGGAATACCTGCACGGCAAAGGGATCGAGATCTCCCGCTCGCTCGTCGGCAGCTTCGTCACCGCACTCAACATGGGCGGAGCCTCGATCACCCTCGTGCGCGCAGACGACGAACTGCTCGAACTCTGGGACGCACCCACCGACGCTCCCGGCTGGCCCAACGCCCACAGCCGTGGCGTGAAGCCGGTGGCCGAACGCGGCGGCTTCGGGCCCTCGTTCGAGCCCTCCGACACCGGAGAGGTGTCGGCGTTCGTCTCGAAGTGGATCGGGACATGGGCGCAGCGGGTGCTCGACGAAGAACCGGCCCTGACCGAGCTGGACCGCAAGGCAGGCGACGGCGACTTCGGAACCAACATGGTGGCCGCACTCGAACAGCTCGATCTGGACGCCATCAAGGAAAACTACTCGGCAGCAACGGTATTCGAGGCAGTGAGCGAGGCCTACCTCGGACACGCGGGCGGTACCTCCGGCGCGCTGTTCGGTATCTGGTTCCGCCAGTTCTACCGGACAATGCTCGAATCCGAGCCCTCTTCTGCGGCCATCGGAAAGGCGGCGAGGGCCGGGCTGGACAGCATCACCGAACTCGGTGGTGCACGGGTGGGCGACAAGACGATGGTCGACGCCATCGCCCCTGCCGTCGATGCACTCGAGAAAGACGGCGGCACCCTGCAGCAGGCCGCCGACGCCGCGAAAACCGGAGCCGAATCGACGAAGGACATCACCGCCAACCGCGGCCGTGCCAGCTACGTCGGTGAGGCCGCGCGCGGCGTCGTCGACCCCGGTGCGCTGGTCATGGCCTGGTTCTTCGAGGCAGCAGCGAGTTCTACTCCAGCGAACTGAGAAAGACCTCCGCGATCGCTTCGAGGCCGGCCTGATCGTCGGCGTCGAAGCGGTCGGGGACAGGGCTGTCCAGATCGAACACGCCGATCAGGGTCTCGCCCTGGTACAGCGGTACGACGACCTCGGAGCGAGTGTTGGCGTCACACGCGATGTGGCCCGGGAAGGCGTGGACGTCGGCGACGCGTTGCGTCTCCCGGGTGGTCGCCGCCGCGCCGCAGACACCCTTGCTCAGGGCGATGCGGACGCAGGCAGGCTGACCCTGAAATGGCCCGACCACCAGTTCGGTGCCGTCGAACAGGTAGAAGCCGACCCAATTGACCTCGGGCAGAGCGTGATACACCAGCGCAGACAGGTTGGCGGCGTTGGCGATGAGGTTCGATTCCTCGAACACCAGTCCCCGGGCCTGCTCGGTGAGCTGCTGGTACTGCTCTACCTTGGAACCGTTGAGTTCCGTCGCGGTGAAAGACATGTTCCGAGTCTAAGCGCACACCCCAGCACCACCAGATACGCCGACATGCCACCCACTTGAATGCGTTGCGCGACACCGAGGCCGTGGTCGCCGGGCAGATTGTCAGCGATCAGCAGCCACGCGGTGGCCAGCGTCGTGACGATCAGGACAGCCAGGCCCAGCGTGCGAAGCAGCGGGTAGAGCCGGTAGCGGAACGCGGCCACCGTGAACGCGATCATGACGGTGAAGATCGCGAACACCGCGATGGTGCTGGTCAGAGCGTGGAGATGGTGGAGTTGCGGAAACAATCCGCTCGGCTCGATC
This sequence comes from Rhodococcus sp. NPDC076796, assembly GCF_040702765.1. Classification (NCBI taxonomy): domain Bacteria; kingdom Bacillati; phylum Actinomycetota; class Actinomycetes; order Mycobacteriales; family Nocardiaceae; genus Rhodococcus; species Rhodococcus sp. NPDC076796. Next base: position 623,363 of record NZ_JBFBMS010000002.1, on the reverse strand, counting down.
GGGCAACTCGGATCGTCGGCGGCCACACACTCGAGGGGGAGTTTAGCGTCGGCGATGGTCGCGATACCGAAGATGCCCGACGCCACCCAGCCGGTGACGAAAAGCCGTCGACGCGGGGTTGCCAGGAAGCCGAGAATCGCCGCGAGAATCATCAGCGAACCCGTGACGACGTCTGCGGTGGAGAAGAATTCGCGGTACGGCTGATCGCGAGCGTCGAGTTCGCTGAGGAACGATGTGGTGGGGTCGAGACCGGTGTCGAGGAAGAATTCGGCCACCCACGCGGAGTACAGCAGTCCGGCGAGGATCAAGCAGATCGCCGCTACGACGCGGCGGATATCCACGCCTTCAGTTCTCGAACGCACCGACCAAGGCTAGCCAGTCAGGACATCGGCAGCTGCCACCGCCAGCGCTGTCGCGGACTCGCAATCGTCGGCCAGGACGGACAGTGTGGGAACCGTGCGGGCATAGCGCGCGGCAGAGTCGTCATTCTCGGGCATGCCGAGCACAGGGTTGCCCAACACGATGTCGGCGAAGCACGACGAATCCAGGGCGCGTGTGTCGACGGTGTAGTTGCCCTGCCGGACGGTTTCGCTGTCCGTCGAACGCAGATCGGCATCGACGTAGGTGAGCGTGACGTCGAGCATCACCAGGTTGTCCTCGAACGTCGACGAGGATGCCGTGAAGTGGCAACGGTATGGAGCGGCGGGAGGGTTCCACCGGTCGACCGTCCAGGTTGCGGGCAGGTGTTCGAGGACGGCGCACGGATCTTTCATGGCCAGCGGGAGGTTGTACTTGGAATCGGCCCGCAAGGGTGGGTCGTCCAGCAGGCCGAGTGCGGTTTCGGCGACGGTTGTCGCCGCAGCACACGCGTCCGCGTCGGAGCGGTAGACGTCGATCGTGGCAAAACTACGACCGGATTCGGTGAGGAAGCCGTCCATGGTCCCGGTGCCGGCTCCGTCGAACTCGGCGCGAAGCGGAAAGCTGATGCGGCACGACCCTCGCGAGGAGTCTTCGAGGAACACCTGTTCGCCATCGATCGTGATCTGCTCGAAGCGGGGATCGTCCGGCGTCGGCTGATATCCGTTCAGGTCGATGGAGACGGAGTCGATGGCGCTCGATCGTCCAGGCTTCAGACTGGCCGAGCACGTGCTCAATTCGCCCTCGGGCCGCAGCTGCACCACTGTGCCCAGGGCCGCGAGGTCGACCTCGGTGAGAAAACCGCAGGGGTCGAGGCTGCGTACGAACGCCGCCGAGTCCGCAAGGTACCGGTCTGCCTCGGACATCTCGAACCCGTACCTGTTCTGCGGCGCACTGCTTGCGGGGGAGGCGCTGCCCAGCAGAACCACCGCGCATCCGCTCGTCGATACCGACATCGCCAGCGCCACCCCCGCGAGCAACCAATTTCTACGCACCGTTTCCCCCGAACTCGAATCAACCGATCATGGGGTTGGACGCGCGGGGACCGTCTGAGGTTTCACTCTGACGTGAGTTCGTTCTCGACGCGGTCGGCCGCCACGGCGGGATCCTCGTGTTCCCAGATGCGCACCACGCGCCATCCCTCCGCGAGGAGCTTTTGGTCGGTGTCGCGATCTCGGGCGACGTTCGCGGCCAGTTTGTCGGCCCACCACTGCGCGTTGTTGCGAGGCGCGGTCGCGTGCACCGGGCAGCTGTGCCAGAAGCAACCGTCGACGTAGACCGCGACCTTGCGTTTGGGAAAGACCAGATCTGCTCGACGCCTCATGCCCTTCAGTGGAGCGCGATCGACGAAGTATCGCAGACCTCGACGGTGCAGCGCCTGCCGCAGCGCCACCTCGGGCTTGGTGTCGCGGCGTTTCTGCTTGCTCAGTCGCGCACTGGTCTCGGCGTCGGTGGCGGGCCGGTCTGCGCTCACACCGGAACCCGCTCGGCGTACCCGCCCATACGCTCGAGATGGGCGTCGAGGTCGTCGAGAAAACCGTCGATGAAACGGAGGTTGCCGGTTCGTGCCCGCTTGAGGAACCCGGCGGTAGCTCTCGCGGAGAGCAGCTTTGCGTCGTCAAGGAAATCGATCAGGTCTTCGTAGGGCTCGTGCACCGGCATGGTCGATACCGTCACCTTGAATGTCGTCCGATCGCGTCCCCACGCTGCAGTCGGCCAGGCCTGACCGGGTAGCAGAGCCAGATCGTTCGAGGCGTCGTACGGCTTCGGGTCGTCGAGGGCGCTCGCCGCCCATGATGCCATCCGCACACTGACGGCGTTGCCGACGAGCTTCCACCGATGTCCGCTGCGGACGCCGGGCTGCTGGACGGCGGGCAGCGTCCACTCCGGATCGAAGCCCTGCAGACGCTCGGCACCGATGATGCCGGGAGTGACGATCTCCCCTGACGGTAGGCGAACGGCCGGGGGACTGGCGATGCCGAGGGAAGATCCGCCCTTGAGCGTCGGGACCGCGTTGACCGCCCAGCCCAGGCCGCGGATGCCCTCGGTCCAGTAGAAGCCGCACGGCTGGGTGGTGGGATCGCCGTCGGGCAGCGGGCCTGCGTCCTGTGAGAACAGCACCTCCCGCGGATCGTCGGTGCGCGAGGCCAGCATCACCACGCGCTGTCGACGCTGCGGCAACCCGAACGCGCGGGCGTCGACGACGCGGTAGGCCCACATGTACCCGAGGTCCTCGAGCGCATCGGTGATGTGTCGCATGGCGGCCCCGCGGCCGAGCTGCAGCATGAACGGCACGTTCTCCATCAGCAACCATCGCGGACCGCGTCGACGCGAGACCAGCCGAAACACCTCGTCCACCAAACCGGAACGCGCACCGGTGATGCCCGCGGTGCGTCCGGCCTGGGAAAGGTCCTGACACGGGAAGCCGGCCGCGACCAGTTCGGTGTCGGCGGGCAGGCTTCGGAGAGTGGTGACGTCGGTGTGCAGGGGTGTCTCGGGCATCCGCGCTCGAAGGACGGCCCCGGCTCCGGGATCGATCTCGCACAGCAACTGCGTCGTCCACCCTGCGTCGGCCAGCCCCAGCTCGAGCCCGCCGATCCCCGCGAACAACCCGACCATCGACCGTGCGCTCACGTGTGCCCTTCCCTCGCCCGACGGTCCTACGTTACTCGAGAGGCGCTGCGCTTGACCTCGACCACGCCCCTCGGTTTCACACTGGAATGCGAGGGCCGAAAAATCGGTTGGAAACTGAGCCTGTGCAATGAAATCATTCGAGCACAGCAATAAGGAGAAGAACTGTGTCTACGGGTGTGCTCGATCCCGAAACCCGAACCCTCGATCAGCCATACCCGGACACCGCGAAGCCGCCCAGCTCACTGCGTCGTTTCGCGCCGTTTCTGCTGCCGTACAAGTGGTTCTACATCGCCTCGATCGTGGTCTCGCTGATCGCCACCATGACCGGTCTGGTGATTCCGCTGGTGATGCAACGCGTCATCGACGGCCCCATCACCGATCGCAATTTCTCTGCTGTCTGGTGGCCTGCGGCATTCGTCCTGTTGCTCGGCACCATCGATGCACTCGGCATCTGGGTTCGCCGCTACCTGGTCTCCCGCCCGTCGAGTCAGTTCGAGATTTCAGCGCGTGCAACGGTATTCGACAAATTGCAGCGACTGTCGGTCTCGGCTCACGAGAGCTGGGAATCGGGTCAGCTGCTCTCGCGAGCCATCGCAGACCTCGGTTCGCTGCGGCGGTTCATGGCCTTCATCGGCCCGTTCATCATCATCAACGCCGTGACACTGGTCGTGGGCATCGGCGTATTGCTGGTGCAGTCCTGGCAATTGGGGCTGATCATGCTGGTGACGTCGGTACCGCTGGTGATCGCCTGCACCAAGTTCGAGACGCTCTATCGCGTTGTGGCCCGTGACGCTCAGGATCAGGCAGGCGACGTCACGACGACGGTCGAGGAATCCATCCAGGGCATCCGCGTCCTCAAGGCGTTCGGCCGAAGTGCGCACTTGGGCAAGCAGTTTCTGCGTCAGGCCCGAACGCTGCGGGGTACCGAGCTGAAGAAGGTGCGCTACCTGGCGATCATCTGGGCGGTGATCGTCGGGCTGCAGCCGATCACCATCGGCGCGATCCTGGCTGTGGGTACGTACTCGATCGTGCAGGGCACCATGACGGTCGGCACGCTCGTCGCGGCCATTGCCATCGTCGCCTTCCTGCTGTGGCCGATCGAATCCTTCGGGTATCTCCTGGCCGAGCTGAACAACGCACGCACGGCGGCAGATCGGTATTGGGAAATCATGGATACTCCCGAAACCGTGACCGATCCGGACAATCCCGTCGAATTACCCGAAAGAATCCGTGGCCGAGTGCAATTCGATCGCGTCGGATTCACCTTTCCCGACGCGTCGTCGCCGCTGCTCACCGACGTCAGCTTCGTCATCGAGCCGGGGGAGACCGTCGCGCTGGTCGGCAACACCGGTAGCGGAAAGACTGCGCTGACGAACCTCGTCCCTCGGCTGTTCGACGCCACCGAGGGGTCCATCACCATCGACGGCATCGACGTGACCTCGATGCGGTTGGCCGATCTACGGTCGATCGTCACGGTGGCGTTCGAGGATCCGGTGCTGTTCTCGGCCAGTGCGCGCGAGAACATCGCGCTCGGTTCGCCCGACGCGACCGATGCCGAGATTGCCGAGGCGTTGGAGATCGCGCACGCAACGGATTTCGTCGAGCAGCTGCCCTGGGGTCTGGCCACCCGCATCGGTGAGCAGGGCATGAGTCTGTCCGGCGGGCAGCGGCAGCGGCTCGCGTTGGCGCGGGCAGTGCTGGGCAAACCGCGGGTGCTGGTGCTCGACGACCCACTGTCTGCGCTCGACGTGGACACCGAAGCCAAAGTGCAGAAGGAACTGCGGCGCGTATTGGCGCACTCGACGACAGTGCTGGTGGCGCACCGGCCGTCGACCGCTGCGTTGGCCGACCGCGTGCTGTATCTCGAGAACGGAAGAATTGTGGAGCAGGGAACACACGAGGGACTGCTGGCGACGTCGCCGCGGTACCGCGAGGTGATGGGGTCGATTCATGGCTGAGCAAACCGCAGCTACGGATTGGCGCGGAGTCGGCGGCGAGGAATCGGAGGTCGACGCAACCGGAAACCTGGTGTTGGCCGGGCGTTCTCGACGATTGCTCGCCTCATTGGTGCGGCCGTACAAGAGGCAGGCCCTGCTGTCCTTCCTGATCATTCTGGTCGACAACATCACCTACGTTGCCGGTCCGCTGTTCATCGCCTATGCACTGGACAACGGCGTCGGTGCTGCAGGACAGGGTGATTGGGGTCCGATGCTGTGGGCGGTCGGCGGCTACACCGGCTTCGGTCTGCTCGGAATGCTCACCACCTACGCATTTCTCACCGTCTCGGGTCGGCTGAGTCAGAACATCCTGTACGACCTGCGCGGACGGGTGTTCGACCATGCCCAGAAGCTGAGCCTGTCTTTCCACGAGAATTACACCTCGGGACGGCTGATCTCGCGACTGACCAGTGATGTCGAATCTCTGCAGACACTGCTCGAAAGCGCGCTCAACGACGCCCTGACCGCCATCCTGTCGATGGTGTCGATCGCGATCATCCTGGTCTACCTCGACGTTCCGATGGCGATGATCGTGCTGGCCGGCTTCGTGCCGCTGGTCCTCGTCACCCGGTGGTCGCAGCGCCGACAACGCCAGGGATACCGTCGAACACGGGTGGCGATCGCCCGCGTCGTGGTCCACTTCGTCGAATCCATGGGCGGCATCCGCGCCGTGCAGGTGTTCCGGCGCGAGGGCCGCAACGACGCCATTCTCAGCACCGAGGATTCGGAGTACCGCGACGCCACCACTGCGGCGCTGCGCGGTATGGCGAGCTACACCGGCATCGTGCGCTGGATCGGCAACGTCACGCTCGCGATCATCCTGGTGTTCGGTAGCTGGCGAGTGATCAACGGCCACATGGACATCGGTGTCCTCGCGGCCTACGTGCTGTATCTGCGCAGGTTCTACGGCCCGCTCGACGAGCTGGCGATGGTGTTCAACGCCTACCAGTCCGCCGCCGCTGCCCTGGAGAAGATCTCCGGTGTACTCGAAGAAGAACCGTCGGTGACGGCACCGAAGAACCCGGTGGAGATCGGAACGGCCAAGGGCGACATCACGTTCGACGACGTGCACTTCTCCTACGGCCCCGAACGCGTCGTGCTGCCGGAATTCTCGCTGCACGTACCCGCCGGACAGGTGGTCGCGATGGTCGGAGCCACCGGAGCGGGCAAGTCGACACTGGCAAAGCTGTTGGCGCGCTTCTACGATCCGACGGCCGGAGCCGTCCGACTCGACGGCGTCGACATGCGGCAGATCAGCGACGAGGACCTGCGCCGCAACGTCGTGATGGTGACACAGGAGTCGTTCCTGTTCTCCGGTTCGGTGGCCGACAACATCCGACTCGGCCGCCCGACCGCGACCGACGAGGAAGTGGAGGCAGCGGCGGACGCCGTCGGACTGACGGAGTTCATCGCGTCGCTACCGGAGGGAGTCGACACCGACGTGCGCAAGCGCGGAGGCCGATTGTCCTCGGGCCAAAGGCAATTAGTGGCCTTCGCGCGGGTGTTCCTCGCCGCACCGTCGGTGATCGTGCTGGACGAGGCAACATCGAGCCTGGACATCCCGAGTGAGCGGCTGGTGCAGCGCGCGCTCGAGACGATCCTGCAGGGACGAACGGCGCTGATCATCGCGCACCGCCTCTCGACGGTGGCCATCGCAGATCGAGTACTCGTCATGGCCGACGGAAACATCGTCGAAGACGGAACCCCCGAGGACCTCATCGCGGGGGAGGGACGCTTCGCGCACCTGCACGAGGCGTGGGAGGACTCGCTCGTCTAGGTCCCGTTGTTCAGGTCCACGGGGTGATCGGCGGTTTGACCCACATGATCTTCTCGTCCGCGTGCTGGGGCGTCGCACCGTCGTGGCCCGGGTGCTCGGCCGCCCAGGCGGATTTACGGTCGAGCAACTCGGCCACGATGGTCCACGTCTCCATCGTGCTCGGCGGGTGCAGATCGGCGGCGCGGGCGAGTTTGCGGCGGACTGCGTCGGTGAGGTCGAGCAGCTCGGCACCGGTGATGCCGCGATCCCACACGTAGCGCGCCAGAGCTTTCGCCTTGTCCTGTCGACTCTTCGCAGCCTGCTCGGAGTGCGCGAAATCGAACTGCCCGCCGCCGGTGTTCTCTGTCGTCACGGGCACAACCTTAATGAACTGCGAGAAAAGGCACGTCCGCTTGATCTTCTGGGGGCATCGTCGCCTACCGTAGGTGGGTGATCACTCAAGCATCGGGTGCAGAGCAAGTCTCCATCCCCGCGACCGACTCCACAGACGCGAAAACCTGGCCCTCCATTCTGACCTGGCGGGCGCACGACGTTCCCCGCATGGAGTCCGTGCGGGTCCAGCTCTCGGGCAACCGCATCAAGGCTGCCGGACGCATCATCGGTGCCGCGTGCAGCGATCACCCCGCCTTCAGCGCGTCCTACGACCTGGTGACCGACGAATACGGCGTCACCAAGCGGCTCTCGGTGCGCACCTCGCTCGCGTCCGGGGACCGGCAGGCCTCCGTCAGCCGCGACGACGAGGGCTACTGGATGGTGGAGAACAGCACCAGCCATCAGCGCTCGACCTACAGCGGAGCGCTCGACGTCGACATGGTGCTCAGCCCGTTCTTCAACACTCTGCCGATCCGTCGATTCGGTCTGCACACCCAGGTCCAGGACCTCGAGGTGCCCACGGTGTACGTGAACCTGCTCGACCTCAGCATCCAGGAAGCCACGCTGACCTACAGCAGTGGTTCCGAGGGCATCCACGTCATCTCGCCGGTCTCCACGTCGTCGGTCAGGGTCGACGCCGAAGGCTTCGTGCTCGACTACCCGGGACTGGCCGAGCGGATCTGACGCACGACGCCACCGCGTCGACCCGCGTCCTGCAGCTTCTCCCGCCAGCCCGGTTCGCCCGGGGTGATGTCGGTGATCTCGAAGCGCTGATGCTGCTCGTACTGCAGACGCGCTGCGTTTCCGGCGTCGACCAGCGTTTTCGTCGAGCCTTCGTCCAGTTCTTCGCGCGCTGCGGTGAGTGCATGCAGCGCTTCGTCGAGCGCGGTTCGGAGAGCGGCGGCGTTGCCCTCGGTCATCGCGCGGACGAGATTCGGCGACGACGACGCCACCCGCGTCCCGTCCCGGAACGAGCCCGCGGCCAGGCCGAGCGCGAGTGGTCCGCCTGCCGCTCCCACCATCGCCAGTGCCTCGGCCAGCAGGTGCGGTAGATGTGAAATTCTGGCGACGGCGCGATCGTGTTCGACGCTCTCGGCCGGCACCACCACCGAACCGCAGTCGAGGGCGAGCTGGGCCACCCGAACCCACACGTCCGCGTCGACTCCCGGGTCGGTAGCCACCACCCACACCGCGTCGGCGAACAGCGTCGGATCGGTGGCCGACCACCCCGACTGGTTGGTGCCCGCCATGGGATGTCCGCCGACGTAGCGGGCCTTTAGTCCGCGAGTGGCCACGGCAGCGGCGACCTCTGCCTTGACGCTGACGACATCGGTGATCGGAGCAGCGGGCGCGTGCTCGGCCACGGCGGCCAGAACGGAGTCGACGGCAGGCATCGGGACGGCGACGACGATCAACGCGTCCTGTGCTGCGGCCCTGCTCAGCGCGGCTGCCAGGTCGGTACCGACGTCGTAGCCATCGGCGGTGGCACCGGCGATCGCGTCGGCCGATCGGTTCCATCCCCACACCTGACGGCCTGCGTCGTGTGCCGCGCGCAGGATCGACCCACCGATCAGTCCGAGACCCAGAACGCACACCGAAGAAGAAGTCACCCGATCAGATTGGCACAGGTGGGTGACGTCGACGGGAGGTGGACTTCGAATACAGGCCCCTACCGGACTACCGTTGCGCGCATGGCCGCACAGCGCGCGAACAACAACCGCGCATCCGCACCGGAATACGACGACCTCGAGGGATTCGGCGTTGCAGTTGTCCGAGAGGAAGGCAAGTGGACCGTCACGCCGCTGTCCGACGACGCACTGACCAGTCTGTCGGCGGCAGAGACCGAATTGCGTGAGCTGCGCAGCTCGGGAGCGGTGTTCGGACTGCTCGACGTGGACGAGGAATTCTTCGTCATCCTGCGTCCCGCACCGAACGGCACCCGACTCCTGCTGTCCGACGCGGTCGCCGCAGTGGACTACGAAATCGCCGCGGACGTTCTCGATGCGTTGAACATCGAGATCCCCGACGTCGACCCCGACGAACTCGACGACATCGAACCCTACGAAGAAGGCGACCTCGCGCTGCTCGCGGACCTCGGACTACCCGAGGCCGTCCTTGGCATCATCGTCGCCGAGACCGACGACTACCCGGACGAGCAGCTGCAGTCCATCGCCGAACGCCTGGGCTTCGAGGACGAGTTCGCCGCAGCGGTGAACAAGCTGCGGCGGTAACCGATGCCGGTGTCCGACGCGGACATGATCCGCGCAGCGCTGTCGGCTGCGGCCGAGGCCTCGGATGCAGACGTCCCCGTCGGAGCCGTCGTGTTCGACTCCTCGGGACGTGAGATCGCCCGGGCCTGCAATGCGCGGGAGGCGTCGGGCGACCCCACCGGACATGCGGAAGTGATCGCACTGCGTCGAGCAGCGGCTGTCCACGGGGACGGCTGGCGACTCGAAGGCTGCACCCTGGCCGTCACGTTGGAACCCTGCACGATGTGCGCCGGGGCATTGGTTCTAGCCCGCGTCGGAGCAGTGGTGTTCGGGGCGTGGGAACCCAAGACCGGAGCCGTCGGCTCGCTGTGGGACGTCGTGCGAGACCGTCGACTCACCCATAGACCACAGGTTCGCGGCGGCGTGTTGGAAGCCGAATGCGCCGAGGTGTTGACCAGGTTCTTCGCTCGCCAGAGATAACGATCTCGTCACTCAGTGGCCCCGATGTCCACTTTTGTGGAGGGTGGAGGGCAGGCGCAAAGAAGCGCTCCACCCTCTGCGAAGGAGAGAACTATGGGAATCGGCGACAAGATCTCGAACAAGACCGAAGACCTCGGCGGCAAAGCCAAAGAAGCCGCAGGTTCGGCCACCGGAGACAGGGACCTCGAAGCAGAAGGCAAGGGCGACCAGGCCTCGGCAGCAGTCAAGGACGGCGTCGAGAAGGTCAAGGACGCAGCCTCGAACATCAAGGACAAGCTCACCGGCAACTAGATTCACGCGCTGAGCAGGCGATTTAGCCTCAGGCCGTCATTCCGGTACAGTCTTTTGCGGTGGCGTGTCCGAGCGGCCTAAGGAGCACGCCTCGAAAGCGTGTGACGGGTAATCCCCGTCCGAGGGTTCAAATCCCTCCGCCACCGCCAAGAACTCCCCACCCGATCCGTCGGGTGGGGAGTTTTTTTGTGCGCTGGGTGGGGGTGGGGGTCAGCGGCCGGATTGGGTTCATCCGCAAACGCGCGCGCATTCGTCAGACGCGTTCGGTTTCGCTTCCGATTAGGGGTCTATTTCGCGCGCACTTGGCAAATGCGCGCGCGTTTGCGGGGTCGCCGGGCGGAAGTGGGCGCACTCAGGGGTTCACCGGGCGGAAGTGGGCGTACTCAGGAGTTCACGGGTGCTGGTTACACGGGTGCAGAGGTTTCGGTCCTCTGCGGCTATGTCTGTCGCAAACGCGCGCGCATTCGTCAGACGCGTTCGGATTCGCCACCGATCCGGGGTCTATTCCGCGCGCTCCTGGCAAATGCGCGCGCGTTTGCGGGATCACCGGGGCCCGGGCCAGGCCGGGCGCCGAACCCCCAGCGACTCAGACGCTCAGCACTGTCCCGCACCGGCGGCGTCGAGTCCGCGCAGAATTTCGTTCTGATCGCCGGGGGGCACGTCGTTCCAGCTGGGCGCGGTGGTCATTTCGTTGCGCAGACCCTCGACGGATGCGGCGCGATCGGAGATACCGGTCTGCTCCAGCGCATCGATGGACGGCAGAAACTGCGTGCAGGTCTGCTGGTAGAGCGCTTCACCGGTGACGCCTGAGGTCGCGTCGGTCGGGGCCGCGGGCTCGGCAGCAGGCGGTACCTCGGAAACAGGCGCAGGAGCGGGCGCAGGTGCTTCGACCGTGGTGCTGATCGGGACCGTGGTGGAGGCGACAGCAGACGTGGTCGTAGCCGCGGCGGGTGTGCTCGACGCTTCCGCGGTCGACGGGTCGTTGCTACATCCGGCAACCGAGACGGCGACGATCAGCCCGAGCAATCCGGTCGCGATTTTTCCGTTCATCGCAACTGTGTACCACCTGCGGCTCACAGCAGCGTTTGCGCACGTCCGGTAATGGTGCCCAGCGCCGTCGACCAGGCGAGGTTCTTCGGGTCGAGAAACGCTCCGTGTCCGGCTCCGGGCAGCACGACGAGCTCGGGGTCGGTGCTGCCCGCCTTCGTGGCGGCGTCGACGTAGACGCGGCTCTGATTCACCGAGACGGTTTGGTCGGCGTCACCGTGCAGCGCGGTCAGTGGAACGTCGAGGGGGAGGTATTCGATGGGTGAGGCGATCTTGTAGCGTCCGGGCACCTCGTTCGGCATACCGCCGAGGAAGGCAGGCACGAACTTGTCGCCGCCGATGTCGGCTGCTCGTTTCATGTCGAAGACGCCGGCCATGATGGTGGCGCTACGTGGTCGGATCTTCGGTTCTGCTCCCGGTGCGTCGACCGGCATGAGGTGTCGAGCCGCCACCCACGCGGCGAGTTGGCCGCCGGCCGAATGTCCGGCGACGTGCACGCGATCGAGATCGAGCCTCCCGTCCGCTGCACCCTGTACGACGGTTGCCAGTGCCTCGGTGGCGTCGTCGACGTCGGAGAGGGTGTTGGCCCAGTTGTTCGGGCCACGCCGATACTCGACGTTCCACACGGCGATGCCCTCGTCGGCGATGGCCGTCGACATCTGCTGGAAGTACGACAGGTCGAGATCTTCCTGCCATCCGCCGCCGTGAATCATCACCACCACTGGGAGCGAGGTGGCGTTGTTGTCGGGGAGGTACAGGTCGCCGATGTTGTCCGGTTCGTATCCGTACTTCAGTCGGATGGGATCCCCGGCCGGGCCCGATACCGGTTGCAGCGCAGCCGAATACGTCTCGGCGGTACTCGGTGAGGAGTCGGTGTCGGCCGAACTGCAGCCGACCAACGCGACCGTCAGCAGACCGGAGAGGAAATGACGACGATTCACGCGCGCTGCGCCGTCCACTCGAGCAATTCGGCGAGCGGCCAGGTGTTGATCACGCGCTCGGCAGGCACACCCTGTGCTTCGGCGCGGATGCATCCGTAGCCCTGCCAGTCGAGCTGCCCGGGTGCATGTGCGTCGGTGTCGATGGAGAACAGGCAGTCGCGTTCGAGGGCGATGTCGATCAGTCGCTCGGGGGGATCCTGGCGTTCGGGTCTGGCATTGATCTCCACTGCGGTGCCGAACTGGCGGCAGCCCTCGAACACCACTGGGGCGTCGAACGTCGATTCGGGCCGGGTGCCGCGGCCACCCTCGACGAGCCGTCCGGTGCAGTGGCCGAGGACGTCGACATGCGGGTTGGCGATGGCAGTGACCATCCGCTTGGTCATCGTCTTGGAGTCGGCTCGCAGGTTGGAGTGCACGCTCGCCACCACCACGTCCAGCTCTGCGAGCAGACCCTCGTCCTGGTCGAGGGATCCGTCGTCGAGAATGTCGACTTCGATTCCGGTGAGGATGCGGAACGGTGCGAGCCGCTCGTTGAGCTCGGCGATCACGTCGAGCTGTGCGCGCAGCCGCTCGGCGGTGAGGCCGTTGGCGACCTTGAGACGCGGGGAATGATCGGTGAGCGCGCAGTATTCGTGGCCGAGCCTCGCGGCGGTGCGCATCATCTCCTCGATTCCGCTGCCGCCGTCGGACCAGTTGGAATGGGTGTGCAGATCGCCCTTCAGTGCGCCGCGAAGTTCGTTGTCGCCGATGGGTTCTGCCGCGCCTCGTTGCTCGAGGAGATAGTCCGGAACGTCCTGGGTCAGAGCCTGGCGGATGATCAGCGAGGTCTTGGCTCCGATGCCGGTCAGCGAGGACCAACTGTCTGCTTTCTCGTGCTCGGATCGTTGTGCGGGCGTGAGGGATTCGACGACATCTGCTGCCCGACGGTAGGCCTTGACTCGATGGGTGTCCGCGCGAGAGCGTTCGAGCCAGAAGCCGATCTCTCGAAGTGCGTCCACCGGGTCCATGCGGTCCATTGTGCCTGGCGGTACCGACACGTGTTCACGGGGTAAACGGACAAAACTCTCAGGGACTTACCAGGTCGCTCACTCCCCATAGGCTTGAAGCTGCAACTACCATCGGCAGTCATGACCAAGAAATGGTGGATCGTAGGAGTAGTTGTCGTCGCCGTGGTGGCGCTCGGGCTGTACTTCGGCCCCAAGATCTATGCATCGCTGCAAGAAGACGACGCCCCGGCAGCATCGGTGTCCACCTCGGGCGCGCAAGCCGCCAGCACCGAGAGCATCGATGGACGGTGGATCGTCACTCCAGGTGACGCTGCCAACGCGACCGCCGCGGGCTACACCGTCGACGAGCTGCTCAACGGGTCCGATGTCACCGTCGTCGGGTCGACGACCGAGGTCGCAGGCAACGTCGTCATCGCCGACGACACCCTCACGGAGGGGCAGGTGGTCGTCATGACCAACTCGATCAGCACCGACAGTGATCGCCGTGACGGCCAGTTCCGCGGCAACATCTTCGACACCGCCACCTACCCGACGGCGACGTTCAACATCGACTCGCCGATCGATCTGTCCTCGCTGCCCAAGGACGGCACCACCGAAACCGTCACCGCCGAGGGCACATTGACGCTCAAGGATCAGACGCGTCCGGTCTCGGTGGAGATGGAGGTGCTGCAGTCCGGTGACACGCTCATCGCGTCGGGCGCCATTCCGACCACGTGGACCGATTACGGCATCGAACCGCCGTCGCTCGGCTTCGTCACCGTGGAGGGCTCGGGAACCGTCGACTTCCTGATCAATCTAAGTCAGCAGTAGCGCGTTCTCTCGCGGGCCCGGGCGTCCATCCCGGCGGTCCGACGAGATATCCGACGCGTTCCTTCCATGACCGCGATGCCGCAACATCCCGCGCGATGTTGCGGTATTCGTGTGTCTGGAGGGTCCAGATGTTGAACGTGTCGACGGGCTTGGTGAGGCCGTAGTTGGGGCGCTCGACTTCCTCGGCGTAGGTGCCGAACAGGCGGTCCCAGATGATGAGGATGCCGCCGTAGTTCTTGTCCAGATACTGAGGATCTCGGCCGTGATGGACGCGATGGTGCGAGGGCGTGTTGAAGACGAACTCGAACGGACGCGGCAGCCGGTCGATGCGCTCGGTGTGTACCCAGAATTGGTAGACGAGGTTGATCGAGAAGCCGACGAACACCATCCACGGCGGCATGCCCAGCAGGGGGAGCGGTAGCCACATGATGACCTCGCCGCTGTTGTTCCACTTCTGTCGCAGCGCCGCCGCGAAGTTGAAGTACTCGCTCGAATGATGTGCCTGATGCGTCGCCCAGATCAGTCGGGTTCGATGCGCGATGCGGTGATAGCCGTAGAACAGCAGGTCGACGCCCAGGATCAGGATCACCCACGTGTACCAGGCGTCGGCCGGGAGATGCCACGGCGCGACGTAGACGTAGATCGCCGTGTAGCCGACCAACGCCAGTGCCTTCCATGCCGTGGTGGTCGCGATGGACACCAATCCCATGCTGAGGCTGGCCCGGGCGTCCTTGCTGGAGTAGCTACCGCGTTCACCGTCTTCGAGCTTCGCGGCCGCTATCCACTCGATGGCCAACAGCAGCGCGAACGCGGGGATGGCCAGCGCCACGGGATCGCGCAGCGGTTCGGGTAGGGCATTCCACGCCGAACCGATCCACTCGTTCATTCGACCCTCCCGCCGTGCGTGACATTCACCGAAGAAGTGTAACGCAAAATGGTGGATTGTTCGCTAATTCCCTACTGCAATGGTAGGAATTGAAACGTGCACATCACGGCCAAGGCGGACTATGCGGTTCGGACGCTTGTCGAACTCGCGGCGGTCGGTGGACAGCGGCCCGCGAAGGCCGAGGCATTGGCCATGGCGCAGGGCATTCCCCACAAATTTCTCGAATCGGTGCTCTCGGACCTGCGTCGCGCAGATCTGGTGTGTAGCAGACGGGGACCCGACGGCGGCTACTGGCTGGCGCGGGAGGCGTCGGACATTTCTGTTGCCGATGTGATGAGGGCCGTCGAGGGCCCGCTGGCGTCGGTGCGCGGTCAGCGGCCCGAGGATGCGGAGTATTCCGGTCCGGCCGAGCCGCTCACTCGGGTATGGCTGGCCGTACGTGTCAATCTGCGGGCGGTGCTCGAAGCGGTGTCGCTGGCGGACATCGTCGAGAACGATCTCCCGGACTTCGTCGGGGAGCTGATCAGCGAGCCGACCGCATGGGCGCGTCGATGAGCTGAGTCACATCCGTTGCCTGGTGTGGCGCGATCGACAAAATTGCACTCCACTGCAAACTTGCAGAACAGTGCAAGTTCCGTAGGTTGGTAAGCGTGACTTCTCCGACGGGCCTTCGTGATCTGAAGAAGGCCGCCACCCGCGACGCCCTCGGCATGGCCGCCGTGCGTCTGGGTAAGGAGCACGGCTTCGACGCGGTCACCGCCGACGCCATCGCGCACGAAGCGGGAGTCTCCACCCGCACGTTCCACAACTACTTCTCCAACAAGGAAGAAGCAGTACTCCACCACATCGAAGTGTCTGCACTCGAATGGTTCGAGCTCCTGCGCGCCAGGCCGTCGACCGAACCGATCTGGGACTCGTTGCGGCACATCGCAATCAACCTCGTCGCGGACCCCGGCCGGGATCTGGACGACACCTTCGCGGCAGCGCGGCTGATCGAGGCCAACCCTGCCCTGATGGCGCGCAAGCTCGAAATGCACCAATCGCTGACCCGCAAACTCGGCGAAGCCATCGCCGAGCGAACCGGCACCGATATCGACACCGACCTCTACCCCAACCTGCTCCAGATGGCCGTCGGTGGTGCCGTCACGGCAGCACTGAACATCTGGGTCACCGATTGCGCGGGTGCGTCGACGCCCAGGGCCCTCATCGAAGACGCCTTCGACCAACTGCGCGCGGGCCTACCGGAACCACATGGTCGTTCCGCAGGCTCCACTCCTGACCCCGAACCTCATCCCCATCCCGACTCGTCCGAACCCAACCGAGGAGCTTGACAGTGGCCACCTATCTCTACCGAATCGGAAGATTCGCGTACCGACGCAAGGGCATCGTCCTCGGACTGTGGCTGGCGATTCTGGTTCTCGCCGGAGTCGGCGCAGCGACGCTGTCCGGTCCCACAGCCAACTCGTTCAACATCCCGGGCACACCGGCGCAGGCCGCACTGGACCTGCAGGAGGAGCGATTCGGCAACGCCGAGGATCCGCTCACCGCAGTCAACGCCGAGTACGTGTTCCAGGCGCCCGACGGGCAGACGCTGGACACCCCGCAGTACACCTCGGCCATCGATGCCACCATCGCCGAGATCGAGAAGGTGGACGCCGCGAAGCCCGCGGAAGGTGCTCCGCCGCTGGCGAATCCGGTCGCTGCAAATCAGTCCACCATCGAGCGATACACCGAGGCGGCAGCGGAGGCAGGTACCCCGGCCGACGAGGTTGCAGCCGACGCCGCAGCCACTTCACCGCTGAGCCCCAACGGCAACGTCGGAACGGTCACCGTGCCGATCAACGTCGAGCTCGCCGACGTCACCGACCAGATCCGAACCGAACTCGACGAGGCCGCACAGCCGGCCCGTGACGCCGGATTGACCGTCCTGCTCGGCGGAACCGTCGCGCAGGACACCGCCCCGCCCGGCGGAACGTCGGAACTCGTCGGTCTGGCCGTGGCCGCCGTCGTGCTGCTCATCATGTTCGGCTCCGCCGCTGCCGCCAGCCTGCCGCTCATCACCGCCATCGTCGGAATCGGCATCTCGAGCCTGGCGATCACCACCGCATCCGGCTTCGCCGACCTGTCGACGTTCACACCGGTGCTCGCCATCATGATCGGTCTGGCCGTCGCGATCGACTACTCCCTGTTCATTCTGGCTCGCTACAGACACGAGCTGACGCTCACCGACGACCGTGAGGAAGCCGTCGGCCGGTCGGTGGGAACGGCAGGCTCGGCCGTCGTGTTCGCCGGTGCCACCGTGCTGATCGCCCTCGTCGCACTGCGCGTCGTCGGCATTCCGTTCCTGTCGCAGATGGGTCTGGCAGCCGGATTCGCAGTGTTCATCGCGGTCCTCATCGCCCTGACGTTCCTGCCCGCCATGCTCGGCCTCTACAAGAACAAGGCCTTCGCAGGCAAGATCAAGTTCGTCAACACTGCCGACCCGGAATCTCCCGATGCCAAGCCCACCAACGGACTTCGGTGGGCCAGGTTCCTGGTCAAGCGGCCCGCGGTGGGACTCATCGGCGGCATCGTTCTGCTCGGCGTCATCGCAGGCCCGGCCACCGGACTGTCGCTGGCTCTGCCATCGATCGCCACGTCGGATCCGTCCACGCCCGCGCGTCAGGCCTACGACATCGTCGACGAGGGCTTCGGACCGGGACGCAACGGACCTCTGCTGGTCATCGCCGACGCGTCGAATGTGGCCGAGGCCGATCGGACTGCGTCGTTCGGCAAGGTCGTCGAGGCCGTCGTCGAGCAGTCGGACGTCACGAACGCGCAGATCATCGCCGTCAACCCGGCCGGTGACACCGCGCAGATTCTCGTCACGCCGTCGTCCTCGCCGAACAGTGAGCAGACGAAGGATTTGGTGGCGAACCTGCGGGACGCCGAACCGGGCGTGCTGGCCAGCGACGGCGTCTCCTACGGCGTTACCGGACAGACGGCGCTCGAGTTGGACGTCTCCGAACGACTGCAGGACGCGTTGATTCCGTACCTGGCAGTGGTTGTCGGCCTGGCCTTCGTGTTGCTGATGCTGGTGTTCCGCTCCATCCTGGTGCCGCTGACCGCAACACTGGGCTTCCTGCTCAGTGTCCTCGCGACTTTCGGTGCCACGGTGTTCATCTTCCAAGAGGGTGGGCTCGGCCTGATCTCCAATCCGCAGCCGATCGTCAGCTTCATGCCGATCTTCCTGATCGGTGTCGTGTTCGGCCTGGCGATGGACTACCAGGTGTTCCTCGTCTCGCGAATGCGTGAGGAGTTCGTCCATGGTGCCGCCGCCAAGGATGCCGTCGTCAACGGCTTCAAGTACGGCGCACGCGTGGTCACTTCGGCAGCGATCATCATGATCTCGGTGTTCGCCGCGTTCATCGCCGAGCCGGACTCGTTCATCAAGTCCATCGGATTCGCGCTCGCCGCCGCCGTGTTCTTCGACGCGTTCGTCGTGCGTATGGTGCTGATTCCGTCCGTGATGGCGCTGCTCGGCGACAAGGCCTGGTGGCTGCCGAAGTGGCTGGACAAGGTTCTGCCGGACGTCGACATCGAAGGTGCCAAGCTCAAGACGGCACCGGAGAAGACCGCGTAATTCTCGACTGCAGCCGGTCGGCCGAAGATTGCCCGCAACACTCGAAAAACGGAGAGACTGTTATCCATGTGTACGAGTAATCTTCGGCCATCATGCTGATCCCCCTGCTGCGCACGTATCTGGCTCCGTACAAGATGCCGATCGTCGCGCTGATTCTGCTCCAACTGGTCGCCACGCTGGCGGCACTGTTCCTACCCAGCCTCAATGCCGACATCATCGACAAGGGCGTCACCACCGGCGACACGGGCTACATCCTCTCCGCCGGCGGAGTGATGCTGATGGTCTCGGCGGTGCAGATCATCAGCTCGGTGGCCGCGGTGTTCATCGGTGCTCGCACGGCCATGAGTGTCGGACGTGACCTGCGCGGTTCGATCCTGCACCGCGTCGGTACATTCTCGGCTCGTGAGGTCGGCCAGTTCGGTGCGCCGTCGCTGATCACCCGCAACACCAACGACGTTCAGCAGGTGCAGTTGGTGATCGTCATGGGATTCACCATCGTGGTGATGGCCCCCATCATGTGCGTCGGTGGCATCGTGATGTCGCTGCGCGAGGACCTCGGGTTGTCCTGGATCCTGATGATCGCGGTGCCCGGGCTCGCGATCTCCATGGGCCTGATCATCATCAAGATGGTGCCAGCGTTCCGCTCGATGCAGAAGCGTATCGACGCAGTCAATCGTGTTCTGCGTGAGCAGATCACCGGAATCCGCGTGGTACGAGCGTTCGTTCGCGAGGATTTCGAGATCGACCGGTTCGGAGCGGCCAACACCGCGCTCACCGACACTGCTCTCCGCGTCGGACGGCTCATGGCCCTGATGTTCCCGACGGTCATGCTCATCAGCAACGTCACCAGTGTTGCCGTCATCTGGTTCGGCGGCCACGCGATCGACGACGGTACGATGCAGATCGGCTCTCTCACAGCACTTCTGAGCTACATCATGCTGATCCTCATGTCGGTGATGATGGCCTCGTTCATCGCGATGATGGTTCCCCGCGCGTCGGTGTGCGCCGATCGCATCAGCGAGGTACTGGCCACCGAATCCTCGGTCGTGTTGCCCCGTGAGCCCAAGACGTTCGCGTCCTCGCCGGGAACCGTCGAGCTCGTGAACGCCGAATTCTCTTTCCCCGGAGCCGAATATCCGGTGCTGTGCGGGGTGAATCTCGAGGCCGAGGCCGGCAAGGTCACCGCCATCATCGGCGGCACCGGCTCGGGAAAGTCCACTCTCGTCAATCTGATTCCGCGACTCATCGACGTCACCGGCGGTGAGGTGCGGATCGGCGGAGTCGACATCCGCGAACTCGATCTGGACCTGCTGCGCTCCGAGATCGGTCTGATCCCGCAGAAGCCGTACCTGTTCTCGGGCACCATCGCGAGCAACCTGCGCTACGGCAAATCCGACGCCACCGACGAAGAACTGTGGGAGGCACTCGAGATCGCCCAGGGAGCCGACTTCGTTCGCGCCATGCCCGAGGGATTGGAAACACCCGTCGCGCAGGGCGGTACGACGGTCTCCGGCGGTCAGCGGCAACGCCTCGCCATCGCCCGCGCGTTGGTCCGCAAACCCAGCATCTATCTGTTCGACGACTCGTTCTCCGCACTGGACCTCACCACCGACGCCAATCTGCGCGCGGCTCTGAAGGCAGTGACGCGAGATGCCTGCATGATCGTTGTCGCTCAACGCGTCTCGACCATCATCGATGCCGATCAGATACTCGTACTCGACGACGGAAAGCCGGTAGGTGTGGGTACCCACGACCAATTGATGGCCGATTGCCCCACCTACGCCGAGATCGTCGACTCGCAGCACGCCGTGGGTGCACTGTGACCGCGCAGGTGGAGAAGACGGAAGAGGAGGACACCGCCCCCGTCGCCAAAACTGTGAAGCCGGGAACCAAGGCCCGCGACTTCAAGGGCTCGTTCAAGCGACTGATCGGCCTGCTCGCTCCCGAGCGAGTGTTCCTGTCGATCATGCTGGCGTTCGGTATCGCCAGCACCGTGCTGACCGTCGCCGCGCCCAGCGTCCTCGGACATGCGACCGACCTCATCTTCAACGGTGTCGTCGGCCGCGAGCTCGATCCGGGTCTGACCAGAGAACAGGCCATCGACCAGCTGCGGGCGGAAGGGAACGACTCCGTCGCAGATCTGGTGTCCGGGACGGACCTGACTCCAGGAGCCGGAATCGACTTCGGCGCAGTCGGAACCGTGCTGATGTGGGTACTGGTTCTGTATGTGCTGTCGGCGGTGCTGGCCTGGGCGCAGGGATACATCCTCAACATCGCGCTGCAGCGTCGAATCCTGTTGCTGCGCGGCAGCGTCGAAGCGAAGGTGCATCGACTGCCGCTGAAGTACTTCGACAACAATGCTCGCGGCGAGACGCTGAGCCGCGTCACCAACGACATCGACAACGTCTCGACCAGCCTGCAGCAGACGCTGAGTCAGTTGATCACCGGCATTCTCACCGTCCTGGGCATCCTCGGCGTCATGATCTGGATCTCGCCGCTGCTGGCTCTCGTTGCGGTGCTGACCATTCCGGCGTCGTTCGCGGTCACCGCCGTCATCGCCAAGCGTTCGCAGCCGCACTTCGTCGCGCAGTGGAAGCACACCGGCAAGCTGAACGCGCAGATCGAAGAAACGTACACGGGCCACGAGATCGTCAAGGCCTTCGGTCGTCAGGCAGAGGTGGAACGCGAGTTCGGTGACCGCAACGAGAAGCTGTTCCAGTCGAGCTTCCGGGCGCAGTTCATCTCCGGCATGATCATGCCCGTCATCATGTTCCTCGGGAACATCAACTACGTGGTCATCGCCGTGGTCGGCGGGCTGCGGGTCGCGTCGGGCACACTAACCCTCGGTGAGGTGCAGGCGTTCATCCAGTACTCGCGTCAGTTCACGCAACCGCTCACCCAGGTGGGTGCGATGGTGAACCTGGTCCAGTCGGGTGTGGCGTCGGCCGAGCGTATCTTCGAGGTCCTCGACGCCGAGGAAGAAGACGCCGACCCCGCCGATGCGGTACGGCCCACCGAGCGCCGAGGACGCGTCGAGTTCGACAACGTCTCGTTCGGCTATTCTCCCGACCGCCCGCTCATCGAGAACCTATCGCTGGTGGCCGATCCCGGGCATCTGGTCGCGATCGTCGGACCGACCGGCGCGGGCAAGACCACCCTGGTGAACCTGATCATGCGGTTCTACGAGATCGATTCCGGCCGAATCACCCTCGACGGCGTCGACACCAGGAAGATGACCCGCGAAGAACTGCGGGCTCGCACCGGCATGGTGCTGCAGGACACCTGGCTGTTCGGCGGAACCATTCGCGACAACATCGCCTACGGCGACCCGAGTGCCAGCGAGGAGGAAATCCTCGAGGCCGCGCGAGTGAGCTACGTCGACCGCTTCGTCCACTCGTTGCCCGACGGCTACGACACGATCATCGACGAGGAGGGCAACAACGTCAGCGCCGGTGAGAAGCAGCTCATCACCATCGCCCGAGCCTTCTTGGCCAAGCCGCTGATTCTCATCCTCGACGAGGCCACGAGTTCCGTCGACACCCGTACCGAATTGCTGGTGCAGAAGGCCACCGCGAAGCTGCGAACCGATCGCACCAGTTTCGTGATCGCGCACAGGCTTTCGACCATCCGCGACGCGGACACCATCGTGGTGATGGAGAACGGCAGCATCGTCGAGCAGGGCAATCACGAGGAACTGCTCGCGGCCAGGGGTGCCTACTTCCGCTTGAATGCGGCTGGAGCGGCGGCGCCGCAGGTGAGCGGAACTTCGTAGTGGGCTACGAATTTCCGCTCACAAGCCGCGCAGCGGCATACTGACGCGGTGAGTTCTTCCAGCTTCGGCTTCGATATCGGCACCCGGCTCGACGGTGAGCTCGGTCGTACCGGCACCATCCACACCCCGCACGGTGACATCGCCACCCCCGCGTTCATCGCGGTGGGAACAAAGGCGACCGTCAAAGCGGTGCTGCCGGAGGCGATGAAGGAACTCGGCGCGCAGGCTGTGCTCGCCAATGCCTACCACCTGTATCTGCAGCCGGGCTCGGACATCGTCGACGAGGCGGGCGGGCTGGGCAAGTTCATGAACTGGGACGGGCCGACGTTCACCGACAGCGGCGGATTCCAGGTGATGTCGCTCGGCGTGGGGTTCAAGAAGGTCATCTCGATGGACGCCACACGCGTGCAGTCCGACGACGTCATCGCCGAGGGCAAGGAACGCCTCGCACACGTCGACGACGACGGAGTGACGTTTAAGTCGCACCTCGACGGCTCCAAGCATCGGTTCACTCCCGAGGTGTCGATGCAGATTCAGCACCGCCTCGGAGCAGACATCATGTTCGCGTTCGACGAGCTGACCACGCTGATGAATACCCGGGGCTACCAGGAGAAGTCGGTCGATCGGACGCAGGCGTGGGCGAAGCGATGCGTCCTCGAGCACGAACGACTCACGGTCGAGCGCGCCGACAAGCCGTACCAGGCGCTGTTCGGGGTGGTGCAGGGTGCGCAGTACGAGGATCTACGACGCAAGGCCGCACACGATCTCGAGACCATCACCGGCGAGACCGGCAGAGGATTCGACGGCTACGGCATCGGCGGCGCACTCGAGAAGCAGAACCTCGGCACCATCACTCGGTGGGTGAACGAGGAACTGCCCGAGCACAAGCCGCGGCACATGCTCGGCATTAGCGAGCCGGACGACTTCTTCACCGCCATCGAGAACGGTGCCGACACCTTCGATTGCGTCAATCCCTCACGGGTGGCGCGCAATGCGGCGATCTACGTGCCGACGGGACGCTTCAACATCAACACCGCCAAGCATCGACGCGACTTCACCCCGATAGACGAGAACTGCGACTGCTACACCTGCGCGCACTACACCCGTGCGTACATCCATCACCTGTTCAAGGCCAAGGAGATGCTCGCCTCGACGCTGTGCACCATCCACAACGAGCGTTTCACGGTCAAACTGGTCGACGACATCCGTGCCTCGATCGATCAGGGACGCTTCGCGGAATTCAAGACGGAGTTCCTGGGTCGCTTCTATGCGTCGAAGACTGCGTGAGCTGATCTTCGAGTTCTGAAATGCGCTGTAGCAGTTCCTGTTCCCGCTCGGCCGCCTTGCGCTGATACACCTCCGACAGCTCTGCGAGGTAGTTCGCGTCGTAGCGGGGGATGATGCTGCGGGTGCAGTTCCAGTCGACGGCCTCGACGTCGATGACGACGCTGCGCTCGCAGGTAGCGGCGACGGTCATGTCGCCGATTTTTCTCAGCCGGTCCAGCAGTTCGGGGTCGTCGGCCTGCTCGACGGTGCGCGCCCGTCCGTAGAGCTTGAGCCGTTGCCGCAGAGGGTAATTCACCAGAAACAGTGCGACGCGGTCATCGTGATCGAGATTGGCCGCCGTGACGTACTGGTGGTTTCCGGCGAAATCGGCGAAGCCGAGAGTGTGATCGTCGAGGACCTGCAGGAAGCCTTTCGGGCCACTTCGATACTGAATGTAGGGCCACCCGGTCTCGGCGACGGTGGCGATCTGGAACTGATCCAACGCGCGAATCATGGCCTTCTCGCGAGTGTCGAGAGGCGTCGGGCCGTCGTCGGGACGCTCGGTCTGCGAGCCGTAGGCGGTGTAACTGCCGTCGACCTTCTGCCGCGCAATCGCAGCAGGGCCGAACATCAAGTGGTGATAGTGGTTGTTCGGCGGCATGTCAGAAGGCTGTCGGCGAGATCGTACGTTCGGGCAGTGTCACGATTGCAACCTTAGAACTGCAGGGCGGACGGCACCAGATCAGACCCCATACGAATCGAGCTGTCAGAGAAGGATTCTTCGCAGGTCGTCGATAACGGCATTCGCCCCGCTGAGGTTGTAGCCGTCGAACCATGGCGCAGAGTCGACCTTGACGGCTCGATTCGCCTGTACGGCCGACAGTCTCGACCACAACGGGCTCGAGGTCAGGGCCTGCTCGACGTCGGCACCGGCATCGGCTTGGCCACCTGCTCCGACGTAGTAGATGATCACGTCACCGTCGATGAGCGGAAGATTCTCGGCACTCACAGCGGTATTGACCTTGCTTGGGTCCGCTCCGGGCAAGGAGTTGGCGCTGGGAACGATCCCTGCCCCGGAAAGAATGTCGGCGTACAGGAATGTCGCCGATGCGGCGAGGGTGTTGTAGGAGCGCACATCGCCTGAAATGTCCGAGACCCGGACCACCGACAGGCGGAGCCCGTTCGGCCAAGCCTGCTCGAGGTCGGAACGAAGGGCGGCGACGCGCTCGTCGAGGCCGGTGAAGTTCTGCGAGGCCTGCGCCGAGAGTCCGACGGAATCGGCGACATCGATGTACTGGTCACGCCAGTACGTAAACGGGATCAGCACTGTCGGAGCGATACCGGATAATTCGGTGTAGTACTCCTGACCGATCGGTTGACGTCCGACGATCAGATCGGGTGCAGCGGCGGCGATCGCTTCGAGTTGAATGTCACCCAACGCGGTGACGCCGATCGAGGGCAACTCCTGCGATGCGGCGCTGACAAGCGTACGTAGTCCACCGCCGAGGGTTCCGGTTGCTATGACCGGGGCTCCTAGCTCGTCGAGGGTTTGCAATCCGACGTACGCGTCCAAGCTCACGACTCGCTGTGGATCCAACGGGACTACAACTGGGCCCATCGGCGTCTCGATTGTGCGAGTCGAACCACCCGCACTGTCGCCGGGATGCTCACTCGCGGAGGAGCATGCAGCGCCGAACAAGGCAGCGAGGGACAGCCCTGCAGCGGCACCGAAATGCCGGCGCGAAAGGTCATCGGTGACAGAATTGTCGTGGACGCTCAGGGAAGCCATGGAAGTTCCTTACATCGTTGGGTGGTTCGGCTGCGATTCACAATCCGGCGTTTTCGAGTGCGTCGTCGACGATTCGGGCCAGTTCGTCACCGGATTTGCCATCTGCAATGGCCTGCTCGCGGACAGTGTCGATGCGATGTTGTACCTGGGCGTAGCGCTGCTGCCATCGTTCTTTGTCGTGCCGCCAGTAGCCCTTGATATCGAAGGACCGAGGATCCCAACAAAGCTCGCGATGAAAATATTTACGGATGGATCGGGCTTCGGATGCCTCGGTAGCCACCCACACATAGCCTGGGCTGTCGGGAAGTTCGAAGTCTCGTACCGCTTCGGGAAGCGATGGGACCGGCACTGTTCGGGCTCGATCGTGCCGTGATCCATCTGTGTGGAGCCACAGATAGGAGACGTCGCCTCGCGTGGGAACGATCTGTTCATCGGCGCGATCGGGAACCGCGGCGATGACCGATGCGCGAGTGCCCGCAGGGAGCTGTTCGATGGCACGGGTCAAAGCCGGGAGCCCGGTCATGTCGGCGACCAATAGTTGCCAGTCGATATCGGTTGGAGGCCCGTACCAACCGCGGGCCTCGGAAAGTCGAAGCCGATCGCCTGGCTTCGCGCGGAGCGCCCAGTCGGCCGCGATCCCACCGTCGTGGACGACGAAATCGACATCGAGAAACGGCCCTCGTGGATCGAATGCACGCACCGTGTAGCTGCGTGCAACCTGTGCGGTGCCGTCACCGAAAAGCAGCCGTAGCCTCTCGTCAGGTATCCCGGTGCTCTCGAACTTTTCGAGTCCGGCACCCCCGAACCGAACCCTGATCATTGACGGAGTCACGAACACCGTGGATATCGTCACTGCATCGAAAATCAGCGGTACCGCAGAACCAGTCATCGACACGAACGACGCTACTTTCTAGAAACGGACGATCCATACCAGCTGGTGAGCTTAGCCTAGCCTGCCTTCTTTCGGCGGGGTGGCTCCGCGGTGTTGGCAGTCGGTCTCGGTCTTGGCGGTTCGCATCCGAACGACGACAATCGTGCAGGTGTACAGAATCGGAGAGTTCGGCGCGCGTGCCGCGTGGGAAGCCGTGACGGCTGTCGGCAATGTCTGAGCCCGAGCCGGCCCTGCACGAGCACGAGCCACACGGTGATCTGTCGGGGCGGTTGAACTGGCTTCGGGCAGGCGTATTGGGTGCGAACGACGGCATCGTCTCCACGGCCGGCCTGGTGGTCGGCGTGGCAGCTGCCACCACCGATCGTGGGTCGCTGCTCACCGCGGGCGTTGCCGGTCTCGTCGCCGGGGCGGTGTCGATGGCGCTCGGCGAATATGTCTCGGTGAGCACGCAGCGCGACGCCGAGCGGTCTCTGCTGATCAAGGAGAAGCGGGAGCTGGCCGAGGAACCCGAGGAAGAGTTGGCCGAGCTGGCTGCGCTCTACGAGGCCAAGGGGCTTTCGGTGGAGACCGCGCAGAAGGTTGCGCAGGAACTGACCGATCACGATCCGTTCGCCGCGCACGTGGACGTCGAATTGGGAATCGACCCCGACGCGTTGACCAATCCATGGCAAGCGGCCGCGTCGTCGGCGGTGTCGTTCATCAGCGGTGCCCTCTTGCCGTTGCTCTCGATCCTGCTTCTGCCTGCTTCGCAACGTATTCCGGTCACGTTCGTCGTCGTGTTGCTGGCTCTGGCGTTGACCGGAACCATCAGCGCGCGCCTCGGTGGAGCGCCGAGTCGCCCGGCGGTGACTCGAATTGTGATCGGTGGCGCGATCGCGATGGCCGTTACAAACGCGATCGGCCAACTGGCTGGAGTGGCCGGGATCTGATCGACCGTTCAGAGGAAGATCGAGGTGATGGGCTCGCTGGCATCGCTTGAAATATTTCGCACTTCTAGCGGGCGGCGCGATCGTGTAATACTCTGGCGCTATCAGTCCACCACCTCGAGGACCAACCATGAGCGTCGAAGCGAATACCCGCGCGATAGAGAAAACCGTCGTCACCGACTTCAGCGATCGCATGAGCTACGGCTCGTACCTGGACCTCGACACGTTGCTCAGTGCGCAGAAGCCGGTCAGCACCCCGGAACATCACGACGAACTGCTGTTCATCATTCAGCACCAGACCACCGAACTGTGGCTCAAGCTGGTGCTGCACGAGACGCTGGCCGCGCGAGCAGCTCTCGATGCCGACGACATCGGCACCGCGCTCAAATGCGTCGCGCGGGTCAAGCACATTCAGAAGACGCTGACCGAGCAGTGGTCCGTCCTGGCCACGCTCACCCCGACGGAGTACTCGCAGTTCCGCGACTTCCTCGGCAACTCGTCGGGGTTTCAGTCGTATCAATATCGAGCGGTGGAGTTCGTGCTCGGCAACAAGAACGCAGGCATGCTGAAGGTCTTCGAGTCGGATCCGGCTGCGCACCAATTGCTTTCGACTCTACTGCACGAGCCGAGCCTGTACGACGCCTTCTGGCAGTCTCTGGCGCGGCAGGGGTACGACGTGCCGGCATCGGCTCTTGATCGCGACGTCACCACGGCGTACACGTTCAACGAGGACCTGATGCCGCTGATCAAGTTCGTCTACGAGAACCACACCGAACACTGGGCCGTGTACGAGGCCTTCGAGGAGTTCGTCGATCTGGAGGAGAACTTCCAGCTGTGGCGCTTCCGTCATATGCGGACGGTGCTCCGTACCATCGGAATGAAGAGCGGCACAGGAGGATCGAGTGGAGTCGGATTCTTGCAGAAGGCACTCGAACTCACCTTCTTTCCCGAATTGCTCGCAGTGAGAACGGATATCGGACGATGATGGAACGCGCAGACGAACTCGACGCCCAGGATCCACTCCGCAGCTACCGCGACAAATTCCTCGGAAGCGACGACCCGTCGATCAGCGCATATCTCGACGGCAACTCGCTGGGCCGGCCCACCAAGGCAAGCGTCGAACGAATCAATACCTTCATGACCGACGCCTGGGGTGGACGCCTCATCCGCGGCTGGGACGAGCAGTGGTTCGACCTGCCCATCACCATCGGCGACGCCCTGGCCGACGCCACCCTCGGAGCCGCGTCCGGACAGACCACGATCGGTGATTCGACGACGGTGCTGCTGTACAAGCTGGCGCGGGCGGCCATCGCCATGCGGCCGGGCCGCACCGAGATCGTCATCGACCGCGACAACTTCCCCACCGATCGATACCTGCTCGAAGGCATTGCAGCAGAGCTGAATATGACCCTGCGTTGGATCGAGACGGATTGCCGCAGTGGTATCGAACCGGAACAACTTGCAGAGGTGGTGGGGGAGAACACCGCCTTGGTGGTGATCACTCACGTCGCCTACCGTTCCGGCTTCCTCGTCGACGTGGCCGCGGCGACGCGCATCACGCATGCTGCCGGAGCTTTGATGCTGCTGGATGTGTGTCATTCCGTCGGATCGGTACCGCTCGAACTCGATTCCTGGGGAGTGGATCTGGCCGTCGGGTGTACGTACAAGTACCTCAACGGAGGACCCGGATCGCCGGCCTTCGCGTACGTGCGCAGTGATCTTCTGGGCGATTTCGTCCAGCCGATCTGGGGCTGGATGGGCCGCGCCGATCCGTTCGAGATGGCGCAGGGTTACGTTCCGGCGCAGGGCATTCGACGCGTCATTAGTGGGACGCCGTCGGTATTCGGCATGATCGCGATGCAGGACACCATCGAGATGATCGCCGAGGTGGGGATGGACGCGATACGTGCGAAGTCCGTCGCGCTGACCGAATACGCCCTCGAGCTCGTCCGAGAGATGTTGGTGCCGTTGGGCGTGGAGATTGCCTCACCCGAGGATTCGACGCGACGCGGCGGGCACGTCACCATCGACCATCCCGATTTCAAGGCCATCACCGCTCGATTGTGGGAGCAGGGTGTCATCCCGGATTACCGCGCACCGCAGGGCATTCGCCTGGGTTTGAGTCCGCTCAGCACCTCGTACCGCGAGGTGTATCTGGGAATCGTGGCGATTCGTGACGAACTCCGCGCCTAGCACCGCCGGTGCCATTCTCGACGACTTCGACTCTCGTCCGGGAAGCGCCACCTCGTTGGTGCGTACCGTGCTCGGAGCCTACGTTCGTCCTCTGGGAGGTTGGTTCGCCATCGCCGATTTCGTTGTGTGGATGGACGCGCTCGGAGTGCCGCCGGAGAGCACGCGCATCGCGGTGGCCAGGTTGAAGAAGAAGGGCGTCGTCGAATCCGGTAATCGAGAGGGCCGCACCGGCTATCGCATCACCGAGCAGGCCGACGCCATGTTCGCGCGCGGCGACGGTCGGATCTTCGGGTTCCGGCGGATGGCCGACGGCGATCCGTTTCGGCTCATCTCGTTCACCATCCCCGAGACCCAACGCGCCGCGCGCCACCAGCTTCGGCGTCGACTCATCGGAATAGGCTGCGGCACAGTCTCGCCCGGTCTGTGGATCGCACCCGAATACCTCGCGGGTGAGGCGGGCGACATCATCGACGCGTTGGAGTTGTCGGAGTACGTGACGAGCTTCGTCGCCTCCGAGGTAGCGCCACCCGCCTCACTGCGCGAGAGCGCCGCCCAGTGGTGGGACCTGGCGGGCATCGCCGATCGGCATCGAGCATTTCTTGCTGCGTACGACGGTGGGTCCCTGGCTGGGAACCCCCGCGACGCGTTCGTCACGTTCGTGCCGCTGCTCGACGAGTGGCGAGTCATCCCCTACGTCGACCCGGGTCTTCCTCCGTGCATGACGCCGGAGGACTGGCCGGGGACCCGGGCCGTCGCGACTTTCGACGCGGCGCGTGAGCGCTACCTGGAGATCAGTCGGGCATGGGTCGATACGACGGTTCGCGCTTCTTGATGTACGAGATGACGCGGTACGTGATGGGCAGGACGAGGACCTCGACGAGTGTCTTCCACAGGAATCCGACGATGACGTAGTTGATGAAGTCGGTCCATGTGCTGATGCCGATGACGCCGGCGGCGATGGCGCAGAAGATCAGCGTGTCGAAGAATTCGCCTACGACGGTCGAGCCGATCAGACGCGCCCACAGGTGCTTTTCCTTGGTGCGTTCCTTGATCTTGACCAGGACGTAGGAATTGAGCAGCTGGCCGACGGCAAAGCCGGCCAGACCGGCGAGAACCAGTCGGGGGACGACGCCGACGACGGTTTCGAGTGCCTCTTGGTTCTCGTAGAACGAGGCGGCGGGAAGTTCGATGGCGATCCAGAAGCACACCGAGGTGAGGATCAGGGAGCCGAAACCGAGGTAGATCGCGCGGCGTGCGGCTTTGAAGCCGTAGACCTCGCTGAGGACGTCGCCGAGGATGTAGGCGAGAGGGAACAGGAAGAATGCGCCGTCGGTATTGATCGGCAGGATCTGGAGCGGTCCGAGCATGACGTCGGAGGAGGCGAAGAAGGCGACACCTTTGCTGGCGGCCACATTCGAGATCAGCAGCGTCGCCACGAAAAGCGCGACGATGGTGGGGTAGTAGCCCCGGCTGATGTGAGCGAACGTGGCCTGCCCAGACTCGGTGCCGCCGTTGGCGGCGGTGGGTTCGGTAGTAGTCACCGCTCGATCCAAGCACCGAGACGACGATGGACGCGAATCCCAGGGAGGGATGCGCGCCCATCGAGGCGGATCTCAGGTCAGGCGACGTGGCCACGCACGGTGACGCGGTAGGCGTAGGTGCCGGCGATGATCGTGATCGGGATGGAGGCCAGCAGACCGACCAAGAGCAGAAGTGCGCCGACGATGTTGATGCCGACCAGGGCGAGCGCGAGCACGAAGAGGGTCCCACCGTTGGACGCGATCGCCTGAGCGCTGGCTTTGATGGCGGGGATCGGTTCGTCGCCGCGGTCGATGACGAACTGGAAGGTCCACCACGTGAAGAACGTGATGACAATGCCGGGGATGATCAGCAGGAGGAAGCCGATGCTGGTTGCGATTCCGACGAGGACGCCGGCGATGACGACGGACACGACGTTGCCGAACTGGAAGAAGGACCCGAACGCGGGCTTGATCCCGTCCACCTCGTGCAGAGCGCCGCGGACGAGTGCCGCCTGAATGAGGAGCGCGACGACTCCGACGATGACACTGAAGACCAAGCCGAGGACGAAGTTGTCGGAGCTCAACACGAAGTTCAGGACGCTCTGGATGATCGCGGCGATCAGGACGATGCCGACCCAGACGAGGGCGTTGTCCTTGAACTTGTTGAAGGCGTAGCCGATGGCCGTTCCCACGGACAGCTGCGTCGGCATCGGTGACTCACCGAAGGCCGGAGGCGGCGGATAGTTGCCCTGCGGGGGCGGTGGGTAGTTTCCTGGGGGTGGGTAGTTGCCCTGCGGGGGAGGTGGGTAGCCGCCCTGCGCAGGTGGTGGGTAGTTGCCCTGGGGAGGTGGTGGATAGCCGCCCTGCGGCGGGGGATAGCCGCCGGGGTTCTGTGGATCCTTGTCGGGGTCGTAGCCGCCTGAGGTCATCGTGTCCTTCTCCCTCGGGAAGAGTTGTCGCGGCTACTGTACGTCCGATTCCTCCCGAGTTGGGCCCTGTCGCATTGCAACGTGATCTCGATCGGTTCGTGGATCAGAAAATCGCGGGGTCGAACACCCACGGTTCGCGTGGCACATGCGTCGGTTTCCACTGTTCGAGCAATTCCTCGGCGTTCTTCGCGTCGGGCACACCGAGGGAAGCGGTGATGAGCGCCCACGCGTCGGGTCGTTCGCGCAGTGTCACCGCGCCGTCGCGCTTGGCCAGGCGCTTGCCCTCGACATTGAGAGCGAGGGGCACATGCACGTACGTCGCAGGAGTGAGACCGAGGAGCTGAGCCAGATATCCCTGTCGCGGAGCGGAGGTGAGTAGGTCGTCGCCGCGCACGATCTGGTCGACACCTTGCGCGCCATCGTCGACGACGACGGCGAGGTTGTAGGCGGGCACACCGTCGGATCGGCGGAGGACGAAGTCGTCCACCTGGCCACGAAACGGGCCGTGCAGCTGATCGACGATGGTGAAGCCGGTTATCTGCGAACGTAATCGGATGGCCGGCGGGCGGTCCTTCGCTGCCTTTTGGTCTGCAGTGAGATCGCGGCAGGTGCCGGGATAAGCCCCGTCGGGCGCATGTGGCGCGGATGCGGCTTGTTGGATTTCCCGACGCGTGCAGAAACACTCGTACGTCAGCCCGGCTGCGGTGAGCGTGCGAATCGTGGCGTCGTAAATCTCCCGACGCTCGGATTGCCGCATGATGGGCCCGTCCCAATCGAGTCCGATCGCCGCGAGGTCCTCGAGTTGACGTTGTTCGGAACCTGCTTTGACGCGATCGAGGTCTTCGACGCGCATCACGAAACGTCGTTCAGTGGAGCGGGCGAAGAGCCAGGCCAGTAGTCCGGTGCGCAGATTGCCTAGATGCAAGTCGCCGGAGGGACTGGGAGCGAAGCGTCCGGCGGGCATGGGGTGATCTTAGTTTCGACGCAATGGGAGGATGCGGCACCCTCGAGGTCGACGGTTACGTGGCCGATCCGGCCATGCTCGGTCCCATCCTCAGCGCGTCGTTGTCCGGCCACCGGGCCACCCCCGGATGTGAGCGACTGAAGCAGTCGCCTGCTCGGATCGTCACTGGACGACCTGCCACATGGTGTGCTGACTAAGCAGAATCTGCACTGCCACTGGTGATCCCAGCCAGCACGAAGAAGGGCGAGGCAAGCGCACCCGCGATGATGGGTCCGGGCGGAAACCCTGCCAGCGCGGCCGTAGTGTTCCAGAAAATTTCGTAGCCGAGATTGTACAAGCCTGCTGCCATAGTGCTCTCCTTCGGTGATTCCTTCGGTCGATCGAATCAGGTGGTAGGGGTCGTGGTGGAGGCACCTGACCGTGTGGTCCTTGCTGAGACCGATTTCAGAATAGTCTGCCCGTCGTTCGGCGGTGTTCGGGTCGAACTGCCCTGTTCGCTTCGCGGGAGATCATGAAATCGAATTGAGCGTCCTCGGGCCAGGCCCCGTGGGTGTCAGTTCGCCGTTCTGTTGAGCTTGCTGGTGGTGGCCGACGTAATCGATGGTCATCTAGAAGGGTCGAAGGACACGTTGCCGACCGAGTACTTTAAAAGTACTTTATAAGTATGTCTGTGGGTGAGGTGCCGTTCTCGGATATCCAGAACAAGGGAAAAGCGACGCTGTCGGCGTGGCAGCAGTCGGGTGCGCGGCCGCTCCGTGTGACTCGGCGCGATGACGAAGACCTGGTGTTGATGACGGCAGCTCGGGCGGACCAGGAGCGAAGTGTGCTCGTGGCGGCCACTGCGATGGTCGATGCTCTCCTGCATTCCGGGGATCGAGTCCTGGTTCGCACAGCGGTCGCAGCGGCGTTCCCATGGGTGAGCTACCTATCCGACGAGGAAGTCGCCGAGTTCGTCGACGAGCTGGTGGGTTCGCTGAAGGTGGGCTCGTCGTTGGACAATCCGGCCCCGGCAGCGCACGCGATCGAAGCGTGGCGCCATTCGGCGGAGGTGTACGCCGATCCAGAATTGGCCCGGATCTTGTCGGCATCGTCCATGGGTGATGGCGGGGCTGTTCCGGCACCGCAGCTGTGAGTCCCAAGAGGGGCGATCGAGTTGCACCCCCTGCTGCAGGTGAGCTCTGGGAACTTCGATTCGCCACCAGCGAAGCAGCCAAAGGCTGGGACGAGCTGTGCCGGCAAGCACCTGCAAATACTCTGGTGGCGTACGAGGAAATGCGTCGTCGTAGTACGACAGGCGAGTCGACCACACGACATCACCGTTTGAGAGGCAATCTCGCGGTCGGGGTTCACAACGGCGTCGAGATGGAGCAATGGCAGTACGAAGTCACAGCCGGCGGACGGATCTGGTACTTGGTCGATACCGAACTCCGCACGCTGTGGCTCAAATATGCAAGCACCAGGCATCCCAAACCGACCGAGTGAGGTTGCCGTAGCAAATGCCCGTCGACCATTCTCGACCGTCGGTCAGCCTGCAACAACGAACCTTGCCCCACCCGGAATCTCCAACCCCACTGCATCCCCGATCCGCACCGTAGCTCCCGCCGCTAACTCCACCTTTACGGTTGCCGAGCCCACGGTCACATCGGCGATGCTGCGAAATCCGGTCGGACGCAGATCCGAAACGACTCCACGAATCCCGTTGTCATCCAAAGTAATCAGCTCATGTCGCAGCAGCAACACGGCCGGCCCTGCCTGAAGCCCTGCAACCCCTTCGACCTCCAACTCCCCGAGCTCGGAGCGATGCACCCCAACGCCGTCCCACTGACCCTCGATTTCGTTCATCCCGCCCATCAGTCGCGAGACCGCCAATGTGCTCGGACGCGTGTAGGCCCTCGCGATATCGGAGTGATGTTCGAGCCGACCGTCGATGAGCACCGCCACCGAATCGGCCAGCACCGCCGATTCCTGCTGATCGTGGGTGACGAGCAGCAGAGTTTGATCCAATGTCGAGCGCAATTCGCGGACCAGATCGTGCATCTCGGTGCGCAACACCGGGTCCAGAGCGCTGAAGGGCTCGTCCAACAACAACACTCGCGGGGACCCCGCGAGTGAGCGCGCCAACGCCACCCGCTGCGCTTGCCCGCCCGACACCTCGGACACCGCACGATCTCCGATGTCACCCAGATGCACCAGATCGAGGTACTCCCGGGCACGTTCGCGCGACCGCTTGCGACTGTCCCCGGCAGCGCGGTAGGCGAAACCGATGTTGTCGAGTACCGACATGTGCGGGAACAACATCGGACGCTGGAACACCATCCCCACCCCGCGGTTCTCGGCGGCAACAGCGTTCACCTCGCGGCCGTCGATGCGCACCGTGCCGGCACTGGGTGAATCCAGTCCCGCGATGAGGCGCAGTGCAGTGCTCTTACCCGAACCCGACGGCCCGAGAATCGCAGTACAGGACCCCGGCGGCACGGTGAGATCCAGCGAATCCAGCGCCGCAACCGATTGACCGGCATGCACTTTGGTGAGCCCGTGAACGGACAATTCGACGCTCATCGTGCACTCCTACGACGCAACCGGGCCAGCATGAGCACCAACAACAACGGCGGCACGACGGCGGCGACCGACAGTGCGGCCACCACCGAATCGTTGCCGGTCCCGGCGGCGAACGAGGCGACGAGAATGGGCACGGTGACCAGTCTGCCCCCACCGATCAGCAAGGTGATCACGTAGTCGCTCCACGCGACGAGGAAGGCGAGCAACGCCGCACCCGCCAACGCCGGAGCCAACATTGGAATGCGAATTCGCCGCAGAATCAGGGCGGGCGACGCACCGAGGGTGCGCGCTTCTTCCTCGTAGCCGATTTCGTACGCGCCGAACGCCACTCGCATCAGGAACGTCGTGTACGGAATGGCCGCAACGGTCAGCAACGCGATCACCGCCACCGTGCTCGGAATGCGTGAGCGCAGCACCAGGACATCGAGTCCCAATGCCACGGCAAACGGGGGCAGGGCCAGCGGAGCGAAGAGAATCCCGGCCACGAGAGCGGGAAAGCGCACCGTACCGTTCACCAGGGCGCGAGCGGCCAACGCACCCAATGGCGTTGCGATAGCTGCGACTGCAAGAGCGAGAAGGGTCGACCGCACGAATGCATCGACGCCCCCTGCATCGAGGGCGCTGCGGACGCCGTCGAATCCCCATTCCTGGGGAACCGAGCCGGGAAACGACCAGCGATTGCTGATGGCCCACAGGACAATCGGAACCAGGGGCAGCAGGAACCACAGGATCAACACGAAGCGGCCGACGGACGGGAAAACCCTGTTCATTTCCACGCTGCCGATCTGCGCAGATAGTGCAGTGCCACCGCGGCCACGACCACCGTCAGCGCAGTGGCGATCGTCGCGGCGGCGGCTGCCTGCGGACGCGTCTGGAGATCGATCGAGGTGAACAGGCGAATTGCCATCACCGACAACGGTTCCGGATAGGGTCGCCCCAGAATGCGGGCCACCTCGTAGGAGCCGACGGTATAGGCGAACGCGATGGCACTCGACGCGATCAGCGCGGGGCGCGCCAACGGCAGAGTGACCAGCCGCAGCCGAGCCCACCGCCCGGCACCGAGGGTCGCGGCCGTTTCGTCGTATGCGGCTACGCGGGTGGCCAGCGTCCCGGCCACGACGACCGCCACGAAAGCCGATTCCTTCCAGGCATATTCGGCGACGACAGCGATCCACCACTTCCCACCGACCAACTCCGGCCAACCGCCGTCGGTCATGCCGAGAATGCGGGGGAGCATGCCCGAGTCCGCCAGCAACAACGCCATCGCCGCGGCGCCGATCAGGTGCGGCACCGTCACCGTCACCCCGGCAGCGACGAGGGCAGCGCGACCGCCCGAGAGCGCGGTCAGCGCCGCGGCCAGCCCGATCACCGCGGCCAGAGCCGTCGAGACCACGGCGATCGACAGCGTCAGCGCCACCGAACGCCACAGATCACCGCCCAGAGCGGAGTACGCGTCCACCGACAGCTCAGGCGTTCCCACCAGCGGCATCAGTCCCAGGCTCTGCAACACGACGGTCCCGAGGCCGCCGCCGACGACGAGCACGACCAACACGACGGCAGGGAGCACCGCCAGCGAGCCGCGCCAGCTCTTCGTGGGCGTGCTCACTGACCGGCGAGCACGCTTCGTCGCCAACCCTCGTCGAGAGGGGACACCCAGTCCGCCGACAGCTCGGGATGCGCGTTCTCCGAAAGATCCTCGTAGGACGGAAGAACCGTCGAACTCGGCAGGGACT
Source organism: Rhodococcus sp. NPDC076796 (assembly GCF_040702765.1). NCBI lineage: Bacteria > Bacillati > Actinomycetota > Actinomycetes > Mycobacteriales > Nocardiaceae > Rhodococcus > Rhodococcus sp. NPDC076796. The sequence continues at coordinate 586,329 of NZ_JBFBMS010000002.1, read as the reverse complement.
CGAACTGCGTACGCGTCTCCGGCGTCAACCGGTCGAAGTCGAGCACGGTGAACTGGCCCCACACGTCCGGCGTCGATTTGGCGAGTTGCTGCTCCGGCGAGAGTGCGAGGTTCGCGACCACCTGCGCCGCCGCCGACTTCCCCGACGTCGACGGGATGGCCAGGAAACTTGCATTCCCGACGGTTCCCTCGTCGAGAGTCAGGACTCGGGTCTCCGGGGGATAGGTGCCGTCGGCGACGAGTTGGGGGAGGGTCGCGGGGCCGTACGTCATGGTCATGTCCACCTGACCGCCGGCGTAGAGGGCGTCGAGCTCGGAAGAGGACTGCGGATACGTCGATCCTTCACGCCACAGTGAGGGTGCGAGCTCGTTCAATCGGTCGAACAACGCCGGAGCGAGGCGATCGTAGGAGTCCTGATCGAACTGCGCCGGAACCTCGTCGACGCCACCGGAGACGTTCACCAGCGCTTCACGCACGAACACCGAGCCGGTGAAGTCCGGGGGAGCGGGGTAGGTGAAGCGGCCCGGGTTCGCGCGGGCCCAGTCGAGTACGCCGTCGAACGTCGTCGGCGGATCCGGAATCGCTGCCGCATTGTAGACCAAGGTGAATTGCGCTTTGTGCCAGGGTGATTCGCAATTCTCGACCGGGGTGCCGAAGTCGTCGAGCAGCAGGGGATCCTCGGGATCGGTGAATTCCATGTTCGGCAGATTCTGCGTCCAACCGCACAGCCACGCGCCCGCCTGCTTGCCGGTGCCGAAGTTCGCGCCGTTGACCCACACCAGGTCCACCTCGCCGTCGGTCACACCGGCCTGCCGCTCGGACAGGATGCGGTTGACGGCATCAGTGGTCGATTCCACCGGCACGCGTCGCAGCGTGACGCCTTCCTCGGCGGCCGCTGGCGTGAGCACGTCGTCGACGTACGCATTGCCCTGCTCGTCCCCGCCGTACATCCACAGCGAGACGGTCTGTCCTTGCGCCTGCTGTTCGATCTCGCTCCACGGCAAGGCGTCGGCGATGGGGGCTTCGGAGTCCGGGGCCGCGCAGGAGGTCAGCAGTAATCCCGCGCTCGCTGCGATCGTCACCGCGCACCGTACGGAGCGAAACTTCAACGGAGGGCCTCCTGGTTCACGGGAACAGACGAACGACGCTGCGCTCACCACCGTAATCGGTCGAATGAGACAACCGCTGAACACGCGGACAGACCGATCGTGTGCACAATGGATCGTGAACCGCCGGACGAGAGGCCCACACCGTGACGCAGGACCGCCCGACGCGTAGTCGTCGCGGCACCACCCTGAAATTGCTCGGGGCCGCCGCCGCCGTCATCGCCGTGGTGATCGTGCTCGGCACCGTCGATCTACCCGATCCGGCGTTCATCCGTGATCGGGTGGCGTCGGCCGGGGTCTGGGGCATCGCACTGTTCGTCGTTCTCTATGCCGTCCTGTCGGCCACCCCGTTCCCCGCCAGCACGCTGACCATCGCGTCGGGATTGCTGTTCGGGCTCGCGGTGGGCGCGATCGTCGTGGTGTTCGCCGCCACGGCCGGGGCGTATCTGGGGTACTGGGGAGCGCGGTCTCTGGGACGCGGCAAGGTGGCCCGCACCGAATGGGAGAGGCTCCGCAGGCTCGACGCCATGCTCGGGCGTCGGGGATTGATGTCGGTGCTGCTCGTGCGACTGGTGCCGTTGCCGTTCTCCTTGGTCAACTACGCGGCCGGCGTCAGTGCGGTGGGACAACGGGACTACGTGGTGGGAACCATGGTCGGGATCGTGCCCGCGACCGTCGCCTACACCGCGCTCGGGGCCTACGGGACCTCGCCGCTGTCGTGGCCGTTCGCCATCGCGCTGCTCGCGGTGCTGGCGATCGCGGTCGGTTCGGCGCTGCTGGCCCGACGTCTTGGGCTCACCGGAGCGAATCCGTGATCGACAACGTGCTGCGCCGACACCTCGAGGCCCCACTCGATCGCTGCGCCCGCGCCCTGGACCGTCCGGCGATCACCCCGGACCGCATCACCGCAGCCGGACTGGTGCTCGGTCTCGGCAGTGCACTGGCGGCCGGGCTGCAGTTCTGGTGGCTCGCGTTGGTGTTGTGGATCGTCTCCCGCATCGCCGACGGCCTGGACGGGCCTCTCGCACGTAGGCGTTCCAGTACGGGCGGTGCCGGCGGATTCTTCGACATCACAGCCGATTTCGTGGTCTACGGAACCACGGTGGTGGGTGTTGCGGTAGGTGCGTCCGCCGGATACGACGCCCCCTGGTGGCCGTTCCTGCTGGTGTTGTTGGCCTACTACATCAACGGAACCGCGTTTCTGGCGTTCTCCTCGATTGCCGAACGCAACGGCCGCACCATCGACGACGGCCGCTCGCTGTCGTTCCTCGGGGGCTTGGCCGAGGGTGCGGAAACGATTGCGGTGCATTGCCTCTGGCTACTGTTGCCAGGTATCTCGTGGCAGATCGCGGTGGTCTGGGCGGCGGTGGTCGCGGTGAGCTCCGGTCAGCGGATCATTGCCGGTTATCGCGCTCTTTCCTGATCCATAGGCTCCTGCCCTTCGCCAGTGCGGCCGTTGCTCGGGAGATCACCGGAGAACTCAGCTGCGCTTTGACGTCCGCGATCGCCGCGTTCCACGGCCCGTCGTTGTATGTCGGATAGGGATGGGTGGCGCTGGCGAGGTCGCGGGTCCGCAGACCCTGCTCGATGGCGGTGATCAGCTCCCCGATCGTCTCGCCTGCCCTCGGTCCCACCACGCAGGCCCCGACGATGCGACGCTTGGCGTCGAGCACCAGTGTCGTCGATCCGTTTGTTGCCCCCTCGGTGACGGCGCGGTCGACGTGGCGGTGGTCCAGGGTCTGCAGCCGTAATCCGCGACTGCGGGCGGTCCGCACATCGACTCCGGCCGAGGCGATCTCGGGATCGGTGAACGTCACCCGCGGGGTTCCCGTCGTACTCACCGTTCGGTTCAGGCCCAGTGCCGCGTTGCTCGAGGCCAGGCTGCCGTGCACGCCTGCTGTGTGCGTGAACTGCGGATGACCGGTGAGATCACCCGCGGCCCAGATGTGGGGGTTGGTGGTCCGCAGATGCTCATCGACGCGCACGAAACCGTTGTCGTCCAACGACACTCCGGCCGAATCCAACCCGAGCGACGCAGTCCGCGGAGTTCGTCCGGTGGCGATCAGAACCCGGTCGAAGGCGAGCTCGACGCCCGTGTCGGTGATCGCCGAGCCGTCGTCGATGCGTACGACGGCGGTGGAGGTCAGCACCCGCACGCCCTCGTCGGTCAAGCCCTGCGTCAGGATCGACGAGGCCTCGGGGTGCTCGCGGGGAAGGATCGTCGCCGACCGCCCGACGAGTGTGACCTCAGACCCGAGCCGCGAGAATGCTTGCGCCATTTCGCATCCCACCGACCCGGCCCCGACGATCAGCAGCCGCTCCGGTAGCGCCGTCAGATCCCACAGGGTGTCGCTGGTCAGGTAGTCCACCGCGTCGATGCCGTCGACCGCCGGCACCGTGGGACGCGCGCCGGTGGTGACGATCGCCTGACCGAATTCGAGCGTCCGCGCGCCGACGGCCACGGTGTTCGGCCCGGTGAAAACAGCGTCGCCGCTGATCACGTGGACCCCGGCAGCGGTGAGTGCCTCGGGCGAATCGATCGGTGCGATCTGGGCAATCGCGCTGTGCACGTGCTGCATGACTCGCGCGAAATCCACGCGCGGCGGCTCGGTGTCGATGCCGAAGCGGGACGCGGTTCGGACGGTCGCCGCCACCGAGGCGGCGGCCAGGAGCGCCTTCGACGGCACGCATCCCGTCCACAGGCAGTCGCCGCCGGTTCGTTCCCGCTCGATCAGCACCACTAGTACACCGAAGCTCGCCGCGGTCTTCGCTGCCACGATGCCGGCGGTGCCGCCGCCCACCACGACCACGTCGGCGCGATTGTCGGGCACACTCGAAGACGAACGACGCATTCCCATACCTCCCACTATGCCCGCGCCCTGGAGAGACCCGAGATGAAACGACCGACAAAGTACACGGCATCGGCGCGCCTGTACGACGTGATTTCCTTCGAATGGCCGGTGTATCGCGCCGGACGAGGGGCGGCGTTCGAGCTACTGAATCTGCCTGTAGGAAGCCATGTTCTGGACCTCGGCTGCGGGACGGGTCTGAACTTCGCGGGGTTGCAGCGGATGATCGGACCCACCGGCTCGATCACCGGAATCGACGCCAGTTCGCAGATGCTCGAACAGGCCCGACGGCGAGCAGACCGGGCCGGCTGGGACAACGTCACCCTCGTCGCCGCCGACGCCACCGCCCTGACGTCGGCGGATCTGGGCGAGACCCCGTTCGATGCGGCACTGAGTACCTACGCGCTCTCGTTGATGACGCCGTGGCAGGCGGCCCTTGAGTCCATGATCTCGGCTACGCGAGTGGGCGGCGTCGTTGTCGTCGTCGACATGCAGCGGCCCTACGGGCGCGCGGCGGTGTGGACCCCACTGGCGAAGCTCGCGTGCCGTCTCGGCGGAGCGGACATCGAGGCTCACCCGTGGACCGCGATGACACCACCACTCGAGCCGCTACACGCCGCCTCGGTGCGCGGCGGCCACATCCAGGTACGCGTGGGGACCGTCGGCTTTCGGCCGGCAGCGCCGAATTCCTAAACCACGCTCTCCTCCGTTACGACCAGGCGACGCTTCCCGGTGAGTTTCCGCTCTGACCGAGGTCCGTACCGCCGTAAGCGCTCTGTCGTACCGCACGAACACCGTCGGTCCCGGCAGCCGCACCGGCTTCCTCGCACAGAGCATCCATCGAACCAGGAGCAATCATGGGCCTCATCACGCTGGAGCTTTTCGCCACCCTCGACCTCGTCGCGCAATCACCCGGAAGCCCAGAGGAAGACCCCGAGAACTTCCCCTACGGTGGTTGGCAGGCTCCCCTGCTCGGCCAGGTCTCCGGAGCGCAAGTTGCCGCCGCATACGAAGGCACCGATGCGCTCCTGCTCGGACGGCGCACCTACGACATCTTCGCCGCACATTGGCCGAACCGAAACGATTCGTTCGCAACGTTGTTCAACGCAATACCCAAATACGTCGCCTCTCGCGGCACACCCGATCTGCTGTGGGACGGTTCGACCCAACTCGGACCGGACCTGGCCGGTGCGGTGCGCGAGATCCGAGATCGACACGACCACATCAAGGTGGTCGGAAGCCTCGATCTGGTTCAGACTCTGTTGCGGGAGAAGCTCTTCGATCGACTCGACCTGTGGGTGCATCCCATCCTTCTCGGAGCGGGAAAGAAGGTGTTTGCCGACGGCACCGTGCCCAGCAACCTGACGTTGCTCGCGCCACCGGCCGTCGGCGACGCAGGCACCGTGTACCTGCGCTACGCCCTCGACGCCGGAACGCCGGAGGTCGGCAACATGGACGACGTGCAGGGCGACTGATCCGGCCTGAAATCACTTCTTCTGTCGTCGGCTACCGCCGTGCCAGTCCTGCTGCACGCCCGCTTCGTCTTCCTGCACGCCCAAGGCCCTCAACTGAGGAAGCTCACGCAGACTGCGCTTCATCTCGGCGAAGCCGGGGAAGCGAGCGAGTCCGATCACGTTGTCCCACAGAGCTACTGCCTCTTCGTCGCTGGGTAGACGGCTGATCACCGGCCCGAAGAAGGCGACGCCGTTCGGCGGCTCGAAGGCAATGATCGGTGTGCCGACGTCCTTGCCGGTCAGCGACAGTGCGTGATCGGTTTCGGCTCGGATCTCCTCGTCGAATGACGAATCATCCAGTGCTGCAGTGTGATGGGTGGGCAGACCGAGTTCTTCGAGGATCGGCCCGAGGAATGCCGCGGTGCCGCGGTGGCCGTGGCTCGCAGCGTCGTCGGGGACCACCTCGGTGTCGAAGATGTGCGTGCCGAGGGCCTCGTACAGCGGCCCGATCGCGGCCGACCCGTGCTCACGGCGAACGTCGGCAGCGGCCCGCAACAGTCGCAGACCCGCGGTGTGCCCGGCCTCGTATTCAGGCGGGAAATGCGCGTCGTAATCGATGTGGGAGTTGAGCAGTCGCAGTGAGATGAACCGCCAGTCGACGCTGTAGTCGCGCTGGGCCTGGACCTTGCGAACCCATTTGCTGGTCATCCAGGCGAACGGGCACACCGGATCGAAATAGAAGTCGATATCGGCCATCGGGGACTCTCCTTGTGGGGCGTAGGTTCCGTACGATTCAGTGTTCACCCAGCAGAGCCGAGCGCTGCTCCGTGACCACGGCCCGAATCGCGTCGACCACCGCCGACACCTCCGGCCGTCGCAGAGTTTCGCTTCGGGTGACGAGCCAGTAGGTCAGTTTCACCGCGATCGCGTCGGGCAGGATTCGTCGTAGGTCGGGATGGCGGTCGGCCATGAAGCACGGCAGCAGCCCGATACCCGCGGACGCTCGGGTGGCCTCGACGTGCACGAACACGTTGGTGGAGGTGACGGATTCGCGCATCGTCGGGGTGAAGTTGGGGGCCAGATCGAGATCGTCGACGTGCAGCATCGAGTCGATGAAGTAGATGAACGGGTGAGCGGCGAGGTCGGCCGGGATCTGCGGCGTTCCGTGCTCGTCCAGGTAGGTCTCCGATGCATACAGGCCGAGCCGGTAGTCCCCGAGCCGGATCGCCTCGGCGCGGTGCACCTGCGGTTGGCCGACGACGATCTCGATGTCCAAGCCCGATCGCTGCTGCGACGCACGCCGGGTGACGGCGACGATCTCCACCGACACCCGAGGATGCGTTCGCTGCACCCGCGCCGCTGCCGGGGCGGCGATGTAGGCACTGAAGCCGTCGGTGGCCGAAATGCGCACCACACCCTCCAACGCACCGGCGTCGGTCGAGACCAGCGTGCGTAGCGCATCCTCGACGGCCTCGGCAGCGGTCAATGCGCCGCGGCCCAGTTGCGTGAGCTCCCAGCCTCCGCCTGCTCGGGTCAGCACTCGCCCGCCGAGCGTGTCCTCGAGCGCGGCGATGCGTCGGGAAATGGTCGTGTGGTTGATGCCCAGGTCGTCGGCCGCAGAACTGTAGCGACCCGTTCGGCTCACAGCGAGGAGCACCAGTAGGTCGTCTGCACTGGGGATCTTCGCGCCACCGAGCGTCATATCTGCAGTTTTGCAGATCCGACCTGCGTTCATGGCTCTTGCGCCGACAAACATCTGCACCAATACTCAGAGCGGCCCGCCAATGTGTGGTCTGTCACAAACAAGAACCTGAAGTGCCGAGTAACACAGGAGAGTCAATGAGCGTCGATCAGCCGCTGGCAGGACGGTCCGAACCGGACCCCGATGCCACCCCCGCAGGCCTCAAGAAGGTAGTCGGGGCATCGATGGCAGGCACCATCGTCGAGTGGTACGAGTTCTTCCTCTACGGAACCGCCGCGACCCTGGTGTTCAGCAAGATCTTCTTCGCCGCCGGAACCAGCGAGCTCGACGCCATCCTCGCGGCCTTCGTCACCTACGCCGTCGGTTTCGTCGCACGGCCGTTGGGCGGCATCGTCTTCGGGCACTACGGCGACAAGTACGGCCGAAAGAAGTTGCTGCAGTTCAGCCTCGTCCTCGTCGGTGGAGCCACGTTTCTCATGGGCTGCCTGCCGACCTTCGAGGCGATCGGCTACTGGGCACCGGCACTACTGGTGACCCTGCGATTCATCCAGGGCTTCGCCGTCGGCGGCGAATGGGGTGGCGCGGTTCTCCTTGTCGCAGAACACAGCCCGAACAAGTCTCGCGGATTCTGGGCCAGCTGGCCGCAGGCAGGCGTGCCCGCAGGCAACCTGCTCGCCACCGTCGCGCTGCTGGTTTTGACGTCGACACTGTCGGACGAAGACTTCCTGAGTTGGGGTTGGCGTATCGCGTTCTGGCTCTCTGCCGTCATCGTTTTCGTCGGCTACTACATCCGCACCAAGGTCTCCGACGCCCCGATCTTCCTCGAGGCACACAAGCAGGCCGAGGTCATCAAGGCCGCGTCGTACGGCGTCTTCGAGGTCGTCAAGCGTTACCCGCGGGGCGTCTTCACCGCGATGGGACTGCGCTTCGGTGAGAACGTCATGTACTACCTCGTGGTCACCTTCTCGATCACGTACCTCTCGGTGGAAGTGGGAACCGACACCTCCACGATCCTGTGGTGGATGCTCATCGCCCACGCGATCCACTTCTGCACAATTCCGTTGGTGGGCAAGCTCGCCGACCGCGTCGGCCGTCGCCCGGTCTACTTCGCCGGTGCCGTCACCGCGGCCACCTGGGGCTTCTTCGCCTTCCCGATGATGAACAGCGGGCACAACGTCGTCATCATGCTGGCCATCATCATCGGCCTGATGTTCCACGCCTTCATGTACGCCACGCAGCCGGCCATCATGGCCGAGATGTTCCCGACGCGGATGCGCTACTCCGGTGTGTCCCTCGGCTACCAGGTCACCTCGATCGTCGCCGGTTCACTGGCCCCGATCATCGCGGTGAAGCTGCTCGACGTCTACGGCTCGTCCGTCCCGATCGCGGTGTACTTGGCCGTGGCCTGCGCGATCACCGTCGTTGCCGTCGTCGTCGCCAGGGAGACAAAGGGATTGGCACTCGAGAGCATCGACATCGCCGACGCCAAGAACCTGGCCACCGAAGCCGAGTTGGCCAAGGCCGGTCTGCTCGATCAGAATTCACAGCGGTGACCGATCTCGACGGACGCTCCGCCCTCGTCACCGGGGGAGCGTCCGGTATCGGGGCCGCGTGTGCACGCGAGCTCGCCGACCGAGGTGCACGCGTCACCGTCGCCGATGTGAACGACGTTGCCGCAAAGGAATTGGCGTCGGAGATCGGCGGTGAGGTCTGGTCGGTGGATCTGCTCGACACCACCGCGCTGGACGACCTTCGCCTGGACGTCGACATCCTCGTCAACAATGCGGGCATCCAGACAGTGGCACCGATCGTCGACTTCGACCCGGGCGCGTTCCGCAGGATTCAGACGCTGATGGTCGAGGCTCCGTTCCTGTTGATTCGTGCGGCGCTGCCTGGGATGTATACCCGCCGGTTCGGCCGGGTCATCAATCTGTCTTCGGTGCACGGGCTACGCGCGTCGGAATTCAAGGTCGCCTACGTCACCGCGAAGCATGCGCTGGAAGGACTGTCGAAAGTGACAGCCCTCGAAGGTGCAGCCCACGGTGTGACGAGTAACTGCGTCAACCCGGGATACGTCCGAACGCCACTGGTCGAAAAACAGATCGCAGACCAAGCCAAGGCGCACGACATCCCCGAGGACGAGGTACTCGAGAAAGTTCTGCTGACCGAGGCCGCCATCAAGAGACTCGTCGAACCGGCCGAAGTCGCCTCACTGGTGGGCTGGTTGACCTCCGAGAACGCAGGCATGGTCACCGGAGCGTCGTACACGATGGACGGTGGTTGGTCGGCTCGATAGATTCGGTGCCGCCCGTTCCGCGTCAATGGACCACTGCACACGTCTGGGCGCGTCAATGTGACATCGACGCAGAATCGTGAACTGCGTGAATAGACCACTGCATACGTCTGAGCGCGTCAATGTGACATCGACGCGGACTGGGGCCGGCGATCGGGCCGGCGGACTGGGGGCGGGCGATCGGGCCGGCGGGCGGGTGAACAACCTCCTCGAACAGCAAGAAGCCCCCGTGACATGTCACGGGGGCTTCTCTGGCGGAGGATAGGGGATTTGAACCCCTGAGGGCGTTAACCCAACCCGCGTTCCAGGCGAGCGCCATAGGCCACTAGGCGAATCCTCCGTGGGGAAGCTTACCCGGTTACCCCCACCATCTCCCAAATCGGGAGGCGCGAAGGGTGGTGATGTGTTGCCCGACGGGAGGCGGCTACACTTTCCAATGGATCCCGCGCGGCGCGCATCCTGTGAACTCCCCCAGGGCCGGAAGGCAGCAAGGGTCAATGGGCTCTGCCGGGTGCGCGGGGTCCCCTTTATTCAGTGACATCAACACTGTCCGGGGAACCCAGTCACCGAGAGGCCGCTCCGCATGTCAGCGCAAACCCAGTTGGGTCTGATGAACCATGAGGAGCTTGCCTCCGAGCACGAGCGGCAGAGCGCGAAGTACACGCAGCTCAAGACCGAGAATCTGAAGCTGGATCTGACGCGCGGCAAGCCGTCACCCGAGCAGCTCGATCTCGCTGCCGACCTGTTGACGCTCCCGGGCGCGGATTACAAGGACGGCAACGGCACCGATTGCCGCAACTACGGCGGCCTTGCGGGCCTGCCGGAACTGCGTGCCATCTTCGGTGAACTGCTCGGCATCCCGGTGAAGAATCTGCTGGCCGGGAACAATGCCAGCCTCGAAATCATGCAGGACTTGGTCGTCTGGGCGCTGCTGCACGGTCTGCCCGACTCGCCGCGAGCCTGGTCGGCCGAGCCGAACGTGCGCTTCCTGTGCCCGGCCCCCGGCTACGACCGGCATTTCGCGATCACCGAGAGCTTCGGCATCGAGATGATCCCCGTTCCCGTGGGACCTGACGGCCCCGACGTGCACGAGATCGCCAACCTGGTGGCGTCGGATCCGCAGATCAAGGGCATGTGGGTGGTGCCGAACTACGCGAACCCCACCGGTGCCGTGTACTCGGAGGACGTGGTTCGCGCGCTGGCCACCATGCCCACGGCCGCACCCGACTTCCGACTGTTCTGGGACAACGCCTACGCGGTGCATCCACTGACCGAGGAATTCGCGCCGTCGTACGACGTGTTGGGCATGGCCGCCGAGGCCGGGTTCCCCAACCGCCCGTTCGTGTTCGCGTCGACCTCGAAGATCACGTTCGCCGGGGCAGGCGTCAGCTTCTTCGGCGGTTCCGAGGAGAACCTCGCCTGGTACCAGAAGCACTTCGGCAAGAAGAGCATCGGACCGGACAAGCTGAACCAGCTGCGGCACCTGCGTTTCTTCGGTGACGCCGCCGGGGTGCGGGCCCACATGGCCAAGCACCGCGAGATCCTGGCACCCAAGTTCGCCCTGGTGCAGCAGATTCTCGAAGACCGGCTCGGTGCGTCGAAGATCGCGTCGTGGACCGAACCGAAGGGCGGCTACTTCATCAGCCTCGACGTGCTCGAGGGCACGGCCGCACGGTCGATCGCGCTGGCCAAGGACGCCGGAATCGCTCTGACGGCCGCCGGCTCGGCCTTCCCGTACGGAAAAGATCCGGAAGACAAGAACATTCGCCTCGCCCCGAGCTTCCCTTCGCTCGGTGAGCTGGAGAAGTCGATGGACGGCGTCGCGACCTGCGTGTTTCTGGCCGCGACCGAGAAGCTGCTCGAAAGCTGAACCCTTGTGAGCGGAACCTCGTAGCAGGCTACGAAGTTCCGCTCACATGCGGCGCAGCCGCTCTCAGTGCCCGACGACAACCGCACCTTCGGGAGCCGAAGGCAACGGTCCGTTCTTCAGGAGCACGGCCGAGAGCACTGCGCCGAGCAGGAAGATTCCCGACGCCCACCAGAACGTGGTGGTGTAGCTGGCGATCTCCGCGTTGGCCTGCAGCAAGGCCGCGTCGGTTGCCGTCGCCAGGTTGGAGCTGACGTAGCCCGTCGCCGCGTTGGCGGCCACGGTGCTCAGCAGCGCGGTTCCGATCGAGCCGCCGACCTGCTGCATCGTGTTCACCGTTGCCGATGCGACGCCGGAGTCGTCCCGGTCGACGCCCGAGATCGCGCCCTGCATCGCCGGGGCCATGGTGGCACCGAGTCCGAGGCCCATGATGACCAGGCCGGGCAGGATGTGCGTGACGTAGCTGCTGTCGATGGAGATCTGCGTCAGCAGCGCCATGCCGATCGAAGCGACGACCAGGCCGGTCGTCATCAGAATGCGCGGTCCGAAGCGGGGGAGGATCAGCGCCGTCGACAGCGTCGCGGTGAGGATCAGTGAAGCGATCATCGGCATGAACGCGAACCCGGTGGTGATGGGTGTGTATTTCAGCGTGTTCTGCAGGTAGTAGGTCAGGAACAGGAACACCGCGAACATGCCTGCTCCGGTGACGAACACGGCCAGGAACGATCCTGCACGGGTGCGGTCGAGAACGATCCGCAGCGGCAGCAACGGGTGCTCGACGCGCATCTGGATGGTCACGAACACTGCGAGCAGAACGACACCTGCGGCGAGGAAACCGAGGGTGACTGCGTTGCTCCAGCCGTCGGACTCGGCGTGTGCGAAGCCGTAGACGATGGAGAACAGGGCAGCCGATACTGCCAGGGTGCCGGGGATGTCGAGCTTGGGCCGGACGTCCACCTTGTGCTTGGCCAGGAACAGGAATCCGCCGACGAAGGCGATCGCCGCGAAGATCAGGTTGACGTAGAGGCTCCAGCGCCAGTTCGCCCATTCGGTGAGCACGCCGCCGAGAAGCAGGCCGAGTGCACCGCCGCCGCCTGCGATGGCACCGAAGATGCCGAATGCCTTGGCACGTTCCTTGGTGTCGGTGAAGGTGGTGGCCAGGAGCGAGAGGGCCGCGGGAGCGAGCAGTGCGCCGAACAGGCCTTGACCGGCTCGGGCAGCGACGAGCATGCCGAAGTTGACGGCCGCGCCGCCGACCGCCGACATCAGCGCGAAGCCGACGAGACCGATGAGGAAGGTGTTGCGGCGACCGAAGAGGTCGCTGAGCCGCCCGCCGAGCAGCAGCAGGCTGCCGAACGCGAGGGCGTAGGCGGTGACGATCCAGGAGCGGTTGGCATTGTCGAAGCCCAGGTCGAGCTGGGCTGCGGGCAGCGCGATGTTCACGATGGTCGCGTCGAGCACGACCATGAGCTGGGCCAGTCCGAGCGTGGCGAGAATCAGCCAGCGATTCCGATGCGCACGTTCGTCCGCCGGCGTGGTCGACGTCGCGTCGCCCACGTTCTCCGATGAAAGGGTGGTCATGAGTCCTCGGTTCGACTATGCGGAGGTGTATCCTCCGGTTGTAGAACAAGGTAGCAGCGAAGTGGAGGAATGTCCTCCGCTTATCGGGTGAAACGGACATCGAATGAGTGTGAGAGCCGACACATCGGCAGCGAAGCCCCTCCGTGCGGACGCCGAGCGCAACCGTCGACGCATCGTCGACGCGGCCCGCGAGCTGTTCGCCTCACGGGGCATCGACATCACGCTCGACGACGTCGCTGCGCACGCCAAGGTGGGCGTCGGAACCGTCTATCGCCGCTTCTCGTGCAAGGAAGAGCTGATCGACGGCGTGTTCGAGCAGCGTCTCGTGGACATGCTCGAGAACGCCGAGCGTGCACTCGCGGCCGAGGATCCGTGGGACGGGCTGGTGCAGTTCCTCGGCGATGTGTGCGCGGGAATGGCACTCGATCGGGGACTCGGAGACGTCGTTCTCGGGTCCGATCAGGGCTGCCACGGAATTGCACAGGTGCGTCAGCGGATAGATCCGTTCTTCGCGAAGATCGTCGAGCGGACCCGGGCGTCCGGCCAGCTACGGCCCGACATCGAGGTCAACGACTTCTATCCGATACTCGGCATGATCGGTGCCGCTGTCGAGTTCTCCACCTCCGTCGATGCGCAGAACTGGCGTCGCTACTTCACCGTGCTGCTCGACGGTCTCCGCGGGGACGGAGTCCCTCTCGCCGAGCTGCCGGGCCGACCCTTCACCGACGCCGAGGTCGACGTGGCCAAAGCGGCGCTGCACCGTCGCCGCCGCTGAGCGAACAGGGTCCACGTCACGAAACCCTTTGCGTTGTGCGATCGATCACGTAGGGTCCCTAACGGAATTGAGTGCTACCCGATGTATCGCGTACTCGGGAGCTGGGGATCGACGTTGGGGGATTCGAGTTGCGTTCGACACGTGTCATTTTTTCGGCAGTGGCGGTATCCGCAGTGCTCATCGGTATGGCCAATCCGATCGCATCTGCAGCCCCGGGCTCTGGATCGTCGACGGGTTCGACCGTCGAATCGGACTTCTACGTACCGCCGAGCCCGCTGCCCGCAGGCGTCCCGGGTGACGTCATCCGGTCCGAGCCGTCGCACCTCGCTCTGTCGGTCCCCGGGGTCGGTGGCCCTCTGCCGGGTGCCGCAACGCGAATCATGTACCGCAGCAACGATTCCAACGGCGAAGCCAATGCCGTCACGGGAACCTACATCGATCCTGCCGCACCGTGGACCGGGCCCGGCCCGCGTCCGCTCGTCGTCCTCGCCCCGGGAACCCAGGGCCAGGGCGATCAGTGCGCGCCGTCGAAGATGCTGAACAACGTCATCACCTACACCCCGCCGCTCGGCTTCATGGTCGAGTACGAGGTGCTCGCGGCATACGCCCTGCTCTCGCAGGGATACGGCGTCGTCATCACCGACTACGAGGGCCTCGGTACCCCCGGTGCGCACACCTACGTCAACCGCGCATCGGAAGCTCACGCTGTGCTCGACGCGGCCCGCGCAGCGCAGAACCTGCAGGGCACCAAGATCTCCGCGGACGGTCCGGTCGCGGCGTACGGCTACTCGCAGGGCGGTGGAGCAGCGGCTGCTGCTGCGGAACTCGCGGAGGAGTACGCACCGGAGATGAATCTGGTCGGCACCTACGCGGGCGCCCCACCTGCCGATCTGAAGCAGACCCTCGAGCAGGTCGACGGCACCATTCTCACCGGCGTGATCGGCTACACCCTGAACGGTCTGCTCAACTCCGATCCCGATCTCCAGCCGCTGCTCGACGAGAACATCAACGACGCAGGCAAGGCCATGCTGAACCTGGTGGCTAACCAGTGTGTGGGAGAAACGATTCTGAACGTCGGGCTGCACCGGACGAACGAATACACCAAGACCGGTGAGCCGCTCTCGGTGGTACTCGACAGGCTGCCGAGGGCTCAGGAGATCCTGGCCAAGAACAAGATCGGCCAGCGCACGCCCAACGCTCCGGTGCTTATCCAGTCGGGCACCTCCGACGACATCGTGCCTCACGGACAGGCCGTCGGTCTGGCCGGTGACTGGTGCGGCAAGGGTGCCACCGTGCAGCTGAGCGCCGCGCAGATTCCGGCCATCGTCCCGGGTTCCGGTGCCGGACATCTGATTCCGGACATCCTCGGACTCGGTGAGGCGCAGAACTGGATCAAGGACCGCTTCTACGGAGTGCCCGCACCGTCCAACTGCTGAATCGGCAACACCTCGATCGTGTACGGTCCGCGCAGCTCAGCGCGGGCCGTACATGATCACCGCGACGCCGATCAGCGCGATCGACGATCCGGCGATGTCCCAGCGATCGGGCCGGAAGCCGTCGGCCACCATCGCCCACAGCAGTGATCCCGCGACGAACACACCGCCGTATGCCGCCAGGATCCGACCGAAATTGGCGTCGGGCTGTAGCGTCGCCACGAAACCGTAGGCACCGAGGGCGATCACGCCCGCTCCCGCCCAGAGCCACCCGCGATGCTCGCGGATTCCCTGCCACACCAGCCATGCCCCACCTATCTCGAACACGGCTGCCACCGCGAACAGCATGACCGACTTCACAATGTTCATGCGACAAAGGCTCCCACAGTGCCGACCTGGTGTAGAAGGATGCATTCGGGGGTAACAGACCTACAGGCCCCGCGTCGTGGGCCGATTCGGTAGGGGTGAGTAGTACATGCGGGACGTTTACACCGAGACACTCGATACGTTGGCGTCGAACCTGTCCGATATGTCGAAGATTGCCGAAAAAGCAATGGTCGACGCCACCCGAGCTTTGCTGACCGCCGACATCGTCCTGGCCGAGCAGACCATCGAATACCGCGAAGAGATCGACATCCTCGCCGTCGAGTGGGAGCACGGAGCGTTCGGCTTCCTGGCCCTGCAGGCACCCGTTGCCCACGATCTACGACGCGTCGTCTCCGGAATCAACATCGTCGCCGACCTGCAGCGAATGGGCGGCCTGGCCGTGCACATCGCCGAACTGGCCCGTCGTCGCCACCCCGCGCACGTGCTGCCGCCCGAGGTCGAGGGAGTGTTCGAGCAGATGGGTCGAGTTGCCGTCGCGCAGGCCGAGGCGACGCAACGCGTACTGGAAACCCGGGACGCCGAACTCGCCGCCGACCTGCGAATCCAGGATCAGGAAATGGACGCACTGCACCGCAGCCTGTTCATGCTGACTTCTGCACCCGACTGGCCGCACGGCGTGCCGGCCGCAGTGGACATCACGCTGCTCGGACGCTTCTACGAGCGATACTCCGACCACACCGTCGAGGTCGCCAAACGAGTCATCTTCCTGGTGACCGGCGATCGCCCCACCGACGAGTCATAGTCTGCGCGAACGGCTCGAAGATGGCAGGATCGGCACGATGAAACGTGACGTCTCTGCGTACCTCGATGTCGACGTGACCGAGGCCAGCACCCTCGAGTTCCAGATCGCAATCGCACCTCATCCAGGAACCGATGTGTGGGAAGCGCTCTCGTTCACACTCGACGGTCAGCCGATCGAGGCGCAGGAGATCAGCGGTGCTCACGGCACTCGCATCCACAAGATTCACGCCGACGTCGGCAAGCTCGAGGCGTCGTACTCGGCGACCATCTACGGCAACACCGAGCCTGCACCGGTCTCCGATTACGACCTCTCTTTGTACCTGCGGCCCAGTCGATACTCCGAGGCGGACAAGTTCTTCGGTTTCGCGGCAACGGAATTCGGTTCCTACCCGCCGTCCGAAAAACTGCTCGCCGAGGTCTCGTCCTGGGTCGGGGCGCGGCTGAGCTACGTCCCGGGCAGCAGCGACCCCATCGACGGCGCCGTCGACACCCTCCTCGCCGGTGCCGGAGTCTGCCGCGACTACACCCACCTCGTGGTGGCCCTGCTGCGTGCGGTCAACGTCCCCGCGCGCCTGGTCGCGGTGTACGCACCGGGCTGCGACCCCATGGACTTCCACGCGGTCGCCGAAGCATTCGTCGAAGGCCAATGGCGAGTGGTGGACGCGACGTGCCTCGCACCTCGATCGACCCTGGTGCGCATCGCCACCGGACGCGACGCATCCGACACCGCCTTCCTCGACAACCACGGCGGATCGATCATCCTCAACAGCGCCGTCGTCGGAGCCGTCGTCGACGGTCCACTGCCCTTCGACGACATCACCCAGTTGGTGTCGATCACCTGACCGGTCCCTTGTGAGGTAATCGCGTCGGCTGTTCCCTAGGGCGCTCTCGCACGACGGTTCGACCGAAGATAGGGAACTCGTCCGATGTGTGGACGGTGCGGCGGAGCCAGAGTGAGTTCCATGCACTCCACCTACGATGCCCTGGCCGATCATGAACGTCGTGTTGCCGATTCGCTGCGAGCGTACGACCGCCGAGTGCGCAGGCGCGCACAGAACGACCGCCGGCCACGAGCGCGGCGTAGTTTGTTGGCGTGGCTCGCACTCTGATCGGACGGGGCGCCGAACTTGCAGCGCTCGAACAGGTCGTCGCCGATGCTGCCCGAGGCGTACCTGCCGCGGCCGTCGTGTCCGGTGACGCCGGTGTCGGCAAAACGCGACTGCTGGCAGAACTGCGGCGCAATGCGGAAGCACGCGGAACTCAGGTACTGGTCGGGCGGTGCTTGGACCTCGGTGAGGTCGGTATTCCGTATCTCGCGTTCACCGAATTGTTCGGTCCACTCCAACACACCACACGGACCGAACTGTTCGATGCTGCCCTCGTCGCGCTGACTGCAGCCGGGGCCGACCGCTCGGCGCTCCTCATCGTCGAGGATGCGCACTGGGCGGACACCTCCACCCGTGAGCTCATGACATTTCTGCTGTCGAGACTCGCGAAAACGCATGTTTCCTTGGTGATCTCGTATCGTAGTGACGATTTGCATCGCAAACACCCACTCCGACAGTCGCTCTCCGAGTGGACACGTCTGAGCTACGTCCGTCGAGTCGATCTGACGGCTCTCGACGCCGAATCGTCGTATCGCCTCCTCGATTCGCTTCCCGTAGCAACGGATGTGGCATCCCGGGACGTCATCGTGGAGCGATCGGGCGGCAACCCTTTTTTCATCGAAGAACTCGTATCTGCCGGCCAGCGTCCCGGATCGTCGATTCCGCCGGGCCTTGCCGAGCTACTGCTGGTCCGGCTCGACGCCTTGTCGCCCACGGCGAAGTCGGTAGCGGAAACGATGGCGGTGGGTGGCCCCCGCGTCGCGCACGAGGTTCTGGCAGCGGTGACCGGTCTGGACGAAGACCGGCTCGAAGACGTGATCCGCGAGATCGTCGACGCCCGACTCGTGGAGACCACCGACTTCTACTACGTCTTTCGCCACGCGCTCCTGGCCGAGGCCATCTACGACGACGTCCTGCCCGGTCGTCGTGCGAGGTTGCACGCTACTTTCGTCGACACGCTCACCGAACACCGACATCGTGGCGCTGCCGCGGATCTGGCTCGACACGCAGGATTGGCCCACGATCTGCCGAAGGCGTTCAGAGCCCACGTCGATGCGGGCCGCGAGGCGATGTCGCTGGCTGCTCCTGCTGAGGCCATGGCTCATCTCGCCGCCGCCCTGGAACTGCGACAGCCGCAATGGGAGCCGACGGAAACGGCTTTGGTGTTGGAATACGCGTTGGCGTCGACGACAGCAGGGCAGGACCTGCGGGCGCTCTCCGTCGTCCGTGCCGAACTGGAACGGGGTGGGGATGCGTTGACGATCCCTGAGCGACTCGATTTGTTGCACGCCGAGGCGACATCGGCTCTGGCGATCGAACGTGAGGATTCGGCCCTGGCGGCCGTCGAGCAGGCTTTGATCATCGCGGACGCGGAGGAATTCGCCCCATGGAGAGTGCAATTGACCGCTCTCGGTGCACGGATAACCGATTCGTTGGGCAGGGAAGATCAGTCACTCGCCTGGGCCGAGGAATCTGTGCGTATTGCAGAGTCCCTCGGCGACCCGGGGCGGTCGGCAGATGCACGGATTACGCTGGCGCGCTTACACGGACGCCACAATGACCCCGCGGCGTCGCGCACGCTCCTCATTCGTACCGCCGCACTCGCGCGAGAAAGCGGTGACATCGGGGATCTGCTGCGCAGCAAGTTCAATCTCGGAATGGTCGAATTCGACGACGGTAATTTCCTATCGGCCCAGGAATCGTTCCAGGAGGCAGTCGAGATCGCTCGATCCACGGGCCGCCAATGGACGCCCTACGGCGTCGGGGCGCGTGTCCAGCTTGCGAACGTGCGCTACTACTCGGGTGACTGGATGCTGGCCCTTGCCGACCTGGCTCAGATCGAGTCGGCCGCACCACCTTTGGGTTCGGCCGAGCAACTGTGCGCAGGATTTCAGATTCGAGCCGCAATCGGGGACGAGGAACTCACGGCCGACATCGAACGCGTTCGACCCTTCGAATCTCAGGATGGCTTCATCACGATTCTGACGAGCGCAGCTGTTGCCTATACAGCGTTGTGCAACGGGCGGTTCGCCGAAGTGATCACCTGCCTCGAAGCCGCTGTCGCCACCGTGGGCGCGCAATGGCACAACCCATGGTTCGGGGGACGCATCAGATTGTCGGTACTGGCGATGGAAGCGGCGCGCCGCGGGTCGACCGTCATCGGTGCTCAGGCCGCACTGGAAATCGGATCACGCCTGCACTCCGACATCGAACGCACAGCGAGTTCCAGCCCGTCCTACGGTTGGGAGTCGACCGCATGGATACTGCGAGGCGAGGCCGAGTTGGGTCACCTGCGTCTCAACTGCGGATACGGGCATGCTGCCTCGGTAGTGGCGGCATGGCGTGCGGCCGTGGACGCGTTCGCAATTCAGCCGTTCGAGCGTGCCCGTGCACTGCAGTCGCTATCCGAAGCCCTCGAGGCCGCAGGTGACCGGTCGGCAGCCGCACACGCGGCCGATGAGGCCATCGCGATCTACGACAGACTCGGGGCCACCGTGAGGCTCGGCGATGCGCGTCGGCCCGTGGGTGCGGACCTGTTGACTCGTCGTGAGTGGGACGTTCTGGAACTCCTCGGCGAGGGATGCACCAACAAGCAGATCGCGGAGCGACTCGTGATCAGCGTCAAGACCGTCAGCGTGCACGTGTCGAATGTCTTGACCAAACTCGGAGCCCAGAACCGCACGGAAGCAGCGCGCTTCGCGACACGATGAACGAGACGTGTGGAGCTTGTTCGAACAAGGGGGAGCACATGGAACTGAATTGGCTCGGCGTAGTGCTCGCAATCGTGGCAGGCATGGGTGTAGCCGGCATCTGGTACGGCAAGGTCTTCGTTGCCCCGTGGTGGCAACTGACCGGCATCACCCCGCAACAGTCCAAGAATGCCAGCACAAGAAACATGGTGCAGCTTCTTGTCGCCAACAGCATCACTGCCGTGGGTCTGGCAATCGCCATCAGCGTTGCATCGTCGGCTTTCGAGAATGAATCGGTCTGGGTCGCAGTGCTCGTCGGCCTGGTCACGTGGATAGCGTTCTCGGCGACGACGTTGCTTCAGCACAATGCCTTCGAGCTGAAACCCCCCAAGCTGACGCTCATCAACTGCAGCTATCAGCTGGTGTCGTTTCTCGCCATGTCGCTGGTGATCTGGCTGGTGTGAAGGAGTGCATACGGTTCTGTAGCGCCCCGGTCACAGATCGACATCCACCGTGGCAGGATCGATCGCATGTCTCGCACACTGCACCTCGTCGGCGACCCTGAGGCCGACGCACTGCTCGCCGAGGATCCGTTCGCACTGCTGATCGGCATGCTGCTCGATCAGCAGGTGCCGATGGAATCGGCGTTCGCTGGCCCGAAGAAGCTCGTCGACCGTCTCGGCGACCTGAAGGTCGACACCGTCGCCGACACCGATCCCGAGGAATTCGCTGCCTTGTGCGCGCAGACCCCGGCCGTCCATCGGTTCCCGGGTTCGATGGCCAAGCGCATCCAGGGGCTCGCGGCATTCCTGGTCGAGAACTACGACGGGAAGCCGCAGGAGATCTGGACTCGCGACGATCCCGACGGTGCCGAAGTGCTGAAGCGACTCAAGGCCCTCCCCGGCTACGGCGATCAGAAGGCTCGCATCTTTCTTGCACTGCTCGGCAAGCAGATGGGCGTCACGCCCGACGGGTGGCGCAAGGCCGCCGGAGCGTACGGCGACGACGGTGCGCGTCGATCCATCGCCGACGTGGTGGACGAGAAATCGCTGCTCGAGGTGCGCGAGTTCAAGAAGGCAGCGAAAGCCGCAGCCAAGAACAAATAAGTCTGTCGGTGCCGGTCGTTACAGTGACCAGAACTTTCACCGGGGGGCGAGATGACCGACAGTATCGGGACGTACGAGGGCTGGCTGGCGTCTCTCGACGAGGACGCACTGACCGATCTGCTGCACCGTCGGCCGGACGTGGCCACCGACCCGCCACCGCGCTCGTTCGGCTTGCTCGCGCAGCTGCTCGGTGCACCGGCTCGGGTGTCGATGCTGCCGCGTCGACTCGACAGCGGCTCGCTCGTTCTGCTCGAATTGTTCGCGCTCATGGGCGATCTGAGCCGCGCCGAGATCGGGCACTGGGCGAGTGAGGGATCGATCAACGAGACGCCGCACATCGATGCAGCTCTCACGACCCTGACGGCCCACGGATTGATCTGGCCGCACTCCTCACCCGGCGCCGGCACCGTCGAATATTCACCCATCGATCTGTCCGGGGTGTTCTCGCATCCCTTCGGACTTGCTCGTAGACAACGAAAGCTGTTCCTGCACTGCGCCGTCGAGCAGGACAGGCTGGCCGTGCTGTCGATCCTCGGTATCGATCCGGCGCTCGAGCGAGGGGCGCGCGCAGACGCCGTTGCGGCTGCGATGACGCCCGAACGCATCAGGGCGCTGTTCGACGGCGGGCCCGAGGAGATGCGAGAGATGTTGTCTCGCTTCGTCGATGGCAAGCCGGTGTCACTGATCTTCGATATTCCTCCGAGCGCGGGGACGCCCGCCTTCGAGCGGGGATTGTTGTATCGACTGGACGGGCACCGCGTCGAGATGCCGTTGGAGGTGAGCATCGCACTGCGAGGGGACGGGTGGCGTCTGCCCATCGAACTCACGCCTCCGACACTCGACACCCGCGTGCTCTCACACGACGACGTGCGGCGCAACCGTTCCATCGCCCTGCTGCAGTTCTGTGAACACACGCAGGCGTTGCTGACGGCCGTCGACGCCGACGGCCTGACGATGATGAAGACCGGTGGCATCAGTGCCAAGGCGCTTCGAACGCTGACGAGCAGGCTGGGATTCGCCGACGAACACGACACCGCGTTGATGCTGATGCTGGCACGCGAAGCCGGGCTGCTCGCCGAACGCGGGAAGACCGGCGTCGCGTTGACCTCGGCGTACGAGACATGGCGGACGAGCAGCCGAGCCGAACAGGCAGCCACGCTGGTGACCGCGTGGTGGACTTCGCCGTTCACGCCCACCCACCGAGTGCCCCGTGCGTCGCAGAAAACCGTTCCCGTGCTCAAGAAGATGCTCGACGACCCCGCTGCAGCCGACCTGCGCGCGACGGCGCTGACAGCTCTGCTCCGATACGAGGCCGCCGACTCGCCGGTGACGATTCTGCACAGTTCCGAGGAGTTCGCCGGGTACCTGGACTGGCACATCCCGGTCGTCTCGACGAGCGCCGGACCCGGTCACGTGCACGCGCTGTGGCTGGAGGCCGGTCGGCTCGGGATACTGGCCGACGGTGCACCGACCGATCTGTGCCGCACTCTCGTCGAGTTCCCCGCGGGTCGAGACGGCGACCCTCGCGAAATCCGTGCGGCACTGGCCGCACAGTTGCAGGACATGGCCGAGTGGGTTCCGTTCTCCGTTCGGCTGTTGCCCGATTCCACGGCGGTGGTGACCGGACCGCCCAGTACCGAAGTGGCGTCGATACTCGGCGCGTCCGCGCAGCCCGAGTCCAGAGAGGTGGCGTCGGTCTGGCGGTTCACCCCGACGACCATCCGAGGCTTCTTCGACACCGGCGGCACCGGCGAGGAGTTGATCGATGCGTTGACCGCGATGGCCGACACCGACGTGCCTCAGGCGCTGAGCTACACGATTCGAGACTGCTGGCGCACTTACGGCGCGCTGGCCGTGCGCAGGATCCCCTGCGCCATCGTCTCCGAGGACGTCGTCCTGCTGACGAACATCGAGAGCGACGAGTCCCTGGCCGTACTGCAGTTCCAGCGCCTCGCTCCCACCGTCCTGGTCAGTTCGGCCACGCCGATCGACACCATCGCCGTGCTTCGCAGGCACGGATACTCCCCGGTGCGGCACTCCGACACCGGGCAACTCCAACTCGACAGCGCACCTCGGATCCGTGCGGGGGATACCCGGTCGACGCATCGTGCCGTCCACCCGGCACGGCACCGACGCGAACCACGCGAGCTCGCGCGGCTCCTGCTGGCCGGCAGCAGCGGAACCGTCGACGAGGCACGAGTGCGGTCTGCATTGGATTCGCACAGCAGGCTGCTGCCGCGGGAGCTGGATCTGTTGACCGACGCCGCAGCGCGCGGCACCCCTGTCTCGATCGACTACCAGAACTCCAGGGGAGCCATCGTGCGGCACGCGATCTCGGATGCGCTGCAGGACGGCCATTGGCTGTACGCGCTCTCGGAATCGACCGGCACCCGCGAGAGCTTCGCCATCATGAACATCAGAGCGGTATCCACCGGCCAACGATGACCGGCGATGCAACTGTGTCCGTGGTCGCCGGTACCCTTTCGGGCGTGGCCCTCTACCGGAAGTACCGTCCTGCGACGTTCGCCGAGGTCGTCGGTCAGGAGCACGTCACCGAGCCGATCAGCGTGGCGTTGGACAGCAACAGAATCAACCACGCCTACCTCTTCTCCGGGCCGCGCGGCTGCGGAAAGACCTCCTCGGCGCGCATCCTCGCCCGATCGCTGAACTGCGCCGAAGGTCCGACGTCGACGCCCTGCGGCGTCTGCAACTCCTGCGTCGCCCTCGCCCCAGGCGGACCCGGCAACTTCGATGTCGTCGAGATGGACGCGGCCAGCCACGGTGGCGTCGACGATGCGCGAGATCTGCGAGACAAGGCCGTGTACGCCCCGGCCGAATCGCGCTACGTCATCTTCATCATCGACGAGGCACACATGGTGACCCCGGCAGGCTTCAACGCGCTGCTCAAGGTCGTCGAGGAACCGCCCGAGCACCTCGTCTTCATCTTCGCGACCACCGAGCCCGAGAAGGTGCTCCCCACCATCCGCTCGCGTACCCACCACTACCCGTTCCGGCTGCTCGCGCCCTCGACGATGCGCGTTCTGCTGGAGAAGATCTGCGGCCAGGAACAGGTCCCGGTCGAGGACGCGGTCTACCCGTTGGTCATCCGCGCCGGCGGCGGTTCGCCCCGTGACTCGCTCAGCGTCATGGATCAGCTCTTGGCCGGAGCCGGGCCCGAGGGCGTCACGTACCCGCGAGCACTCTCGCTCCTCGGCGTCACCGACGTCGCACTCATCGACGAGGCTGTCGACGCATTGGCCGCAGGCGATGGCGGCGCACTGTTCGGCACCGTCGACAAGGTGATGGACGCGGGCCACGACCCACGCCGCTTCGCCATCGACCTCCTCGATCGCATGCGCGATCTGATCCTGATGAAGGCCGTGCCCGACGCCGGAGAACGCGGTCTGGTCGACGTGCCGGGCGACGTACTCGAGCGACTGCGTGACGAAGCCGATCTGCTCGGCTCTGCGACGCTGACTCGGTACGCCGAGATCGTGCACTCGGGACTCGGCGAGATGCGCGGTGCCACGGCCCCGCGGCTGCTGCTCGAAGTGATGTGCGCCCGCATGCTGCTGCCCTCTGCTTCCGACGCGGAATCGGCGGTGCTGCAACGACTCGAACGCGTCGAACGCCGCTTGGACGTCACCCTTCCGGCGGGAGAGCAAGCAGCCGTCGCCCAGGCAGCCGCGGATCCGACGCGACCGCAGCTGCAACCCACCGAGGAACCAGCACCCTCGGGTCCGGCACCGGTGAACAAGTTCCAGCGGCCGTCGCAACGCCCACCGGCCGCAGAGCCGGCAGCCGCCGCACCAGCTGCTCCGGTAGCGCCCGCACCCGCTGCGTCTGCTCCCACACCGGCACCGGCACCGGAGCCCGCCCGGCCCGAGCCAGCTCCGACACCCGAGCCGACGCCGGAACCCGAGCCCACACCCGTGCCCGCTCCGACGCCGGAACCCGAGCCTGCTCCCGCACCCGAGTCAACCCCGCAACCCGAATCTGCACCGGAACCCGTTCCAGCGCAACAGGACTCGGTACCCGCCGCCTCGGTGGCTCACGAGGATTTTCCGCCGGAGCCCGAGGACGATTACGGCCCCGAGCCGGATCCGGTGTTCGAGTCGGAACCGGAACCCGTGGCGGCCCCCGCCGCCGCGTCGAGCGAGCCCGACGCAGCCGCGGTTCGAGCGGTGTGGTCCGAGGTGCGCACGAAGGTACGAGACCGGAGCCGCACCGTCGAGGTGATGCTCTCCGGTGCCTCGGTGCGCGCCGTCGAGAACGGCACCATCACGCTCGGCCACGACTCGGCACCGTTGGCCAAACGGCTCGAGGAACCCCGCAACGCCGACGTCATTCGCGACGCTCTGCGTGACGTCTTCGGCGTCGAATGGTCGGTGGTGTGCCTGGTAGGTGCGGCGGCACCACCGGAACAGTCATCAGCAAAAAAAGATGAACCGGCAGCGAAACCCGCGTCGCTGCCGAAGTTCTCGAGGCCGAGCCAGGCAGGGGCTCCCCGTCCCACGTCGGACGGTTTCGGATCAGCGGGCGACGGATCCTCGACCGGCATCGGGGCGGACGACATTCCGATGCCCGAAGCGCCGGACTATCCCGACGAGCCCGAGCCGGTAGGCCCACCGCCGCCGGAGACCCCGGAGGACGAGGAAGAGCTGCTCAAGGCCGCGGCCGAGCCCGCCGATCCGACGGTTCGCCGCGACCCGGAAACCGTCGCGATGGAGCTGTTGGTCAGCGAACTGGGAGCAGTACCGCTCAAAGAGATCTGAGCGTCAACCGACGCTGAGGTCCTCGTTGTCCGCGAACACCAAGCGACCACTGTCGAGTGCCACGGCCCAACGCCGTGCCACCGCCCAGTCCCGCGAGGTGGTGTCGGCTGTCTGGACACCGAAGTCCTCGACGATCGCCCCGGTCTCGTAGGCGTCCTGACCGGCCTTGTCGTCTGTGCCGGTTGAGTGGATGCGTACTTTGACGCGAGCGCCCACGGTCAGTTCGTTGTCGGTTTCCATGGTGGGTCTTCTTCCGCGCTCGGTAGATCTGATCTATCGGAGTGTCCCATGCCGACTTCGTTCAAACCTGAACCTCCGCGTCGGTCATGGACCACGCTCGTTTCGGTCCTTATGTCGGATCTACCCGCGGCTCTACTGTGGCATGAGCTGAGGTCTGTTGTGGCCTCGCACCGATGCGGTCGGCCACCACTGCGACCGCGAGAAGATCGAGTATCTGGAAGGAACTGCGCGCTGTGACTACAGAGGCATTCATTTACGAGGCCATCAGGACTCCCCGAGGTAAGGGAAAGAACGGCTCCCTGCATTCGGTGAAGCCGATTTCCCTGGTGACGGGCCTGATCGACGAGCTTCGTCGACGTTTCCCCGACATGGACGAGAACCGGATCTCCGATCTGATCCTCGGCGTGGTCTCACCCGTCGGAGATCAGGGTGCGGACATCGCGCGCACGGCAGTGCTCGCGGCGAAGATGCCCGACACCGTCGGCGGCTTCCAGCTCAACCGCTTCTGCGCGTCCGGTCTCGAGGCCGTCAACCTGGCTGCGCAGAAGGTGCGCTCGGGCTGGGACGAGCTCGTCATCGCCGGTGGCGTCGAGTCGATGTCGCGCGTGCCGATGGGCAGCGACGGCGGCGCGTGGGCCATGGACCCCGTCACCAACTACGACACCTACTTCGCCCCACAGGGCATCGGTGCCGATCTCATCGCGACGATCGAGGGGTTCAGCCGCGAAGACGTCGACGCATACGCCGTCCAGTCCCAGGAGCGCGCCGCAGCGGCGTGGTCCGGTGGCTACTTCGCCAAGTCCGTCGTTCCGGTGACGGATCAGAACGGCCTTCTCATCCTCGATCAGGACGAGCACATG
This sequence comes from Rhodococcus sp. NPDC076796, assembly GCF_040702765.1. Taxonomy (NCBI): domain Bacteria; kingdom Bacillati; phylum Actinomycetota; class Actinomycetes; order Mycobacteriales; family Nocardiaceae; genus Rhodococcus; species Rhodococcus sp. NPDC076796. Next base: position 559,365 of record NZ_JBFBMS010000002.1, on the reverse strand, counting down.
CGTCCTGGCACGACGGTCGAGTCCCTCGGCAAGCTGAACCCGGCCTTCACCGGTATCGCGGCCATGGGCGGATTCGACGACGTCGCGCTGCAGAAGTACCACTGGGTCGAGAAGATCGATCACGTGCACACGGGCGGTAACAGCTCCGGCATCGTCGACGGCGCAGCACTTGTCCTCGTCGGCAGCGAGCAGGCCGGTAAGGACCTGAACCTGGTGCCGAGGGCGCGCATCGTCGCGACCGCCACCAGTGGTGCCGACACGACCATCATGCTGACCGGGCCCACCCCGGCGTCGAAGAAGGTTCTCGCAACCGCGGGCCTGACCGTCGACGACATCGATCTCTTCGAGCTCAACGAGGCATTCGCCTCCGTCGTGTTGCGCTTCCAGAAGGATCTGAACATCCCGAACGAGAAGCTCAACGTCAACGGCGGTGCCATCGCCATGGGCCACCCGCTGGGAGCGACCGGAGCGATGATCACCGGCACCGTGCTCGACGAGCTCGAGCGCCGCGGCGGCCGGTACGCCTTGATCACCCTGTGCATCGGCGGCGGCATGGGCGTCGCCACCATCATCGAGCGAGTCTGAGGTATTACGATGTCTGACAACATGATTCAGTGGGACCAGGACGCCGACGGTATCGTCGTTCTGACGATGGACGACCCCAACCAGGGTGCCAACACGATGAACCAGCTGTACAAGGATTCGATGGGAGCGACCGTCGACCGCCTCGAGGCCGAGGTCGATTCCATCACCGGCGTCGTGCTCACGTCCGCCAAGAAGACGTTCTTCGCAGGCGGCGATCTGCACACCCTCATCGCCGCTCAGCCCGAGGACGCCCAGCGGGTGTTCGACGAGGTCCAGGAAGTCAAGAGCCAGCTGCGTCGGATCGAGAAGCTCGGTAAGCCCGTCGTATCCGCCATCAACGGCGCTGCACTCGGCGGCGGACTCGAGATCGCCCTCGCGACGCATCACCGCATCGCGGCCGATGTTCCCGGTGTCCAGATCGGTCTGCCCGAGGTCTCGCTGGGCCTGCTGCCCGGCGGCGGTGGCGTTGCCCGCATCACGCGACTGCTCGGCATCCAGACCGGCTTCATGACCGTCCTCGCCCAGGGCACCCGGTTCCGTCCGGCGAAGGCTCTCGAGATCGGTCTTGTTCACGAGTTGGTCGGCAGCATCGACGAATTGGTGCCCACCGCCAAGGCGTGGATCAAGGCCAACCCCGAGGGCGGCGTCGCACCGTGGGACGTCAAGGGCTACAAGATCCCCGGCGGCACGCCGTCGAATCCGAAGCTCGCACAGATCCTGCCTGCGTTCCCGTCCAACCTGCGCAAGCAGATCAAGGGCGCACCGATGCCGGCTCCGCGTGCGATTCTCGCGGCTGCTGTCGAAGGTGCGCAGGTCGATTTCGACAACGCGTGCACCATCGAGTCGCGCTACTTCACCGAGCTGGTCACCGGCCTGGTGTCCAAGAACATGATTCAGGCGTTCTTCTTCGACCTGCAGGCGATCAACGCCGGCAAGTCCCGTCCCGACGGCATCGAGAAGACCACCTTCACCAAGGTCGCGGTTCTCGGCGCGGGCATGATGGGCGCGGGCATCGCGTACGTGTGTGCCAAGGCCGGAATCGACGTGGTGCTCAAGGACGTTGCCCTCGAGTCGGCGCAGAAGGGCAAGGCGTACTCCGAGGCCATCGAAGCCAAAGCGCTCTCGCGTGGCAAGACCACCCAGGAGAAGTCCGACGCCCTGCTCGCGCGTATCCACCCGACGGCCGATGCGAAGGACGTCGAAGGCGCTGACCTCGTCATCGAGGCCGTCTTCGAGTCGGAAGAGCTGAAGCAGAAGGTGTTCCAGGAGATCGAGGACCTCGTCGATCCGACGGCGCTGCTCGGTTCCAACACCTCGACGCTGCCCATCACGAGCCTCGCTCAGGGCATCAAGCGTCAGGAAGACTTCATCGGAATCCACTTCTTCTCGCCCGTGGACAAGATGCCGCTGGTGGAGATCATTCGCGGCGAGAAGACGTCGGATGCGGCCTTGGCCAAGGCATTCGACCTGGTACAGCTCATCAAGAAGACCCCGATCGTCGTCAACGACAGCCGTGGCTTCTTCACCTCGCGCGTCATCGGCACGTTCATCAACGAGGCCATTGCGATGCTGGGCGAGGGCGTCGAGCCGTCGACCATCGAGCAGGCCGGTCTGCAGGCCGGCTACCCGGCTGCGCCGCTGCAGCTTTCGGACGAGCTCACGCTCAACCTGATGCAGAAGATCCGCAAGGAGACCTACGACGCCATCAAGGCTGCCGGCGGAACTCCGCCGGAGGATCCGGCCGGTGAGGTCATCGACAAGATGGTCGACGAGTTCGAGCGTCCGTCGAAGGCCAAGGGTGCGGGCTTCTACGAGTACGAGGACGGCAAGCGCGCCGGCCTGTGGCCCGGACTGCGTGATGCGTTCAAGTCGGGCTCGGCGGACATCCCGTTCGAGGACCTCAAGGAACGCATGCTGTTCATCGAGGCCATCGAGACGCAGAAGTGCTTCGACGAGGGTGTGCTGAACACCACCGCCGATGCCAACATCGGCTCGATCTTCGGCATCGGCTTCCCCGCTTGGACCGGAGGCGTGCACCAGTACGTCGTCGGCTACCCGGGAGGTCAGGCCGGATTCGTCACTCGTGCAGACGAATTGGCCAAGAAGTACGGCGAGCGCTTTCAGGTTCCCGCCTCGCTGCGCTGACCCCATGTGAACGGAACTTCGTAGCCCACTACAAAGTTTCGCTCACATGCGCGTAGCGCTCAACCGCGATGCGCGATCAACCTCTCGGCGCCGTCTGTGAATTGTTGCTTCATCAATTCGCAGGCGGCGTCGATGTCGTTTCGAATGAGTGCCTCGATGAGTTCCTCGTGGTTGCGCACCGTCGCTCGGCCCCAGTCGCGGTCGGTGGCGTAGAGGCGGGTGGGTGTGTAGCGGGTGGCGTTGTTGAGAAACCACGCCAGTTTCGCGGATTCGGCGAGTCGGTTGAGGACGCGGTGGAACTCGAACTCGCAGTTCTCGACGTCCTCCGGCTTTCCGTTCTCGACGGCGATCGACAGTGCTGCGGTGAGTTCGGCGAGCCGGTCGAGTTCGGCCTCGGTGATCTTCGGCGCAGCGCGGCGAACCAGCTCGACGGCGATCCGCCCCTGCAGCCAGAAGATGTCGACGATGTCGTTCGGCGTCAGCGGCGAGACCTTGTATCCGCGATGCGGGACCAGCTCGACGATGCCCTCACCCCGCAGCGTCAGCAGTGCCTCGCGGACCGGAGTGACGCTCACTCCGAGTTCGGCGGCCGTCTCGTCGAGTCGGATGAAGTCTCCCGGACTCACTTCGCCGGACATGACGAGGTGCCGGACGTGGCTGGCCACCTCCTCCGACAGCTGCGGCCGTCGGCGCAGAACCGATGCTCGACGCTTGTCCACCATCCCGAAAGCCAATCACACGGCGGGCTTCGCGCGCAGGAGGACCTGCGCGACCGGTTCGACGACTCGAGCGGCAATGGGCCCCAGGATTGCCATCAGCAGCACGTATGCCGTCGCCAGAGCCGCGAGCTCGCCCTCCACCGCGCCTGCGGCCACGGCCAGCCCGGCGATGACGATGGAGAACTCGCCGCGTGCCACCAGCGCCGCGCCGGCACGCAGGCGGCCCGGTCGGCCGATGCCCTGACGCCGGGCCGCCCACCAACCCGTCGCGATCTTCGTGGCCGCGGTGGCGAATGCCAACACGACGGCCCAGCCCAGCACCGGTGGGATGGTCGCGGGGTCGGTGGCGAGTCCGAACACCACGAAGAACATCGCTGCGAACAGGTCGCGGAGGGGTTCGAGTACGCGGGTGGCGTTGGCGGCCGTCGAGCCGGAGATCGCGATGCCGAGCAGGAACGCGCCGACGGCGGCCGAGACCTGCAGTTCCGACGCGATGCCCGCCACCAGTAGGGCAGCGCCGAGGACGTTGAGCAACATGACCTCGCGGTCTTTGCTGTCGAGCAATGCGGAGACCGAACTGCCGTAGCGCAGAGCGACGACCAGGACGATCGTGACGACCAGTAGAGATATCCCGAGAGCTTCGAGCCCGCCGAGGAAGCTGGCCCCCATCAGAACGGTGGTGAGGATGGGCAGGTAGACGGCCATCGCGAGGTCCTCGAACACCAGAATGGACAGCACGATGGGGGTTTCGCGGTTGCCGAGTCGGCCCAGGTCGGTGAGGACCTTGGCGATGATGCCCGAGGACGAGATGTAGGTGACACCGCCCATCACCAGCGCCCCGACGCCGCCCCAGCCGAGCAGCAGTGCGACGACTGCGCCCGGGGTGAAGTTCAGGACGATGTCGACCAGCCCGGCCATCCAGGAGCGGCGCAGTCCGGTGACGAGTTCGGTGGCGGTGTACTCGAGTCCGAGCAGGAGCAGCAGAAGGACGACGCCGATTTCGCTGGCGAGTTCACTGAACTCGTCGATGCCGCCGAGGGTGACGATGCCGCCGTTGCCGAAGGCGAGACCGGCGAGCAGATAGAACGGAATGGGGGAGACACCGAACTTGCCTGCAACGCGTGCCAGTAGGCCGAGGACGAAGAACACCGCTCCCAGTTCGGTGAGAGCGAGTGCAGTCTCGGCCACCGGTCAGTACCGACGATTGTCAGGCATTGCCGAGGATCCTGGCGGCTGCGTCGAGCCCGTCGGCGGTTCCGACAGCGACCAGCAGATCGCCGGAGACGAGGGTGAAGCCCGGAGTGGGCGATGGTTGTACTTGGCCCGCACGCATCACTGCGACGATCGAGACGCCGGTCTTGGTGCGCATCCCGGTATCGCCGAGGGGGCGGCCGTCGAATCGCGAGCCCTCCCTGACGGGAAGCTGGCGGGTGTTGATTCCGGGGAGGTCGCGGTGCTCTTCCCCGAGCTGAGCGATGAGTTGCGGCGACCCGAGCAGATTGCCCAGGGCCGCCGCTTCCTCATTGCTCAACGTGATGGATTCCTGCGTCGCATCGGGGTCGTCCTTGCGCGAGACGATCAGCTCGTTCGCGCCGTCCTTGCGGGTGATGACGCCGATGCGACGCCCGGAAGCGAGGGCGAAATCCTTCCGCACCCCGATTCCCGGCAGCAGGGTCACTTCGACGTTCATGGTCGAAATGCTAGCCCTGCAGGCAACGCGTTATCGCAGGTTGTGAATCAGGATGCGACGGCAGCCAGGAGGGCTTCGCGCTGGTTTGCACCGAGGCCACCGATACGGCGGGTATCGGCGATGGACAGCTGCTCGAGCAGCTGTGCGGCGCGCACGGAACCAACACCCGGCAGGGCCTTGATCAGGGCGGACACCTTGGTCTTCTTGACGATCTCGTCGTTCTCCGCCTTGGCGAGAACGTCAGCGACGCTGAGTTCGCCGGACTTGACGGATGCGAGCAGCTTCGACCGCGCAGTGCGTGCCTCGGCCGCCTTGGCCAGCGCCGCGGTGCGCTGTTCCGGTGTCAATACTGGTAAAGCCATGGCCTGTTCTCCTCGATTGTGGTGACCCGTCGCTCGTTGACAGGTCTCGACCCTCTTGCATCGTGCCTGGTGGCTCTCCCAATCTAACCGAACAACACGACTGTCATTCCGGTCGAGCCACCGAACCTTCCCAGCCAGGCTACGTCCTATCCGATTCGGGGTGTGCCCCGACCAGCACTTCGGCCCCGTGTCGGCTCTCGAAGGGCGTCGTGTACCGGGCATGTCCGACGCCTCCCTGAGGCGTCTGTCAGGCAGGTGCAGGCGAGTAGGTCTTCCTGAGTGCGACCTTGACCACCTTGCCGCTCGCGTTGCGCGGGAGGGCGTCGACGACGACCAATTCCTTGGGGTGCTTGAACCGCGCGAGATGGTCGCCGAGCCACACGAGAAGCTCGTCGAGGGTCAGGTCGGGGGTGGCCGGCGAATCGTGCAGTGCGACCACCGCGACGGGCACCTCACCCCATCTGTCGTCGGGGCGGCCGATCACCGCGGCCTCGAGGATTCTGGGGTGGGAGAACAGGACGTTCTCGACTTCGGCGCAGTAGATGTTCTCGCCGCCGGAGATGATCATGTCCTTCTTGCGGTCGACGACGAACACGAAGCCTTCCTCGTCCTGGCGTACGAGGTCGCCCGAGTGGAACCAGCCGCCGTGGAATGCGTCTGCCGTCGCGTCGGGGTTCTCCCAGTATTCGCGCATCAATGTGGGCCCTCGATAGACGATTTCGCCGATCTCGCCCAGCGCCACGTCGTTCATCTCGTCGTCGACGACGCGTGCTGCGATGGTCGGGATGACGCGTCCGACGGAGCCGAGTTTGCGGAGGGCGTCGACGCCGTCGAGCACGCAGGTGATGGGCGACATCTCGGTCTGCCCGAAGACCGCGACGTTCATCGCACCCGGGAACGTTGCCGACATCGCGCGCAGGACGGTGTCGGATGCCGGGGCGGCACCCCAGGAAATGACCCGCAGGGCAAGTTCTCTCGGGTTGGCAGCCTGCTCGGCGCACATCGCCTGCCACTGCACGGGGACGAGGAAGAGGTTGGTGACACCCTCGGCGGCGAGTACGTCCAGCAGGGTGCCCGGATCGAATGCTCCGACCGGGTGGACGACGGTGGGAATGCCGAGCAGCAGGCTCGGCGCGAGGCTGCCGAGTGCGGCGATGTGGAACATCGGTGAGGCGCAGAAACCCACCTCGTCGGTGGCGCTCATCTGCAGTGCCCGGATGCAGGTGAATGCCTGGGCCTGCATGTTCGCGTGCGTGAGCACAGCGCCCTTGGGTCTTCCGGTGGTGCCCGAGGTGTACATGATCAGTGCCGGGGCGTCGTCCGGCACGTCGACGGTGTCCGCCGGCTCGACGGTGGACAGCAGCGCCTCGTAGGCGTCTCCGACGGTGATGATTTCGGTGAGTGAATCGCTCTGCGCTACAACTGCTTCGGCCAGCGGCGCAAGGGTCTCGTCGGTGATCACCAGGGTGGAGCCGCTGTTCTGCGCGAGAAACGCCACCTCCGGTGGAGTCATCCGGAAGTTCACCGGGACGGCGAGTGCGCCGAGCGCGTTGATCGCCAGTACCGCCTCGAGGTATTCGGGACGGTTGAGCATCACGATCAATACCCGGTCGCCGAATCCGATTCCGCGGCTGTGCAGCGCGCCCGCGAACCGCGAGACGCGGTCGTCGAGTTCGCGCCAGCTGATCGATCGTCCCTGAAATCGAAGCGCCACCGCTTCGGGCTGCATGAGGGCGTGCCGTCGAACGTGGTTGTTCCAGTTGTTTCGGTTGGACAATCCGGGTTCGTTCGGGTGAGCGGCCATCGCCGGTTCCTCTCGTCAGCCGTATGAGCAGGGGATCGAATGTGATGCAGCCTACATACTGTGTGCCGCTTTGTCCGGAACTTCGTCGACTACATTCCTGCAGGTCAGTGCAGTAGTAAGTTTGCGATCATTCGCGTCGATGCGGCTACTATGAGGATTCGAGACAACCGGCGGGGCAAGGGCAGGCGATGAGCGAGACAGGTACGACGGCGCAGCGGCGTCGGCCACGGAATCGAAAGGCGCAGATTCTGGTGGCCGCAGCCGAGGCCTTCAGCGAGCGCGGCTATCACCCCGTCGGAATCGAGGACATCGCCGCCACCGTCGGCATTTCCGGACCCGCGCTGTACCGGCACTTCCCCACCAAGTACTCCCTGTTCGTCGACACCGTCATGCGGATGACCGACTCCTTGGTCGCTGCAACCGATCCGGCCGTCATCGAGGTGGAGGATCCGCAGGCCCGGATCGACGCGGTCATCGGTGCCATCATCGCCACCACCATCGACAATCGCCGCACCGGTGGGTTGTATCGATGGGAGGGGCGCTATCTCGTCGGTGCGGACCGCGACTACCTACGCCGCGCGCTGCGAACGGTGCACGAGCGGGTGACGGTCCCGTTGCGACAGCTGCGCCCCGATCTGTCCGAGGCGGATGCCGCACTGCTGGCCACGGCGTCGATCAGTGTGGTCGCCAGCATCACCGCGCATCGATCGGCGTTGTCGGCCAAGCAGATCGAGGAGTCGATGCTCGCTGCGGCACGGTCGGTACTGCGGACCGATCTTCCGCAACAGGGCAGTGAATCTCCCCACCGCGAATCGGTGCTGGAGCACGAATCGAAACGCGAAGAGCTGCTGCATCATTCGATTCGGCTGTTCTACCAGCACGGCTACCACGAGGTTGGCCTGGACGACATCGGCGCAGCAGCGTCGATCACCGCCTCCAGTGTGTACCGCTACTTCCCCAGCAAGGCCGAGCTGCTCGAGGCCGCATTGCATCGCGCCAACGCCCAGCTCACCGACACCCTCGCCGGTGCGCTCGAGCAATCGAACTCCCCGGCCGACGCGGTGCGGACCTTCGCCAGGCTGTACACCGAATTGACCTTCCGGCAGGGCGAACTCGTGGCCGTGTACTTCGCCGAGATCGGAAATCTACCGGCCGATCGGCGGTCCACACTGCGCCGGATCCAGCGCCACAACATCGACGGCTGGTCGCAACTACTGCGTCAGGCACGGCCGAACACGAGCGTGGTGGTCTCGAAGTTTCTGATCCACGCCGCCCTCGGGTTGGTCTTCGACGTCGGTCGCACGGTGCGGTTCGAGCGCTCCGACCGAACCATGGCCCGGGTGCAGCAAACGATGACAGCGGTACTTCTGGGATGAATCCACTCGACGTGAAACGGAGAACAACGATGTCCGAGAACCGAACGATCGCGCGCGCAAACGAATTGCTCGCGCAGCAATCGGGTGTCCTGGCCAGTGAACTGGACGAACTCTGGTCGCAGCTCGCACCCGTGCGCGCCGAGGACATCCTCGGAAGCTGGACCGGTGCCGCCTTTCAGACCGGCCACGGACTGTGCCGGGCACTGCCCGCCAGCAAGTGGCACGGAAAGAACTTCATCTCCGTCACCGAGGCGCAACCGCTGATCTGCCGCGCCGACGACGGCTCGCTGTTCTCCAACGTCGAGATGGGGTCCGGGGAGGCCTCGCTGTGGAACATCGAGTTTCGAGGCGAGGTGACCGCCACGATGGTGTACGACGGCAAAGCCGTCTTCGATCACTTCAAGCAGATCGACGACCGCAGGCTGATGGGCATCATGAACGGCAAACCGGAGCTGGTGCTCTCTCGCGGCGAGCACTTCTACTTCGTGTTGGAGCGAGACTGATGGGCGCTGCGCGGGCGCTGCTCTCGCGTGATCCTGCCGAGTCCTTCACCGTCGAGAACATCGACATCGACGAACCCCGCGAGAACGAGATCCTGGTTCGGATGAAAGCCACGGGGATCTGTCATACCGATCTCGTTGCGCGACGGGCAGGTTCTGCCCAGCGGCCGGTACTGCTCGGGCACGAGGGCGCGGGCGTGGTCGAGTCGGTCGGCCGGTCCGTCCGCGGAATCGATCCCGGCGACCACGTGGTGCTGACGTTCCGGCACTGCGGTCTGTGCGGCAATTGCAGGCAGGGCCGACCCGCTTACTGCGTCGATGGCCACGCCCTGAACCAGTTCGGTGCACGCGCGGACGGCACGTCCCGCGTCACGAGCGCGGGTGCTCCGGTGCTCGACGGATTCTTCGGACAGTCGAGTTTCTCCGAGTTCGCGCTGACCCGTCAGGACAACACCGTCGTCGTCGATCGGGATATCGACTTCGCTGTCGCAGCTCCGCTCGGGTGCAGCGTGCAGACCGGTGCCGGGGCAGTACTCAATGTCCTGAAGCCCCGGGCGGGGGACACCGTGGTGGTGCACGGAGTAGGCGGGGTGGGGATGGCGGCAGTGCTCGCGGCGATCACCACCGGTGCCCGCGTGATCGCGGTGGAACGATCGAACGCCAGAAGAGAATTGGCGTCGAGTCTCGGTGCTCACGCAGTCATCGATCCCGAGTCGGAGGATGCGAGCGCTGCGCTACTGGACGCGACCGACGGAGGCGCTACGCATGCACTCGACACCACCGGCAACGCCGAGGTGATCCGCGACGCGATGGCCGCTCTCGGCAAGGGCGGCACGCTGGCGATCGTGGCCCTCGGCCGTGGTGTGTTGCAGCTGGATCTGCTGGATACGGTGTTGAGCGGTAGGGGTATTCGCGGATGCCTCGAGGGCGACGCCGTCCCGCAGCAGTTCATCCCGACGCTCGCCGAGATGTACTCCGCGGGGGCGCTCCCCGTCGATGCGCTGATCACCCGTTATCCGTACGACCGGATCGACTCCGCGCTCGGCGACCACCGCCGCGGAGACACCGTCAAGCCGGTGCTGGAGTGGCCTTGATCGGTGCTGCCGAATCGGCGGTGTACGGGCACGCCGCAGCGCCCAGATCCCGAGGGCTGTAGCCGACGGGATAGCCGGGGTAGGTCTTGTTCGACGCGTCGGCGGTGGCCCGCGATTGCGTCCGCTTGGGTAGGAACCGCTCGACGCGAGCCTTGGCGCGCAGAGCCCGCACGGCCACCCGCTCGACCGTCGCCGATCCTGCGGGGAAGCCGAAGGCAGCGGCCATCCGGTCGTCCAACAATGCGAAGACTCCCTGCTTCACGGCGGGGGTCAGCGCAGCCGGGTACCAGGAGCAGTACAGATCGAGGGTGTACGTGCCGATCCGACGATTGTCCTCGGTGAAGCGGAACGTTCGCTCCTCGTAGTCGAGCTTGAACTGCGCGAACTCGGTGTACGACTCGGGAATGTTCTTGATGCCCATCCGCTTTCCCACTTCGCGGTAGAAGTGGAACGTCGCGAGTCTCTCCTTGGGGTGCAGGCGACGCCATCCGTAGGTGTCGATCCACTCGATCGGCTCGTAGATGAACGTCGTCAACACGTAGAGCATGTCGTCGTTCGAGATGTCGTACTGTCCGTGCATTCGGTTGACCATCCGAAGCGACTCACGTCCCCGCTCGGAGTCGTATCCGTGCTCGAGCAATTCGGCCATCAGCAGCGAGGTGTCGTCGTAGCGCTTCTGCGGTCGCTTCTCGAATTCGCCGGTCTTTGCCAACAGCGCCGAGATGGTCGGCACGCAGTAGGTACGGAACAACGCGAACTCGAGTGCACGCTGGTAGTCCCACGGGAATTCGTAGCCGGCGGTGATGCGGTGGATCGTGTGGCAATCCCGCACCGGGTCGAGTTCCTCGATGCGCCGGAGCCAGCCGAAGCGCCCCTTCTTCGGCGTGATGTCCATGCTCAGCCCCGTCCGTGACGAAGCTTCAGTGCCAGCACGGAGAGCTTCATGTTTCGCGCTTTGCGCTTCATCGTCAGCAGATTGACCGGAGCTGCAAAACTCTGCACGGTCAACGATTTGACGGTGCTGAACTCGCGCAGGCCGTCGGCCCCGTGGATGCGGCCGAATCCCGAGTCGCCCGTGCCGCCGAACGGCAGCGCCGGAACACCCGCGAACCCGAGCACCGAATTGACCGTCACGACGCCACAATCGAGCTTCTCGGCTGCGCGTCTGCCCACCGCGCCGTCCTGGGTGAACACCGATGCGCCGAGTCCGTACTTGGACGCGTTGGCCCGTTCGATGGCCTCGTCCAGATCGCGCACCTTGTTGACCACCACGGTCGGGCCGAAGGTCTCCTCGGTGATCGCAGTCGAATCCTCGGGTACGTCGGTGAGAACCACCGGGTCGATGTAGGGCCCGTGCAGCGAGTCGAGTCCGCCGACGACGGCCTTGCCGCCCTTGGCCAGAGCGTCCTCGATCTGGCCTCGCACGATCTCGCTCTGCTTGCCCAGTGTCATCGGACCGTAGGACGAGGTCTTCGTTCCGCCGGGCTTCAGCGCTTTCACCGCGGCGGTGAATTCGCCGACGAATCGGTCGTACACCGGAGCCGCGACGTAGATGCGTTCGACGCCGGCGCAGGTCTGCCCGGCGTTGCCCATCGCTCCGAACGTCGCGAATTCCACTGCGGCAGTGATGTCTGCGTCTGCGTCGACGAGCATCGCGTCCTTGCCACCGCACTCGGCGACGAGTGGGGTCAGCGACTTCGCGCAGGTGGCCATGACCTTCTTGGCCGTGGCGGTTGAGCCGGTGAACGCGATCTTGTCGACGCCGGATTCGACGAGGGCGGTGCCGGTGGATCCGTCGCCGGTGATCGTCTGGAACACCGGGTGCGGCGCGGCCAGTGACTGCCACTTCTCGGCCAACCAGGTGCCGACGCCCGGCGTCAGTTCGCTCGGTTTGAACACGACGGTGTTGCCTGCCGCGAGGGCGTACGCGATGGAACCCATCGGGGTGTAGAGCGGGTAGTTCCAGGGGCCGATGACTCCGACGACGCCGAACGGGCGGTAGCCGACGTAGGCCTTCTGGTTCACGGCGAGCAGCCCTGATCCGACCTTGCGCTGCCGCAGAATCTTCTCGGCGCTGCGGGCCGCCCAGTCGAGGTGTTCGACGCCGAGCATGACCTCGAGCAGGGAGTCCTCGTCGGGCTTGCCGGTTTCGGCGGCGATGACGGCAGCGAGGCTCGCGGCGTCCTTGGCGATGGCGGACTTGAATTCGAGCAGCCATCGTTTGCGTCCGACGAAGCCCTGCACGTCCCACCATCGCGCGGCCGACCGGGCGCGAGCGACGGCGACGTCGACCTCGGCGGTGCCCGCGATCGGATACGTGGCGAGTGCGACACCTGTTCTGGGGTCGAGGCTTTCGAAGGTGCTCTCGTTCGTTCGTTCGATCTGGTCCGTCACGGGCTCTATCCTCCAGCAGATCGCATCACATATATTTGATGTGATTCAATGTTGTCCAGGACACACTATGCGCCACCTCGGGTTGCTACAACCCCCGCCGTCCGACCGTGTAGGAGCAAATGCAGGAGTAGTTCCATGAGCACCGATCTCACTCGCGCTGCATCTCCCGAGCGACCGATTCCGCGACGGCCCCAGCTGTCCGAGGATGTCGCTGGGAGTATTCGTCAGCGGATCGTCACCGGAGTGCTGCAGCCCGGCTCGTTCGTACGCATCGACGAGGCAGCGGCCGAGCTCGGGGTCAGCGCGACTCCTGTTCGGGAGGCACTCGTCGCGTTGCGAGGTGAGGGGCTGGTCGAGCAGGTGCCCCATCGTGGCTACCGCGTGAACGAGTTGTCGCCGCAGGACGTCGACGACATCTTCTGGCTGCAGGGCACCATCGCCGGCACCCTCGCCGGCCGGGCAGCTCGCAGCATCACACCCGAGCATCTGGAACAGTTGACCGCACTCAACGACGGTCTGCGTGACGCAGTGGCCCGCTCGGATACCGAATCGGTGGAGTACTACGAGTTCGAGTTCCATCGATTCGTCAACAAGATCGCAGGCGGAACCAAGTTGGCGTGGTTCCTGCTCGGTGCGGTCAGATACACGCCGCGGTTGTACGCGACCGACCGCCGGTGGGGCGACGATGCAGTGCGCAGTCACGAAGAACTGATCGAGGCCTTTGCTCGACGCGACGTCGAGGCCGCAGACGAGGTGATGCGTCGACAGTTCCGGCAGTGGGACATCGCGTAGGACGACCCACTGCCGGCCGCGCCGGTGCCCGTCAGCTCAGATGATGCGGCTGCGGGTGCGACTTGTGGCCCTCGTCCGATCCCTCGTTGTCCTGATGGCCGTTCACCGTTCCCTGCACACCCGTCCCCGCCGGAACCATCGAGATGATCACCGACTTCGAGGTGGGGCAGTTGCTCTGCAGCGCAGTCGAATCCAGCGGGATCAACGGATTGGTCTCGGGGTAGTACGCGGCGGCCGATCCACGCGGGGTGTCGTACTCGACGATGCGGAACGACGGTGCGCAGCGTTCGACATCGTCGTCGTCCCACTTGGTGACGAGGTCGACCATGTCACCGTTGCGGAAGCCGAGAGACGAGATGTCCTCCCGGTGCACGAAGATGACGCGTCGGCCGTTCTCGATACCGCGGTACCGATCGCTGAGGCCGTAGATGGTGGTGTTGAACTGATCGTGGCTACGCAGGGTCTGCAGAATCAGATGGCCCGGCGGAACCTGCAGCACGTCGATCGGTGATACTGCGAATTCGCCTCGGCCGCTCTTGGTTTCGAACGTCCGGCTGTCCCGGGGTGGATGTGGGAGCACGAACCCGCCGGGGCGTCGAACATTGACCTCGTAGCCCTCGCATCCGGCGACGACGCGGGAGATGTGCTTGCGAATGTTGCGGTAATCGTCGCGGAAGCCCTTCCAGTCGAGACCGTAGCGATCCCCGAGGGTGGCCTCGGCGATACCGCTGACGATGGCGACCTCCGAACGGAGGAACTCGCTCGCAGGCTTCAGCGGACCGCGTGAGGAGTGCACCGAGCAGGTGGAGTCCTCGACCGAAATCCATTGCTCGCCACTGGCTTGCACGTCCTTCTCGGTGCGGCCCAGGGTCGGCAGAATCAGTGCGGTCTCGCCGCACACCAGGTGTGAGCGGTTGATCTTGGTGGAGATCTGCACCGTCATCCGCATCGACCGCAGCGCCAGGAAGGTGACGTCACTGTCCGGGGTGGCCTGGACGAAGTTCCCGCCGAGGCCGAGGAAGAAGTGCGCCTTGCCGTCGCGCATGGCTCGGATGGAATCGACGGTGTCCAAGCCGTGTTCGCGCGGTGGCTCGAAGTCGAACTCCGCCGCCATCGCATCGAGGAACTTCACCGGAGGGCGCTCCCAGATGCCCATGGTGCGGTCGCCCTGGACGTTGGAATGGCCACGGACCGGCAGGAGACCGGCTCCTGCCTTGCCGATGTTGCCTTGCGCGAACGCGAGATTGGTGACTTCCTTGATGGTGGCGACGGCATTGCGGTGCTGCGTCAGGCCCATTGCCCAGCAGAAGACCGTTGCCTTGGAGTCGCGCAGCATCTCGGCGGCCTCGGTGATCTGCGCTACCGACAATCCGGTCACCTCGGTGACGAGATCCCAGTCGACTTCGGCGACATGCGCTTTCCACGCGTCGAAACCGACGGTGTAGTTGTCGAGGAACTCGTGATCGAGCGCGTCCCACTTCACCAGCAGGGAACCGAGCGCCTGGAACAGTGCGAGGTCGCCGTTGAGCTTGATCGGCAGATGCAGATCCGACAGGTCCGTTCCCGGTCCCACCATGCCGCGCGGGGTCTGCGGGTTCTTGAAATTGAGCAGACCCGCTTCGCGAAGTGGGTTGATGGACAGGATCTTTGCGCCGTTCTGCTTCGCCAGCTCGAGGGCCGAGAGCATGCGCGGGTGATTGGTGCCGGGATTCTGGCCGGCCAGGATGATCAGTTCGGCGTTGTGGACGTCGTCGAGCGTGACGCTGGCCTTGCCGATGCCGATCGACTCCTGCAGCGCGATGGACGTCGACTCGTGACACATGTTGGAACAGTCGGGCATGTTGTTGGTGCCGAATGCCCGGGCGAAGAGTTGATAGGCGAATGCAGACTCGTTCGAGGCGCGGCCCGAGGTGTAGAAGATGGCCTCGTCCGGACTGGCGAGGGACTTCAGCTCGTCGCCGATCAGGCGGAACGCGTCGTCCCACTCGATGGGCTCGTAGTGAGTGCCGCCGGGCAGCTTGATCATCGGATGCGTGATGCGGCCCTGCTGGCCGAGCCAGTGCTCGGTGTGAGCATCGAGTTCGGCAATGCTGTGCTGCGCGAAGAACTCCGGCGTCGCACGCGTCGTCGTCGCCTCCTCGGCAACGGCCTTCGCGCCGTTCTCGCAGAATTCCGCCGCATGCCGATGGCCCGGATCCGGGTCGGGCCAAGCGCAGCTCATGCAGTCGAAACCCTCGGCCTGGTTGAGCTTGAGGAGCGTCTGCGCGGTGCGCTTCGGGCCCATGTGCCCGAGTGCTCGCTTCATCGACACTGCGACGGCGACGGGGCCTGCCGCGTGGGTCTTCGGCTTCTCGATATCGAGCTCGGCCTCGTCGACGTCGCTGTCGGTGCGTCTCATGCGGGTCCCTTCGTTGCGTTACCCCCGCACTCGACCATAGCCGTAGGCTCAGCCGGCGAGGAGCTTGGTCACCAGATCCACGTACTGCTGCTTCGCCGAATCCTGGCTCGTACCTTCGAGCTTCGCCCAGGCATCGAACTTCGCGCGGTTCACCATGTCCAGTCGTCCGGGCCGCTTACCCGAGGCGTCACCGATCGAACCCTGCTTGTAGAGCGAGTACAGGCTCAGTAGGTCGTCGTTGCTCGGCTTGGACGTGAGCTTCTTGACGTCTACCTGCGCGTCGGCGAAAGACTGGTCGAGATCGGACATGGAAAAACTCCTTCGATTAGAGGTGGTGTCATCCTCGCATGGAGGCTTCGGAAATCAGCCGAATGCAGTGCGCCACGAGGGCTTCGCGGGTAACGGTGACGGTGCCGTCGAGATAGCCGATGAACAGGGCGGTCAGTGCCCCGACGGTTCCGACGGCGATCAGCTGTCGGTCGGCGGAGTCGGGGAGTTGGGCGTGCACCAGTTCGACGAAGCCCGGCAGCAGGTCGAGTCCGCGGCGGCTGAGCGCCGGTTCGGCCAACGGTGCGATGAGCAGCACCCGTCCCGTTCGCGGTTCGTCGATGATGAGTTCGACGAATGCGCGTACCGGCGCGGCGATGGTGTCCTCGGCGGTGGTCGCCTGCATGACGGCGTCGAGCAAGGTGCTCTGCGCTCTCGTGCCCACCCATGCGTACACCGCCCGGACGAAGGTGTCGCGGTCGGAGAAGCTCTCGTAGAAATACCGCTCGGTCAGTCCGGCGGTACGGCAGACGGCGCGCACGTTGACGGCCGGTCCGTCCGGGGAGCCGAGGAGCTCGACCCCGGCCGCGAGCAACGCGTCGTACCGCTTGGATCTGCGTTCCTCCAACTGTTGACTACGCATGTTGTCAACCCTAGTCTGACAACATGCGTAGTCAGTCCGATCGACCCGTCCCGCTCGGTCCCGATTCACTCACCTGGAAGTACTTCGGCGACTGGCGCGGGATGCTGCAGGGCGTCTGGGCAGGCTCGATGCAGAACATGCACCCGGGGCTCGGAGCCGGGGTGGAGCAACACTCCACGTTCTTCGACGAGCGCTGGCAGCGCCTGTATCGGTCCTTGTATCCCATCGGCGGGGTCGTGTTCGACGGCGATCGGGCCGAGGAGACCGCACTGCAGGTCCGCGGCTATCACACGAACATCAAGGGAGTCGACGCCAAGGGCCGCAAGTACCACGCGCTCGATCCCGACACGTTCTACTGGGCACACGCCACCTTCTTCATGGGCACCGTGCTCACTGCGGACCACTTCATGGGCGGACTGACCGAGGCGCAGAAGGTCCAGCTGTTCGACGAGCACGTGCAGTGGTACCGCCTCTACGGCATGAGCATGCGGTCGGTGCCCGCCACCTGGCCCGAATTCCAGACGTACTGGGACCACATGTGCTCGGAGGTGTTGGAGGACAACATGGCTGCGCGTGGGGTGTTGGACCTGTCGAAGCTGGGACCACCGCCGTACGCATCCTGGCTGCCTGAGCCGATCTGGGCCGTGCTCCGGCGTCCGGTGGCGAGGCTGTTCGTCTGGATCACCGTCGGTCTCTACGACGAGCCGGTACGCAAGCTCCTGGGCTACAGCTGGTCCGCACAGGACGAGAAGCTTTTCACGCTGTTCGGCAAGGCGGTGAACCTCGTGTTCGGGTTGGTACCACCGCGACGGCGCCTGCACCCGCGAGGCCGCGCCGGGTGGGACCGCGTGAAGGGCCGGATCCCGAGAACGGCACCGCTCGTGCACACACCTGCCCGCAATCTGCCGCCGGTGGAGAGGCGTTCGGACCCCTCGCACTACAGCCCGAAGGTGTAGAACGGCGCGCTCGGGGTACCACGCGGGGTATGCACAGTGTCAGAACCGGAACCGGAACCCCGATCGTCCTCGTCCACGGGCTCGGGTCCTCCTACCGAAACTGGGACCCGATCGTTCCCGCCCTCGCCAAGCATCGCGAGGTCATCGCCCTCGACCTGCCCGGGTTCGGGCAGACCCCGCCGCTCCCCGAGGTCTCCATCGCGACGTTGACCGACGCGCTGAGGGAGTTCCTCGACAACGAGGGACTGTCCGACGTAGACCTCGTCGGCAGCTCGATGGGTGCGCGGATGGTCGTCGAACTGGCCCGTCGCGGTCATCGGGGGTCGATGGTGGCGCTCGATCCCGGTGGCTTCTGGAACGACCGTCAGGTCAAGATCTTCGGAGCCACGATCACCGCATCGTTGGCGCTGATGAAGAACGTGCAGCCGCTGGTGCCGTTCCTGGCCGGCAACCCGGTCACCAGAACCGCTGCGCTGGCTCAGTTCTCGGCTGCGCCGTGGAAACTGCCGAGCGGACTTGTCGAGCAGGAGCTCAAGGGCTTCTCCTCCAAGACGTCACCGTCGCTCGACGCCGCGCGCAAAGCGCTGATCCACGGACCGAAACAGTTGGGTGCGACCAAGGGCTCCTTGCAGGGCTCACTGCTCATCGGCTGGGGCCGACAGGACAAGGTGACGACGCCCAGCCAGGCGAAGGTAGCGCTGGAGCGGTTCCCCGACGCCACCCTGCACTGGTTCGACAAATGCGGGCACTTCCCGCACTGGGACCAGCCGACCGAGACCGCGCGGGTGATCCTGCGGGCGACAGGTCGCTGACGCTCCCATGTGAGCGAAACTTCGTAGCAGGCTACGAAGTTCCGCTCACATGCTTCAGCCGTTCCACCAAGGTCGCAGGGGGACGTCCGCCTGCCCCTTCGGTCCGAGTTTGACCGCCAGAACCTGGTGCAGCTGAACCACATTGCGCTCGAATCCCAGACGTGACCCGGCCATGTACAGGCCCCATACGCGGGCTGTTCCCTCGCCCGCCTCGGCGACGCAGGCGTCCCAGTTGTCGACCAGGTTCCGGCACCATCCGGCGAGGGTCAGGGCGTAGTGCTCGCGGAGGTTCTCCTCGTGACGGACCTCGAGTCCGACGTCCTGGATCTCGGTGATGATGCGGCCCGAGCCGGTCAGTTCGCCGTCGGGAAAGACGTACCGGTCGATGAAGCTGCCCGCCTTGGCGTGCGCGCGATTGTCCGGACGGGTGATCGAGTGATTGAGCAGACGGCCGCCGTCACGCAGCTTGGACTGGATGAACGTGAAGTACGACGGGTAGTTGTGCACGCCGATGTGCTCGGTCAGTCCGATGGAGGAGATGGCGTCGAAGTTGGTCTCGGGCACGTCACGGTAGTCGGAGAAGCGCACCTCGGCGAGATCGGAGAGCCCCTCTTCGGCGATGGCCTTCTGCGCCCACGACGCCTGCTCCTGCGAGAGCGTCACACCGATGACCTGGACGCCGCGGCGCGCGGCATAGCGCACCATCGAGCCCCAACCGCAGCCGATGTCGAGCAGGCGATCACCCGATTGCAGGCCGAGCTTGTCGAACACCAGGCGGTACTTGTTCTCCTGTGCCGCCTCCAGAGATTGATCCTCGCTCTCGAACGCCGCGCAGGTGTACGTCATCGAGGGGCCGAGCACCTTCTCGTAGAAGGCGTTGGACACGTCGTAGTGGTGGTGGATCGCTTCTGCATCGCGAGTCTTGGAGTGGCGCAGACCTTCTGCGATGCGACGCCACCGCGGAATCGCCTCCTGGGGCGGGGGAGCGATGGGCCGCAACACATCCCAGCCGAGCGAACGG
This sequence comes from Rhodococcus sp. NPDC076796, assembly GCF_040702765.1. Lineage (NCBI taxonomy): Bacteria > Bacillati > Actinomycetota > Actinomycetes > Mycobacteriales > Nocardiaceae > Rhodococcus > Rhodococcus sp. NPDC076796. The sequence continues at coordinate 539,807 of NZ_JBFBMS010000002.1, read as the reverse complement.
GCGATCGATGTCAGTGTCATAGCCGAGGGCCGGCGAAAGTGCAGCTCGTCGCCCATCAGTGCCAGTAACTGGTAGGGGTCGCCGGGATGGACTCCCGTTGCTTCGAGATCGCCCGAGACGTACGCGCGCGCCATGCCGAGATCGCCGGGAGCGGTTGCGAGATAGGTGGTTCCGCGAGGACTCTTGAGGTTGAGACCGATTCTCGCGTCCTCGGGTCCTGCGGTGCTGCCGTCGTATGCGGTGAAACGCAGTGGGATGTTGCCGTCGGAGATCAGTTCCAGAATCTCGGAGATCTTGAGCTTCTGGGCACCGTTCACCGTGCGATTGCCGGAGTCCTTGAACGTCGTCATCTGCGTTGCACCGCCTTCGAGTACAAATCCAACAATCGGGATTCGGGATCGTATTTCTTCTTCAGCTGGATATATCTCTCACCGCCGTACAGCACGGCGAATTCATCCTCGGTGTAATAAGCATCCGAGTACAGCGATTTATGCCCGTCGAACTCGGTCACTTTCTTCTCGATGGCGCGGTTCGCGGCACCCTCGGGTTCGCCTGCAACGATCGGGACCGAGGACCAGAAGCCGATGTTGACGTAGGTGCGTTTCGGTTCGAGTGGGTACAGCGGCCACGGTCGGGCCGGATTGGCACCTGGCGCTGCGGGCTCACGAAGACGCAACGGGCACAACCACAACGGCTCGATCGGGATGTTGTCGAGGAACCACTGCGCGAAGCCGGCGGTGTGTTCGATCGGAACCTCGACATCCTGCACGACGCGTTCGCGCGGCGGATTTCCCTTGCGCTTCTCGAGTCGATCGGCGATGTCGTACTTGCGATCGAGGCCGATCAACTTCCAGTAGAAACTACTGCGCCGGTACCTGCGCGGCCAGAAGCGTCGGATTCTCGGGTTCTGTGTTCCGAATGCGCGGGAGCACCAGAACCAATCGGTGTCCCAGCGCCACAGGTAGTCGTGAATGGTGAGGCGGTCGGTCTTCGGTGTGTCCGACGCGTGCTGGATCGAGCGGTAGAAGATGTCGGCACCGGTGTAGTCGCTGACCGGCCCGGGTTCGTCGGTCTGGACGCCGAGGGTGAGGTAGCTTTCGTCGGCGCTGAACACCACACCGTCGAGGTACTGGACCTCGATGCCGTCGTACTCGCGCTGTTCGACGATGGTGTCCATCGTGGACTGGAGAGTGTCGAGATCGTGAAACCGTAGGTGGCGCAACGCGACATACGGCAGCACCGGTTCGAGCTGAATCCTCAGCCGAGTGGAGTAGCCCAGGGTGCCGTAGGAGTTGGGGAAGCCCCAGTAGAGATCTGCGTGTTCGCCCTCCGGTGTCGCGGTGACGATCTCGCCGCTGCCGGTGAGTACATCGATCTCTAGGACCGATTCGTGCGGGAGTCCGCTACGAAACGACGTCGACTCGATACCGAGTCCGGTGACGGCTCCACCGAGGGTGATCGTCTTGAGCTGCGGGACGACGAGGGGCGCGAGACCGTAGGGAAGCGTCGCGTCGACCAGGTCCTCGTAGGTGCACATGCCGGCGACATCGGCTGTGCGCGAGGCGGGATCGACGGAGATGACCTTGCTCAGGCCCGATACGTCGAGCCCCGGCGTGGTGGTGTTCGTCCTGGCCCGGAACAGGTTGGACGTCTTCTTCGCCAGACGCACCGTCGCATCGGCCGGAATTGCGCGATAGCTGCGAAGCAGCTGCTCGACACCCGACCGGTGCGCTGCGTAACCGCTCTCCCTCGGTTCTGGCCGTCGTCCGAGAAGAGCATTCACTGAAGCCACATACTGACGCTATATCTCGTACCGCGTGGTATCCACCGGCATTGGCGTCCGACCGGTGAAACTTCACGCAACTGTTGCCGAATCTCGACCGGGAATCCGATCAAATCGGACAAATGGTTGGGTCATGCATGTGTTTTGCGGGCTCCAGAATTATCTTGTTAAGCACATCACACGGCGCTCGACGCGATGTCGGACGCGAGCGGTCGGCGAGGCAGGATGGATGCACATCCCGTCCGCTAGAGAAGGAGAACGTTTTCGTGGCTCAGGTCAGTGCATCCAGTTCCGTCACCATCGCTGCCGCACCGGATCGGGTGCTCACCGCGCTCGCCGACTACGAGACGGTGCGCCCGCGCATCCTGCCCGAGCAGTACCGCGATTACGAGGTGGTCGCGGGCGGGCAAGGAGACGGAACCGTGGTCAGGTGGACTCTGCAGGCCACCGAGAAGCGAGTACGCAATGTCGCCGCCACCGTCACCGTCGCCGGATCGACCATCACCGAACGCGACGCCAATTCCTCCATGGTCACCACGTGGTCGGTCGCCCCGGACGGCGCAGGCACCACGGTCACCACGACGACCGAATGGAAGGGTGCAGGCGGCATCGGCGGATTCTTCGAGAAGACTTTCGCGCCGCTGGGACTGAAGAAGATCCAGGCCGCGACGCTGGAGAACCTGCGTCGCGAGTTGATCTAGAAGGGTCGTTCCGCAGGCTCCACTCCTGCCTAGACCCGCTCGAAGTCGGGGGCCTGGATGAGCGCCAGGGTCCCGACCACCACGGTGCGCATCGACCACAGAAACATCCCGTCGGGTCCGCGGTCGATCGTGTCGTAGGCCCCGGGCAGGGTGTCGAGGTCGGTGCGGGCAGCGATCGCGTCGTCGTACTCACGATCGCGTCGGGCATCGTTGTAGACGATCTCCGCCAATGCAATCGCGTGCTCGACGACGGTGATGACGGCCCACGTCGCCTGCTTGGGGGTGAGGTCGTAGCGCAGTCGGTAGCGCGTCTGGACGGCGTCGGCCATACGAAGGGCATCGATCGAGCTGGGGGTCAGGCCGATCAGGTACTGCGCGATGCCCGGATTCGTGTGCACGAGTTTGCGCATCGCGGAGGCGAGTTTCAGTAGGGCGTCGTGCATCGATTCGTCGTCACCGGGAAGCGGCGGCGACCACCTGCGGAGAATCTCCTCCGCCACCAGGGCTTTGAGTGAGCAGAGATCATCGATGTTGTTGTAGATCGCAACGATCGAGACACCCAGGCTCTCGGCCACCGATTTCACCGACACCTTCGGCAGCGTCAGCGCAATACCGGCCTCGGCCATGGTCTCGGGAGTCACCCGACGCTTACGAGGGGAGTGGCCCTCGGGGCTCGTCGGTGCGGGCATTCGAGGATGGTACGCGCTTCAGTTGTGACGCATCCTCAGCTGTGTGGCGCGCCGCCCGCGAACTGCCGTACGACTACGCTGGAGTTCGCTTCGACCCACGCGAGAGGACGGCACAGTGCAACCCGGTGAACAGCCCGACATGGCATCGATCCTGCAGCAGGCCCAGCAGATGCAGCAGCAGCTGATGGCGGCGCAGGCCGAGATCGCGGAAACCGAAGTGACCGGCCAGGCGGGCGGCGGACTCGTCGTCGCCACCGTCAAGGGAACCGGTGAGGTAGTCGGACTGACCATCGACCCCAAGGTCGTCGATCCCGACGACATCGAAACGTTGCAGGACCTGGTGATCGGTGCCATCGCCGATGCGTCGAAGGCAGCGCAGAACGTCGCGAGCGAGAAGCTCGGTCCCCTCGCTGGTGGTCTCGGTGGCATGCCCGGCCTGCCCGGGTTCTAGTCAGTGTACGAAGGTCCGGTACAGGATCTGATCGACGAACTCGGCAAGTTTCCCGGAGTCGGTCCGAAGAGCGCTCAGCGCATAGCTTTTCACCTCCTGGGCGTCGAACCTCCCGAGGTGGATCGGCTCATGCGCGCGCTGCAGCGCATTCGCGACGGTGTGCAGTTCTGCACCGTGTGCGGCACGGTCTCGGACAAGGAACTGTGCCGAATCTGCGCGGACTCACGACGTGACAGATCCATGATCTGCGTCGTCGAAGAGCCCAAAGATGTTCAGGCCGTGGAACGTACACGAGAATTCAAGGGCCGCTACCACGTGCTCGGTGGGGCGCTCGATCCACTGAACGGAGTGGGGCCGGATCAGCTCCGCATTCGAGAGTTGTTGACTCGCGTGGGAACTCAGGACGACGGCGTCGACGTCACCGAGGTCATCATCGCCACCGACCCCAACACCGAGGGCGAAGCCACTGCCACGTATCTGGTCCGCATGATGCGAGACTTCCCCGGCCTGGCCATCACCCGCCTCGCGTCGGGCCTGCCGATGGGTGGAGACCTCGAATTCGCCGACGAACTGACCCTAGGGCGCGCGCTGACCGGGCGCCGACGTATGTAGAGCGGCTTCGCCGCACGTGCATGGAACCTCGTAGCAGGGGTCGAGTTTCCGCTCACGACCCGGAGTTATGCACAGCCTGTGGATAGATTCTGACGCGGTCATCGCAAACCGGCCATCCTGAGGTCCATGAGGACGAGACCAGCGGGTGCCTGGCAGCGACTACTGGACGATCAGCACGGAATAGTCACCACGAAGCAGATGCATGCGTTCGGCGTCAACAAGGATTCGATCAATCACTGCGTGGAAACCGGTCAGTGGCTGAGAGTGTTTCGTGGAGTCATCTCGGTGACCAACGGGCCGCTGACTAGAGAGATGCAGCTGTCGGCAGCGTTGCTGTACGCGGGGCGAGGAGCATTGCTCAGCCACGCCACTGCGGCAGAGGAATGGGGGTGGGTTCGGCCCGGGTCAGGCCCCGTTCACGTCACCGTTCCCTACGGATGCTCGGCGACCAGCAGGCCGCCGACTATGCGGCACGCCAAACAGAACTTCACCTCGGAGAGCAACGAACAGATCCATCCCGGGGTCGTGGTCCACCGCTCCCGCGCCATGGGACACATCGGTGTCGAGACGAATCCGGCGCGTACGAGCATCGCCGACACGGTGCTCGACCTGGCAGTCGCAGAGCCATCGTCGAGGCTGGCGACGATCTCGTTGGTCTCGGCAATGTCGTCGGGTGGTGTGAACGTTGCGGCCATGACTCGCAAGATCGAAGCGCGGCGACCGATGCGCTACCTGAAACCGATCTTGCACACCCTGTCGCTGATGCGCGACGGCGTCCATTCTGCACTGGAGCATCGCTACGTGCTCGACGTCGAGCAAGCGCACGGTCTTCCGGCCGGGCAGCGTCAGGCTCCGGTGTTCGTCGACGGCCGACAGCTCTTCGAAGATATTCGTTACGAGCTCTGCGACCTCATCGTCAGACTCGACGGCCAGGCCTTTCACTCTGCCAAGCAGCGACGATATCGCGATCGCAGACGTGACAATGCCGCCGAGCTTCGGAACCTGCCGCGGTTGATGTACGGCTGGCACGAAGTGACCCAAGATCCCTGCGGCGTGTACCGCGAGGTTCGCGATGTGCTGGTCAGAGAGGGATGGGACGACGCGTCGTACCCGTGCGAGCGGTGCGCCTTGTGAGTGGAAATTCGTAGTGGGCTACGAAGTTTCGTTCACGTGCGGCGAAGCCGCTCCTTGCGCAGCTGCGCAACCTCGGCAAGTTCGAGCGGCGCGAGAGTGGTGCCCAGAGCCCGCTCCAGCAGGTAGTCCGCCAACTCCGGGTTTCGGGCGAGTACCGGGCCATGCATGTAGGTGCCGATCACAGAACCTTGTACGACGCCTTCGCGGCCGTCGCCGACGCCGTTGCCCACGCCGTGGGTGACCTTGGCCAAAGGGGACGCGTCGAGTCCGAGAGTTGTTCCACCGCGGTGGTTTTCGAAGCCGGAGAGTTTCTGGCTCAGGCCGTCGAGCGCGGGTTCGGTGACGACTTCACCGATGGATCTGGTGGCCTGCGGTGCGGTGGTCACGTCGAACAGGGAGATGCCGTCGACGCGTTCACCCGCAGAGGTTTCGTACCAGTGACCGAGGACCTGGATCGCGGCACAGATGGCGAGCACCGGCACCCCGCGGGCGGCCGCGTTCTGCAGTCCCGGGTATCGGGTGAGGTGACGGGTCGCGAGGCGTTGAGCTGAATCCTCCGCTCCACCAAGGGTGTACACGTCGAGTGAATCGGGAACCGGATCGTTCAGGGTGATCTGGACGACCTCGGCGTCGATGTCTCGCATCCGCAGTCTCTGCCGCAGAATGAGCGCGTTTCCGTTGTCGCCGTAGGTGCCCATCACGTCGGGCAGGACGAGGCCGATGCGAACGGTGGACTCAGACATCTTTCACCTCACGTGCCAGCGCGCGCCCGAGATCGCGGAACGCGGTGTAGTTGGCGAGCACTTCGACGCGTCCCGGCGGGCAGGACGCGATGGCCTGCAACGGATCTGCGATGGTGGTGTGCTGAGAACCGGCGTAGAGCAGACGCACACCGAGGTCGGTCGCGCGCTCACCGGCGGCGACGACGGCGACGTTCTCGAAGTGCTCGAAGCGGACATCCCACAGCCACGACAGGTCTTCGCCGTCGGGAACCTGCCCGTTGACCGCGATGACGAGTCCGTCGCAGGTGGGGTCGATCATCGACAGCGCTTCCTGCCAGCCGGCGGGATTCTTCGCGAGAAGCATTCGGACGGAATGCGATCCGTACTGAATGGTGGAGTAGCGCCCGGCCACCTCGTCGACGCTCGACGCTGCCGCGACGGCATCTTCCGCGCTCGCGCCCAGGGTCACTGCCGCGGCGACAGCCTGAGCTGCGTTGCCGCGGTTGGCTTTTCCTGGCAACGCCAGAGTCATCGGCAGTACGAGCCCGTCGGGGCCGTAGAGATTCTCGTCGTCGAGCCACCAGTCCGGCGTCGGGCGCTTGAAATCACTGCCGGTGCTGTACCAATGCTCGCCGTCCCACACGATGGGTTCGCCGGTGCGCGGGCAGCTGACCGAGTCGCCTGCCCATCCACCACCCGCTGCGACCCACACGACGTTCGGTGCGTCGAATGCGGCAGAGGTGACGAGGACGTCGTCGCAGTTGGCGATGACGACGGTCTCGGGGTGCCGGGCCAGGCCCGCGCGCAGCTTGCGTTCGATCATGTTGATCTCGCCCACACGGTCGAGCTGATCGCGACTGAGATTGAGCAACACGATGGCAGCGGGGTCCACCGCATCGGACACATGCGGGACGTGCAGCTCGTCGACCTCGAGAGCCGCCAGCTCGGCGTCGAAGTGGGCGTGCAGTGCAGCGACGATGCCGGCGTCCATGTTCGCGCCGTCGGCCTGGGTGGCGACGTCACCGAGGGTGGCCAGCGCCGCAGCAGTCATTCTGGTGGTGGTGGACTTGCCGTTGGTGCCGGTGACGATGACGGTGCGTCGACCGCGGCCGAGTCCGCCGAGGATGTCCGGGTCGATCTTGAGTGCGACGAGGCCGCCGATCATCGATCCCTTGCCGCGGCCTGCTTTGCGGGACGCCCAGGTCGCCAGCTCCGCCGCGCGCAGAGCCACGCGACCACGTGCGCCGATACGTCTGCGCTCACCCACTTCAACCATCCGCCGAGTCTGGCACAGAAGAGCGCACAGTTTCACGTCGGCGGTCGCCCTTTACACCGGTGCTTTCTCCAGTACTTCGACAGGTCGTCGGACGGCCATGCCCCCGAGACACCCGCCGATGACGACGACGCCACCGATCAGTGCCAGCACCGAGGGGTTCTCGCCCAGGAAGATCCAGGCACCCGCGATGCCGACGACGGGAACGAGCAGCGAGAACGGCGCGACGAGACCGGCGGGGTTGCGGCTCATCAGGATGCTCCACAGGCCGCTACCGACGATCGTGGCCGGAATCACGATGTAGGCCAACGCGACCAGACCGGGCCAGCCCTGCGGACCGAACGATGCCATCAGTGCCTGCCAGCCCGTGCTCGGACCCTCGACCATCGCCGACAGCGCCAGCATCGGCACCGGCGGGACGACGGTCATCCACAGCATCAGCGTCATCGGCGAATCGGACTTGGCGAGTCGATTCCCCAGGTTGCCGAACGCCCAACCGAGGCCGGCGAGCAGGGTGAGGATCACCGGCAGCAGGGTGGCGTTCTGGGCGCGATCCCACCCGATCAGCACCATGCCGATCACGGCGATCGCGATACCGATCGCCTGTCGGCGGGAGACGTGCTCGCGCAGCAGAATCGCGCCGAGAACGACGGTGAACGGGGCGGACGACTGCAGCACGAGCGACGCCAATCCGGTGGGCATGCCGGCCGCCATCGCTGCGAACAGGAAGGCGAACTGCAGGAACCCGAACCCGAACCCGTAGAGCAGCAGCCACTTCAGCGGAACCTTCGGCCGCGGGACGAACAGCGCGACGGGAACGGCGATGACCAGGAATCGCAGTGCGGCGAAGAAGAACGGCGGGAAGTGATCGAGCCCCACGCGGATGGCGAGAAAGTTGAGTCCCCACAATACGACGACGGTCAGTCCGAGGAGGCGGTCGCGAGTGGTCATGCCGTCCATCGTGACGGCAGCAAATGATCAGCACAATCGAATATATCCGCAGCAACAGTTAAGATTTACTACATGAATGTGGAGCGGCTCAGGGTTCTCCGGGAACTCGCCGACAGGGGGACCGTCGCTGCCGTCGCCGAGGCGCTGTCCATGACGCCGTCGGCGGTGTCTCAGCAGCTCAAGCTGCTGGTCAAGGAAGCTGGGGTGACGCTCCTCGAACCCGACGGGCGTCGGCTGCGCCTCACCGACGCCGGGCGGGCATTGGTGCTCAGGACCGACGATGTGTTCGCCGCTCTCGATCGAGCCACAGCAGAGATGGATCACTACCGGGCGTCCCCGCGGGGACGCGTCCGAGTTGCGCTGTTCCCGTCCGGTGCCGCGCTGCTGCTGCCCGGGTTGCTGACGCGGTTGGCGAACTCGGACGTCGACATCGACGCCCGCGACGAGGATCTGCCCGCATCCTCGGTGCCGGAACTGTTGGCGGATTACGACGTGGTGCTCACGCACCGTGACGACCGGGCACCGTCGACCGCGGGCCCGCGCATCGAAGTGACCACCCTGATGCGTGAGCCCATCGATCTGGTGTTGCCGCCCGGTCATGCGCTGGCGCAACACGAATCGATAGATCTTAGGGACCTGGTCGACGAACGATGGATCAGTGTTCGCGGCGGATTCCCGGTCGACGACGTACTGCTCTCGGTGGCCGCCGCCACCGGCGTCGAACCGCGAGTGATGCAGCGAGTGAACGATTTCCGCGTCACCGAGGTGTTGGTGGCGGCGGGGCACGGCGTGGCGTTGATGCCGCGCTATGCCGTCGTGCATCCGGGCTTGGTGCGCAGAGAACTGTCCGGGGTGCGGGCAGGGCGCATCTACGAACTCGCGACGAGACCCGACGCAGGACGGCTACCGGCGATCGCGGCAGTGCTCGACGCGTTCAGGGCGGAAGCGACGTTCAGGACAGGGCTTTGGCCTTCAGCGTCCTGAACTCGTCCTGGTCGATGGTTCCGTTGTCCAGCAACACTTTTGCGTGTGCAATCTCCTCCGATGCCGACCGCCCGGCCACTTGCTTGATGTAGTCCTCCTGCTGGTCCTTGGCGTGCTGCATGGCTGCAACCTGGCGCTCGGCCATGTTGCCGCCGTTCACGATGAGGTAGATCAGTGCGGTGAAGAACGGCGCAATGATGAGGAACAGTACCCACGCGGCTTTCACAAGCCCGGATGCCTTGTGGTTTCGGAAGAGGTCTCCGATGATCGACAGCATCACCATGAGATAGGCCACGAAGGCGAATCCGACGATGAGTAGCCAGAGAAAATCCCAGAAAGAGTCCATGGCGAACTTCCATTCCCTCAAGGTGCCCCGACAGCAGAGTTATTGTCCCACGCGGAGTGTCGGCTGGACGCGGGTTGAACACTTTCGCTCGCCCGAGCATTGGGTTAGCCTGGGTAACGATCCTGATCGACGAGAACCAGGGGAGATACGATGATCGTCTTCGTGCGCAGTGGTCTGTTCACCGTCTTGTGGTTCGCTTGGCTCGTTTTCTTCCAAGACGGAGCGGTTTGGGAATCGCTCATTGGCGCGGTTCTCGCGGGAGCGGTGTTCACTGCGCTGATGTGGCTCTACGAGCGCAGGGCTCCCGACGCCGCATCCACCGAATAGCGCCCGACACAGGAAAGGCCGCCCATTCGACGTGTGGATGGGCAACTTTTCGTCGAGCAGAGGATTTATTTCAGTGCACGGTTCGCAGCCGCGACCACGGCACGCGCGATCAGCACCGTGACCTTCATCGAAGAATTTGCCGAAGCGGTTCCGTAGGTAATGCGCGTCGATCCGGGCACTGGGGGTTGCCAGAAAGCATTGCTACGCCTATTCGCCGCAGTACCTTTCCACCCTCCCGCGTATCTACTCACCGAATGGAGATACCAGCCCGTGGCACCCAAGTCCAAAGTCGAAACCGTCGCCAACCTCGCCAAGCGCAGAGGCCTCGTCTACCCGTGCGGCGAGATCTACGGCGGTACCAGGTCGGCCTGGGATTACGGTCCGTTGGGCGTCGAGCTCAAGGAGAACATCAAGAAGCAGTGGTGGCGCAACATGATCACCAGCCGCGACGACACCGTCGGGCTGGATTCCTCGGTGATCCTGCCGCGTGAGGTGTGGGAGGCATCGGGCCACGTCGAGACGTTCTCCGACCCGCTGGTGGAGTCGCTGCACACGCACAAGCGGTACCGCGCCGATCACCTCATCGAGGCATACGAGGTAAAGCACGGCCACCCGCCGGAGAACGGCCTGGCCGACATCCGCGACCCCGAAACCGGCGAACCCGGCTCGTGGACCGAACCGCGGGCGTTCTCTCAAATGCTCAAGACCTACCTCGGCCCTGTCGACGACGGGTCGGGCCTGCATTACCTGCGTCCCGAGACCGCACAGGGCATCTTCGTCAACTTCGCCAACGTGTTGACCACCTCGCGAATGAGGCCGCCGTTCGGCATCGGCCAGATCGGCAAGAGCTTCCGCAACGAGATCACCCCGGGAAACTTCATCTTCCGTACCCGCGAGTTCGAGCAGATGGAGATGGAATTCTTTGTCAAGCCTGGCGAGGACGACGAGTGGCACCAGTACTGGATCGACTACCGCATGAAGTGGTACACCGATCTCGGTATCGATCCGGAGAACCTGCGGCTCTACGAGCACGCCAAGGAGAAGCTGTCGCACTACTCCAAGCGGACCGTGGACATCGAGTACAAGTTCGGCTTCCAGGGCAGTGCGTGGGGCGAGCTCGAAGGTGTCGCCAACCGCACCGATTACGACCTGTCGGTGCACTCGAAGGCGTCGGGTCAGGACCTGAGCTACTACGAGCAGGCCACCGACACTCGCTACACCCCGTACGTCATCGAGCCTGCGGCAGGTCTGACGCGTTCGCTGATGGCATTCCTCGTCGACGCGTACACCGAGGACGAGGCACCCAACGCCAAGGGCGGCGTCGACAAGCGCGTCGTGCTCAAGCTCGATCGTCGTCTGGCTCCGGTGAAGGTTGCGGTGCTTCCGCTCTCGCGTAACGCGGACCTGACGCCCAAGGCGAAAGATCTTGCGCAGCAATTGCGTCAGTACTGGAACGTCGAGTTCGACGACGCCGGAGCCATCGGTCGCCGCTACCGTCGCCAGGACGAGATCGGTACCCCGTTCTGCATCACAGTCGACTTCGACACGCTCGACGATCATGCCGTCACCATCCGTGAGCGCGACACGATGGCGCAGGAGCGCGTCGCTCTCGATCAGGTGGAGGGTTACCTCGCACAGCGGATGATCGGCGCTTGATGGTCTGAGCCGTTGGTTCGTCGGGTTCTGGCCGCTTCGTTGTGATCGACTAGTTCGAGGGTGACTGAATCAGTCGCGGTACGTAGATCCAATCGCGACCCGGTGAGGTGTCATCGTTGCGAAGCGCACATAAGGTGTGCAGGGAGCCGCTCAACCGGAGGTTCGGTAATGGGACACCTGTCAGCGAGTTCAGAGGCGGTTCTTCGCTTCGAGGGTCGAGGCAGGATCCTTGCCAGCGGCATCGACCGCTCCATTCCGCGCTGTGGATTCCGTAGCGACCGGTCATACGGGAGCGCGGAAGCCGCGGCCCCAGCACATGCGGCGGACCCGGGTACTCGACGCCGGTCGGCGGGACCTGCCGTTGCCGCTTCCCGTGTCTGCGGTGTGTTGGCAATAGTAGTTCTGGCGCTGGCGGGGTGCTCGAATCCCCCTGAGCAGGACGCGCCTTCAGACATGACCGCTTCTGCTTACCGGTCGCGCGTCGACGACGCGATCGGTGGTCAGTTCCAGATCACAATCGCCAACACTGCTGAACGACCGATTGCGGTGCACACCATCGCATTCGCCTCTCCAGGATTTACACCCGTCGCGCCTACTGTGCGCGAGATCGAGCTGCAGAAGGGCGGCCGGATCGACGTACCGACTCCGTACGGCGCGGCTCGATGTGACTCGTCTGTGGGACCGTTGGCCGCGCGCCTGTCCGTGACTCGCGAAGGAGAACCGGAGCAGGACGTCGAGGTTCCGCTCGAGCAACCGTACGACATCATCGACCGCATCCATTCGGAAGAGTGCACTGCCGAGCAAGTCTTGTCGAAAGTGTCGATGACGCTGTCGCTTTCGTCGCCCCCGCTGGTACCGACTGATCCACTGTCCGCGAGTTTGCTGGTGTCTCGCGAGTCTTTCGACGGACCGATTCGGGTCGACGAACTGCGGGGCAGCGTCCTCTACGACCTGACCGGTGCGCTCCCTCGAACACTGCAGTCCGACAGTGATTCCCTGGCCATTCCGCTCACCATCACCACAGCGTCGTGCGAAGCGCACGCGATCGCGGACTCGAAGAAGCCATTCGTCTTTCCGATTTACCTTGCCTTCGGCGACGAAACGCCGGTGTACGCGCGGATCCCGGTGCCCACCGAAATGCAGAAGCAATTGGTCGCGTATCAGGGCGCAGCCTGCATGCGCTAGCCGTTCTTCCCAGTCGGCGGCAGGGCGTCCGGCACACGACAAAGCCGCCCATCCGACATGTGGATGGGCGGCGTTTCGTCGAGCCGAGAACTTATTTCAGCGCGCGGTTCACGGCCGAGACCACGGCGCGCAGTGATGCGGTGGTGATCGACGTCGCGATGCCGACGCCCCAGACGGTGGTGGCCACACCGGCAGGTGAGGTGACCGAGGCCTCGACGTAGGCGGCGGCCTGAGCGTCGTCGCCTGCGGACATGGCGTGCTCGGAGTAATCGAGGACGCTGACGTCGTAGCCGATGGTGGACAGTGCGTCGACGAACGATGCAAGCGGGCCGTTGCCGGAGCCGGCGATCTCCTGCTCCACGCCGTCGACCTTCACTGTCGCGACGATCGTGTCGGTGCCGCCGTCGACCTCCGCAGCCTGTACCGACTGTTTGATGCGCTCGAGCGGGCGGATCGGGGTCAGGTACTCCTCGGCGAAGACGTCCCACATCTCCTTGGGCGATACCTCGCCGCCCTCACCGTCGGTGATGCGCTGGACGGCCTGGGAGAACTCGATCTGCAGGCGACGCGGCAGGTTCAGTCCGTGATCGGACTTCATGATGTACGCGACGCCGCCCTTGCCGGACTGCGAGTTGACGCGAATGACGGCCTCGTAGGTGCGACCGACGTCCTTCGGGTCGACGGGCAGGTACGGAACCTGCCAGGTGACATCCCCGATGTCCGAACCTTGCTCGTCCGCAGTGACTTTCATGGCGTCCAGGCCCTTGTTGATCGCGTCCTGGTGGCTGCCGGAGAAGGCGGTGTAGACCAGGTCGCCGCCGTAGGGGTGGCGCTCGGCGACGGGAAGTTGGTTGCAGTACTCCACCGTTCGACGGACCTCGTCGATGTTGGAGAAGTCGATCTGCGGATCGACACCGCGGGTGAACAGGTTCAACCCGAGCGTGACCAGGCAGACGTTGCCGGTGCGCTCGCCGTTGCCGAACAGGCATCCCTCGATACGGTCTGCACCGGCCTGGTAGCCGAGTTCTGCTGCGGCAACACCAGTTCCGCGGTCGTTGTGCGGGTGCAGTGACAGCACGATGCTGTCGCGGCGATCGAGGTTGCGGCTCATCCACTCGATCGAATCGGCGTAGACGTTGGGGGTCGCCATCTCCACGGTGGCAGGCAAATTCAGAATCAGGGGCTTGTCGGGGGTGGGATCGATGATCGCGGTGACCGCGTCGCACACCTCTTTGGCGTAGGCGAGCTCGGTGCCGGTGTAGGACTCGGGGGAGTACTCGTAGCGCCAGTCGGTATCGGGGAACTTGGCTGCTTCTTCGAGGACCTTGCGGGCACCGTCGGTGGCGATCTTCTTGATGACGTCACGCTCGGCCCGGAACACCACGCGGCGCTGCAGGATCGACGTCGAGTTGTAGAAGTGCACGATGACGCTGCGGGCACCCTCGCACGCGACGAAGGTGCGCTCGATCAGCTCGGGACGGCACTGCGTGAGCACCTGGATGGTGACGTCGTCGGGAATCGCGCCGTCCTCGATGATCTCGCGGACGAAGTCGAAGTCGGTCTGACTGGCCGACGGGAAGCCGACCTCGATCTGCTTGTAGCCCATCCGGACCAGCAGGTCGAACATGCGGCGTTTGCGGGCCGGGCTCATCGGGTCGATCAGCGCCTGGTTGCCGTCGCGCAGATCCACGGCGCACCACTGCGGCGTCCGGTCGATGATCTTGTCCGGCCACGTGCGGTCGGGGAGGGTGATGGGCTCCACTTCCTCGGCGAACGGCCGATAACGGAAGGTGGGCATCGAGGAGTTCTTCTGGGTGTTCCAGGCGGGCTGGTCGCTGGGAGCGGGCCGCGAGGGCGGGGTGATGGTGCGAGATCCCGAGGTGAATGCGTCGGCTGGTGACATGGTCTTCGTCTCTCCGTACAGATCAGAGCAATGTGTTCGACCGGCGCAACGAACCCCGCGACGGGAAGCCAGTCTGGTCTCAGACCCCGTCGCGGCTGTTAAGAAGGAGAGCTCGCAGCATGGGCTGAGTGTACTACCGCCAACCGGTGGCCTACCCCAGGGTTGACGCGTCGAATTCTTCAGCTGCCGCGTCGAGTCGACGTTGCCAATGTTCGATGTCATCCATTCGTCCGACGTCGGTCATCGTCCAGCAGTGCGCGAGGAGTTCGTACCCGAGCCGATCGACCTCGACATGCTGCGACCACACCCGAGTCGTCCAGCGTCGATCGTTGTGCGCGGCCTCGGCCCCGGCCAACGCGGACCCGACGAGCTCGAACTGGACGTCGCGCCGCACGGCGAGGGCGGTCGGCGCGGCCACGTCCTCGGTCCGCAACACCGTCAGCAGATGTGCGCCGAGCGTCAGAACTCGGCCGTCGGACCACCGCAATGTGCGACGAAATGCCCCGGGAAGCAGCAGCCACAGCGCCGCGAATGCGAAAGCTACGCCCACCGTCGTTTCCACGATCCGGTCGACGACGATGTCCTCCAGCACGGCCCCCGGATGCGTCAGTGTGCCCATCAGCAGAGCGAGCGGGGTGATGAACGTGACGGCCAACCCGTAGTTCCGCGCGACCGACACCTCGATCGCGAACTGCAGCACCATCAACACCACGATGACGGCCAGGCCGGTCAGCGGCGAGAGATAGATAGCCGAGAACAATGCAACGCCGGCGAGGGTTCCGCCGAGCCGCTGCAGTCCACGGTAGGTGCCGTGCACCCGATCGGGACCCTGTTGCAGCACCAGGACGGCACCGAGGATGGCCCAGTCCGGTCGGCTCAAATCCAGCGCGACGCTGATCCCGCCCGCTGCCGCCGCCGCGCAGAACACCCGCACGGCCGTGGACGCCGCATGCGAATCCCGATGCAGCGAGCGCCGCAACCGATACCCGACGCTGGGCCGAGCCAGCGGCAGCTGGTCGGACACGGAGTCGACCGTCCGGTCCGCATCCGTGCTTCGAGCGGTCGTCGCCGCGAACGCCCGGTGCGCGTCGAACAATCTCTGAACCAGCACCGGCCTCGACGACAACCGCGCGGCACCCGCGTCGTACACGGCGGCCCATGCTGCGTGCAGACGCGCGGCCGCCGCATGACGATCGGCGGCAGACGCCGTCGGCGAACTCGTGTATTTCTCGATCGCGCCCACCGCGGCTCCGACGGCCTCGCGTTCGGGTCCTCGTGGATCCCACACCACCCCGGACATTGACACCACCAGCGCCGACGCGACGCCGATAGCCGCACACACCGCACCGTGAGCGGCGCTGACGCCGGCTCCGGGGATGTACGACGACACCGCACACACCAGCACGAAAAAGAACGCCCCCGGCGGTCCCAGCCTCAGCGCGGCGACGACGTAGACCGCGACGAGAGCGAGGAGCGAGAGCAGGGTCACCGGGATCATCAGCGCCCATCCGGTACTGCCGAGATCGAGCGCCATCTGCCCGGCCGTCGCCCCGAGCCATACCGAGGCCACCAGTCCGCCGCCGGCGGTCAGCACCACCCACCAACGCGAACGGTAGGGACGACCCTCGCCGTAGATGACGGCGAAACTGCCCGAGACCACCAGTAGGGCCTCGGTATGGAACCCGAGAACCCACGCCGCGATCGCGGGGACACCGAACGCCAGAGCCGAGCGCAGTCCACCCGGCCAGCGACGGCCGACGGCGGGGAGCCCGAACAGCACCCGCAGACCTCGCGGGGGTGGCGGCGGGCGATGCTCGGGAACGGTCACCCGACCATGTTAGGACAGGCGTATCCGCAGGCGAACGGCCCTAAAGTCCCAGCTCGGAGCTACCCGGGCCACCGCCCGGGGTGCCGGATCGGTAGGGTTACCCCGGAACAATCGCCCGATTGTCGGCTATCCAGCGGAGGTAAACAGGCGTGGCTCTCATCGTCCAGAAGTACGGTGGATCGTCGGTGGGAACCGCCGAACGCATCCGACGCGTCGCTGAACGAATCGTCGAGACCAAGAAGGCAGGCAACGACGTCGTCGTGGTCGTGTCGGCCATGGGCGATACCACCGACGAACTGCTCGACCTGGCCCAGCAGGTGTGCCCGGCTCCGCCGGCCCGCGAGATGGACATGCTGCTCACCTCGGGTGAACGCATCTCCAACGCGTTGGTCGCGATGGCCATCCACTCGCTCGGTGCCGAGGCCCGGTCGTTCACCGGCTCCCAGGCAGGCGTCGTCACCACCAGCGTGCACGGCAACGCCAAGATCATCGACGTCACCCCGGGCCGCGTGCGCAGCGCTCTCGACGAGGGCTCGATCGTGCTCGTCGCCGGATTCCAAGGCGTCAGCCAGGACAGCAAGGACGTCACCACGCTCGGTCGCGGTGGTTCGGACACCACCGCCGTTGCGCTCGCCGCAGCACTGAACGCCGACGTCTGCGAGATCTACACCGACGTCGACGGCATCTTCACCGCAGATCCGCGCATCGTGCCCAACGCCCGGCACCTCGACACCGTCTCGTTCGAGGAGATGCTGGAGATGGCCGCCTGCGGCGCGAAGGTGCTCATGCTGCGCTGTGTCGAATATGCCCGTCGCTACAACGTTCCCGTTCACGTGCGCTCGTCGTACACCACGAAACCCGGAACGATCGTCTCCGGATCTATGGAGGACATTCCAGTGGAAGAAGCAATTCTCACCGGCGTCGCACACGATCGCAGCGAGGCGAAGGTCACCGTCGTCGGCCTGCCCGACACACCGGGCTACGCCGCCAAGGTCTTTCGCGCCGTGGCAGATTCCGAAATCAACATCGACATGGTGTTGCAGAATGTGTCGAAGATCGACACCGGCAAGACCGACATCACGTTCACCTGCCCCAAGGCCGACGGCCCGACGGCAGTGGAGAAGCTCACCAAGCTCCAGGCCGAGATCGGCTTCGCGCAGGTGCTCTACGACGATCACATCGGCAAGGTCTCCCTCGTCGGTGCCGGCATGAAGAGCCACCCCGGCGTCACGGCGACGTTCTGTGAGGCCCTCGCCGACGCCGGCATCAACATCGACCTGATCAGCACCTCGGAGATCCGTATCTCGGTGCTGTGCAGTGACACTCAGCTCGACGAAGCAGTACGCGCGCTGCACGCCGCCTTCGATCTCGGTGGCGACGAAGAAGCCGTCGTACACGCAGGAACAGGACGATAGAAGATGACCACAGTTGCAGTCGTAGGAGCCACCGGCCAGGTCGGTGCCGTCATGCGAACCCTGTTGGAGGAGCGCAACTTTCCCGCCGACACCGTTCGATTCTTCGCTTCGGCTCGCTCGGCGGGCAAGAAGCTGCCGTTCCGCGGCGAGGAGATCGTCGTCGAGGACGCGTCCACCGCAGACCTCACCGGAATCGACATCGCACTGTTCTCGGCCGGTGCCACGCTCTCGCGCGAACAGGCTCCGCGCTTCGCCGCGGCAGGCGCTACCGTCATCGACAACTCGTCGGCGTTCCGCAAGGAGTCCGATGTGCCGTTGGTGGTCAGCGAGGTCAACCCCGAGGCAGCGAAGAACCCGCCCCGCGGCATCATCGCCAACCCCAACTGCACGACCATGGCGGCCATGCCGGTGCTCAAGGTGCTGCACGACGAGGCAGGCCTGCAGCGTCTGATCGTCTCGAGCTACCAGGCCGTCTCCGGTAGCGGACTCGCCGGCGTCGAGGAACTCGCCACCCAGGCGCGCGCCGTCATCGGCGACGTCGAAAAGCTGGTGCACGACGGTTCGTCGGTGGATTTCCCGGCCCCGAACAAGTACGTCGCGCCCATCGCCTTCAACGTCCTGCCGCTGGCCGGTGCGTTGGTGGACGACGGATCCGGCGAAACCGACGAGGACCAGAAACTGCGCAACGAATCGCGCAAGATCCTCGGCTTGCCCGACCTGCTGGTCAGCGGCACCTGCGTGCGCGTGTCCGTGTTCACCGGCCACTCGCTGTCGATCAACGCCGAGTTCGCCAGCCCGCTCTCGGTGGAGCGTGCTCGTGAATTGCTGGCCTCGGCACCCGGTGTCACGTTGGTCGATGTGCCGACGCCTTTGCAGGCCGCAGGCGCGGACGATTCCTTGGTCGGACGCATCCGTCAGGACCCGGGCGTTCCGGAGGGCCGCGGACTGGCCCTGTTCGTCTCGGGCGACAACCTCCGTAAGGGCGCGGCGCTCAACACGATTCAGATCGCCGAACTGCTGGTGTAGCTGGTGCTCGTTGTGCACCTCTTGGGGGTGCACAACGAGCACGAGCGGGCGTCAGTTGAGCCGCAGGCCCTCGGCCGACGCGTCGAAGATATGCGCGTGAGCGTCGTCGATGCGGACGTGGACGCGGTCACCCTTCTCGGGCGGGCTGCGCCAGTCGGCCCGCGCGACAATGGTTTCCGGCTTACCGTTGATGTCTGCGCGGCCGAACACGAACGCCTCCGACCCGAGTTCCTCGACCACATCGATCTCCAGAGCGATTCCGCTGCTCGAGATCTCGATGTGCTCGGGTCGAATACCGAACATCACCTCCGTGGTTGACCCGAGAGTCTGCCGCGGTACCGGAATCACTTGATCGGCCAGGCGAACGCCGCCGTCGGTGACCGGAGCCCGGAACAAGTTCATCGACGGTGAGCCCATGAACCCGGCGACGAACGCATTGACCGGAGTCCGGTACAGCTCTCGCGGGGTTGCGCACTGCTGCAGCACACCACCTTTGAGCACCGCAACGCGATCGCCCATCGTCATTGCCTCGACCTGATCGTGGGTGACGTAGACGGTCGTCGTGCCGAGCCGGCGCTGCAACTGAGCAATCTGCGTGCGCGTCTGGACCCGAAGTTTGGCGTCGAGGTTGCTCAGCGGCTCGTCCATCAGGAACACCTGGGGCTGACGAACGATGGCTCGCCCCATGGCAACTCGCTGACGCTGACCGCCCGAGAGTGCCTTCGGCTTGCGATCGAGGTACGGCTCGAGGTCGAGTAGTTTCGCTGCCTCCTCGACGCGAGTGCGGATGTCGTCCTTGCTCGCCTTGGCCAACTTCAGGGCGAAGCCCATGTTCTCCGCGACGGTCATGTGCGGATACAGCGCGTAGTTCTGGAACACCATCGCGATGTCGCGATCCTTGGGCTCGGAATGGGTGACGTCCTTGCCGCCGATCAGAATGCGGCCGGAATTGACCTCCTCGAGCCCCGCAAGCATCCGCAGCGACGTCGACTTGCCGCAGCCGGAAGGGCCGACCAGAACGAGGAACTCGCCGTCCTCGATGTGCAGGTTGAGCTCGTCCACCGCAGGGGCGTCGGAGCCCGGAAACAGCCTGGTGGTGCGCTCGAAAGTAATCGTTGCCATGACAAATAGATCCCTCCACCGGCAGGAACGTGCCGGACGATCCGAGTGTGGGGTGACGGCGGGAGCCGACGGGCACATAGTATGGCCCCAATCACAACAAGGAGAGAGGTGGCCGGGTGAGCGGCTCTGTGTCCAGACGAACCGCCCTACGTGGGCTCGCCGTCGCCGCCGTAGCCGCTGGTGCCGCTGCACTCCCGGTGGCGTCGACGACGCGCCGCGCGATGGCCGACGACTTCCTCCGCGGGCAGAGCCCCCTGCTGTTCCACTCACCGCCCCTGACTCCGTTCCGGGACGAATTGCCACGGTTGCCGCTGATCCGCGGTACGGAGATCTCGCTCGACGCGCACAGCTCCACCCACGTGTTCCACGCCGATCTACGGCCCGCGCCCACCTTCGGGTACGGCGAGTGCGACTACCTCGGACCCACCATCGAGTCGCAGACCGGCCAGCCCTGGACGCTGAAGTACTCCAACACCACCGCAGGTAACCCGCTCGCCGCCGACATCGACACCTCGCTGCACGGCATGAGCGAGATGGACCGCACGATGACGCCGACGTCGCTGCACCTGCACGGCAGCATCACCGAACCGGCGAGCGACGGGCACTCGGAGATGCTGGTTCGCCCGGGCGAGTCGATGACGCACAACTTCCCGGGACTCAACGACGCCGCGGGACTCTGGTACCACGACCACGCGATGTCGATGACGCGCATCAACGTCTATGCAGGACTGCTCGGCATGAACCTCGTCCGC
The DNA here is from genome assembly GCF_040702765.1 of Rhodococcus sp. NPDC076796. NCBI lineage: Bacteria > Bacillati > Actinomycetota > Actinomycetes > Mycobacteriales > Nocardiaceae > Rhodococcus > Rhodococcus sp. NPDC076796. Next base: position 518,947 of record NZ_JBFBMS010000002.1, on the reverse strand, counting down.
GACCGTTGGGACACCGGCACTTCCAACAACGCGCTGGGTCTGCCCTCGGGTGAGTTCGAGCTGCCGCTGGTGCTGCAGGAAAAGATCATGAACCCCGACGGCAGCATGAGCATCCGCTCCAACATCACCGTCCCTCAGGGTAAGTGGGAGGGCGGCGGCACCGGAGACGTGGGCGTCGTCAACGGCAAGATCTGGCCGACGATGGAGGTCGCCCGGGGGATGTACCGACTGCGAGTCGTCAACGCCGGGTCGTACAGCGTGTGGAACCTGTTCTTCACCAACAGACTTCGCTTCTGGGTAATCGGGAACGACGGTGGATTGCTCGACGCGCCGGTGGAAGCCACCAGCATCCGGCTCGCGCCTGCCGAGCGCGTGGACATCCTCGTCGACTTCGGTGCCGCCGAGCCGGGCGCACTGATCGAGCTGCTCAACGACGAGCCGCCGCCGGCGCAGGCTGCATCGCTCGGTGCGGTGCCGATGCCGATGTTCTGCCAGTTCCGCGTCGCGTCCGCGGCCGGGTTCCGGGGCGGTATGCCGACGTTGCTGCGCGGCGGCAAGGCGCAGCCGGATCTGTTGCCAGCGTTGCCGACCCCGACCTTCACCCGCACCGTCACCGTGAACCAGCCCTCCGGTGGGCTGAACCTCGACATGACGCTGATGAACCTGAACAACCTGCGGTACTCCGACCCGGACATCGAGATGCCCAAGCAAGGCACCGTGGAGATGTGGAACATCGTCAACACGACGGTGGAGCCGCACCCGATTCACCTGCACCTGGCGCACTTCCGGACGCTGGGACGGATCCCCATCGACCTCGCCGCCTACCAGCGCGACTTCCCCAGGCCCACATTCGGTACCAGATGGGCTCCGCCGGTGGAGAAGTTCCTCACCGGACCGTCGGTGCCGCCGGCGGCGTGGGAAGCCGGTTGGAAAGACACCGTCAATACCTACCCGGGCACCGTCACGCAGATCCTCGTTCGATTCCCGACGGCCGACGAACTCGGCTTCGACCCCGACGCCACCTTCGCCGGTCCGGCCGCGCACCACGGCGGTGAGCACGCCGGGCACGACATGGGCGGGTCGAGTGAGTTGCAGGGTTACATGTGGCACTGCCACATGCTCGATCACGAGGACCACGAAATGATGCTGCGGTACCGCACCGTCGCTCCGTGATCCGAACCTGTCGGTGGGTTGGTGTAGCTTTCGTGGTGTGAAGACATGGGGGGATGTGTTCGGGCTCGGGGACCAGGAATTGGTGTCCGAGCTCGTTGTGGTGTCTTCCCACGAAAACGCTCTTGTTGCAGCCAGATACGCGATGCTCGCGGAGATCGAGCGGCGTGGTCTGGCGATGAAACTCGGGCATTCGACGGTCACTCGCTGGTTGGCGAGGTCGGTGCGCATCACCGATGGGTCCGCTGCGCGTCAGATGGAGCTTGGGCAGTGGCTCACCGACCGGCGCACGGTGCTCGACGCCCTCGCCGGTGGTGGGATCCATACTGCGCATGCGTCGGCGATCGCCGACGGCTACGCCACCGTGGTGGTCGCCGACCCGACCCTCGACGAGCAGCGCCGCGACGCTGTCGTCGCCGAGCTGCTCGAGCACGCGATGCGCAGCACCGCCGGTCAGGTCAGCTCCCGTGCTCAGGCACTGGCGCATTCTGCGGCCGAGGACGCGCGAGACCGACACGAGCGGGCCGAGAAGAAACGACGGGAGCGGGAGCGCGAGCAGGCAAGCCGAGCCGATGCCGGGTCGAGAGCCGATGACGATGAAGGTGGCTCGGGTGATTCAGATGGCACAGGCGAGACGGAACCTGCTGGGCCCGAACCTGTTCCGTCGGGGCCGCCGCCGGTACCGGTGTCGGAGAACCCGAACCTGAACCGGTTCGATGTTCATCCGTTGTCCGACGGCCGCTTCCAGATCGGTGGCAACGTCGACCGGCTTCTCGCCGAGAAGCTGCTCACCGCGTTGTCGCCGTTGACTGCTCCGCGGCCCGGCCCCGGTGGTGAGCGTGACCCGCGGAGTCCGTCGAAGCGCCGGGCCGATGCACTCGATCAGATCCTCGACCGGCACCTGCGCGGCAGCACCCGCGGATCGGCAGGTGGGTCGCGGGCGTCGGTGCATTTGATCGTCCCGCTGCGGGAGTTGCTCAGTGACCGCGGCAAGAATCACACTGCCAGCGCACCAACGAGTTCGACAACACACAGTGCCGGTGCCGACGGCGGCGACCGCGCCGGCGGGAGCAGCGCCGGCGGGAGCAGCGCTGGTGCCGGCGACCGTTCACGAACCGGCGATACCACCACGGCACCCGAAGCCGGTGCTGACGGCGGTTGCGTCCGCGGGAGCAGTGCTGGCACCTTCGGCAACTCACGAACCAGTGATGCCGACGCCGGTCCCGATCATGGTGCTGACGGCGGTCACCGCACCAGCGAGAGTGCTGGTGCCAGCGACCGTTCACGAACCGGCGATTTCCGCGACGATCGTGTCGGCCGTAGCGATGCCGGTAGTGATGCTGCCGGTGGTCGCGCTGCCGGGGAGAAGTCTGCTCCCGAGCCGGGCGATGCCGCATGGCCGTTCCACTTCGACTGGACCGGGCCGATGAGTCGCTCCCTCGCCGAGCTTCTCACCTGCGATGCCGACTTGACCCCGGTCATCGTCGATCACCACGGCGTCCCGCTCGCGCTCGGCCGCACCACCAGACTCGCCTCCGACGACCAACGCATCGCCCTGACCATCCGCGACCGATGCTGCGTGATGTGCGGCCGCCCCGCACCGTGGTGCCAAGCCCACCACGTGAAATTCTGGGAATACGGCGGCCCCACCGACCTGAACAACCTCGCCCTGGTCTGCGGAGAATGCCACCGCCTCGTCCACCACGGCGACTGGCAACTACTCATGGGCGACGACGGACACCCCTACGCCATCCCGCCCGAATCCATCGACCCCACCCGACAACCCATCCCCAGCTACCACCGACGAAAACGGCGCGCAGCCTGACAACAAGTCAGCTGCGAACACGCCGTCGAATTTCGGGCCGCCGGGGCGCTGCTTCTGCCCGACACACGACGTACCGTCATGGTCGCTCTGCGTTCGACCGCCCAGCCAGCTGCTAGCTGCTTGCTGCTTGCTGACCTGGCAACTTCGTGACTGCGTCGGCGGTGCATCGGTGCACCGGAGCGCGCCCCGGCCCCCGGCGGCTGGAGTGGTTCGAGTTACGCGTCGTCGGTCGTCATCGGTTGTCATGAGCGGGGGTGGGTGGCACCAGCTCTCGGTAGTGCGTCGCGATCTCGCCCGGGGTGGTGAACCAGACGCCGTCGCTGTTGTCGGTCATGTGTTTCAGCGCCGCCCGGAACCGTCGAAGTCGGTAGGGCTGTCCGGTGAGGAAGGTGTGCAGCGAGATCGCGAGCACTACGGGTTGGTACGCCGAGTTCTCCTTCAGCTCGTCGAAACTGTCGATTATGTTGCGCTCGAACGTCGCTGCGGTCTGGTGATGGTGGACGAACACCGGTAGGTCGTTCACCTCGTGCGGGTACGGGACGCTGAGCAACGGGCCACCACGGGTGTTCAGCCACACCGGCTGATCGTCGATGGGCCAGTCCAAGGTGTAGTCGTAGCCGCGTTCGGCGAGAAGGTCTTCGGTCACTCGGCTGGGGTTGGCACCGGGGCTCATCCAACCCCGAGGTGGGGCACCCTCGTGACGCTCGATGGCGGAGGTGACCTCTTCTATCGTGCGGCGCTCCGAGTCCTCGGCCAAGTCGTTCGGTTGCACGGCATTGGTTCGGCCGTGCGCGACGACCTCGGCGTCGAGGGCGCGGAAGGAGTCGATCAGCTGCGGTGCGTGCTCGTACACTTCGGTGTTGACGAGCAGTGTCGGTCGAATCCCGCTCTGCTGCAACGTCTCTGCGATCCGAAAGCCGCCGACGCGGTTCCCGTACTCACGCCATCCCCAGTTGTAGGTGTTCGGCTGATCCATCGCAGGCGTGTATCCGAGGCCGGGTTCGCCGTCGTCGTACGGAAAGTGCTCGCAGTTGACGGCGATGTACACCGCGAGGCGCGCGCCACCCGGCCACTCGAACTGCGGGCGATCGCCGATGGGGGAGTAGTCGAAGCGTCCATGAGAGGCGAGGGGCATGGCAGCAGAATTGCCCACCGCACCTCGGCGCAAACTGCTGAGATTCCCGTCAACTCTTGCAAATCGTAGCCTCGACCACGTGTGCGATGTCCGGATTCCGTAGCTCGAACACCTCGAACAGTCCGATTGCCGCCAGCTGCGGCGCGAGATTCCCCAGCGCTGCCAACAGTTCTCGGTGGGTCTCGGTGCCCGGTTCGGCGTCGTCGAGCGCTCGGGCGTTGGCCACGAACGCCGCGACGGTGCCTTTGCGAATCTCGAGTCCGTTGAACGACGCCCTCTCGGCCCCGTCGGGCAGAACATCCTCGGGACGTATCGAATGGCTGCTCACTGTTCTCGGCTCCTTCTATGTTCGGCGCTGCTGATTCGCTATGAATCGCGCCTTCTTCTGACGGTTTCCGCAGGTGTTCATGTCGCACCACTTACGCGAGCGGCTTTGGCTGGTGTCGAAGAACGCGGCCCGGCAGGTAGGGGACGCGCACAATGCCAATTTGCCGTCTCGCTCACCGGCAATGACGTCGATGGCGTCGGCCGCAATTACGCCGAGGGCGTCTTCTACGGACGGCGTCGAACTCAGCTGCCAGCGGCGGTCGCCCTCGGCCGTCAGAACAGCAGCGGACTGCCCGCGAATGCTGCGATCGTTGATGGTTCGGACGGCCGACCTGGGCAGTGTGTCTTCGACTGCGGCAGCTGTCGCTGCGAGATGAATCGCCTCTCGCAGTTCGTGAGCCAGGAACAGTTGGGCGTCGGTGCACCCCTCGACGGCGAGCCCGTTCATCGCCAACCAGTCGATGAGCCGCTGCGGCACCGGAATCCGTTCCACAGGTTCGCCGCATCGTTCGGTCAGCGTCCCGGTGAAGGCGGTCGAGAGGACGCTACCGGGGCGAAATTCGGGAAACCTTGCGGGCATGGAACCAGCTTAGCCGGTTGCGGTCCAAAGACGGGCCCTGTAGAACTGGCTTAGACGGTTCAACCGAGAGCAGGAGTTCCTATGCAGTCGCTCAGCGGCCTCGAAGTGTGTTCGTTCGAGCCCCTCACACCCGACGACGACCTTGACGACCTGCGCGCGCGGTTGGCCGCCGCACGGCTGCCGGAATCCGAAACGGTGATTTCGACCGAGCTCGGCCGTCGGCGATGGGACCAAGGCGTTCCTCTCGCCGACCTGCAGGAGATCGTCGACTATTGGCGCACGGGCTACGACTGGCGAAAGTTCGAGGAGCGCATCGACGCGATCGGTCAGTTCCGCACGAGCATCTACGGTCTGGGAGTTCACTTATTGCACTGCCGGTCCGCGCGTACCGATGCCACTCCGCTGATCATGACGCACGGCTGGCCGGGCAGTATGGCCGAGTTCGTCGATGTGGTGGACGCTCTGGCGCATCCCGATGACCCCGGCACGCCCGCGTTCCACGTCGTAGTTCCCTCGCTGCCTGGGTTCGGCTTCAGCGACAAGCCGAGTACGACCGGATGGGGAACCGAGAAGATCGCGACAGCGTGGGTCGAGTTGATGCGCCGGCTGGGTTACGACCGGTTTCTGGCCCACGGTGGTGACTGGGGAGGCGTGATCACGACGATCCTCGGAGGCAGATTCCCCGCGCATGTCATCGGAATCCACACAACTCTCGCGCAGGCACCGCCAGGGATGACAACCGAGGGCCTGACTGCTGACGAGCGCCGCTGGACAGAGGAGAACAGCGACTTCCAGCACCACCACTCGGCGTACGCGAAGCAGCAGGCGACCCGGCCACAGACGATCGGGTACTCACTCGTCGACTCTCCGGTCGGTCTGCTCGTCTGGATTCTCGACAAATTCGCGGAGTGGACGGATATCGACGACAGCCCCTTCGAGGCGATCTCCAGGGACCGGCTGCTGGACAACGTCACCCTGTACTGGCTCACGCGCTCGGGAGCGTCGTCGGCCCGGATCTACTACGAAAGCCACAACTCCCTGGACCCGGACCTTCGGGTCGACGTTCCGGCGGCGATCACTACGTATCCGCGCGACATCGAGAAGAATCCTCGTGCGTGGGCTGAGGAGCGCTTCCGTCAGATCGTGCGGTGGAAGGAACCCGAGTCAGGGGGACATTTTCCGTCGCTCGAGAATCCAGACCACTTCGTCAGAGATCTGCAGGAGGGGCTTGCCGCCGTGTTGGCGGCGACCGGCATGCGTCGAACGTGAATACCCAGCTCGGTGGTGCGAAGGCTGTGGCAACGATTCAGTTCGTCGGGTGTTCGCGGATAGCCCGCGCCACGTCTTTCGGTGCTTCCGATTGCGGAAAATGTCCGACGCCACCGAGCGCCGTAACCCGGGCATCCGGTCGCAGTGCGCGGATGGCGTCGAGCACTCGCTGACCCGAGACCGGATCCGCCAGCCCCCATATGAGTCCAAGTGGGCCGTCGTATTCGACGAGCGCCGAAAGCCACCGCTCGTGATGCACCGCCCGCTCGTCGTTGTAGCGAATGAGTCTGTGCGACAGTTTGTGTCCGTCGTGCAGCGCGATTCCGTACCAGAGGTTGTCGAATTCTTCGTCGGACGCTTTCGCGTCTCCGCGCACGGCATCGATGGCCTTGCGTAGGGCGGTCTTGTTGGACAGTCGAGCGAGAACGGGTCCCACCACCGGTTGAGCGAGTAGACGCTGCAGAACAGTCGGGCGGTACTCGCTGTAGACGACCCCGGAGTTGAGTACGTGCACGACAGAGATATCGAAGGACAGGGTTGCGCGGCGTCGACGGTCGAGCAACTCCTGACCGACGATGCCGCCGTAGTCATGAACGACCAACTGCGCGCTCGAAATCGAGAGGTGGCGCAGTAGCTGTTCGACGACGTCTGCGGACCGAGCGACGGTGAAGTTGTGGCCACGTGGTTTGTCCGACGACCCGTAGCCCAAGAAGTCCAGCGTCACGACGTCATGATCGGACCCGAGGTCCTCGGCCACCGGGGCCCAGTCGTAGGACCAGGTAGGAAACCCGTGCAGCATCACCACTGTGCTGCCCGCGCCGCGGCGGCGGTACGTGATCCGAAATCCGTCGTCGGTCTCGAAGCTGTCGCCCTGTGCTATCCACTGCTGCGCAGTAGGCACAGTGCTCGCGTCCGCCATCATCGCTGCCTCCCCGTTCACGATGGGCGGTACATTACTCGCCCAAAATGTGGGTGCTGATGGTGTCCCACGTGTATGTCCCGGCGGCGGAGTCCTGATGGACCGAGAGAAGTTGCACCTCTGTGACGTGCATCCGCACCGACTGCTGGCGACCCCGCTCGGCGCCGAGCCTGGCGAGCTCGGCTGTCAACGGTTCCGAATCGACGTTGGCTGTGCCGTAACCCAGTGAGATATGGGGCGCGGGCGGCATTGCCGGGTCACCGAGAACAGCTGTCGCACCGGCACGTACGGACCGAACCAGGCTGTCCCACTGCGGGCTTCGGTTTCCTTCGTATCCGACCGAATGCTCGAATATGTGGGGGCCGGTCATGTCGACGGTGAAAGGCTCCAGTGCGAGAACGCTGCTGTCGATCTGCGGAAGTGCATAGACATGGAGGGAATTGCGCTCGTGCGGCCACGCCGTCATCGGTAGATCGAACAGACTCTTCACAGGCGAGTTTCCAGGGACATGCAGGTCAGTATCCAAGGGGCGAGTGAACGGACCGGTCGACTTCGGTGAAGTCGACGCGCCTGGGTACGAATGGACGCAATTCACCGGCCGCTACGCCATGAGCCGAGTCACGGCGTGATGACGGTCTGCTCGTCCACCTGGGTGGTGGCGTCGACCAGCAAGTCGAATTGGTCGATGCTGCCGTCGACGTTGATCTGCAGGATGTAGTAGCCGTCCTGCCCTGTGATGATCGTCGTCTTCTGCGCCGACACCAGTTCCTCTCCCGTCTCGTCGTCCGTGTACGTGCCTGCGATCTGGTAGGCGGGGAAGCCCGACAGCGTCGACACTGCGCCCTCTCCGGACGGGGTGAACTCTGGCAGGTTCATCAATTCGCCTGGGCCGTAGTCGATGATGGCCTGCGGATCGACGTCGCCTTCGAGCTTGGAGACGATGGCGATCATGCTCGGGGTGCGTTCGCCGGCGGCGACGTCCGGGTAGATGATCGCTCCGTAGGCCCAGTCGGGGGTGTCCTCGGCCGCGTCCACCCAGCCGTCCGGGATGGCCAGGTTGATGGTGGGTGCGTTCGCGTCGCCGCGGAAGATCGGGGTTTCGGTCAGGCCCGCGTCGACGATGTAGTCGGCGATGGTGGGGTTGGGGCCGGTGGGTGCCTCGGTGGTGGTGGCGGGTGCCAGCTTCTTGACCGTCGTGGTCGCGGCGGCCTCTGTCGTCGTCGTTTCGGCTGTCGAGGTGGCGGCCGTCGCCGTGCCGGACTCGCTGCTGCATCCGGCGGCGGTGAACGCGAGAATCACCACGGCTGCGGATACTGCCCCACGAACGCCAATAGTGGAGATCTTCATCGGTCCTCTTTCGTCTGTTCGGATACGGCTTCGATGCGGCTACAGCAGGGATCGAACCGATCGGATCGTAGAACCGCGGCATTGGAAATGGATTGGAAAGTGGTGCGCACCGTCCAATCGATGTCCAATCCTCGCTGGCTAGCGTCTGCGGTCATGAGGTCAGCAGTGAAGGTGGTCGTGGCAGTTGGGTTGGTACTGTCCGCGTGTGGCTCTCCAGTGCAATCCGCCAGCAGCGCAACGGAATCGACACCCCAGGCGGTCGCGGCAGAGGGTACCGAAACGGATGGGATCGTGGGCGATGCGTCCGATCCGGTGAACGAGATCGCCGCCGCGGCGATCGACGATCTGCAGTCGTACTGGGCCGAGCAGTTTCCCGCGGCCTACGGCAGCGAATACTTGCCCGTCAGTGGCGGTTTCCACGCCGTGGTGCCGTCGTCCGGCGAATTGCCGCCGTGTGCATCCTCGGCCGATGACATCGCGGGCAATGCATTCTATTGTCCAGGTGCGGACGTAGTTGCCTGGGGCAGTGAGGGATTGCTTCCTGATCTCCGACAACGGTTCGGCGACTTCGTGATTCCCGTCGTGATGGCGCACGAGTGGGGGCACGCCATCCAGGCGCGTGTGAACGTCGAGGGCATGACGGTCACCAGTGAGATCCAGGCGGACTGTTTCGCCGGGGCGTGGGCGGCGCACGCAGTGTCCGACGGCACCGTGTTCGATCCGTCCGAGGCCGAACTCGACAGTGCCCTGGCCGGTTTCCTGTATCTACGCGACGAGCCGGGGACCTCGGCCGAAAGCACGTCGGCGCACGGTAGCGGCTTCGATCGCGTCAGTTCGTTCCAGACCGGGTTCGACGGCGGCCCGATGGAGTGCAAGCCGTACGTCGACGGTTCGCCTCCCGTCCTGCAGTTGCCGTTCACCAGCCGGTCCGACGCGGACCGCGGCGGCGACGCTCCGCTGGCGCAGATCATCGACGGCGTTCCGGAAGACTTGGAGGACTACTGGAGTCTGCTCTTTCCTGAGTTGACCGGCCGGCCGTGGCAGCCGCTGAATCCGGTGGTTGCGTTCGACCCGTCCGACGCTCCCGATTGCGGCGGCCGATCCGCGACCGGCTAAGTGTTGTTCTACTGCGTGCCCGACGGCTACGTGGGGTTCGATGCGGTCGACGCGATGCCGCGGTTCTACGAGCAGGGTGGGGATTTTGCCGTCGCGGCGCTGATCGCGACGCAGTACGGGTTGGCGGGGATGGCGCAGGCCGGCATCGATGCCGACGACCAGGATGCGTCCCTGCAGGGCGATTGCTTCGCCGGGAGTTGGGCCGCGAGCGTACTGCTGCAGAACCGCCTCGCGAGTGGGTACACCCTCTCGCCGGGGGATCTCGACGAGGCGATCGCGGCGTTGCTGCTCTTCCGCGGCGAGGGTGACGAGTCCCGTCAGGGCAGCGGGTTCCTGCGGGTGGAGGCGTTCCGGCACGGAGTGATGGACGGGGCGCAGGCCTGCATCCAGCGTTCCGAGCCAACTTAAAGTCAGGCTGGACTGTTTGTTGTTTTGGCGCTACTGTGCGAAGTGTGACTACCGACACAGGGCTCGACGACACGGCGCCCACCGAGCGCCGGACGCAGGCCGAACGCACCGCGGGCACTCGGGCGAAGCTGCTCGACGCCGCGATCGACTGCCTGGTCGAGCTGGGCTTCGCCAAGACCAGCACCCAGGAGATCGCGCGGCGTGCCGGTGTCTCTCGCGGAGCGCAGCTGCACCACTTCCCGACCAAGGAATCTCTGCTGACCGCGGCCGTCGAGCACCTCGTCGATCGTCGTCTCTCGGAAATACTCGAAGCCGAACCGGACCCCGAGCGAGGCCCCGAGATCCTCGCCGACGCATTCTCCGGTCCCCTCTTCCACGCCGCGCTCGAGCTCTGGGTGGCGGCCCGTACCGACCCGGCTCTGCACGAGGCGATGATCCCGCTGGAGCGGCGCGTCGCCGAGGCCATCCAGGGCGGTGCCCAGATCGTCATGGGTAGCCGGATGTCCCCGGAGTCCATCGAGCTCAGTGTCGAACTAGCCCGCGGACTGGCCGTCTCGGCGCTGTTCCGCAGTCCCGAAGCCGACGCGCAACTGCGCGGGCGGCTCCTTCCGATCTGGTCCGAAAAGGTGATGGATTCGTGAGCGCTACGCTGCCCGCACACAACGCAACACTGCCCGAACAGCTCGACGTGCTGGTCGTCGGGGCCGGTTTCGCAGGCCTGGCCGCGGTGGCGAAGATCCTCGCCGCCGACCCGAGCGCCGACGTGACCGTCATCGAACGCGCGTCCGACGTCGGTGGCACGTGGCGAGACAACACCTACCCGGGGTGTGCGTGCGACGTGCCGACCTCGCTGTACTCGTTCTCGTTCGCCCCGAGTCCCAAGTGGAGCCACACCTTCGCGCGCCAGCCGGAGCTGTTCGACTACCTGCGTTCGGTGGTGGATCGTCTGGACTTGAAGAATCGCATCGTCACGAACTGTGAACTTCGGTCCGCCACCTGGGACGAGGTGAGCAAGCGATGGTCGGTGCAGACGTCGCAGGGGTCGGCGAGCGCGCGTGTGTTGGTCGCTGCCACCGGGGCGCTGTCCACTCCGAAGATCCCGGACGTTCCCGGCATCGACACGTTCACCGGCACGGTGTTCCATTCCGCCACCTGGAATCACGAGCACGACCTCACCGGAGAGCGGGTCGCCGTGATCGGCACCGGGGCCTCGGCGGTGCAGTTCGTCCCCGAGATCGTCGACCGCGCCGAGCGGCTCACCGTCTTCCAGCGCACGCCCGCATGGGTGATTCCGCGCCTGGACCGCACCATCGGCCGCCTCGAGCGCACGCTGTACGAGCGAATCCCGTTGGCGCATCGCGCGGTTCGCGGTGTCATCTACGGCTACCGCGAGGCCTACGTGACCGTGTTGGCGGACAACCCGTGGATGCTGCCTGCGGTGAAAATGTTCGCGAAGTCGAATCTGAAGCGTCAGGTCAAGAACCCCGTGAAGCGTGCGGCGCTGACTCCCGACTACGCACCGGGCTGCAAAAGGCTTCTGCTGTCCAACGATTGGCTGCCGACACTCGACCGGTCGGACGTCGATCTCGTGACGTCGGGGCTGACGTCGGTCACCGAGAACGGCGTCGTCGACGCCTCGGGCCGCAACCACGAGGTGGACACGATCATCTTCGCGACGGGGTTCACCCCCACCGAGCCACCCGTGTCGCATCTGTTGCGCGGCAACGACGGCCGGACGCTCGCGGAGCATTGGGGCGGCAGCCCGCAGGCGCATCTCGGGACCACCGTCGCCGGCTTCCCGAACCTGTTCCTGATGTACGGCCCCAACACCAACCTCGGGCACAGTTCCATCGTCTACATGCTCGAGTCGCAGGCCAACTACGTGGTATCCGCGCTGAACGAGATGAAGGATCGCAGGGTCGCGGCCGTCGAGGTCAACGAATCCGCTCAGCGGCAGCACAATTCGTGGGTAGATTCCGAGCTCGACGGCACCGTCTGGAATGCCGGCGGCTGCTCGAGTTGGTACCTCGACGCCAACGGCCGCAACTCCACGATGTGGCCCACCTACACATTCCGGTTCCGCAACAAGACGCGCGAGTTCGACGTCGCGAACTATCGGCTCGCGTCCGACACTCTCGAATCAGACCACGAGGTGGTATCAGCATGAGCGACTACGACGTATTGATCATCGGCTCCGGTTTCGGTGGCAGCGTTGCCGCATTGCGGGCCGTCGAGAAGGGCTACCGGGTGGCGGTTCTCGAGTCCGGCCGCCGATTCGAGGACGACGAGCTGCCGAAGACCAGCTGGCGTCTGCGCAAGTACCTGTGGGCTCCGGCGCTGGGTTGCTATGGGGTGCAACGTATCCACCTGCTTCCCGATGTGCTCGTGATGGCGGGCGCTGGCGTCGGCGGAGGTTCGCTGAACTACGCGAACACGCTGTACCAGCCCCCGGCCAAGTTCTTCGAGGACCCGCAGTGGCGCTCGATCACCGATTGGCAGCGCGAGCTGAATCCGTACTACGACCAGGCCCGCCGAATGCTCGGCGTCGAGACCAACCCGACCATCACCGCCTCGGACAAGGTGATGAAAGAGGTGGCCGAGGACATGGGTGTGGGGGACACGTTCACCTCGACCCCGGTGGGCGTCTACTTCGGCGATCGCGGCCGCACTGCGCCCGACCCGTTCTTCGGCGGTGCCGGCCCCGAGCGCACCGGCTGCACCGAATGCGGAGCCTGCATGACCGGCTGCCGCGTCGGCGCGAAGAACACCCTCGTCAAGAACTACCTGTATCTCGCCGAACACGCTGGCGCGCATGTTCTTCCGTTGACCACCGTGGTGGACGTGCGCCCGAACGGCGCAGGCTACGACGTGGTGACGCGACGCACGGGCGGGAAGCTGCGTCGCAAGGAGAAGACGATCACCGCCGATCAGGTGATCTTCTCGGCCGGCACCTACGGCACCCAGAAGCTGATGCTCGCGGCCAAGGAGAAGGGCTCGCTGCCGCGGCTGTCCGAGCGGATCGGTTCGCTCGTGCGCACCAACTCCGAGGCCGTGCTCGCGGCGACCGCCCGCGGCCGTGAGGTCGACTACCACGAGGGCGTGGCGATCACGTCGTCGTTCCATCCGGACGATCACACGCACATCGAGCCGGTGCGATACGGCAAGGGCAGCAACGCCATCGGCCTGTTGCAGACCGTGCTCAGCGACGGCGGCGGCAAGATGCCGCGCATCCTCAAGACCCTCGGCGTCGCGCTGCGTCATCCCGGCGCTGCGGCGCGCAGCCTGTCGGTGCATCGTTGGTCGGAGCGCACCGTCATCGCATTGGTGATGCAGACCGACGACAACTCGCTCGAGCTCGGATCGAAGAAGGGACCCTTCGGGCGTCGCCTCACCAGCAGGCCCGGCGCGGGTGATCCACCGCCGCAGTGGATTCCGCAGGGTCACGAAGCCATTCGTCTGCTCGCGGACAAGATCGGCGGCGACCCGGGTGGATCGATCGCCGAGATCGTCAACATTCCGATGACCGCGCACTTCCTCGGTGGCTGCGCGATCGGCGACTCGCCGCAGACCGGCGTGATCGATGGGTACCAGCGCGTCTACGGCTACGAGGGACTGCATGTGCTCGACGGCTCTGCCGTCAGCGCCAACCTCGGCGTCAATCCGTCCCTGACGATCACGGCCCAGGCCGAGCGAGCAATGGCGTTGTGGCCCAACAAGGGTGAGCCCGATCGGCGACCCGCGGTGGGCTCGGACTATCAGGAGATCACACCCACTCAGCCGGTGCACCCGGTGGTGCCGGTGTCGGCCCCGGGCGCTCTGCGGCTCCCTCTGACCGTCGTGGGGAGGGATTCCTGATGTGGAGTGTCACCGAATCCGAGACCGAGCGCACCGACTGGCCGGTCAGCCCGGCAGCGCCGTGGCCGGCGAATGTCCGCGCCACGATCTGGTGGCATCGGGCCCGGTCGTCTGATTTCGCGCCGAACGGTGCCAAGACGCTGCCGATCACGATGTGCATGGTCGTCGACTACACCACCTCGCCGGTCGGCCCGTACCGCGAAATACTGGCGAGCCCGGCGCTGCGCCGGGACGTCGGACGCGTGCCTCGCATGGCGGTGCCGTTCATCGCCGTCGATTCCGCGACGTCGGTGCACGGTGGCCGGACCAACTGGCACCTGCCCAAGGTGTTGGCCGAATTCGAGGGTGACGTGCTGGGCGAGGCCGGGGCGAGCGGCGACGAATGGTCGGTGCGAACGACGTCCCGCGCCGTGGGACCGCAGTTCCCGATGCTCGGCTCCCTCGGTTTCGCCCAGCCGGTGTCCGGCGGCTCGGCCGTCGCCACCGCGAGTCTGAAGGGCAAGGCCAGGGTGGCCCGCGTCGAGGTGGACGCCAAGGGCCCGACGTTGAGTCGCTGGATGCCGTCGGGCACGTATTTCGGGTTGCAGATCGTGTCGGGGTCGATGCGGACGGGTGAAGCGCGCCTGGTCGGATAGCCACGAGCCACTTTTCTTGACTTAGTCCAGAATAAGGGCATACTGGAGCGCATGCAGCTCTGAATGCGGTCACAGCCCGACCGTATTCGGACGCCGACGGCATCGCGGACAGCCCACGGATTTGTCGTCGACGAAGACGAGATCGTGTTCTGGGGTTTGTGCGACGGCTGCATGAGGCATCCCGTCTGACATTGCGGTCCAGCGTACGGCCGCTCGGTTTCACAGATCTTTCGAAGAGCAGCCCTTTTCGAACTCGATTCAGCCCTTCAGGAGGCTTCGTATGACCAAGCCGATCACCAACAAGCCGACCACCAGCAACTCGGGAATCCCCGTCCCCAGCGATGATCAGTCGCTGACCGCCGGAACGCAGGGACCGATTCTTCTGCACGACCACTACCTCATCGAGAAGATGGCGCAGTTCAACCGGGAGCGGGTCCCTGAGCGCGTCGTGCACGCCAAGGGCGCAGGCGCGTTCGGTGAACTCGAGATCACCGGAGACATCAGCAAGTACACCAAGGCGAAGGCGTTGCAGCCCGGTGCCAAGACCGAGATGCTGGCGCGCTTCTCCACTGTCGCGGGCGAGCAGGGCAGCCCCGACACCTGGCGCGACCCGCGCGGCTTCTCGCTGAAGTTCTACACCGAGGAAGGCAACTGGGACCTGGTCGGCAACAACACCCCGATCTTCTTCGTCAAGGACCCGATCAAGTTCCAGGACTTCATCCGTAGCCAGAAGCGCATGCCCGACTCCGGTCTGCGCGACAACAACATGCAGTGGGACTTCTGGACTCTGTCGCCCGAGTCGGCACACCAGGTGACGTGGCTCATGGGTGACCGCGGAATCCCCAAGTCGTTCCGCCACATGGACGGATTCGGTTCGCACACGTACCAGCTCATCGCCGAGGACGGCACGAAGACCTGGGTGAAGTTCCACTTCAAGACCGACCAGGGCATCGACTACCTGACGCAGGACAAGGCCGACGAGGTCGCGGGCACGTCCCCCGATCACCACCGTCAGGACCTCTTCGGATCCATCAAGAACGGCGACTTTCCCAGCTGGACCCTCAAGGTCCAGCTCATGCCGTACGACGAGGCCGAGAACTACAAGTACAACCCGTTCGACCTCACCAAGGTCTGGTCGCAGAAGGACTACCCGTTGATCGAGGTCGGCAAGATGACCTTGAACCGCAACCCGGAGAACTTCTTCGCGCAGATCGAGCAGAGCTCGTTCGAGCCGTCCAACACCGTGCCCGGCATCGGCTTCAGCCCCGACAAGATGCTGCTCGGACGCGTCTTCTCGTACGCCGACGCGCACCGGTACCGCATCGGAGCGAACTATGCGCAGCTGCCGGTCAACGCCCCTAAGTCCGAGGTCAACTCGTACTCCAAGGACGGCAACATGCGGTACTCGTTCAATTCCCCGGAAACGCCCGTCTACGCGCCGAACTCGTTCGGTGGCCCGTCGGCGGACACGAACAAGTACGGCGACGACGGAGCGTGGGACTTCGAGGCTCGTTTCGTGCGCACCGGGTACATCGAGCACCCCGAGGACGGTGACTTCGTGCAGGCGGGAGCCTTGGTCCGCGAGGTCATGGACGACGCGCAGCGCGAGCGTCTCGTCGGAAACATCGTCGGACACGTCCTCAACGGCGTCAGCGAGCCCGTCCTGAGCCGCGTGTTCGAGTACTGGACCAACGTCGATCCCGAGCTCGGCAAGAAGGTCGAGGAAGGCGTTCGGTCGCAGCAGAACGAGACCGCGCCGACCACCGGTGCAGGCGCCATCGACGATCCTGCCGACGAGGCCGCAAAGGTCTGATCCAATCGGACCTGGGATCGGCGTCACAGCGATGATGGCGTCGATCCGGAACAACGCTCGGGTACATGCCGTTGTGTAGTACAGACGGAAGAACAATAATGGTGTGCGATGCATACCGTCGTCCAACGGCAGGGAGGCCACATCATGACGAACCCCATTACCAGCACCCTCGACGCAGGTCAGCAGAAGATCGCCGGCGACGCGCTCCAGGGAACCGTGGTCGATCTCATCGACCTCTCGCTCATCGCCAAGCAGGCGCACTGGAACGTTATCGGTAAGAACTTCCGGTCGGTGCACCTCGAGCTCGACGAGTTGGTCACGGCCGCACGTGAATTCACCGATCAGGCCGCCGAGCGTGCCACCGCTATCGGCGTCAGCCCCGACGGCCGCGCAGCCACTGTCTCCTCGACGGCAGGCACCAAGGGCTTCGGTGCCGGATGGACTCAGGACAGCGAGGTCGTCCCGGCCGTCGTCGACAACCTCGCCGCGGTCGTCGAGCGTCTTCGCGGACGCATCGCCGACACCGGTGAAGCCGATCCGGTCACCCAGGACCTGCTCATCGGCATCACAGCTCGGCTCGAGCAGCTGCACTGGATGTGGCAGGCCCAGGCCAGCTAGCCAGCGGTTCTGCACTCGACAGGCCCCTCGCGGACAGCGGGGGGCCTGTTGTTTTTGTCTGTTGATTGTTTGCCTGCACCACCCCCGGGTATCCGACGGTCATGCCTGTTCCGAAGCCGACTGTCGAGGCTGTTCTGCTCGACATCGACGGCACCCTCGTCGATTCCAACTACGTGCACGTCGACGCGTGGTCGCGTGCGTTTCGTGAGGCCGGCCACGAAGTGCCGTCATGGCGCGTTCATCGCAGCATCGGGATGGACGGGTCGAAGTTGCTCGAGACGCTCGTCGGGTCGTCCGACAGTGCGGTGGCGCAGGAGGCGAAGAAGCTGCACGGCGAGTACTACGCCGATGCCTCGGCCGATCTCGAGGTTCTCCCGGGTGCCCGTGAACTGTTGGCGGACTTGAACTCTCGCGGCGTGACCGTCGTGCTCGCCACCTCGGCTCCCGAGAGCGAATTGTCGACGTTGCGCGACCTGCTCGCGGTGGAGGATTCCGTCGCGGTGGTGACGAGCGGCGAGGATGCCGAGGTCGCGAAGCCGGAGCCCGACATCGTCGCGGTCGCCCTCGAACGGGCCGGCGTCGAGGCAGCGAATGCCGTGATGGTCGGCGACAGTGTGTGGGACATCGAATCGGCCGGGCGCGCAGGTGTACGCGCCATCGGCGTTCTCAGTGGCGGCATCTCGCGTGGTGAGTTGCTCGACGCGGGCGCGGTTGCCGTGTTCGACGACCCGGCCGATCTGCTGGAGCACGTCGAGAGCAGCCCGATCTTCGCTGGAAAGGCACGTGCTTGAACGAGTTCCGTAAGCCGTGCCCCAGGGTCGACGGCTACGTCCCCATCGAAAGTTACGGAGCGATTGGCGACGGCCGAACCGTGGCGATGATCGCCGACGACGGCCGAATCGACTGGTTTCCGGTGCCCAACCTCGACTCGCCGCCGCCGTTCGCATCGTTGCTGGATGCCGGGAACGGTGGATACATCGAACTGACGCCGCTGGCAGAATACACCGTCCAGCGTGAATTCGTCGCTGGGACAAACGTTCTGAGTACCACGTTCCGTACCGACACCGGTACGGTCAGGGTTACCGACTCGTTGAATACCGGGGTCGCCGGGCGTCTTCCGTGGGTGGAGTTGGCCCGCCGCGTCGAGGGTGTCGACGGCACTGTCGAGTTGGCGTGGTCCGTGGCACCGGGCACCATGCTCGGCATCGCGTCGCCGTGGGCGTACGACACCGAACACGGCACCGTTCTGCGTGTCGACGGATTGACCTTGGCAGTGCGGACTCTGGGCATCGAGAACGTGCGCGTGGCGGACCGCGACATCGGTGGGGTTGTCTCCACGCAACCGGGCTCGCGACATGTGCTGGGTGTCGTGGGGACGGAGAACGAGCCGCTGCCGTTGCCCGATCCGCAGCATCTCGACGAGGGGATCGACCGGACCATCGACAATTGGCGCGTCTGGTCCGGCGAGTTCTCGTACGAGGGTCCGTGGGCGGAGCACGTAGCCCGCAGCGCGCTGGCACTGAAGCTGTTGCTGCACAGTCCGTCCGGTGCCATTGCTGCCGCAGCGACAACCTCGCTGCCCGAGAATCGGACCGGTGGCAAGAACTGGGACTACCGCTACGCGTGGGTTCGCGACGCCGCGTACACCATTCGTGCTCTGCAACGCTTCGGTCTTCGCGAGGAGATCCATGCTGCGGTGGCGTGGCTGCTGAAGGTGATCCGTGTCAACGATCCGTTGGTCAACGTGTTCTACACCCTCGGCGGCGAATTGCCCGGTGGCACCGAACAACCCGACGTTCCCGGCTGGCGGGGCATCGGGCCGGTGGTCAACGGCAACGCCGCGGCGGACCAGCTGCAATTGATGATCTTCGGCGACCTGTTCTCGATCATCCGGCAGTACGTCGACGCAGGAAACATCCTCGATGCGCAAACGGGTCGGCTGCTCGCGACCATCGCCGACGAGGCCTGCGACTCGTGGCAGCGCAAGGACGCCGGGATCTGGGAGCTCGAGGACGAGCAGCATTACACGAGCTCCAAACTGGGCTGTTGGCAGGCGCTCGACTGCGCGGTGCACCTTGCCGAGGCGGGGGAGATCCCGGGCATACCGGATCGGTGGAAGGCCGAGAAGGAACGCATCCGGCACTACATCGATACCGAGTGTTGGTCGGACGAGCGTCAGGCCTACCTCGCGTACCCGGGTGCAGACGGGCTCGATGCGTCGGTGCTGCTGGCAGCCGAGATGGATTTCGATCGCGGAGAACGTCTTTCGTCCACCATCGATGCGCTCGTCGAAGAACTCGGTGCCGGACCGCTGATGTATCGCTACAGCGGCGTGTCCGAGGAAGAAGTGACCTTCGTGGCCTGCGCCTTCTGGCGGGTGTCGGCGTTGTCCTGCGTCGGTCGAGACGACGAGGCCACGGCCCTGATGGACCAGTTGGTGGAGCTGTCCAACGACGTCGGGTTGTACAGCGAAATGATCGATGCTTCGGATGGATCGTTTCTGGGTAACTTCCCGCAGGGCTTGAGCCACCTGGCCCTGGTGAATGCGGCGCTGACCATCGCGCGCTCGCACGACGCCACAGCCTGACATCAACCTCTAGTGCAAAGTGGGATCGTATGGATCTGGGAATCGACGGTAGAACTGCGCTGGTGACCGGCGCAGACTCCGGCATCGGCTGGCACACCGCGAAAATGCTGTTGGCCGAGGGCGTTCGGGTCGTCGTCAGCGACAAGGATCAGAGCTCGCTCGACGACGCAGCGGCCGAACTCGGGGCACCGGAAGGGCAATTGTTCGCCTTCGCTGCGGACGTCACCGACACCGAGGCCGTCGAGAACCTGGCCGCACGCACGCAGCAGGCCGTGGGCGACATCGACATCTTCGTCCAGTCCTCTGGCGTGACGGGTGCCCAGGGGCTGTTCCACGAGATCGACGAGGAAGGGTGGCGTTCCACCCTCGACATCGACCTGATGGGACCGGTGCGACTGTTGCGGGCATTCCTGCCCGCCCTCCGCCGCGGTGGCTGGGGACGCATCGTGCTGCTGACGTCGGAGGACGCCGTGCAGCCCTACGACGACGAATTGCCTTATTGCTCAGCCAAAGCCGGGGTTCTGGCTCTGGCCAAGGGGCTCTCGCGCAGCTACGCGTCGGAGGGGCTGCTGGTCAATGCGGTCTCTCCTGCGTTCATTCACACCCCGATGACCGACGCGATGATGGACAAGCGCGCCGAGGAGAAGGGCACCGACCGCGACGGTGCCATCGAGAGCTTCCTCGACGAGGAGCGTCCGTACATGGAGCTGGGACGCCGGGGCGAACCCGAGGAAGTTGCCGCGGTGATCACGTTCCTGTGCTCGGACCGCGCCAGCTTCGTCAACGGATCGAACTACCGAGTCGACGCCGGTTCCGTCGCAACAATTTAGGAGACACATATGACCAATTTCGGATACACCTTGATGACCGAGCAGAGCGGCCCGAAAGAGTTGGTGAAGTACGCCGTCGGTGCCGAGAAGGTCGGTTTCGACTTCGAGGTCGCCAGCGACCACTACTCGCCGTGGCTGTCCTCGATGGGGCACTCGCCGTACGCCTGGACGACGCTGGGCGCGGTCGCTCAGGCCACCGAACGCGTCGAGCTGATGACGTACGTGACGTGCCCAATCATCCGGTACCACCCCGCCGTCGTCGCGCAGAAGGCCGCGACGATGCAGATCCTGGCCGACGGCCGCTTCACCCTCGGCCTCGGCAGTGGCGAGAACCTCAACGAGCACGTCGTCGGCGAGGGCTGGCCGTCCATCGACAAGCGGCAGGACATGTTCGTCGAGGCGCTCGAGATCATCAGGGCGTTGCACGCCGGTGGCTTGGTCACATACGACGGCAAGCACTTTCGCGTCGACTCCGCCCGGATCTGGGACCTGCCCGAGGGTGGCGTGCCCATCGGCATCGCAGCCGGCGGTGAGAAGGCCGTGGCCCGGTTCGCCGAATACGGCGATCACCTGATCGCCACCGAGCCGGACGCCGATCTCGTCAAAGCATGGTCCGACAACCACGAGGGACCGGCGCGGTCCATCGGGCAGATCCCCATCTCCTGGGATCCGGACTCCGGCGCCGCGATCGATCGGGCTCACGACCGATTCCGCTGGTTCGCGGGCGGCTGGGCCGTCAACGCCGATCTACCGACGACGGCCGGATTCGCCGGAGCCACCAAGTTCGTGCGCAAAGAGGACGTGGCCGACACCATTCCGTGTGGACCGGACCTGGACGCCATCGTCGAGGCCGTGAAGCCGTACTGGGAGGCCGGGTATACCGACATCGCCCTGGTTCAGGTAGGCGACGAAACTCAGGAACGCTTCCTGGCCGAGGCCGCGGGACCGCTGTTGGAAAAACTGCGCGCAGCGTCCAGCTGATTCCGACCACACGAGACCCCGATCGAGACCGTCGATCGGGGTCTCGTGCTGTCAATGGACTTCGGTGCTACTGGGCGAGGGTCGACAGGTTCTTCGAGATGCTCGACGTCAGTGCCTTACCGACGATCGCGGCGAGGCCGGGGACGGGCGCGTCGAACCCGATCGTGTAATCGAGGTCGGTGCCGCCGTCGGCGGTGGGGGTGAACTTCTGCACGCCCCAGTGGCCGCGTAGCGGGCCGCCCTTGGTGATGCGGTACTCGATCAACGAGTGGGGTTCGGAGGTGATCGTGGTTTCCTCGAACGCGGGCAACGGACCCAGCTTCAGGCTGCGAATCGAGCCGACGCCGTTGCGGGAGGTGTCTCCGTCTTTCACGCGACGGATCTTGGCCAGGAACAGCGGGCCCAGGTTCTCGTGCTCGGACAACGCCGCGAAGACGACCTCGGGGGGAGAGACGAAACGGTGCTTGACGTGTACGCGGGTGGGTGTCGGCATGTCGAGAAGTCCGTTCGCTGGCTCCGGCAAGGTCGACTCACAGTACGTGACCGCCGCACAACTGAAAATGGACCCGCTCGAGTGAATCGAGCGAGTCCATCTACGCCTATCTGTGTCGGGGTGGCGGGATTCGAACCCACGACCTCTTCGTCCCGAACGAAGCGCGCTACCAAGCTGCGCCACACCCCGTGTACCGCTGGAGAAGTCTAACTCACGACTGCCTCGGAACGCGAAACGCCCTCGTCGGAGACGTTTTTCGGACCCATTCTCGGGGCCGGAGTCAGCGTGATCAGGGTTGCTTCGGGCCGGCAGCAGAACCGCGCAGGCGCGTACGGCGACGTTCCGAGGCCAGCGGAGACGTGCAGCTGGGTGTGCGCACCCCACTTGGACGGACCCTTGACGCGCGAACGGTCGATCTCGCAGTTGGTCACCAGAGCGCCGTAGAACGGCAGGCACAGCTGGCCGCCGTGGGTGTGTCCGGCGAGGACGAGGTCGTAACCATCCTGGGCGAACTTGTCCAGCACTCGCGGCTCGGGCGAATGGGTGATGCCCAGGCGCAGGTCTGCCAACGGATTGGGCTGACCGGCGATGGTGTCGTATCGATCGCGCTTCAGATGCGGATCGTCGACGCCCGCCGACGCGATCCGCACCCCGGCCACCTCGAGCTCGCGGCGCACATGCGTCACGTCGAGCCAGCCCCGCTCGGAGAACGCGGCCCGTAGGTCGCGCCACGGCAGCGAGTCGCCGGTGGTGCGCTTGTGGTTCTTGTCGAAGTACTTGAATGGGTTCTTCGGCTTGGGCGCGAAGTAGTCGTTGCTACCGAACACGAACAGACCCGGCCGAGCCAGCAGCGGCCCAAGAGCCTGCACGACGCTGGGGACGGCACGCTGGTGGGAAAGATTGTCTCCGGTGTTGACGACCAGATCGGGGTCGAGGCGGTCCAGTTCGCGCAGCCAGTTCTGCTTCATTCGCTGGCCGGGCATCATGTGCAGGTCGCTGATGTGCAGCACGCGCAGCGTCGCCGAACCCGGCTCGAGCACCGCCATGGATGTCTCGCGCAGCGTGAACGCGTTGCGCTCGATGAGTGTGGCGTATCCGACGCCCAGCGCCGCGGCTCCCGCAGTCCCGATCACGGAACTTCTCAGCGGGGACGCTCTGACGGCATCTCGCGCGTGCTCGGCAACCGAGCGCAGTTGCGTCGAGGCACTGCGCAGCTGGGTCGAGGTGGGGAGTAACGGGTGACTGAATTGTGCGGACACCTCATCCACGATACGTCAGCAACCGGATATGGACGTGCGAGCCGACGACTGCGCCGCGTAGCGTTTCCGCCATGTCCGAACTCAAGGCCCGCCTCCGTACCGACCTGACCGCAGCGATGAAGGCGAAGGACAAACTCCGCCTGGCGACGCTGCGCATGATTCTCGCCGCCATCCAGACCGAGGAGGTCTCCGGCAAGGAGGCCCACGATCTGACCGACGACGACGTTCTCAAAGTGCTTGCCAAGGAAGCGAAGAAGCGCGGCGAGTCGGCCGAGATCTACACGCAGAACGGCCGCGGCGAGCTCGCCGCCAACGAGCATGCAGAGGCGCAGATCATCAACGAGTATCTGCCCACTCCGCTCACGGACGAGGAGCTGGCCACCATCGTGGACACCGCTATCGCCCAGGTCGCTGAAGAACTGGGCGAGCGACCGGCGATGAAGCAGATGGGCCAGGTCATGAAGGTCGCGTCGGGACTCGCCGCAGGCAAGGCCGACGGATCACGCCTGTCGAAGGCTGTCAAAGACCGCTTGTGACCACCCATGTGAGTAGAAGTTC
This sequence comes from Rhodococcus sp. NPDC076796, assembly GCF_040702765.1. Classification (NCBI taxonomy): domain Bacteria; kingdom Bacillati; phylum Actinomycetota; class Actinomycetes; order Mycobacteriales; family Nocardiaceae; genus Rhodococcus; species Rhodococcus sp. NPDC076796. The sequence continues at coordinate 495,222 of NZ_JBFBMS010000002.1, read as the reverse complement.
GTAGCACGCTACGAACTTCTACTCACATGCGGCGCAGCCGCTCAACGAGGAACGGTGATACCCGGGATCGCCGGGATCTGGATGCCCGGCGGTAGGTCCGGAATCTGGATGTTCGGCAGCGCGGGCGTCGGAGCCGGGGCCGGTCGAACCGAACCGTCACTGACGTAGATCGTGATGTTGGATCCGGGGACCGCCGAGCCCGACGGCGACGTCGACACCACGGTGCCGCGTGCAGCCTGATCGGCCGTCGTCACCGCGGTCACCTGGAAGCCCGCACCCTGCAGCGTGGACGTCGCAGACGACTGGCTCTGACCGGTGACATCGGGAACCTGGCCGTTGGCCGAGCCGCGGACGTACTTCTGGTCGACGGGTGGCAACGTGACGGGTCCGAAGTTGGTGGCGATCGGGCTCATGGCGTCGAACCACGTCCTGGCCGGCTCGTTACCGCCGAAGAGGTTGCCGGACCCGCAGGGTCGCAGTGGGAACGAGCAGATCTCGCTGGGCGTGGGGGAGTCGCCGTAGGTGTACACGGCGGCGGCGTAGTTGTTGGTGAACCCGAGGAAGCCCGAGGAACGGTTCGACTCGGTGGTGCCGGTCTTACCCGCCATCGGCAGCGTCCAGCCGACCGAGCCGGCCGCGGCGGCGGACGTGCCGCCTGCCTGATCGTCCTTGCTCATCGCGTTGGCGAGGGTGTTCGCCAGACCGGGCTCGACGACCTGCTCACACGCCTGGTGAGCGACCGGAACGGGCTTACCGTCGCGGTCGAAGATCGAGTCGATCGGGGTGGGCGGGCACCATTTGCCACCGGACGCCAGGGTGGCAGCCACGTTGGACAACTCCAGCGGGTTCACCCAGGCGGGTCCGAGGGTGAACGAACCGAGGTTCTGGCTCTTCTGGAAATCGGCCATCGACTGCTCGGTGCCCGACGAACCCGGGTCGTTGTACGAGCGCAGCCCGAGGCGAACGGCCATATCGACCGTAGGGGTGACTCCCACCGATTCGATCAGCTTGACGAACGCGGTGTTGGGGGACTGAGCCAGCGCGTCGGTGATGGACAGCGCTGGTGGGTAATTGCCCGCGTTCTCCACGCAGTAGGTCGCTGCCGGGCAGTTTCGTGCACCGCCGTCGCCGACGCCCTTGACCTCCACGCGTTTGGGAACCTGCAGCGTTGCGCTGGTGCCCAGTCCGCGCTCCATGGCGGCGGCCGTGGTGAAGATCTTGAAGATGGAGCCCGCTCCGTTGCCCACGAGGGAGTGCGGTTGCGGCTGGACGGTCTCGTCGTCGTCGGCATTGAGGCCGTACGTGCGGCTGCTGCCCATCGCGAGCACCCGGTGCTGGTCCTGGCCCGGCGCGACGACGTTCATCACTGTGGCAACGCCGTCGAGCGAGGGGCTGGTGTTCTCGACCAGAGCGGCCTTGGTGGAGTTCTGCACCGCGGGGTCGAGCGTCGTGCGGATCAGGTATCCGCCCTTGTCGATCTGCTCCTGGCTGATTCCGGCCTCGGCGAGGTATTCCAATGCGTAGTCGCAGAAGAACCCGCGGTCACCTGCCGCGATGCATCCGCGGGGCAGGGTCTGCGGGACCGGCAGCACGCCGAGCGGCTCGGACTTGAGTGCCTCCAGCTCCGAAGCGCGCTCGGGGAGGTTCTGGATCATCGTGTCGAGCACGGTGTTCCGGCGCTCGATCACGCCCTCCTCGTTGGTGTACGGGTTGAGCGCCGAGCTGGACTGCACCATGCCCGCGAGCATCGCTGCCTGGACGGCGCTGAGCTGGCTGGCGTCGATGCCGAAGTACGTCTGGGCTGCGTCCTGGATGCCGAAGGACGCGTTGCCGAACGGCACCAGGTTGAGGTACCTGGTGAGGATCTCGTCCTTGGTCAGTTCCTTGTCGAGCGTCAACGCCATCCGGATCTCACGGATCTTGCGAGCGGGCGTCGTCTCGATCGCCGCGCGGCGTTCGGCGTCGGTCTTGGCCACCACGAGCAGCTGATAGTTCTTCACGTACTGCTGATCGATGGTGGACGCGCCCTGCTCCACCTGCCCGCTGGTCGTGTTGGTCAGGAACGCTCGGAGCGTGCCCTGCCAGTCCACACCCTGGTGCTCGGCGAAGCGGCGGTCCTCGATCGAGACGATGGCGAGCTTCATCTCGTTGGAGATCTGGTCGCTCGGCACCTCGAATCGGCGCTGCTCGTACAGCCAGGCGATGGGATTGCCGTTGACGTCCGTCATCGTCGAGACGGCAGGCACTGCGCCTTCGACCAGCTCGGCCGAGACGTTGTCGACGGTATCGGCGGCGCGGTTGGACGCGTACCCGAACCCACCGGCCAAGGGGAACATCACGCCGGCGAGCAATGCACCGGCGAGTGCTGAACATCCGGCGAGCTTCGCCACGGTTTTTCCAACTGACACAGAGCACAGCGTACGTGGGTGCCGCCCGGACCGGCAGAGGCATGCATGCGCTGTGTGCTGCGCCCCTGCTCGGGACGGCCGTACCAGAAATGTGACCCCGCCGTCTTGCATTCGGGGCTCGCTTTACCTAAATTATGAGCACGGTGTGATTCGCATAACACTTGATAATGAATGTGGGGCAGCTCCTAGAATTTGTGCTTCGCCTGACGAGGTACAAACCGCTTCGAGCCTCCGGGACGTCCAGCGAGGACGTCCGCAACGCAAAGGGGTATCCGCATGCACACGACAACCGCGCCGACGCGACTCGATGTAGAAGAAGCAGAAGCACGCATCGCCTGGGTGTCGCACGCCCGTTGCAAGGGCACTGACCCGGACCAGCTGTTCGTCCGGGGTGCAGCACAGCGCAAAGCTGCAACCATCTGCAGGCACTGCCCGGTGCTGATGCAGTGCGGTGCGGATGCACTCGACAACCGTGTCGAGTTCGGTGTCTGGGGCGGCATGACGGAACGCCAGCGCCGGGCGCTGCTCAAGCAGCACCCCGAGGTCGATTCCTGGTCCGAGTTCTTCGAGACCCAGCGCCAGCAGCAAGCAGCTATCTAGCACCCTTTCTGGCAGGGCTGGATCAGCCCTGCCAGGTACGGCCGATCTAGCCCTTGCGGGTCAGCTGATCGGCCACCGCACGCAGCGCGGCGAGGTCGGAGACCTCGAACGGCAACGACGGAACACCGACGATGGGCACCCGGGGGTGCGCACCGGTGAAGCGGCGAAGCAACCGCACCTCCCGCGCTGCCGTGACTGCACGCTGGGCGTGGATCCGCAGGACTGCGGCGGTCAGATCCGCGCCGGGGTCCTCGATTCGATCGAGCAGATCCGCGGCGGTCGCGGCGTGATCGGCTTGCACCGTCGACAACGTCGGGTGCGTCCGGTTCACCACCAAGCCGGCCAGCGGCATCTTCTCAGCGGACAATCGCTCCACGAAGAACGCTGCCTCACGCAGGGCGTCGGGTTCTGCGGCAGCGACGACGAGGAAGCTGGTGCCGTCCTCGCGTAGCAACTGGTAGGTACGCGTCGCCCGCTCGCGGAAACCGCCGAACATCGAGTCCAGCGATTGAACGAAAGCCGATGCGTCGGAAAGCATTTGGCTACCGATCACGGTGGAGACACCGCGCATGGCCAAGCTCATCGCACTGGTGACCACGCGGGTGATGCCGCGGCCGGGAGCGGTGAGCAGACGGATGAAACGGCCGTCGAGGAACGAGCCGAGTCGCTGCGGCGCATCGAGAAAGTCCAGTGCATTGCGCGACGGCGGAGTGTCCACCACGATCAGATCCCACGACGAGTCCAGGGACAACTGCCCCAGCTTCTCCATCGCCATGTACTCCTGCGTGCCCGAGAACGACGACGCGACAGTCTGATAGAACGGATTGGCCAGCACCTGCTCGGCCTTCTCCGGCGTCGAGTGCTCGATGACCATCTCGTCGAACGTGCGCCGCATATTCAGCATCATCGCGTGCAGTTCGCCCTTGGCACCGGCACCCAACTTCACCGGCTGCGGGCTGTTGTCGAGATCGCCGAGACCGAGGGCCTGAGCCAGGCGGCGGGCCGGATCGATCGTCAGCACCACCACGCGCCTGCCTTGCTCGGCAGCACGCAGCGCCATCGCTGCTGCGGTGGTCGTCTTGCCGACGCCGCCCGCCCCGCAGACGACGACGATCCGCGACGTGGGATCGGTCAGAATGCGGTCGACATCGAGTTCGGTCGCTACTGGTCGAGTCATCGGACACCCTGTTCTGCAAGCTTGGCGGCGAGCTCGTACAAGCCGCCGAGATCGACACCGTCGGCCAACATCGGCAGCGACATCCGCGCTACGTCGAGTTCGTCGAGCGTGGTTGCGCTCTCCACCTGAGCCGAGAGCGTCGCCGCATGCTCGATCGATTCGGTGAGCAGCCCCGCGAAGTCCGCCTCGGACAACGTGATTCCGGTCTTGGCGAGACCGTCAGCAATGGCGACGGCATCGATCTCGCCCTCGGCGATGGCTTCGAGGGACTCGGCCGGCAGGTACGTCGGTTCGGTGCGATTGACGATGACCGTGCCGAGCCGAAGATCAGCCGCCTCGAGCTCACGTACCGCGTCGGCCGTCTCCTGGACCGGCAGCGCCTCGAGCAGCGTCACCAGGTGCACGACGGTGTCGGCCGAGTGCAGCAATCGAACCACGCCCTCGCTCTGTGAACGAACCGGTCCGCCCTTGGCCAGGTCGGCCATCGCCTTGGTGACGTCCAGGAAGTTTCCGATGCGGCCGGTCGGCGGCGAGTCGACGACGATCTCGTCGTAGATGCGGTTGCCCTTCTTGTCGGTCCGCACCACACATTCCTTGACCTTGCCGGTCAGCAGCACATCGCGCAGGCCGGGTGCGATGGTCGTCGCGAACTCGATGGCACCGATCTTGCGCATCGCGCGGCCGGCGAAGCCGAGGTTGTAGAACATCTCGAGGTATTCGAGGAACGCGGTCTCGATGTCGATGGCCAGTGCGTAGACCTCGCCGCCGCCGTCCGCCGAGGCGACGCGCGTCTCCTGCGGCGGAAGCTGCGGCACGTCGAAGAGCTGCGCGATGCCCTGTCTGCCCTCGACCTCGACCAGCAACACCCGTCGACCGCCCGCCGCGAGCGCCAACGCCAATGCGGCAGCGACGGTCGTCTTGCCGGTCCCGCCCTTACCGGATACGAAATGCAGCCGCGCGGCATCTGCCTTCGCCGGCCATCCCTCTTCGTTCGCTATACCCACACCCCGACCATATAGAGGTCGTCCTCGGGAGTCCGACCGAAGTGTCTAACTCTGCCCCGAGTGTCGGCGGAGTCGGTCGACCAATCCCTGTGTGTACGCGTCGAGATCCGGAACTGCGTCGGGACAGGCGACCATCGCGATCGTCACCATGTTGCCGAGACCGAAGAAACCATGATTCAGACACTGGCCGTCCTCGAGAAACCCGAATCCCGCCGAGAAACGCGCGACGGCACCACACAGCTCGAGATCCGCGCGGCCCCGGTCGACACTGACCACGGTTGTCTGAGCGCCGACGCGCGCCGGAGAGCGGTCGTGTTTTCGGAATCGACGTCCTTGCACGAATCGGACGATCGGAGCAGGCACCCGCTCGTCCGCACGCGCGACGCGAAGCAGTGGTGCAGCCGTCACTCTGGCTCGTTCGACTGCGAGCGACGCACTGATCAGCTCGGCCCGCTTCTCGAGATCGGGTTCGCCGACGTGGAGATCGACCGTCCCGACCACCGCTCGATTCGCTGCCGGCCATTCCACGTCGCGAGGTAGGGCCATCGGAACGAACGCCGCAACGGTGCCTCCGGTCTCGGACAGTGGCTCGAGACCGCCGCCGAGATACCGATCGAGACACGGGCCGACGGCGCAGAGAGCGGACACCGTCACCGACGCGGCGCCCGCGCGGACTTCCGTCATCTGCATCGGCACGATGCGGACGACTCGATACGGCCCCACGGCGCTGTTCAGCGACGTGGCGGCAACCGACGGCGGGCCGGGCGGCGTCCCCTGGTAGGCGCGAATCGCTCGGCGGGCCTCCCACCGCGATCGCACGAGATCCACCGGTGCCCGAACCACAGCACCGAGAACGCCGGCGACGGGGTTCCCCCGCTCGGGCTCGGTCTTCGAAGACGCTGCCGTGCCTGCCGCGGACAACGGCTCGAACAGTGCGCGAACCATCTTCGAGACGCCCAGCCCGTCGGTCAGGGCGTGCCCGACCTGCAATATCACCACCGTGACCGCACCCTGCATCAACGGAGCAGAACCGATTCCACGCACCACGTGCAGGTGCCAGGAGTGTTCTCGGAGATCGAGACGGGTGCGGAGCAGGTCGCCCATCAAGGCCTCGAATTCGGCCCAGGAAGCACCGCCCAGATCGTGATCGGACATCCGTTCGGCCAGCGGGGAGGTATCGGATACCCATCGCGGATAGTCCAGATTCAGCGGGGCCTCCCGAAGCCGCAGTCCCAGGCGAGGAACGAGGGGCGCTCGGGCCTCCATGTGCGCGACGATCTCGTCGAACGAGGGCGCGGCGCGGTCGACCGAGTCGAACGCAGTCAGGGAGAACTGGTCTCGAGAATCACCGCGGTCGCGCGCGAAGTGATAGATGGCGTCCTTGATATCGAGCCGATCCATGCAACGACTGTAGTTCCGGCACCGCGGGGGCGGAACCGAACGATAGGCTCATCAGTCATGAGCGAAAAGACCATCTGGGAATACTTCACCGCACCTGTTCTGATTCACGCCACCAAGCAGATCCTCGACAACTACGGCTCCGAGGGTTGGGAGCTCGTCACGATCATGGCGGGACCCAACGGCGGCGACACGTTGGTCGCGTACTTCAAGCGCCCGAAGGCCTGAGCGCCCGTGGCGAAGTGGAGCGAACGACTGTCCGAGCTGGGCATCGAGCTGCCCGACGTCGTACCGCCGCTGGCGGCCTACGTCCCGGCGGTGCAGGTCGGCTCGCTCGTCCACACGTCCGGGCAGTTGCCGATCGTGGACGGAAACCTCACGTCCGCGGGCAAGGTCGGCGGCGACGTCACCGCTGAGGACGCCACCGCAGCGGCGCGCATCTGCGCCCTGAACGCGCTCGCCGCCGTGCACGCGCTCGTCGGCATCGATTCGGTGGCCCGGGTGATCAAGGCGGTCGGCTTCGTCGCCTCCGCACCGGGATTCACCGGTCAGCCCGGGGTGATCAACGGGGCGTCGAACGTCATCGGTGAGATCTTCGGCGATGCTGGCAAGCATGCGCGCTCGGCCGTGGGTGTCGCCGAACTGCCCCTCGGTGCTTCGGTGGAAGTGGAGCTCATCGTCGAGCTGCAGTAGTCGAGTTATCGGTCGTGCAGCGCTGAGCAGGTCTCCTCGATCGCCGTTCGTAGAGTCTCGACATAGCCGGCGTGGTCGGGAACCGTTGTAGGGCAGGCTGTTACGCAGACCGTCACGACATCGCCGTACCCGTAGACTGCGTGACTCAGGCTGCAGCCGGGACCGAGCGAGGCCGTTCCTGCGAACAGTCTCGCCCGATTCGACCCCAGTTCGAGGGTCAAGCTCGTCCGGTTCACGCTGGACACCGTGGTGTGTGTGGTCGTGCGTTCGGGCATTCCGGTGCGCTGAGCAGCGAGCCGGGCTCGGCGCCCGAAACCGATCAGCAGGGCGGCTGGGTAGCCCTCGGCGGAGCGGGTGGCGTCGACGTGACGGCGATCGTTCACGTGAGCCCGTTGGGGTGTCATTGCGCGCGAGACGGCGTATGCCCGCTCCGTCGCGTCGGTCAGCTGCGGATGCAGAGCGACGGCAGTGGGAATCGTGCGATTGATGGCCGGCCACTCCACCGACGTATCCAGTGCGGCGGGAACCAGCGCACGCAGATGCTCCACACCTTTCTCTCCGCGCATCCCGAGGTGTTCACGCAAGGCTGCACCCACTGCGGTGAGTGCGGTGACCGTGACGGTCGCGGTGCCGCTGGTCCATCGATCTTTCGGGAATTGCAATATGTGTACGGCTCGGGTGCCGTCCGGGTGTGCATTGAGGTAAGTGGTCTGCACCGGCTGCGGCGCGAAAATCTCACCCGTGGCGACGGCGGCCAAGTATCCACGCTGCGACCGACGCATCGTCTTCTGCGAGCGCAGCCAGCGGACCGGAAGAAGCAGCAGACCTCGGAGTGCATCGCGTATCGGGCGTGGACGAGACACCGCAGGGTCGTCGGCGAAATGCACGTCCTCCGTCAACTCATCCGGCCCGAACAGAGCTCGCGCGATGCCCGTGCCGACGGACCCATCGGACAGGGCGTGACTGATCTGAACGACCACGACCGTGGCCACGCCGCGCACGCCCTCGATCGACGGTGCCCCACGGCCGACGTGGACGGTCCATGCACGGTCGGTTGCATCGATCGGAACGGTGGACAGCTCGGCCAGAAAGGATTCCAACGTGTGCCGGCCGTCCGCCAGATCGTGATCGACCACGTGGTCGCGAACGGGCAGCGGATCGTTCACCCACCGTGGGTGCTCGAGCTGGCCGAGCGCCTCGCAGATGCGGATCTTCAATCTCGGAACGCGTCGCGCACGTCGTTCGAGATGCGCCACGACGTCCTCGAAGCTCGGCGCTTCCGCAGCGTCCGAGTCGAACACGATCGTCATGTACTGGTCCATCGAACGATGCGGCGCGGAGACGTAGTGGAACATCGCGTCTTTGACGTCAATCGTGGTCATCGAATCGGGGTGCCCACTCTCGCGCCCCGTCAATCACCTTCTGCAGGTGCAGTCCTCGGTGTACCGAGCATTCGTGATCGACACCCTTGTCGACCGACTCGAGGAATTCGTCCAGCAGGACGGCGAAGCAGTCGGTCGACGAGGTCGATCGGTCGGTGAGAGTGGCGACGCCGTCGGTGCCGCTGAGTTCGATTCGCATCAGGGACGGCATGATCGGAGTCCGCAGCGACAAGTGCACCGTGCTGCGGGCTCCGCCCTCGTGCTCGAGCACCACGGTCCAACTGTCGGCCGCCACCTCGCGGTGTGAATAAGCAACGTGTGCAATGGTTCCCAGCGCGGCGTCGAGCAGGTCGAACACGTGTGGCCCGATGTCGAGGATCGCCCCGTCGTCGTGTCGCCACTGCGAGTTCGCGTACGCCCCGCCGAGGACAGCACCGGAGAACCAGGTTCCCGAGCCCGCTGCCCACGGTCGCCCGGCGACCGCGTCGAGGAATTGCCTTGTCTCCGAGGCGAACCGGAGAGTCAGCGTCACCATCGAGCGCACGCCTGCAGCCGTCACTGCCGAGGCCAGTTCCTCGGCCTCGGCCACCGTTGCGGCAATCGGCTTGTCCAACAACACATGTTTGCCCGCCTCCACCGCGCGGAGCGCGTATCCGGCCTGCACGGCCGGTGGTACCGCGAAGGCAACCGTGTCGACCGCACCCAGCAGGGCATCGAACGATTCGAAGACCGGTGCCCCCATCTCGGCCGCCGCCTCGGGCCGTCGGGCCCACACTCCGGCGAAGTCGACGCCGGGATGAGCGAGCAACGAGGGGGCTTGAGTCTTGCGAGCCCAGGGGCCCGCTCCGACGAGTCCGATCTTCATAGGTGTCGACGGTAGTCCGCATCTGCAACATGGGTCGCTTCTGCAGGCTCCGCTCCTGGAACACGGGTCGCTTCTGCAGGCTCCGCTCCTGCCCCACCTGGGCCGGCGACCTACAGTATTTCAATGGCCGTTTCGAACCCCCAGCATCCCGCGTACGGACTACTCCGGCAGGTGACGCCCACTGCGTCGGTTCTGCTCGCCGACAACCCGGGCAAGATGACGCTCGACGGAACGAACACCTGGATTCTGCAGGCGCCGGGGTCGGATGAGTGCATCGTCGTCGATCCGGGGCCGAAGGACCGAGCCCATCTCGAGGCCGTCGCCGCGTCGGGCACGGTGGTGCTGACGCTGGTGACCCACCGCCACGCCGATCACACCGGTGGGCTGAAGCGTTTTCACCGAAAGACGGCGGCGCCGGTTCGCGCGGTCGGGGAGAAGTTCCTGCACGGGGACGGCGTTAGCCTGGTCGACGGCGAGGTCATCGAGGCCGCCGGGCTTCGGATCGAGGTTCTGCACACGCCCGGTCACACCGCGGATTCGGTGAGCTTCGTGCTGGACGACGCGATCCTGACGGGAGACACGATCCTCGGCCGCGGCACCACGGTCCTGGACCCGAAGGACGGCTCGCTCGCGGATTATCTGCAGTCGTTGGACCGGCTCGAAGCAGCCGGAGCGGGGAAGACCGTGCTTCCCGGTCACGGGCCGGAGTTGCCGGACACCGCCGAGGTGGCGCGAGCGTATCGCGCCCACCGTCGGCAGCGGCTGGATCAGGTTCGCTCGGCGCTCGCCGAGCTCGGCGAGAACGCGAAACCGATGCAGGTGGTACGGCACGTCTATGCGGACGTGGACAAGAAGTTGTGGCCGGCTGCGCGGATGTCGGTCAAGACGCAGCTGGCCTACCTCCGCGAGAGCTAGCGAGCTGCTGTCCCGACGGAACTCGGCCTAGCGAGCTCGGCGTGCCAGACGCTCGGAGTCCGAGATCAGCACGGACTTGCCTTCGAGGCGCAGCCATCCGCGGTGCGCGAAGTCGGCCAGTGCCTTGTTGACGGTCTCACGAGAGGCACCGACGAGCTGAGCGATCTCTTCCTGCGTCAGGTCGTGGGTGACGCGCAGCGATCCCGCTTCCTGAGTGCCGAAGCGCTGAGCGAGCTGCAACAGCGCCTTCGCCACGCGTCCGGGGACGTCGGTGAAGATGAGGTCGGCCAGGTTGTTGTTGGTGCGACGCAACCGGCGGGCCAGTACGCGCAGCAACTGCTCGGCGATCTCGGGGCGCTGGTCTATCCAGTCCTTGAGTGCTGCTCGGTCCATGCTGACCGCGCGCACCTCGGTGACCGTGGTGGCCGAGGACGTACGGGGGCCGGGGTCGAAGATCGACAGCTCGCCGAACATGTCCGACGGTCCCATGATCGTCAGCAGGTTCTCGCGGCCGTCGGGGGAGCGTCGCCCGAGCTTGATCTTGCCGGAAACGATGATGTAGAGCCGGTCTCCGGGCTCACCCTCGTTGAACACCACGTGTCCACGGGGGAAATCGACAGGCTGCAGCTGCTTCGTCAGTGCCGCAACCGCAGAGGGTTCGACTCCTTGGAAGATGCCGGCCCGTGCCAGGACGTCGTCCACTTGCGCTCCTTTTGGGATGTCGGTGACGCGGCAACCCGCACCACCGAAAGCGTTTGTACACAGTTCGTGCCATGCACCGAACTGCGGTGCAGTTCAGGCGTCGACGCCGATCCGATGATCAAACACAACAATTACCTCAGGGGAGTCTACTTCGAGTCGGTGAAAACCGAGTGATCGACGCCACCACAGGTTGCCAGAGGTCTCGGTCGTGTGTTCCCGTTCACTCTAAATTCATCGAAATTACGACCAATGGGACGAAACGTGCGCTCAGCTGGCTCGTTGGTCGACCATGCCGTCGCGCGTGTCGACGGTCCGCGGCGGGGTCTGTCGGCGCTTGCGGGTGTTGAATCGGGCCAACGCGTGCGGGAAGCCCTCGTTCGCGAGGGTGGCGACCTCGGACGTACTCGCCTGATCGAGGAACTCCTGCACTTCCTGCTCCCGGACGCCGAGCTTGCTGAGCCGGAACTCGACGCGTTCCATCGCGAGTGCGAAGAGCATGAGTAGTACCGGAAAGAGCACCACGGCGAGTCCTTGCATACCGGCCAGTTAACACCGAAAAGGTCTCGATACAAACACAGCCCACTGCTGCCGCGAGGAACGTTACGCATTCTTGTCCGTACAGTTGTGGAGTGGATTCGACAGCTCCGAAACGCCCCGACGTGCGCAAACGCGAGGAGACTCACCTCGGGCTCGTGCGCCGAGCTCGGCGGATGAACCGGACGTTGAACACTGCCTTCCCGCATGTGTACTGCGAGCTGGACTTCACCACGCCCCTCGAACTCGCCGTCGCGACCATCCTGTCCGCGCAGTGCACCGACAAGCGCGTCAACATGGTCACCCCGGCACTGTTCGTGAAATACCGCACAGCCCGCGACTACGCAGAGGCCGACCGCGCCGAGCTCGAGGAGTACATCCGCACCACGGGGTTCTACCGCAACAAGGCGAACTCGCTGATCGGCCTCGGACAGAAGTTGCTGGAGAATTTCGACGGCGAGGTGCCGGCGAAGCTGAAGGATCTCGTCACGCTCCCCGGGATCGGCCGCAAGACTGCCAACGTGGTGCTCGGTAATGCCTTCGATGTTCCGGGAATCACCGTCGACACTCATTTCGGACGGCTCGTTCGGCGCTGGCAGTGGACCGAAGAGCAGGACCCGGTCAAGGTCGAGCACGCCGTCGGCGCGCTCATCGAACGCAAGGAGTGGACGCTGCTCTCGCATCGAGTCATCTTTCACGGTCGACGCGTCTGCCACGCTCGTACGCCCGCATGTGGGGTGTGCGTCCTCGCCAAGGACTGCCCCTCCTTCGGGACCGGCCCGACCGACCCCGCCGCCGCGGCTGCGTTGGTGAAGGGACCGGAAACCGATCACCTCCTCGCCCTCGCCGGAATCGTGCCGTGAACAAGTCTGCTCTGCGGTGGTCACTGGTCGCTCTGATCCTGGTGGTCGGGATGGTCTACGCGCTGTGGCCCCGGAGCGATGCACCTACCGCGCAGCCCCTGGACTCTCCCGGCCTCGGGCAGCGAGCGCCGGGAACGGACGAGCGTCGCGCCGCCGACACCCCCGAGGCCCTCGCTCCGCTACGGCAAGACGCAGGCCTCGCCGCATGTCCGACGCCGTCCGGTGCTGCATCCGGTCCGCTGACGGGGATCACCCTCGAGTGCATCGGCGACGGCTCGTACGTCGACCTCGGCCAGGTACTCGCGGGTCGCCCGGCCCTGCTCAACATCTGGGCGTACTGGTGCGGGCCCTGCGCCGAAGAGCTGCCCTACCTGCAGCAGTACGCCGAACGGGCGGGCGAGAAGATCGAGGTCCTGACGGTCCACAACGACGCCAACGAGGCCAACGGCCTGACTCGGCTCACCGATTACGGCATCACTCTGCCCGGGGTTCAAGACGGAGCGGGCCGCGTCGTCGCGGCCGTGGGAGCACCCAACGTGTTGCCCGTTTCCGTTTTGATATCTGCGGATGGCACTGTCGCCAAGGTGCTGCCACAACCCTTCCGGAGCGTCGACGACATCGCCGACGCCGTTCGCGTGAACCTCGGGGTCGATTCGTGAGTGCACCCGATTGGCTCGGGCGGATGCTCGACGTCGCAGGCAGGGCGGGCGGACTGACCGACACCACCGGCATCAACCCGGTGCTGCAGCGGCACGCGCAGCCGGCCGACCGGACCCGTTCGGCGGCGGTGTTGGTGCTCTTCGGCGGACCTGCCGACGCCGATCCGACGGCGCCCGGCGGACTGCCCGCCGAGGCCGACGTCCTGCTGACCCAGCGTGCGTCGACTCTGCGAGATCACAGCGGACAGATCGCGTTCCCCGGTGGGGCGACCGACCCGGGCGACGACGGCCCGATCGGCACGGCACTGCGCGAGGCGCAGGAGGAAACCGGACTCGATCCGGCGGGCGTCGTGCCACTGGCAACGATGCCCGGCATCTACGTTCCGCCGTCGCGCTTCGACGTGGTTCCGGTGCTCTCGTACTGGAAGCAGCCGACCCCGGTTCGCGTCGTCGATCCGGGCGAGACCGAGCGAGTGGTGCGAGTTCCGTTGCGCGAGTTGCTCGATCCGGACAATCGCTTCCAGGTGCGCCACCCGGCGGGCTACCAGGGGCCGGCGTTCGCTGTGCAGGGAATGCTGGTGTGGGGCTTCACGGGCGGTATCCTGGCGGGTCTGCTGGCTGTATCGGGCTGGGAGCCCGAGTGGGACACGGGGGACGTACGCGATCTGGAGGCCAGCTTGACTGCGGTAGGAGCGAGGCTCGATCGGTGACAGGTTCAGGGTGGGTCGATATCGCGGTGGTTGCCATCGCACTGCTGGCGGCGTCGTCGGGATGGCGGCAGGGGGCGGTGGCGTCGGCGCTGGCGTTTCTCGGTGTCGTTCTCGGTGCCGTCGCCGGAATTCTGGTGGCACCGCACGTGCTCGAACACGTCGACGGTTCGCGAACGCGGGTGTTCGTCGGAATCGCACTGATCGTGGTGTTGGTGATCGTCGGTGAGGTGGCCGGCATGGTTCTCGGGCGGGCACTGCGCAGCGGAATCCATTCGCGCGGAGCACGATCCGTCGACAGCACCATCGGTGCCGGGTTGCAGGCCGCAGCCGTTCTCGCGGCCGCGTGGCTGCTCGCCATCCCACTGACGTCGTCCTCGCAGCCCGAGGTCGCCAGTGCGGTACGCGGCTCGACGGTCCTGGGCAAAGTCGACGAGGTGGCACCCGACTGGTTGCGGCAGGTACCCGAGGAATTCTCGGCGTTGCTCGATACGTCCGGGCTCCCCGACGTCATCGGACCGTTCGGACGCACCCCGGTCGCGAACGTCGCCGCACCCGATTCCGGGATCGCAGCGGGACCGATTCCGGTGCAACTGCAATCGAGCGTCATCAAGATCAACGGCATCGCGCCGAGCTGCCAGAAGGCGCTGGAAGGTTCGGGCTTCGTCGTCGGATCGGATCTGGTGATGACCAACGCGCACGTCGTCGCAGGCACGTCCGAGGTGACCGTCGATTCGCCGAACGGACCTCTGGCGGCCGACGTCGTGTTGTTCGACCCCGAAGAAGACGTTGCCGTGCTTCGGGTTTCGCAGCTCCAGGCCCCGGTGCTGCCGTTTGCGCCTGCGCCTGCCGAATCCGGAACGGACGCCATCGTGCTCGGCTATCCCGGCGGCGGACCGTACACGGCGAGCCCGGCGCGCATCCGCGAGATCATCAATCTCAGCGGGCCGGACATCTACCGCACCGGCACCGTCCAACGCGAGGTGTACACCGTCCGCGGATCGGTGCGGCAGGGCAACTCCGGTGGACCGCTGGTCAACTCGTCCGGAGAGGTACTCGGAGTCGTGTTCGGTGCCGCCGTCGACGACCCCGACACCGGATTCGTGCTGACGGCGACGGAGATCGCGGACGAACTTGCGCAGAGTTTCGATGCCCCGGTGCCGGTCGCCACGGGCGACTGCATCGTCTAGCTTTCGCGCACGACCCGCAGAATCTCCTCGGACACCACGTCGGGTGCTTCCTGGTGCACGTAATGCCCCACGTCCCGCACCGTTCGACGCGTCAGCCCCGGTGCCCAGTGTCGATCTCTGTCGAGGGTGGTGGGCAGCACATACGGGTCGAGGTCGCCGCTGATCTGCGCGACGGGGATCGAGGTGCGTACGTCCACGGCGTCCATGAAGCGGCGGCCCTCGGCACGGAACTGGCTGCGGAACGCCCAGCGCTGATATTCGAGTGCGCAGTGCGCGGCACCCGGAATTCGGATGGCCGACCGCATCTTTGCCGTGGTGTCCGTGAAATCCTCGGTGCCCTGCCACGCGGACCCGGCGCGGCTGCTCATCAGCTCTTCCACCGCGATGCCGCCTCGCCGGGTCAGCAGTCTCTCGGGGCGCAACGGAACCTGGTAGCGAACGAAGTGTGGCAGCAGGGCAGCGCGCTGCGCGGAGTCCTTCAACACGGAGCGACGTAGCGAGATGGGATGTGGGGCGTTGATCAGCACCATCGAACGCACCAGGCGGGGGTGGAGCGCAACACTGGCCCAGCAGACGAGACCGCCGTCTGCATGGCCGACGAACGTGGCGTGCGGATAACCCAGGGCGCGAACGAGTCCGACGATGTCGCCGGCGAGGGTCCACCCGTCGTATCCGCGTGGAGGCTTGTCGGAGTCACCGTATCCGCGCAGGTCGACGGCGATGGCGCGGACACCCGAGCGCGTGAGCGCCTCGAGTTGGTGTCGCCACGAGTACCAGAAGTCGGCGAAGCCGTGCAGCAGAACCACCAGCGGTGCGTCCGGTGCGTGTTCGCCGACCTCCACGATGTGGAACCGGATTCCGTTGGCGTGTATGTCGCGATGGATCCACTGTCCCGGATATCGGACCGTGGACGGATCGGGCTGATTCATACTGCTCGATTCGCCGGGCTACTACTTCTTGTAGCCGGGAACTCCGGGGATGGAATCGTGCTGGTTCGGCAGCACCGTCGACGCCTGCTTGAGCGAGTCGATGGTCTTCTCGGGCTTGCGCAGCTTCTTGACCCTGCGGTAGCCCAGGAATCCGAACAGCGCCGCGGCCAACACCATGAATACGAACACGATGAGGAAGGCGGCCCAACGGTAGAGCCACACATCGAGCAGCTCCGCGGCGAAGAAGAAGAAGAAGAAGGAGCTGAACAGCAACACCGTCAACGCGATGATGAAGAAGACGCTGCCCTGCAGACCCTTCTTGACCTCGCCGGTGACCTCGGCCTTGGCGAGGGCGACTTCGGCGCGCACGAGCGTCGAGACCTGAGTGGTGGCGTCCTTGACGAGATTTCCGATGCTGGCGCTACCAGGGGTGCGGGCATCGACATCGGTCAGAGGTATCGACGAAATCGTGTTCGGGACGCCGTTTCCGTATCCCTTGTCATTGCTGACGCTCAACTCTCGACCCCTTGTAATCGCTCTGCTCGGTGTTGTGCGGAAGATCGTATCGACAGTAGTGCCTAGGTAGCAGATTAACTGTTTCCTGTATGCCGAGCGACGCCCGGCTGTCGTGGACGGGTACCTCCGCGTCCGCGCGGGCAAACACGAGAATGTTGCACGAACCGGCAACGAACAGCCCCGGGGCGTGAAATTCTCAGGTGTTCATCAGGTAATTTGCAGGGAACTTCCCCCTTCAGGAGCATTCGTGAGTTCAGCACACGCCGTCGCCCCCGACGGCGCAATTCCCGCACCCCAGGTGCCGCGGTCACGCATCGTGATCGCCTCGATGGTCGGCACGTCCATCGAGTTCTTCGACTTCTACATCTATGCCACCGCCGCAGTGCTCGTCTTCCCCCGTCTGTTCTTCCCCGCGGGCAACGACACCACCGCGCTGCTGGCGTCGTTCGCGACCTTCGGCCTCGCCTTCGTCGCGCGACCCATCGGTTCGATTCTGTTCGGCCACTTCGGCGATCGAATCGGCCGCAAGGCGACCCTCGTCGGGTCCCTGCTCACGATGGGTGTCGCGACGTTCGCGATCGGACTGTTGCCGACGTACGCCGCGGTTGGCCTGTGGGCTCCGGCGCTGCTGGCGATCATGCGCTTCACCCAGGGCGTCGGTCTCGGCGGCGAGTGGAGCGGTGCAGCGTTGCTGGCCACCGAAACCGCCAAGCCGGGCAAGCGAGCCTGGGCGGCGATGTACCCGCAGCTGGGCGCACCCATCGGGTTCTTCTTCGCCAACGGCATCTTCCTGCTCATCGTCATCGCGACGGGCTACGACTCGGTCAACTCCGGCACCGACCATGCGTTCCTCACCTGGGGCTGGCGAATTCCGTTCCTGCTCAGCGCCGTCATGGTCATCATCGGCCTGTACGTTCGGCTCAAGCTCGAGGAGACGCCGGTGTTCAAGCTCGCCGTCGAGCGCGGCCAGAAGGTCAAGACGCCGCTCGCGCAGGTGTTCAAGACCAGTTGGCGTCAGCTGATCATCGGAACGTTCGTCATGCTCGCCACCTACACGCTGTTCTACATCATGACCACGTGGGTGGTCAGCTACGGAACGGGCCAGGTTTCCGACGTCAACGGCCCCGAACTGGCGATTTCGTACACCGACTTCCTGGAGCTGCAGCTCATCGCGGTGCTGTTCTTCGCGGCGCTGATTCCGGTGGCCGGGCTGCTGGCCGACAAGTACGGCCGTCGTCCCACGCTCATCGTCATCACCTCGGCGATCGTGCTGTTCGGTCTGTCGTTCCACTGGTTCGCAGATCCGGCGTCCGCCTCGGCGGGCAAGATGCTGGTGTTCATGTGCGTCGGCCTCGGCCTCATGGGCCTGACCTTCGGCCCGATGAGTGCCGTTCTGCCCGAACTGTTTCCGACCAACGTGCGCTACACGGGCTCGGGAATCTCGTACAACACCGCGTCGATCCTCGGTGCCGCAGTTGCACCGTTCATCGCGACCTGGCTGGTGAGCAGCTACGGCGTCGGCTGGGTGGGCGTGTACCTCGCCATCGCTGCAGCGTTGACGCTGATCTCGTTGATCATCATGAAGGAAACACGAGATCAGTCGCTCGACAGCGTGTGAGCGGCTGCGCCGCATGTGCACGGAACCTCGTAGCCCACTACGAGTTTCCGCGCACATGCGCGAAGCGCCTACCGGCCCTTCTTGATCGCCTCGAATACCTTCGGGTCGACGAGGGTGGACACGTCGCCGAGTTCGCGGCCCTCGGCCACGTCTCGGAGCAGGCGGCGCATGATCTTTCCGGATCGCGTCTTCGGTAGCTCGGGCACGATGGAGATTTCGCGTGGCTTGGCGATCGGCGAAATCTCCTTGGAGACCTGCGCTTTGAGTTCCGCGATCAACGCGTCGCCGGTGTTCTCCTCGCCTGCGCGCAGGATCACGAACGCGACGATGCCCTGACCGGTGGTGTCGTCGGCGGCACCGACGACGGCGGCCTCGGCAACACTGTGATGGGTGACCAGTGCCGATTCCACCTCGGAGGTGGAGATGCGGTGGCCGGAGACGTTCATGACGTCGTCGACGCGGCCGAGGACCCACAGGGCACCGTCCTCGTCGTACTTGGCACCGTCACCGGCGAAGTACCAGCCTTCTTCGGCGTAACGCGACCAGTAGGTGTCCTTGTAGCGGTCCATGTCGCCCCAGATGCCGCGGAGCATCGACGGCCACGGCTCGTCGAGGACGAGGTATCCGTTGCCGCCGTTGCCGAGGGGCTTGGCGTCGTCGTCGACGATCTTGGCGGAGATGCCGGGCAGTGGGGCCATCGCGGAGCCGGGCTTGGTGGCGGTGACGCCGGGGAGCGGGGAGATCATGATCGCGCCGGTCTCGGTCTGCCACCACGTGTCGACGATCGGGGCGGTTCCGCCGCCGACGACGTCGCGGAACCAGCGCCACGCCTCGGGGTTGATCGGCTCGCCGACGGAGCCGAGCAGACGGATCGAGGTCAGATCGTGCGCCTCCGGAATGTCCTTGCCCCACTTCATGAACGTGCGAACGAGGGTGGGGGAGGTGTAGTAGATCGAGACCTTGTACTTCTCGATGACGTTCCAATGCCGGTGCTCGTCGGGCGAATTGGGGGTGCCCTCGTAGACGACCTGCGTTGCGCGATTCGAGAGCGGGCCGTAGACGATGTAGGAGTGCCCGGTGACCCAGCCGATGTCGGCGGTGCACCAGTAGACGTCCGTACCGGCCTTGTGGTCGAAGACGTTGTGGTGGGTGTACGAGGTCTGCGTCAGGTAGCCGCCGGAGGTGTGGATGATGCCCTTGGGCTTACCCGTCGTACCTGAGGTGTACAAGATGAAGAGCGGGTGCTCAGCCGGGAACGGCTGTGCCTCATGCTCTTTCGACGCCTTCGCCACGGTCTCGTGCCACCAGAGGTCGCGTCCCTCGGTCCACGCGACGTCGGAGTCGGTGCGCTTGACGACGAGCACGTGTTCGATCGAAGCTGCGCCGTCGACGGCCTCGTCGACGGTGTCCTTGATGGGTGCGGGCTTGCCGCGTCGCCACTGGCCGTCGGTGGTGATGACGAGCTTGGCTTCGGCGTCGTCGATGCGTGAGCGCAGTGCGGTGGCGGAGAAGCCGGCGAAGACGACCGAGTGGGTCAGGCCGAGGCGAGCGCACGCGAGCATCGAGACGATGGCCTCGGGGATCATGGGCATGTAGATCGCGACGCGGTCGCCGGAGACGAGGCCGAGTTCGGTCAGGGTGTTGGCGGCCTGGCTGACGTCGGCGAGCAGATCGGAGTAGGTGACGTCGCGGCTGTCGCCGGGCTCGCCTTCCCAGTGGATTGCCACCTGGTCGCCGTGTCCGTCGATGACGTGGCGGTCGACGCAGTTGTAGGCGACGTTGAGCTCGCCGTCGGCGAACCACTTGGCGACGGGGGCGTCGGACCAGTCGAGTACTTCGGTGAACGGGGTGTGCCAGTGGAGTCGGCGAGCCTGTTCGGCCCAGAAGCCGAGTCGATCCTCTTCGGCGGCGGCGTAGAGCTCGGCTCCGGCGTTCGCCGCAGCCGAGAACTCGGCCGAGGGTGCGTAGGAGGCAACCGCGGTCTCGTCGGTTCCGGAGGTACTGGTCGTCATCTCGAATAGCTCACTTTCGTCCGGTGCATTTCGCTCATGAAACTGCACTTCCGTGCCGGTCTCGAGCCCCTTGTGAGGGTAGTCACATGTGATGGCAATCGCACCGTTGCAATCGCCTGCAACCCCCTGATCTGCGGTGATCGGTAGTTTCTGCACGCTGGGCGGTAATCGGGGCCGTCGGCGTGCACCCGTGAAGACGGGGATGTCCGAACTGTGAGAAATCGACTTGCCGAAACGTTTCGATCATGTTTCCGGCTTACTCACGGGTCAGCAAAATCTGGGGGAGTTCACATGTTCGTTTCAGGATGTGTCTAAAGTCCATCCCATCAGATCGTTGGAACGGCCCACCTGCCGTGCCATGCGGTCGCCCACGAATCCCCGGGCGTCGCGCCCGAGGAACTGAACACGGATGACCCCGTGTTCACATCTGGATGGAGGATTTTCTTGCGTATCAAACGTGCCGCGGTCGTCACCACGGCTGTGCTGATGAGTGCGAGCCTGCTCGCCGCCTGTGGTGGCGGAGGCTCGAGCTCCGGTGGCAGTGGAGACGGGATCTACAGCATCTACATCGCCGAGCCGGAGAACCCGCTGGTTCCCGGTAACACCACCGAGAGCGAAGGCAGCCAGGTCCTCGAGGCCCTCTTCACTCCGCTGGTCACGTTCAACGACGAGGACAACAGCGTCGAGTACAACGGCGTTGCCGAGTCCGTCGAATCCGAGGACAACACCACCTGGACCGTCAAGCTCAAGGACGGCTGGACGTTCCACGACGGCACCCCTGTCACGGCCGAGTCCTACACCAAGGCGTGGAGCTACAACGCGTTGAGCACCAACGCATTCGGTGCGTCCTACTTCTTCGAGAACATCGAAGGCTACGCAGATCTGCAGGGCAGCGAGACCGCCGAGCCCACCGCGACCGAACTGAGTGGCCTGAACGTCGTCGACGACACGACCTTCACCGTCCAGCTCACCGGACCGTTCGCCATCTTCCCGCTGACGCTCGGCTACACCGCATTCGACCCGCTGCCCGAGGCGTTCTATGCCGACCCCGACGCCTTCGGCGCTCGCCCGATCGGTAACGGCCCGTTCAAGGCCGACGAGGACTTCGTTCCCGGACAGGGATTCACCGTCACCAAGTACGACGATTACGCAGGCGACAACCCCGCCCAGTCCGCAGGCGTCAACTTCAAGGTCTACACCGAGGTGAGCACCGGCTACAACGACGTTCAGGGCGGCGCGCTCGACGTCATGCTCGACCTCCCCGAGGATGCGTGGGCCACCGCTCGCGATACGTTCGGTGACCGGTACGGCGAGCGCGCTCGCCCGGACATCACCTCGCTCGGCTTCCCGACGTACGATCCGCGCTTCCAGGACCCGAACGTGCGCAAGGCATTCTCGATGGCCATCGATCGCCAGGCCATCGCGACCGCGATCTTCACCGACACCCGTACTCCGGCAGACTCTTTCGCCTCTCCCGTGGTCGAGGGCTACCGCGAGGACGCTTGTGGAGCCAACTGCGAGCTCAACCCGGACGAGGCCAACCGCCTGCTCGACGAGGCCGGTTTCGATCGAAGCCAGCCGGTGGACCTGTGGTTCAACGCCGGTGCAGGCCACGATTCGTGGATGACGGCCGTGGGCAACCAGATTCGCGAGAACCTGGGTGTCGACTACGCGCTGCGCGGCGATCTGCAGTTCGCGCAGTACCTGCCGCTGCAGGACGCTCAGGGCATGACCGGTCCGTTCCGCTCGGGCTGGATCATGGACTACCCGTCGATCTACAACTTCCTGTCCCCGCTGTACTCGGCGTCGGCATTGCCGCCGGCCGGTAGCAACGCGACCTTCTTCAACGACCCGGCCTTCGACGCCGCTCTGGTAGAAGGAAACAACGCGGAGGACATCGACGGTGCCACTGAGGACTACCAGCGCGCCGAGGACATCCTGATCGACCAGATGCCCGCGACCCCGCTGTTCTACGGCCTGAACCAGGCCGTGTGGTCCGACCGCGTCTCCGACGTCAAGATCGACAACCGAGGCAACATCATCCTCGAGGACGTCGTAGTCAGCTGACGACGCGCCCAGGTGGGTGGCAGCCATGCGTGATCGGTTGTCACCCACCGGGTCTCGTTCAATCGTGGGTCGGATCCGTCCCACACCGACCTGCGCCGGCAAGACCCGAGGCGCAGGTTCGTCCCTTGTTCAAGGAGAAGACACACAGTGGGTCGCTACATCACTCGCCGATTACTGCTGACGATTCCCGTCCTGATCGGCTCCTCGTTCTTGATCTTCGCGATGGTCTACGCGCTGCCGGGTGATCCCATTCGCGCCCTCGCTGGAGATCGCCCCCTCGCCCCCGGCGTCGTCGCCCAGTTGCGAGAAGACTTCAACCTCGACGACAACCTCTTCGTGCAGTACTTCAAGTACATCGGCGGCTTCTTCCAGGGCGACTTCGGTACCGACTTCTCCGGACGCCCCGTCCTCGACACCATCGAGCGGGCACTTCCGGTCACGGTCCGATTGACCATCGTGGCCGTCGTCATCGAGACCATCATGGGCATCGCCGCAGGCGTGCTCGCCGCCCTCAAGCGCGGATCCTTCTTCGACAACCTGGTGCTCATCTCGACGACGCTGCTGGTGTCGGTGCCGGTGTTCGTTCTCGGCTTCATCGCCCAGTTCACCCTCGGTCTCAAGTTGGGGCTCTTCCCGATCTCCGGCATCAACGACGGCTGGTCGAGCTACCTGCTTCCCGGATTGGTGCTCGCATCGCTGTCGATGGCGTACGTGGCTCGTCTGACGCGCACCTCGGTGGCCGAATCGATGGCCGCGGACTACATCCGCACCGCGAAGTCGAAGGGAATCAGCAACCGACGCATCATCGTTCGGCATGCGTTGCGCAACTCGCTGATTCCGGTTGTCACCTTCATCGGTGCCGACGTCGGCGGGCTGCTGGGCGGTGCCATCGTGACCGAAACGGTGTTCAACCTGCCCGGTCTCGGCCGCGCGATCTACGACGGCCTTGCGCGTCAGGAAGGTGCCGTCGTCGTCGGCATCGTGACGCTCTTCGTGTTCTTCTACATCTTCTTCAACCTCGTGGTGGACGTTCTCTACGCGGTTCTCGATCCAAGGATTCGCTATGAATAAAGAAGATTCGAGCGCAGCTCAGCACGTCGCGGACGAGGGCCAGCCCGGAAACGTCGTCACCGGCGAGGCAATCGAGTTGGTCGGTCAGGCCAGCCTGTGGGGCAACGCGTGGAAGTTCTTGCGGAAGAGCCCGTTCTTCATCATCGGCACGTTCCTGCTGCTGGTGCTGTTGGTGATGGCGGTGTTCCCGCAACTGTTCGCCCGCGGCATCGACCCGCGAGTGTGCTCGCTGTCGAATTCCGGTCAAAAACCCAGTGCAGCACACTGGTTCGGCACCGACATCCAGGGCTGCGACTACTACGCCAACGTCATCTACGGTGCGCGCATCTCGCTGTCCATCGGTGTGCTCTCGGTGATCGGCGTGCTGATCATCGGCGTTCTGATCGGTGCTCTCGCCGGGTACTTCGGCGGTGCGATCGACAGCATCCTGGCGCGCTTCACCGACGTGTTCTTCGGGATTCCGCTGCTGCTCGGTGCTCTGATCCTGCTCACCGTCACCGCCCAGCGCACCATCTTCACCGTGTCGTTGGCCCTGGTGGCCTTCGGTTGGATGACGGCGATGCGCCTGGTGCGATCGTCGGTGATCTCGATCAAGAACAGTGAATACGTCCAGGCGGCACAGGCATTGGGAGCGTCGACCTACCGCATTCTGGTGCGGCACATCCTGCCCAACGCGCTGGCTCCGGTGATCATCTACGCCACCATCTCGGTGGGTACGTTCATCGCGGCCGAGGCGACGCTGACGTTCCTCGGAATCGGATTGCAAGCCCCCGAGATCTCCTGGGGCCTACAGATCAACCTCGGTCAGGCCAGGTTCCTCACGTCACCGCACCTGGTGCTGTTCCCGGCCGCGTTCCTCTCCGTCACGGTGCTCGCGTTCATCATGCTCGGCGACGCACTCCGTGACGCACTCGATCCGAAACGGAACTGACATGAGTATTCAGAAGGACACGGTTCTGAGCGTCACCGATCTGACGGTCGAGTTCGAGGTCGAGAAGGTCTGGCGCAAGGCGGTCGACACCGTCTCGTTCACGGTCGCCTCCGGCGAGGTGCTGGCCATCGTCGGTGAATCCGGATCCGGTAAGTCGACGACGGCCATGGCCGTCCCGGGTCTGCTGGCCGATAATTCGCGGGTATCGGGCAGCATCAAGCTGGGTGAAAAGGAACTGGTCGGGCTGCCCGAGAAGCAGCTCGCACCCATTCGCGGCAAGAACGTCGCGGTGATTTTCCAGGAGCCCATGACGGCGCTCAACCCGGTGTACTCGATCGGCTGGCAGATCACCGAGGCCATCCGGGCGCACACCTCGCTGTCGAAGAAGGAAGCGAAGGCGCGGGCCGTCGAGCTCCTGAAGCTCGTCGAGATGCCGGATCCGGAGACGCGGGTCAACTTCTACCCGCACCAGCTCTCCGGTGGTCAGCGTCAGCGCGCCATGATCGCCCAGGCGCTGTCCTCGGATCCGTCGTTGCTGATCGCGGACGAGCCCACCACGGCGTTGGACGTCACGGTGCAGGCCGAGATTCTGGACCTGATGCGTGACCTGCGAAATCGCATCGACGCCTCCATCGTGTTGATCACCCACGACATGGGTGTGGTGGCAGACATGGCCGACCGCATCGCGGTGATGAAGGACGGCGTCATCGTCGAAACAGACGCTGCGCGAACAATATTCAAGAATGCGTCGCATCCGTACACGCAGCAGTTGCTCGCCTCGGTTCCGCACCTGGGTAGCAGCATCGAGGCCGTGACCGCGGGGAAGATCGCCGAGCCCAGTGCCGTCGAGGAGACCCGGGCACTGAGCATCGTCGACGGCGTCATCGAGTACCCGGGCCGCACCGTGTTCCGGGCCGTCGACGGGGTCAGCCTCGATATCGAGATGGGTGAGGTGGTCGGCCTCGTCGGTGAGTCCGGCTCGGGCAAGTCCACGATCGGCAAGGCCGTGGTGGGGCTGAACAAACTCACCGGCGGCTCGTTGTCGATCGCGGGGGTAGATATCACCAACCTGTCGAATCGTGAACTGCGTTCGGTGCGGAGCAAGGTCGGCATCGTGTTCCAGGATCCGGGTTCGTCGCTGAACCCGCGCTGGCCGATCGGACAGTCGATTGCCGAGCCGATGCTGTTGCACACCGAGCACAGTGCTGCAGACCGAAATCGCAAGGTGGAGGAACTGCTCGACCGCGTCCACCTGTCGCGGACCATGCGCAACCGCTACCCCCACCAGTTGTCCGGTGGGCAGCGTCAGCGTGTCGGTATCGCTCGGGCATTGGCGCTGGAGCCGACGCTGCTGGTTGCCGACGAGCCGACGTCAGCACTCGACGTGTCGGTGCAGGCCAAGGTGCTCGAGCTGTTCAAGGAACTCCAGCGTGAGTACGGGTTCGCATGCCTGTTCATCAGTCACGACCTCGCTGTCGTGGAGGTGTTGGCCAAGCGCATCGCGGTGTTGAACAAGGGCAAGTTGGCCGAGTTCGGTACGACGGATCAGATTCTGCGTCGTCCGACCAACGAGTACACCAAGCGGTTGCTCGCGGCAGTCCCGGTGCCCGACCCGGCCGAACAGGCCAAGCGTCGGCAGGCCCGCGCCGAGCTGTTGGCGGCAGGGGCGAAGTAGGGGGTAAGGGGAGGGGGTACCGTCGTCTGTCGTGACGGACCCCCTCGCCCCGCTGCTGGAACTGCCCGGAGTTCTCGACTCCGCCGAACGTGCGCGCGACGCTCTGGGCGCGGTGCATCGGCACAAGGCCAACCGTCGAGGCTGGCCGGCCACCGCCGCCGAGGCCGCGGTGCGTGCGGCCCGCTCGTCGTCGACTCTCGAGGGCGGTTCGATGGACTTCCCCCGCGAGGGCGAGGAAGGCGACCCCATTCTTGCGGGTGCGCTGCGAGTCGCGGCCGCCCTCGACGGCGACGCGCTGCAGAACACGCTCTCGACGTGGAAGCGCGCACCGCTGCAGACCCTCGCACGACTGCACCTGTTGGCCGCCGCCGACCTCGTCGACGACGCCTCCGAGCTCGGCCGGCCCCGCAGCGATGCCGGTGTAGGCGAGCGACTCGACCTGCTCGCTCAGTTGGTGACCGGTGGAACGTCCGCACCGGCCCCGGTGATCGCGGCGGTGGTCCACGGTGAACTGTTGACGCTCAAAGCTTTCGGATCGGCCGACGGCATCGTTGCGCGGGCTGCATCGCGACTGGTGGCGGCGTCGTCGGGATTCGATCCCCACAACCTCGGAGTGCCGGAGGTGAGCTGGATGCGTCGGGCAAATGCCTACCGAGACGGCGCGACGGGATTCGCCGAGGGTACGGCAACCGGCGTCGGGAGTTGGGTGATCCTGTGCTGCGGAGCATTCGAAGCCGGTGCGGCAGAAGCGACTTCGATTGCCGAAGCTGCTCAGTAGATGATGTGAGCACATAAAAGGGCCGCGAGCGGAGCCTGCAGTAGCGAGCACATAAAAGGGCGGCGATGCCGACTTGCGTCGACGTCGCCGCCCGTTAGCACGGAGCGCCTGGTTACCAAGCGTGCACAGGTGGGCTGTGATGGACTACCACGTGGCCTCGGCGAGAATTCGGCGGTGATGAGGTCATCCCTGCAACCGGTGCAGGGTTCTTGCTGATCACTGGCGAATGTCGCAGGCCCACAGCGCTTCTGCCATTAGGTGGCAAGCTCCGCGTGGGTGCCGGTGTCCGTGCTGGGAATCCCGGTCGGGAGAGCGAATCTTCTCTTCCGATTCGTCCTTGGCCTTCCGTTCTTCCGTACGTCATTTGTACCCCGTGACGCTCCTCACATCAAGGGGTTGAGCGTCATCTTTTTCTTCGGAGCAGTCCGTAGGTGATTGCGCCGGCCGCAAGGGCGCTGAAACCTGCTGCGGCACTTGCCGCTACGGTCTTGCCGGACGGGGTCTGGATTCGTGATCGCAACGAGACCGGGTTGGAGAAGGTGAGAATCGGCCAGCCGCGGGAGGCCGCTTCCTTGCGCAGCGCGCGATCGGGGTTGACGGCCGTGGGATGGCCGACGGCGCGCAGCATCGGCACATCGGTGATCGAGTCCGAGTATGCGTAGCTCGACGCCAAGTCGTAATCGTGTTGCGCGGCCAAAGAGTTCATGGCGTCGACCTTGCCCTCGCCGTAGCAGTAGAAATCGACCTCGCCGATGTACTTGCCCTCCACGGTCACCATCGTGGTGGCCATGCTGTGATCGGCACCCAGTAATTCTGCGATGGGGTGCACGATCTCGTCACCGGACGCCGACACGATCACGACGTCGTGTCCGCGGAGCTTGTGGTCGGCGATGAGATCGGCGGCTTCGGCGAACACGAGGGGGTCGACGATGTCGTGCAGCGTTTCGGCGACGACCGCTCGCACCTGTTCGACGTCCCAGCCTGCGGTCATGCTCGCTATGTGCGCGCGCATGCGCTCCATCTGGTCGTGATCGGCTCCGGAGAGCAGGAACAGGAACTGCGCGTAGCTGCTCTTGAGAACGGCGCGCCGGTTGATGAGTCCTTGGTCGAAGAACGGCTTGCTGAATGCCAACGTGCTGGACTTCGCGATGATCGTCTTGTCGAGGTCGAAGAATGCCGCGACGCGCGCTGCGCGTCGGCCGGCCGGGGCGTCGTCGTTGCTCGCGCTCTGGGTCACGTTTGTCACCATAGTGGCCGGTGGTGACCGGTGGATGTTGCGCGGTGACACTGGCGGACTCGGTCCGACGCGGTCGAGAAAAAGCGACGGTTGAACTTGCAAACAAGGACGTCCACGGGTGTAGTATTTTCTACGAGCCCGGTTCATTCCGGGCGGTGTTCAGCCCGACCCCCCGGGGCTGAACCAGACGACCCTCGCCTCCTCCCCCCCTGGCGAGGGTCGTCCTCTTTTCCGGGGTAGGTCGAAAACTGGTACAGAAGTACCGTTATTCATCCACAGGCCCGAATCTATCCACATTTCCCCAAGTCGCGCTCATCTCGAGCAGATTCTCACGCACGCTTGGCGCATGGAAACGGACTCACGGCAGCGAATCGCGCACCCGGCAGTGACGATGTCGATCGAACTTCGCGGTCTCCGCGAGGACGTCTATCGAATCGCCGCAGCCGCGGATTGTGTTGTGGAAGAGCAGAACTTACTGGTCGGTATCGGTTCGACACGTTCGATGTGGGACCGCGCCGGAACTATTCTGCTCGATTTCGCGTCCGCGGAGACGGCCCTGTCGACTGGATTTCAGCGACGCTCGGGCGTCATTTTGGTCACGGATGCACCGCCGACACTCGACGACTGGCGAATCGCCACATCGCTCGGTGCCGAGCCTGTGATCTCCCTGCCGTGGGACGAGGACGCACTCGTGCGCATACTCGGCGAACCCGCGTCGGCACCGTCGGGAGACGGTGGCGTGATCGCTGTGGTCGGCGCTCGCGGTGGCGCGGGCGCATCCACGTTCGCCGCCGCACTCGGACTCTGCAGCGGCCGCTCGGGTCGACGTGCACTCCTCGTCGAGGGGGACCGGTACGGCAGCGGCCTGGACCTGTTGCTCGGCTGGGAGAGTGCTTCAGGTCTGCGGTGGTCCGGCTTGGTCGTCGAAGGTGGCCGAGTCTCCGGCGACGCTCTGCACGGGGCGCTGCCGTCCCGTGGCGGATTGTCGGTGCTGGCACTGGGCCGATCCGACGACCGGAGCGTCGGACTCTCCGCCGTCGCAGTGGCGGCTGTGCTCGATGCAGGACGCGCAGCGGGTGATCTGGTGGTGTGCGACGCTCCCCGTCATCCCAGCGACGTCTCCGACGCTCTGTATGCCGCGGCTGACCTCGTCACGCTGGTACTTCCGGCCGAACTACGAGCCGTGACGTCGGCCGAGGCGGTGGCTGGGCATGTGGTGGATCGAAATGCCAACGTCGGCCTGGTCGTTCGTGGGCCCGCGCCGGGTGGGCTGAGGGCCGACGACATCGCTCTCGCCCTCGGGCTTCCGCTGTTGACGTCGATGCGCGCCGAGCCCGGGTTGGCCGAGCGCCTCGAACGAGGTGGTCTGGTGCTGGGCCGACGTTCACCGCTGGCCGCAGCAGCCAACGCTGTGCTCGATACGTTCGCGCACAAGCCCGGTGGCCAGCGGTGGGCAGCATGAGCGCCGTCGTCACCGCGGATCTACTCGACCGCGTCCGTGATCGCTTGGCGGCCTCGGCCGACGCTCCGGTTCCAGCCACCGTCGCCGCGGCCATCCGAGCGGAAGCAGGTGGAGTCATCGGCGACACCGATATGCTTGCAGCCCTTCGCGTTCTGCAAACCGAGCTGACCGGCGCGGGGCCATTGGAGCCACTGCTGTCCGAGCCGGGAGTGACCGATGTACTGGTCACCGCACCGGATCAGGTGTGGATCGATCGTGGGCGCGGACTCGAGCGCACCGGAGTTCGTTTCGTCGACGAGGCTGCCGTTCGGCGGCTCGCGCAACGGCTCGCCCTCTCCGCTGGCCGTCGACTCGACGACGCGCAGCCCTGGGTCGACGGACGACTGCCGGGCGTCGGGCAGGGAGCGTTCGGCGTCCGGCTGCACGCCGTGCTGGCACCGGTGGCGAGCGGGGGAACGTGTGTGTCGCTGCGGGTGCTGCGACCCGCGACGCAGGGACTCGCCGCGCTGCGTGCATCGGGAGCCGTGACCGCAGACGGGTACGAGCTGCTGCGTCGAATCGTGTTCGGCCGCTTGGCCTTCTTGGTCGTCGGCGGAACCGGCGCAGGGAAGACGACCCTTCTTGCCGCGCTGCTGGGCGACGTCGATCCTTCCGAACGGATCGTCTGTGTCGAGGACGCGGCCGAGTTGGCACCGGCGCATCCGCACGTGGTTCGTCTCGTGGCCCGCGCACCCAATGTCGAAGGCGTTGGGGAGGTGTCGGTGCGGCAGCTGGTGCGTCAGGCGCTGCGAATGCGGCCTGATCGCCTCGTTGTCGGTGAGGTGCGCGGGGCGGAGGTGATCGACCTGATGACGGCGCTCAACACAGGTCACGACGGTGGAGCCGGAACCATTCACGCGAACTCCCCGGCCGAGGTGCCCGCCCGGCTCGAAGCTCTTGCAGCACTGGGCGGAATGGGGCGAGACGCGCTGCACAGCCAACTCGCCGCGGCGGTTCAGGTGGTGCTGCACGTCCACCGCAGCGCCGACGGTACTCGACGCCTCCGTGAGATCGGGGTGGTCGACGTCGATCCCACCGGGCGAGTGCACATCGCAGCGGCCTGGTCGGTGGATGGCGAACCGACGCCGGGTCAAGGTAGGCTCCACGAGCTGCTCGACCGCCGATGCGGTGACGCCCGATGACGGCCGCGGTGATGGTCCTTGCTGTGGCAGTTGCTCTGTGGCCGAGCAGCTTCCGTCGGCTACCCAGCGAAGTGCGAACGGCGTCGAGCACACCCCGATGGCTGGTGCCGGCGTGCTGCGCTCTGGTTGCGGCAGGGGCGGTGTGGTGGTTCGGCGGAATCTGGGCGGTGAGCGCAGCAGCGGTGGCGGGCAGTACCGGATGGCGGCGCTATCGTCGGCGACTCGAACGCGACCGGCGCGCCGACGAGTTGAACTGGCTCGCAACCGGAATCGAGGTGGTGATCGGAGAGCTCCGCGTCGGGTCCCATCCGGCCACAGCCAGCGCAGCTGCGGCGGACGAGTGTGGCGGCATCGCGTCGTCCGCGCTGCGAGGTGCAGCATCGCGGGCCCGACTGGGCGGCAGGGCTGCCGACGGCATCGCTGCGTCCGATCCGTTGCTGGACGCGGAGCTGGCGCGATTGGCCGCAGCGTGGCGGGTAGCCGATGAGCACGGACTCGCTCTCGCCGAACTACTCGGCGCTGTCCGCGAGGACATGCTGGGGCGCAGACGGTTTCGCGAACGAACCGATGCATCGCTCGCGGGCGCCCGTGCCACCGCGCTGGTGCTGGCCGGTCTACCGATCCTCGGAGTCGCCCTCGGCCAGCTGATGGGAGCCGATCCACTGCGCATTCTGCTCGGCGGTGGGCTCGGCGGAATGCTGCTGCTCATCGGCACGGCGCTTGGCTGCGCGGGACTGCTGTGGACCGACGCGATCACCAGCAAGGTGACGACGTGATGTGGATGACGGTGCTCTGTGTGGCAACGGCATTGATGGTGTTGCCCTCGGTCGCCGGCGGGTTGCACAGGCTGGTGCCCGAGGGGCGGGAGGACGCCGACGCCGTTGATGCGCCGGCACCCGACCCGCTCGCGGTGGCGACGACCTTCGACCTGCTCGCCGCGTGTCTGCGTTCGGGGCTGCCCGTATCGACCGCCGCTGCGGCAGCAGCGCATTCCGCACCGATCTCGTTCGGTGTCGCGCTCCGCAAGGCCGCGGACCTGCTCGAGCTCGGTGCCGATGCCGCGACCGCGTGGGATGCCGTCGCGCAAGATCCCGAGACCGAGGCTCTGGCGAGGATGGCACGGCGATCGGCCCGAGCCGGGTCGTCCATGGCGTCGGCGATGACGGAACTCGCTGCGACCCAACGAACTCGCGCCGAAGATGCATCGGCTGCTGCGGCCGAGCGTGCGGGTGTGCTGATCAGTGGGCCGTTGGGGTTGTGCTTTCTGCCTGCCTTCATCTGTCTGGGGATCATCCCCGTGGTGATCGGACTGGCGGGCAACGTACTGGGCGGCGGTCTGCTGTGACTGCCGCGCACACAGAATTCCGACGCGGAGATGCCGCGTCGGAGAACAGGGAGGGGAATCGAGATGATCGAGAACGCATTGCAGGAGTTGAAGACTCGGATCGTTCTGTTCGGCGTGGAGGACGATGGCATGTCGACCGCGGAGTACGCAATCGGCACTATCGCGGCCGCGGCGTTCGGGGCGGTGCTGTACACGGTAGTGACCGGCGACAGCATCGTGTCGGCGTTGACCGGGATCATCGATCGAGCGTTGAACACAGCCGTCTGAGCTTGGGCGATGACGACGGGGCCGTGACGGTGGAGGCGGCGTTCGCAATTGCGTCCATCGTCGCGGTGATCGTGGTGTGTATCGGGGCGATCGTGTCGGTGACTATGCATATCGGGTGCGTCGATGCGGCGAGGGAGGCGGCTCGGTTGGCGGCGAGAGGTGATGCTGCGCAGGCTGTCTCGGCGGGGGAGCGGGTTGCGCCGGACGGTGCGCGAATCACGGTGACCGAGGATGGGGAGTTCTTCGTCGCGCGGGTGGAGGTGGCGAGTCCGTTGCCGGGATTGACGCTGTCGGTGGAGGCGGTTGCCGCTGCGGAACCGAGTGCGCCCGAATGAGAATGCAGGACGACGAGGGTGGGGCGACGGTGTTGGCGGCGATGGCGATGTCGGCGTTGATTGCGGTCGTCGTGATGGTGATTCATGTCGGATCTGCGGTGGGTGCTCGTCATCAGGCGCAGTCGGCGGCCGATCTCGCGGCGCTGGCCGGTGCGGGGGCTCTCGATCGTGGGGTGGCCGATGCGTGCGAGACGGCGCGGGGGTTGGCGGTGCGAATGGGAACGGAGTTGCGGGAGTGCACGATCGACGAGTGGGATGTGATCGTCACGGTGGGCCAACCGGTGCTTCTCGGACGCTTTGGAATGTCCGACGCCATCGCCTCGGCGCGGGCGGGGCCGGGGTGAGGGTCCGCCCGAAGCCGCCCGAATCCGCAAACGCGCGCGCGTTCGTCAGGTGCGAGCGGAATCGCCCCGTTCGGGCAGCGATTTCGCAAGCGTTCAGCGAATGCGCGCGCGTTTGCCCCGAGCCCAGTCCTCGACGGTCCGTCTCCAACGGTCAGCGCGGCGTGAACGTGCGTGCCCCGGATTGCAGTGGAGCCAACCGGGTGAGTTGAGTGACGTGCTCCGGGGTCAGCTCGGCAAGTGAATTGACTTGCAGCAGTTGCATGGTGCGGACGATTTCTTCGCGCAGGATCTCGATCATGCGGTCGACGCCGGCGCGACCTCCGGCCATCAGGCCGTACAGGTACGCCCGGCCGACGAGGGTGAACGATGCTCCCATCGCGATGGAGGCGACGATATCGGCACCGTGCATGATGCCGGTGTCGACGGCGACCTCGAATTCTGAGCCGACCTCGTGCACCACCTGCGGCAGCAGATGGAAGGGAACGGGGGCGCGATCGAGTTGTCGGCCTCCGTGGTTCGACAGGATGATGCCGTCGACTCCCAGTTCGGCGAGACGGGCCGAATCGGCCACCGACTGAACACCTTTGACGACCAGCTTGCCGGGCCAGATCTCACGGATGACGTCGAGGTCCTCGAACGAGATGGACGGATCCATCGCCGAATTGAGCAGCTCTCCGACCGTGCCGCCAGTAGAAGACAGCGACGCGAACTCGAGCTTGGCCGTGGTGAGGAAATCCCACCACCACCACGGACGCGGGATGGCGTTGGCGATCGTCGACGCGGTCAACTGCGGCGGGATGGAGAATCCGTTGCGCTTGTCGCGCAGGCGCGACCCGGCTACCGGCGTGTCGACCGTGAAGAGCAGGGTGTCGAAGCCTGCTTTCGCGGCGCGTTCGACGAGCCCGAACGAGATGTCACGGTCTCGCATGACGTACAGCTGGAACCAGTTTCGCCCGTTCGGGTTGGTGGCCTTGACGTCCTCGATCGACGTGGTGCCCAGAGTCGAGAGGCAGAACGGAATTCCGGCAGCACCGGCTGCGGCAGACCCGGCGTACTCACCCTCGGTCTGCATCAAGCGGGTGAACCCCGTCGGTGCGATGCCGAACGGGAGCGCGGACGGCCCACCGAACACCGTCGTCGAGGTGTCGACGTGGGAGACGTCCCGCAGGATCGAGGGATGGAATTCGACGTCGCGGAAGGCCTGACGGGCCCGCGAGAGCGAGATCTCGGCGTCGGCGGCACCGTCGGTGTAGTCGAATGCCGCGCGCGGGGTGCGTCGACGGGCGATGGTGCGGAGATCGTCGATGGTGAGCGCGGCGTTGAGGCGTCGACGGCGCAGGTTCAGATCGGGCTTCTTGAACGAGAGGACCTCGCGCAGGTCGGTAGCTTTGGGAATCTGCCGGGTGATGGGCATGTCATGGTCTCGATTCTGTGGGCTGATCCTCTTCCCACCACACCACCCGAGGTGTTGGCCACAACAAGCAGGGTGGCACTCATGCAATCGATCGGTCACAGTCGAGTCGGCGGTGGGCTGGAGATTCGCCTGCCCAGTCCCGCAAACGCGCGCGCGTTTGTCAGGTGCGCGCGAAATCACCCTGCTTGAGCAGCGATTTCGTGAGCGTTCAGCAAATGCGCGCGCGTTTGCCGCTGAACCGGAACCCAGTTTGCGGCTGAACTGGGGCGGCCGCTCACCCCTCCCGAGTGATGGCCGCCAACACTGCGGTCAACACTCGAACGGCACCGTCTTTGTCCAGTGGATCGTTGCCGTTTCCGCATTTGGGTGATTGCACACAGGACGGGCAGCCGGTTTGGCATTCGCACGAGACGATGGCTTCTTTCGTGGCGGTGAGCCAGTCGGCGATGGCCACGTGACCGCGGTCGGCGAAGCCTGCTCCGCCGTCGTATCCGTCGTAGACGAAGACGGTCGGTAGGCCGGTATCGGGGTGCAATGCCGTCGAGACTCCGCCGATGTCCCAGCGATCGCAGGTGGCAACCAGGGGCAGCAACCCGATGGCGGCGTGTTCTGCTGCGTGCAGCGATCCGGGGAATCGTTCGTACGGAACGCCGCTGTGCTCCAACAATTCCGGGGTGATGGTGTACATGACGGCTCGGGTGTCGAGTGTCTGCGCGGGCATGTCGAGTTCGATGGAATCGAGTACCTCGCCGGAGAGCAAGCGTCGCAGATACCCGACGACCTGATGCGTCACGTTCACCTGCACCAGCGCGACGCGTACCTCGCCGTAATCGACGGATTCGTGCACCGCGGTGATCGAGATGTCGGTGATCTCGCGGGCCGAGGTGTTCCACTCGGGCTGCTCGGCGTGCACCAGTGCGAGTCCGGCATCGAGATCGAGTGCGTCGACCACGAATGACTCGCCCTGGTGAATGTGCACGGCACCGGGGTGGGCGGTGGCGGGAGCTCTACCGCCGTCCACGGTGCCCAGCATGCGGCCCGACTCGCCGTCGACGATGGCCACCTGCACACCGGTGCCGCCGCGAATGTTCACCGCACCGTGCGGTGAGAGTTGCTGACCCTCGGGCGTGATGAACCACCCGTGCGGACGCTTGCGCACGTAGCCCTTCAGCTCGAGTTCCTCGAGTACCGATTCCGCGCTCAACGACTCGGCCTCGGTCAACGTGATCGGTAGTTCGACTGCGGCGCAGAGCAATTGCGGAGCCAGAATGTAGGGGTTGGTGGGATCGGTGACGGTGGCCTCGACGGGCTTGTCCAGCAGAGCCGCCGGGTGATGCACCAGATACGTGTCGAGGGGATCGTCGCGCGCCACCAGCACCAGCAGCGAGCCCTCCCCGCGTCGTCCGGCCCGGCCACCTTGCTGCCAGAACGACGCGACGGTGCCGGGGAAGCCCGCCACGATCACCGCGTCCAACCCCGCGATGTCCACGCCCAATTCGAGCGCATTGGTGGTGGCCACTCCGAGCAGCGTGCCGTCGGACAGATCGGATTCGAGTTTGCGCCGATCCTCGGCCAAATACCCTGCGCGATAGGCGGCGACGCGTCGTACCAACTGCGGATCGACGTCGGCGAGAATTCTCTGGGTACCCAGCGCGGTCACCTCGGCTCCGCGTCTGGACCGAACGAATGCCAGAGTTCGCGCACCCTCCACCAGCAGATCGGCCATGATGCGCGACGCTTCTGCTCCGGCGGATTTCCTTACCGGAGCGCCGTTTTCACCGGTGATCTCCTTGAGCAGCGGCGGTTCCCACAGTGCGACGGTGCGTGCCCCGTGCGGGGATCCGTCTTCGGTGATCTCCTCGCACGGCGCTCCGATGAGGCGACTGGCTGCTCGCCCCGGTTCGGATGTCGTCGCACTGGCGAGAACGAATACCGGCGATGCACCGTACCGTGCGCACAGGCGTCGCAACCGGCGTAGCACCAACGCTACGTTGGATCCGAAAACGCCACGGTAGTAATGGCATTCGTCCACCACCACGTAGCGGAGGTTGCGGAGGAAGCGCGACCATCGCTCGTGCGAGCCGAGGATGCCCAGATGCAGCATGTCGGGGTTGGTGAAGATCCATCGCGCATTGGCGCGGGCCCACTGACGTATCTCGATCGGGGTATCGCCGTCGTACGCGCTGGGGAACACCTCGGCGAGTTCGCCTGACAGTGAACGTAACTCGTCGGTGATCGAGATCGTGGTGCGTAGCTGATCGGCACCGAGGGCCTTGGTGGGAGCCAGGTACAGCGCGGTTGCCCGGGCATCGGCGGACAGCGTCGTGAGAATGGGGAGTTGATACGCCAGCGATTTGCCCGACGCGGTGCTGGTCGAGAGCACCACATGACTGCCTTCGGCCGCGAGTGTTGCCGCATGTGCTTGATGCGTCCACGGTTGTGCGATCCCACGAGAGGTGATCACCTGCACCACTTCCGGGCCCACCCACGACGGCCAGGAGGTGAACTGTGATGCCCGTGCCGGCAGTTCGGCGACGTGGGTCAACGGGCTTTCGCTCGCGGGCGATCCCGCCAACACTCGATCCAGCAACCGCTGCCCGTAACTCCCGGCATCCGCACCGCCGTGCGGATGTTCGTCGCTCACTGCCGGTCTCCATGCATTCGTTCGATCTACAAGTGCCGTCGGGCTCTTCGCGACCAGGGATCTCCATGCTAGCGCGGACCCTGTTGGGCTCCTTCGCGCCCTGGTGGAAGCTGCTTTTCACCTGTCCGAGGTTGTCCGTTTCGACAACACGGACAAAATGTTCGAAAACGGTCGACTTTCGACTGTTGCGAACGCGAATCTCATGGTTCACTTGAGCCGGTCGCAGCTTCTGTGTTCGTTCTACGCTCGCAGGATCTATCGTTGCGGGCGCGGTACTGGAAGAGCTCGTCCGTCAGGGGGAATCCTGTGGGGGATTGTTGGAAAGTGCAGCGGTCGGAACCGGCCCGATGGACCGAAAGTGCGCTCCATCGAATCCGGTGTTAGAAAGAGAAGGAAAAGCATGGCTCAGGGAACTGTGAAGTGGTTCAACGCCGAAAAGGGCTTTGGATTCATCGCACCAGAAGACGGCTCCGCTGACGTCTTCGTCCATTACTCCGAGATTCAGGGCAGCGGCTTCCGCACCCTCGAGGAGAACCAGCGCGTCGAGTTCGAGGTCGGCCAGGGCACCAAGGGTCCTCAGGCAACGGGCGTTCGCGCAGTCTGATTCTCTTCTTTTCGGAGACGAGAACCGTCATCCCCCTTTTTCATCGGTCGTACAAGTCCGGTGGAAAAGGGGGATGTTTCGTTTCCGCGAACCACCGGGGAGCGTCGAAAACAGTGAGCGCGGGCGTCGATGTCCTAATGTCCATGCTGTGAACCAGCTGTCCTTCTTCTCCGCCGAGTCGTTGCCGCCCGCGGTGACCGATCTCAGTGGGCTGCTGGCTGCCACCGGCCATGTCGTCACCTCCGCGGGTGCGGCCCGAATCTCCGTCGTGGTCGACGCGCAGTGGCGCGCGGATGCCATCGCCGAACTCATCGAGCAATGCGGTCTGACGCCGGAGCTCGGTCGATCGGAAGAGGACAGGCCACTGGTGCGTACCGCATCGGTGCCCGAACTGTCCGCGTTGGCGTCCCTGTGGACCAAGGGCGCTGTCAAAGCCGTCCCGCCCGGTTGGGTACCGGGTTCCCGCGAACTGCGCGCCTGGGTGCTCGCGTCGGGTCGTCCCGAGGCGGAGGGGGAGCGGTACGTGCTCGGCCTGGATCCCCATGCGCCGGAGACTCACGCCGTTCTCGCTCAGTCGCTGATGCGCGCGGGTATCGCGCCGACGCTCATCGGCACGCGTGGATCCAATCCGGGCCTCAGAATCACCGGTCGACGTCGGCTGTTGCGCCT
Source organism: Rhodococcus sp. NPDC076796 (assembly GCF_040702765.1). NCBI lineage: Bacteria > Bacillati > Actinomycetota > Actinomycetes > Mycobacteriales > Nocardiaceae > Rhodococcus > Rhodococcus sp. NPDC076796. Next base: position 457,026 of record NZ_JBFBMS010000002.1, on the reverse strand, counting down.
CACCGAGAACGTCGGCGAGGCTCCACAGAACGTGGACGCACGTACCAATTGGCCCCGCGCCGAGTAGGACGATCTGTGACTGATCTGCGAGTATTTGGCCGACGTATGTCAGTCTGTTAGTAGTGGGCAGGCAAATCTGCCTGTGAAAACGCACTAGGGAAGGTTCGGCAGCAAGGTGGCAGCACGTAACAACGGCACGGGGGACAGCTCCGCCGAGCCACGTCGTCTGGTCATCGTCGAGTCTCCGACCAAGGCAAAGAAGATCGCCCCGTACCTCGGGAGCAACTACGTCGTCGAGGCCTCCGTCGGCCATATTCGCGACCTTCCCCGCGGTGCCGCGGACGTTCCCGCCAAGTACAAGGGTGAGCCCTGGGCGCGGCTCGGCGTGGACGTCGACCACGACTTCGAGGCCCTGTACGTCGTCTCGCCCGAGAAGAAGGGCAAGGTCGCAGAGCTCAAGAGCCTGCTCAAGGACGCCGACGAGCTCTATCTCGCCACTGACCCCGACCGCGAGGGTGAGGCCATCGCCTGGCATCTCCTCGAGACCCTGAACCCCAAGATCCCCGTTCGACGCATGGTGTTCCACGAGATCACCAAGCCGGCCATCCTCGCCGCCGCGGCCGACACCCGCGACCTGGACCAAGACCTGGTCGACGCCCAGGAGACCCGTCGTATCCTCGACCGTCTCTACGGCTACGAGGTCAGCCCGGTGCTGTGGAAGAAGGTCATGCCGAAGCTCTCGGCCGGCCGAGTGCAGTCCGTCGCCACCCGCATCGTCGTCCAGCGTGAGCGCGAGCGGATGGCCTTCCGCAGCGCCGAGTACTGGGACATCTCCGCCACGCTCGACGCCGGAGCCGAGGCAACGCCGCGTAGTTTCGGTGCCCGTCTGGTCAATGTCGACGGCAATCGCGTCGCCGCGGGTCGCGACTTCGGGGCCGACGGCAAGCTCAAGTCCGATGCGGTGACCGTCCTGGACGAACCCCGTGCCCGACGCCTCGCCGAGGCTCTCGAAGGCGTCGATCTGACGGTCGCGTCTGCCGAGGACAAGCCGTACACCCGCAAGCCGTACCCGCCGTTCATGACGTCGACGCTGCAGCAGGAAGCCGCCCGCAAGTTGCGCTTCAGCTCCGAGCGCACCATGCGTGTCGCGCAGCGGCTGTACGAGAACGGCTACATCACCTACATGCGTACCGACTCGACGACGCTCTCTGCGTCGGCGATCTCGGCGGCACGAACCCAGGCGACCGAGCTCTACGGTCCGGAGTACGTCCATCCCTCGCCGCGGCAGTACACCCGCAAGGTCAAGAACGCGCAGGAGGCCCACGAGGCCATCCGCCCATCCGGTGACGTCTTCCAGACGCCCGGTCAGTTGCACTCGGCTCTGCAGACCGACGAATTCCGGCTCTACGAGTTGATCTGGCAGCGTACGGTCGCGTCGCAGATGGCCGACGTTCGCGGTACCACGCTGACACTGCGCATCACCGGAACGGCCGGAACCGGCGAGGAGTGCACGTTCTCCGCGTCGGGTCGCACCATCACGTTCGCCGGCTTCCTCAAGGCATACGTGGAAAGCGTCGACGATCAGGCAGGCGGACAGTCCGACGACGCCGAATCTCGTTTGCCTGCACTGGTTCAGGGCCAGGCAGTCACCGCAACCCAGCTCGATCCCGACGGTCACACCACCAACCCGCCCGCACGGTTCACCGAGGCGTCGCTCATCAAGACGCTCGAGGAACTGGGCATCGGCCGGCCGTCGACGTATTCGTCGATCATCAAGACCATCCTCGACCGCGGTTACGTCTACAAGCGCGGCAGTGCACTGGTGCCGTCGTGGGTGGCGTTCTCGGTGGTTGCGTTGTTGGAGGCGCACTTCGGGCGTCTGGTGGACTTCGACTTCACCGCAGGCATGGAGGACGACCTCGACGCCATCGCGGGAGGCCGTGAGCGACGCGGCAATTGGCTGCAGAGCTTCTACTTCGGCGGCGACACCGGTGCCGAGGGTTCGGTGGCTCGCTCCGGTGGCCTGAAGAAGATGGTCGGCCAGAATCTCGAAGAGATCGATGCGCGCACCATCAACTCCATTCGCTTGTTCGACGACTCCGAGGGTCGCGAAATCCATGTGCGCGTAGGCCGTTACGGCCCGTACCTCGAGCGCATGGTGAAGAACGACGACGATCCCGACGGCGATCCGATCAGCCAGCGCGCCAACCTGCCCGACGATCTGCCGCCGGACGAGCTGACGATCGACTTCGCCGAAAAGCTGTTCGCCACACCGCAAGAGGGACGCAAGCTCGGTGTCGATCCGCTGACCGGTCACGACATCGTGGCCAAGGAAGGCCGTTTCGGGCCCTACGTCACCGAGATCCTGCCCGAGCCGGAACCCGAACCGACGCCTCCCGAGCCGGATATCGTTCCGGTGCCGTCCGGCAACGACGGTGACGGCGGCGGCGGGGTCAAGACGGCGGTGAAGAAGGCCGCGGCCAAGAAAGCTCCGGCCAAGAAGACGGCTGCGAAGAAGGCGACCGGCCCCAAGCCGCGCACCGGTTCTCTGCTCAAGTCCATGGATCTGGCGACCATCACGCTCGAGGATGCGCTCAAGCTGCTGTCGCTGCCGCGCGTCGTCGGAGTCGATCCGGAGTCCAAGGAAGAGATCCTCGCGCAGAACGGTCGCTACGGCCCATATCTGAAGAAGGGCACCGATTCTCGCTCGCTCGCCGACGAGGATCAGATGTTCACTGTCACGCTGGAAGAGGCGCTCAAGATCTACGCCGAGCCCAAGCGTCGGGGTCGTCAGGGTGAAGCCAAGCCGCCGCTGCGCGAGATGGGCGTCGACCCGATCAGTGAGAAGCCGATGGTGATCAAGGACGGTCGCTTCGGGCCGTACGTCACCGACGGCGAGACCAACGCCAGCCTGCGCAAGGACGACGAGGTCGAGTCGATCACCGACGACCGGGCGTCGGAGTTGTTGGCGGACAGGCGTGCTCGCGGACCGGTGAAGAAGAAGGCACCGGCCAAGAAGGCTGCTGCCAAGAAGGCTCCGGCGAAGAAGGCCGCGGCGAAGAAGGCTCCGGCCAAGAAAGCTGCGGCGAAGAAGACGGCCACCAAGACCACTGCCGCGAAGAAGGCCCCGGTCAAGAAGGCTCCGGCCAAGAAGACCGACAGCGAATAGCGCGGGTTCGGGTTGTCGGCCCCAACCACTAGGGTTGCGTGCATGGCGGGTGTGTTCGATCGATTGGTCGGTCAGGAAGATGTCGAGGCCGATCTGACGGCTGCAGCGGTGGCTGCTCGCACCGGCGTCGACTCGTCGGCGATGACGCATTCGTGGCTGTTCACCGGCCCGCCCGGGTCCGGTCGTTCCGTCGCCGCGCTGTGCTTCGCGGCGGCATTGCAGTGCACCACCGAGGGCGTTCCGGGGTGCGGGCAATGCCAGGCCTGCTCGACGACGATGGCCGGCACCCACGGCGATGTGCGACGCGTCGTGCCCGAGGGACTGAGCATCAGCACCAAGGAGATGCGCGACATCGTCTCCATCGCCTCGCGTCGGCCCAGCACCGGGTTGTGGCAGGTGGTCGTGGTCGAGGACGCCGATCGACTCACCGAAGGTGCTGGAAACGTGTTGCTGAAGGTCGTCGAGGAGCCGCCGGCGCGGACGGTGTTCCTGCTGTGTGCGCCGTCGGTCGATCCACAGGACATCTCGGTGACTCTGCGCTCGCGATGCCGTCACGTCTCGCTGGTCACGCCCACGGTGCCGGCGATCGCGCAGGTGCTGCAGACGCGCGACAAGCTCGACGCCGAGACGGCGGAATGGGCTGCGTCGATCAGCGGTGGCCACGTGGGCCGGGCACGTCGCCTCGCCACCGACGAGGACGCTCGGGCGCGGCGTAAACGTGCGCTGGCTCTGGCGTCGGCTGCTGCTCGGCCCAATCAGGCCTACCTCGCGGCCGAGGAGCTGGTGAAGGCCGCCGAGGATGAGGCCAAGGAGATGAGTGCCTCGCGCGACGAGGCCGAAACCGAGGAGCTGCGTACGGCCCTGGGTGCGGGCGGTACCGGCAAGGGTGCGGCAGGTGCGCTTCGTGGCTCGGCCGGGGTGCTCAAGGATCTCGAGAAGCGGCAGAAGTCGCGTGCCACCAGAACCGGTCGCGATTCACTCGATCGCGCGCTGATGGATCTGGTGGGCCTGTACCGAGATGCGCTCGCTCGCTCGTACGGATCGACCGCCACGGCGACGCACCCCGACATGGCCGAGCAGGTCGAACGCATGGCCAAAGCGGTGCCGCCCGAGGCGTTGCTGAAGAGCATCGAGGCAATCCTCGAATGCCGAGAGTCGTTGGCGGTCAACGCAAAACCGAAGTTCGCCATCTACGCGATGGTGGCAACGCTGGGTGATGTGCTGCGCTAGGAGCAGGCCCGCATGGAGGCTCGGGGGAGGGCGATTTTAGTTTCGACCTGATGCTCCGTTAGACTCACCAACGCCGAAAGGCACGCCGCCTTAGCTCAGTCGGTAGAGCATTTCACTCGTAATGAAAAGGTCAAGAGTTCGATTCTCTTAGGCGGCTCAGAGGCTAAGAAGCCCCTCACCAGCAGGAACCGGTGAGGGGCTTTTTCGTGTTCTGCTCCGGTACGCGTCAGGCCGGCTGATGTGGTGGCACCGCGCTCGCGAGCGTGATTCTCGGCTGACCTTTCCTCGTCGGCCGGCCGGTCCGTGAGATGAGCGCTGACCGTCTCCCGGTCGTCGTTAGGTGGTTGCTGCCGACTCTGACAGGTACCGTTTGTGGTACCTGTACCGAAAGTGGTACCTTTTCGCACTGAAGGCGATATCCCGCGCGACGCGGGGTCAAACGGAAGGACGTTGCCCGCGCAAGGCGGGCCGCACACGTCCGACAGCGACCGCCATCGCCACGGACCGGAGGAGCCGAGATCGAAATGTCAGCCATCACTCGCACCGAAGCCCGCAAGAGTCTGTTCCCGCTTGTCGAACAGGTAGTAGAGGATCACACCCCCGTGGAGATCGTCTCCAAGGGAGGCAATGCGATTCTCATGTCGAAGGCCGACTACGACGCGATGATCGAGACCGCGTATCTCTTGCGCAGTCCCGCCAACGCAACCCACCTACTCGAGAGCATGGAGCAGGCCCGCCGCGGGGAGGTGAAACCCAGAAAGCTGGTCGAATGACCGAAGTCCGATTCACCGAAGAAGGATGGGACAGCTACACGTCCTGGACCGTCGTCGACAAGAAGATGCTCGCCCGCATCAACAAACTGATCGACGCGGCTGTGCGCGACCCATACGCCGGGATCGGCAAGCCCGAGCCTTTGAAATATGCTCTGGCCGGGGCATGGTCCCGACGAATCGACACCGAACACCGACTCGTCTACGTGCCTCCCAGCGACGACAATCCGGACCTCGTCATCGTGTCGGCGAGATACCACTACTGACACATCTCGGCACCCCGGCATTGATCCTCTGATCGGAGCGACAGCGCTGGATCGACCTGTTCGCCGCGTCGGTCCTGCAAGATCAGTTCATGCACACCGACAGCGCCCGCAGTGACCTGATGACAGCGATCGTCACCACCGGCACCGGTGGATACGACAAGCTCGTCGTGTCCGAGGTGCCGAGACCCGTGCCGGGTCCGGGTGAGGTGCTCGTTCGAGTGTTGGCGGCGGGGATGAACAACACCGAAATCAACACGCGCGTGGGTTGGTATCCCGACGGCGGATGGAACGACGCGACGCCGTTTCCGCTGATTCAGGGCACTGACTGCTGCGGGCTCGTGTGTGCGAGTCCCGGTATCGACGAGTCCGTCGTCGGTCGCCGGGTCCTGGTTCGATCGTGCATGCGCGTCGACGGAATTTCGTCGGGCGAGACGCGCTGGTTGGGTTCGGACATGGACGGCGCGTTCGCCCAGTTCGTCGTCGTTCCGGCAAGTGAAATCTTCGTGGTCGATTGTGACTGGACCGACGCGGAGCTCGCGACGATTCCGTGTGCGTACGGCACGGCGGAGAACATGATCGCTCGCGCAGGAGTGCGCCCAGGGTCGACAGTGCTGATCACCGGCGCGTCGGGCGGAGTTGGTTCTGCCGCAGTGCAACTCGCCGTTCGGCGCGGGTCGCGCGTGATCGGCGTCGCGAGCCGAGCCAAGCACGACCGACTCCGCGAACTCGGCGTCGACGAGGTCTACGGGCGCGAGGCAGATCTGGCGGGCATCCTCGGCAAGCGCAGCGTCGATGTGGTGATCGACAACGTCGCAGGCGACGGTTTCGGTCCACTGCTCGACATTCTCGTTCGCGGGGGAACGTACGTGTCCTCGGGTGCGATCGCGGGACCCGTCGTCGAGTTGGATCTACGAACCATGTACCTGAACGACCTCACGCTTCTCGGATGTACGGCGTGGAGCGAGGACGTATTTCCGAACCTCGTGTCGTACATCGAGGCCGGTGAGATTCGTCCACTGCTGGCCGAGTCGTTCCCGCTCGAGCAGATCGCGGCGGCGCAGCAGCGCTTTCTGGAGAAGGACCACGTCGGAAAGTTCGTACTCGTTCCGCCGGTCGTCCGCGACCAGGCCTGACGCGCAGGCACACTGGATGGAGTGTTCGCCTCCCTCGCCCCGGCTCGCCGCCGCCTCGTGTTCGCTGTACTCGCTCTCGTCCTGGTCGGGGTCGTCGCGGCCGTGGCTGCCTTCGTCGCATCGCGCTCGACCAACGACCCCGTCGCGAGCGTCGATCAGTCCGTTCCCGGCCCGGTGCTGCTGGTCCCCGGATTCGGCGGTTCCACCGAGTCGCTGGACGTACTCGCGGCCGAACTACGGGACAACGGCCGCGACGCGACCGTCGTGGCCCTGCCCGACGGCGGCGTCGGCGACCTGACCGTGCAGGCGCAGACCTTGCGCGACGCCGTCGACGCGGCTCTGACTCGGACGGGAGCGACCTCGGTCGACGTCGTCGGGTATTCCGCAGGCGGGGTGGTGGCCCGGATCTGGGCCACCGACCTGGGCGGCAACGAGCAGGCCCGACGCATCGTGACCCTCGGCTCCCCGCACCACGGCACTCAGGTGGCGGCTCTGGCGTCCCAGGTCCTGCCCGACCAGTGTCCGACGGCATGTCAGCAGCTGGCTCCGGACAGCTCCGTGCTCGCCGCGTTGAACTCCGGCGACGAGACGCCGGACGGCCCGCAGTGGGTGTCGATCTGGACCGAATTGGATCAGGTGGTGACCCCGCCGTCCTCGGCCCGACTCGACGGAGCGATCGACATCCCCGTCCAGAGCGTGTGTGCGGACTCCACCGTCGACCACGGGAGCCTGCCCCGCGATCCCCTCGTCGGCGCGATGGTCTCCGCCCAGTTGGACGGCGACTCCACGGTCGAGCTCGGTGCAGCTGACTGCAGCCGTCTCAGCTCGTGATGTCCTTGGTCGTGAAGTTCGCCCACGCCGCCCCCAGGAGCACGACGACGTAGACGCCCTGTAGACCGACGCCGCGCACCAGGTCCCGCGTCGGCACCGGGTCGCGAAACAGGTCGACGAAAGCCAACCAGTATCGCGTCGGAAGGTACGGCGCGATGGCGTCAGCGGCGTCCAGCGTCAGCAACAGAGAGCTGGCGATGAGAAACGCCAGCGCACCCAGCGTCGCGGCGAGCGGAGAGTCGGTCAGAGTCGAGAGGAACAGACCCATGGCGGCGACTCCGAGCATGGACAGCGTCACGTAGAGCACGGCGATGACGGTGCGCACGGCGACCTGTTCATCGGTGAGCACCGTGCCGGACACGCTGGCGACGCCCCCAACGGTCGAGACGTCGAACAGCGTGGTGCCGACGAAGTACGCGACAGCAGCCACGATGACCACGGCCAGCAGCACGAAGGCGGCCACCGAGATCAGCTTTGCCATCAGCAGCTTGGTGCGTCCCACCGGGCGGGCCAGCAGGTAGCGCAGGGTGCCGGCCTGAGCCTCCCCGGCTACGGCATCTCCTGCGATGACCGATACCGCGACAGGAAGAAACAGCGGAAGCACGATGGCGAGCGCGGCCAGGGGGAAGAGCTGGCCGTTGGTGAGCACCGCAGAGAGGAAGGCAGGGCCTTCACCGGGCCGCGGACCGACGTCGGTGAGGGCCAGCAGACCCGCGACGATGGTGGGCAGCAGATTGAGCAGGAGAATGACGACCCATGTGCGCGGTCGGCTCAGCATCGCGCGCAGCTCGACGCCGATCATGCGGTCACCTCCGTGCGGGTGGAGCGGACGGGGCCGTCGATTCGGTCGGCGCTCGAGCCGGTGACGGCCAGCACGGACTGCTCCAGACTCATCTGCTGCGGGCTCAACTCGCCCACGCGGACCCCGCCTTCGACGAGCAGTCGATTGAGCAGGGCCGAGTCGGGGTGTTCGATCACGAGCTGCTGCCCTTCACGGTGGAGCACGGTGGCGTTCTGGACTCCGGAGAGCACGGTGACGGCCTCGGCCGGGTCCGGGGTGCTCACGAGCACTCGGCCGGTGGGCTGCTGGAACGCGGAGAGCTGATCCTGCAGAACGAGGCGACCCCGATCGAGCACTCCCACTCGGTCGCACAGTTGCTCCACCTCGGCCAGCAGGTGGCTCGAGAGGAACACCGTGGTGCCCTTCGCATGCAGGCCAAGGAGCAACTCACGAATCTCGAGGATTCCCTGTGGGTCGAGACCGTTGGTCGGCTCGTCGAGGATCAGCAGCTCGGGCGTGCGCATGAGCGCCGCGGCCAAGCCGAGGCGCTGCCGCATACCGAGCGAGTACTGCTTGACCGGCCTGCGTCCCACCCCGGCGAGGCCCACCTGTTCGAGGGCTTCGCCGACGCGGGCGGTCCTGGTGCGCCGGGACCCGCCCGGCCCGGCCGCGTCGAGCAGCGTGAGATTCCGGCGTCCGGAGAGGTTGGGGTAGGCGGCGGGGTTCTCGATCAGCGCCCCCACCCGCGGCAGCACGCTTCTGCGTCGCCGCGGCATCTGTTCGCCGAGCACCTGCATCTGCCCGGAGGTCGCCAGGACCAGCCCGAGCAACATCCGCACGGTCGTCGTCTTGCCGGAACCGTTGGCACCGACGAAGCCGTAGATGTCGCCGGCGCGCACGTCGAGGTCGACGCCGTCGACGGCCCGCACCGATCCGTAGCTCTTGGTCAGGCCGGTCGTGCGGATCATGCGACTGCTCCTTCGAGCTGCTGGGCGGCGGTGGCCAAGGTTTCCGCGGTGACGGTGCCGGAGAGCAGGTAGCGACGCCGGTCGGCGGTGGGCTCGGTGATCAGGACGTTGAGCGGGCCGATCGTCAGAGCGACGCTGCTGCCGGTGACGACCGCGCCCGGAGCTGCCCGCAGCTGATCGACGAGCCCGCGCGCGGCGCGACGCGGTAGCGGAGCGGCGATCAACTCCGTCACACCGCGGCCATAGATTCCCACCGCACCCTGGCCGCCGCGGTCCCTCAGACCGAGTCCCGACAGAGTCGAAGGGAGACGAGCAGAGTCGATCCCGTCGGCGAACGAGGCGATGTCGAGACCGTCCTGCTGCTGCACATCGGTACCCAGCGGCGGGACGAAACGGACGGTATCGGCGTCAGGGGTCGCGGAGGAGAAGTCGAGGAACGCGGTGCTGACGATAGGGCGAGCGACCCCGTCGCCCAGCACGTCGACCTGCAGCGGCAGCCCGCTGTCGGGGTCGGCCCACACGTCGACCTCGGTGATCGTGCTCTGCGGTTCACTCGGGATCAGCCGCAGGCCGGGGGCGTCCAAGCCGGCAATCCGACGAGTCGGCAGCCGAGTGACCTCATCGGCGGTCGCCTCGCTGAGCAACCGCTGCCCGAGCTCCGGGGGTAGCAGGTCGGCTTGGCGAGGCAGGCGCAGACTCGGCTCGGGGACGGGGGTCACCACGGCCGTGTTCTGTTCGTAGTCCCAGCTCCACAGCCGAGCCGGGCTCCGGTAGAGACCGCGCTCACCGGCGAGGCGCACGGTGTCGACGCGCCAGCTGTCCGGGGCGCGATACCAAGCGCGCAAGGTCGTGGTGTCACCCAGCAAGTCCGGTAGACCGCCGAGACCCTCGGTGACCGGCAGAGTGACCCCGCCGACCGCCTGGGCATAGCCCGAATACGGGGTCGCGGTGGAGGACTGGACGCGGGAGAGTAGTTCGGCCGCATCGATGTCCGACGCGTCGACGGGCCAGCGCTCGATCACAGAGGGGGTTGCGACGAGCACGGCGACGCCGAGCACCACCGCCAGCCACCGCCACTTTTTGTGCACTCCATCGACCGTACGGACGTACCCGTTGTGCTGCAGGAGGGAGGTACAAAGCCCGCGTCAGTCGACGAGCACGAACTCCGCGAGACCGTAACTGACACCGTTGATCTGGAGCTCGATCGAGTGCGGGCCGGGGTAGTACTTCCGTGTGGTCAACGTCCGAAAGGAGTGTTGCCGCGCAACGTCGATGCTCTCACCGGGCGCGATCGTCTTGGTCGTCAGCTTGAACGTTTTCCCTGTCACCCCACCGTTGGCTTTGGTGTGGTGGACGATGTAGTCGATCGCGACCTTGGCCGGTTCGGTGCCGACGTTGCGGATCGAAGCATCGAAGCGCACGCTCTCACCGATCCGTAGCTCGGCGACATCGAGGGTGGGGCCTGTCACCTCGAGGTCGGCCGGAGCGAACCCCAGCAGGGCAAGCGCATCGGCGTTTCCGTTCTTGATCACCGTCCGAAGTGCATGTCGCACGAGCCGGTCGGTGTGTGCGTCCGGGGCGTCGAGCCACCGGGCCGCGGTCCGGACGACCAAGTCCGGGACGTCCCGGCTGAAGTCGTTCAGGTGGTTGGCTACCGACCGCCGGACGTAGTCGCTGTCGTCCCGGTAGAGCCTGTCCAGAATCGGCACCGTGACGCCCGGCCGCGCGAGAATCTCGGGAACCCGCACCGACCACGGCAGGTACGGGCGGGTGCCTTCCGATGCCAGACGCCGCACGTGCTCGTCCGAGGATTGCGTCCATTCGATCGCTGTCCCAAGAGCCCGATCCGCGTCGGCTCGCAGAAAAGTGCGGATGGCGAACTCCGAGCTGAGTCGGCCGGTGAGTTCGGCCAGCAACGACATTCCGTCATCGAACGCGGCGGATGTCTGTTCGTCGACGGCTTTCATGGCCACGGCACTCGTGACCGGCCAGATCGACCAGCCTTTCAAGTCCGGATCCTCGGCAGCCCGTCTGATGGTGCGAGCGAAATTCGCGTAGTCGCCGGGCAATCCCGTGACGAGGGCATCGCGCAGTAGATCGGCACGTGCCCGAAGCGCGAGCGGTCCCAACTGATCGACCGATCCTGTCAGCAGCGACAGATCAGCACTCGGTGCGGCGTTGCGAGTGGTCCGAAGCAGCGTGCGAGCCGCGTCCGGGCCGATGAGTTCGTCGGCAAAAGGCATGAGAGCTTCTTACCCGAGATTCATGAGCCGCGAAATTCTTGTAGCTGAATTGGACAGGATCTGAGCTGCGGTTATCGGGAAGGTTTGACCGTCTCCGAGCGTTGACCAGAGGTAATGAACAACGTTCTCTCTGCCCCTACTCGACTGTGGACGCCCTCTCGCGTCCTGGTCACCCGGTCTGCGTCCGAGCTTCCCCATACCGCGGAAATCATTCGTCGATGCGAAGCAGCCGGAGTGAGGGAGATCGATGTGTTGCCGGGGGACCGTCTGACCGGCCTGCGCGGTGAGTCCGAGCGGGAGACCTATGCGCGTGCCAAGACGACGATGGCGGTGGTGGTGGCACCACCGAGTGTGCTGAAACCACAACCGATTCCGCCGAGTGCAGATTGGCGTATCGACCTGGCGAAGGGATGCCCGGCGCACTGTCAGTACTGCTATCTGGCGGGCTCGTTGTCCGGGCCGCCGATCACTCGGGTGTTCGCCAACATCGACGACGTCCTGGCCGGCATCGGCACCCATGCAGGCCGCGGCACCATCACCACGGGAACCGAGGAGCGCGGACACGAGGGCACCACCTTCGAACTCTCCTGCTACACCGACCCTTTGGGGATCGAGCACGTGACGGGATCGCTCGCCGAGGCCGTGCGCAGGGTGGGTGCAGGAACCTACGGCGACGACGTGTCGCTGCGCTTCACCACAAAGTTCGACGACGTCACCGAGTTGGTGACGCTCGATCACGGGCGAAGAACCCGAGTTCGCCTGTCGGTCAACGCCGATGACATCGCGCATCGATTCGAGGGCGGAACCGCGAGGATGCCTGCTCGGATCGAGGCGCTGAGACAGTTGGCTCTCGCCGGATATCGAATCGGGTTGACCATCGCTCCGATCATGCCGATACCGCAGTGGCGCGAACAGTACGGTCGACTGCTCTCGAATGTCGCCGACGCGGTGCGCGACATCCCCGATCTCGACCTCACCGCCGAGATCATCACCCATCGATTCACGCCGTCCAGCAAGGACGTGCTGTTGAGTTGGTACCCGGGGACGAAGCTCGAGATGGACGAAAGTGCCCGCACGGCGAAAAGAAACAAGTTCGGCGGCGTCAAGTACGTCTATCCCAAGGGCACCATGTCGGAGATGCGTACATGGTTCGTGGAAGAACTCGAGTCCGTGCTCCCCGACGCGCAGCTTCTCTACTGGACGTGAAGACGCCCGGCTAGTGTTCCCCGGTCAAAAATCGTGATCGGGATGTGGAACGGAGATGACCGTAAGCCCGTCGATTCCCGTGAAGTCGTTGGGGTTGCATGTGAAAAGAGGCAAGTCGAGCGACAGCGCTGATGCTGCGATCAGGGCGTCGTACGCTCGTGCAGCCGGCTTCCTCCCCGATTCGCGAAGAGAGGCTGCGACGCGTCCGAAAGTTCGAGCAGCGGCTGCATCGAACGGCATCGCGTCGAAGTCCGACTCGGCCTGCTGAAGGTGTAGTTGCCTTGCCGCGCGTTCAGTTCGAGAGCCAGCAACGTGTGGACCGACCGACAACTCTGCCAAGGTCACTGTACTGATGGAACACTCGGCCGGGAGTGCATCAACGTCGCGAATCCTTCCGAGCAAGATCACGGTGGATGTATCCAGCATGCCCCGCGGGTGCCGAGCGCTCACAGTGAAGCGTCCAAGACCGAATCGATGTCTCTGCGCATCGACATAGGGTCGACCTGCGGCAAATTTCTGCGCCGACTGATCAGCTGCGCCGTCGAGACGCTGCGACGGGGAATCGGCCGGAGTTCGGCAATTTCCGTTCCGTCTCGGGTGACGATCAGTGATTCCCCCCGCTCGACACGTGCGAGGACGTCGCCACCGTGGTTCCTCAGATCGCGCATGCTGACCGGTTCCATGCTGTGACTGTATCACCGGTGATACGGGTAAGCCAGGGTTCCTGCAGGTCGCATTGTCGGCGTGCGAAGTCGCCCGGCCTCCACCGTCGTGGGGTGGAGGCCGGGATGGGAAACGGGAGGGGCTAACTCATCTTTCCGAACGTGGCGTCGATATCTGCCATCTCCATCTCGGCGGTCTGCTGAATCGGCTCCATGAGGTCGGTGTCCAGGCCGGGAGCGAACTCCTCGAGCCGCTCCGGTGAGATTTCCATGGGAGCGCCGGCGGGGGCCTGCTGCTGCGCTCACGTAGTGGGTGCCCCGTATGTCTGCACTCGAATCCTGGGCCCCCCTCGGCATGGCCGTCGACCAGGCGATCTATTCCTTGCCCAGCGCCCGGTACATCGAACCGGCGCTGTTTCGCTCGAGGAATCCGGTGTCGACGAGTTCGCGTCGCAACGTGGCGTAGTCGTCGTCGAAGAACCGGCACAGTTCGTTCACCTGATGCTCCGAGGACCACGTCGTCGAACTCAATTGCTGTGCAATCACCTTCAGGAATTCGGCTCGATCACGGCTGTATCGAGACATCTGCGTCGGCTGCGGCTTCGTTCGTGGAAGCTTCAGAAATTCCTCGAATGTCTTCTCGTCGATGACGAGTCGATCGTCCACCCGAGTCACCACCGACATAGCGAACAGGCGCGCGATGGCCTTGTGTAGTGCACGGCCCGGCAGTCCGGAGTGGGACTGGAGCGCAACCACTGTCGAGATTCCACTGCCGATCGCGAACAGGACCGTCCGAAGATCGGGATCTGCGAGAACATGGAGGACTCCGGTGGCGCGGTCCGGCAACGGCGCATCATCGTGGACCCCGATGGACTCGAACCGCAAGGGAACCCCGGTGGCGGCCACCATGTCGTCGGTGAAATTCACCTCTCGTGCGGAGTCGGATCGTCTCCTCAGAAGGCCGACCCCCATCGAATCCTCGGCGCCGACTCTCGGGAGCGTCAGGGCCTCGACGTCGTCTGCGCAGAAGCGCAGTATCGCGTTCCACAGCGGGTTCGCCTCAGCCGGCAGGTGCGAGTTCTCCATGGCGAGAATGCCGTTCGGCCCGACATGTGGCCACAGTGCACGCACGAATCGTGCATCCGTAACGAGCGATTCGCCGTCGATCCACACGAGATCGAACGGGCCGACGTCTCGCAAGTGTCGCGGTGGCATGTCGAACAGCGAGCCGTCGATCGGCTCGACGAAATCGAACCTCGGTCGATTCTCCCGAGCGAAACGTTCGACGCCGGAATCACCGCCGTCGTCGGCGAAGCTCAGGAGTCGGGGAGTGATCCCGCAACCGACCGATTCGAGTGCGCGTGCCAGAGCGAGCGTCGATCTCCCGGAGCCGACGCTGAGCACGCTCGTCGGCCGCAGCAGGGTGACCAGACCGGACAGGATCTCGAACGAGCTGTCGATGCGATCCTCGGAACTGGCGGACACTGTGGCCCCTTTCGGACGTTCTCGATGTGAGAGTTGCTGCGCGTGCGTTCGACGAACTCACCCTCCCACGGTCGGCAGCGGCGCTTTATGGTCGGCCGATCGATGTAGTCGATTGCTGATACGATACGCACCGTGTCGTATCGTAAGCCTGCCGCCGTCCCGGAGGCTCGCGCCGGGCGTCCACGGGATGATCAGCGTGAGTTCGAGATCCTCGCGGTCGTCAACGCCGTACTGGGTGAGGTGGGATACGACGGCGTCACCTTCGAGGGTGTGGCGCGTCGTGCGGGAGCGTCCAAATCGACGCTGTACCGACGCTGGAAAACCAAGCGGGAGATGGTCATTGCGGCCGTCAAGGCTGGACCCGCCTCTCACGTAGGTTCTGATGACGTCGATACCGGCACTCTGCGCGGAGACTTGCTCGTTCTCTGCAAGCGCCTGGTACGGACCATGGCGGCCGCCGACGGGTCGATGCCTCTCCTGCTGTTGCAAGCAGGACTGGAAGATCCCGAACTGTGCGATGAGATCGAGAGGTCCGTGGGCCCGACCGGTGCCCGTCTTCCCGCTGCGGTCATCGCGGCCGCCGTAGAGCGTGGCGAACTCCTCGAAGGAACCGATCCGTTCCCCTTCGATGAGGTCGTCGGTTCCGTCATCCTGCTTCGTCGGCTCAATGGTTTGGACATCGACGACCGATACCTCGAAGCACTCATCGATTCGGTGATCCTTCCGGCCCTGCGCGCAACTGCCCTCGACACCGACGAACTACCGCCGGGGATATTCTCCGGCCACCCTGCCCGTGCGTCGGACCCCCAGAACTGAAGGAGCCACAATGAATTCGCTGACCATGGACGGATTCCGGTATCGAATGGTTCCCGTGGACGAGAACGTCGAACTGAGCGTGGCGGTTGCCGGGACCGGGCCGGCTCTGGTTCTGCTGCACGGCTTTCCGCAGACCCACTACATGTGGCGAGACGTGGCGAGTGAGCTCGTGTCGCGGCACACCGTCATCGTGCCGGATCTCCGCGGGTACGGTGCGAGTGCGAAGCCGGCAGAACGTGATTCGGGCACGTACTCGAAGCGGACGATGGCGCGGGACATCGTGCGGGTTGCGGAGTCGCTCGGATTCGATCGTTTCGGGCTGGTGGGACACGATCGCGGTGCGCTCGTCGGAGTCCGCGCAGGACTCGATCATCCATCTGCTGTGCTCTATCTCGGCATCCTCGATGTGCTGCCCACCGCAGACAGCTGGGAAGTATTGCGTGGGGTCGATGCGAAGGTGGCCTGGCACATGTATCTCATGGCTCAGCCCTCGGGACTGCCGGAGAAGATGATCAGGGCTGTCGCTCCCGAGTTCTTCGGCTCGTTCCTCGACGCGTGGGATCCCGATGGTTCGACCTTTCCGCCTGCTGTTCGGCAGCACTACATCGACAGCTCGGTCGACGCGGTGGATTCCGTCGTCGCCGACTACAGGGCCACTGCGGGAGTCGATCTCGAGATGGATCTGCAGGACCGAGCCGATGGAGCGCGACTGACCATGCCGGTGGGAGTGATCTCGCAGGACTGGGGTTCGCAACTGGGCTTCGACGCGGCGTCGCTGTGGGGTGCCTGGGCGTCGGATCTGACCTACGAACCCATCGACGCGGGACATTTCATGGCCGAGGAGAAGCCGAAGGAGATCGCACAGTTCATCACTGCGCTATCGGAGCGTGTAGAAGCCGAGCCTCGGTAGTCGGCATCGATCGAATGCGTCGTGGCCGGTGAATAGTCGGGCTCGACGAGGTCAGTACCCACGATCCCATCCGACTTCAGGAGTGACATGGCAATTCTGACGTACAACATGCACGTTTCTCTCGACGGCTTCATCGAGGATTCCGCGGGCAGTCTCGACTTCTCCATGCCGGACGACGAGACACACAGCTTCTCCAACCGGCAGACGGAGGCCACTGCTGCTTTTCTCTTCGGACGTCGACTGTACGAGGCCATGGAGGACTACTGGACAGACCCGCTACGAGCAGAGGGCGACGACGTCGAGGTGGAGTTTGCGCGTCTGTACGTGGACACCCCGCGGATTGTCTTCTCCGACACTCTCGACTCGGTGGCCGACGGGTGCCGGTTGGTGCGCAGTGCCGATGCCGTCGCCGAGGTCCAGCGTCTGAAACGGGAGACCGAAGGGACGTTGGCGGTGGGCGGTGCCGCATTGGCAGAGTCGCTGGTCGACGAGATCGATCAGTTCGAGGTCATCCTCCTGCCGACCATCCTGGGCGGCGGCAAACCGTATTTTCCGGCCGGTCATCACCTCGATCTGACACTCGCGGAGCAGAAAGTGTTCGCCGCGTCGGGGTGGCTGTATTTGCGCTACAGCGTGTCTCGCTGACATCTCGCGGGTACGGGGCCGGGTTGAGATAACCTCGCTGCAGGACACCGGCGGGCGGGCTCGTTCCCGGTCCGAACCCCAGCAGTTCCAGACCCGCGGAGGTCATCGATGCTGCACTTCCCTTTCGACGCGGATCCGGACGCGACCGACGATGAGTCCGTCGCATGAGCGGTTGGCTCTGGGTCGTGATCTTCAACGCGATCACTGCGTCGGCGTACCTCGGGATCGTGCTGTTCATCGTTCGCGGGCTGAGTCGCACCGCCCAGCTTCGGAAGAACCGATTGGCGCTCGCAACCGCCGCCATCTTCACCACCTGCGCGGCCCACCACGTGCTGCATGCGGTTCACCTGCTCGCAGGGGCCGGGCACGGCGAACACGCCGGCGGCGGAACGATCGCGGTCATGCGGGAATCCATGGGCGGCGGTCTCGATATCGCGGTGACCTTGTCGACAGCGTTGGCAGGTGTCGTGTATCTCGGAATGCGCCGCTCCTACGGACCACTGCTTCGTTCGCCGGCGATGTTCGACGACGCCGGTGAGGCTCGGTACCGTCAGCTCGCGGCGAACCTGCCCCATACGACCGTGTTCATCGTCGACCGCGATCTTCGATTCGTCCTGGTCGAGGGTGCCGATCTGGTCGCCGAGGGCTACGACCCGCGCCGGATGGAAGGGAAGTTGCTCGAGGACACGGTGCCACCGGCGGTCTTCGCGCACGTCGAGCCGTACTACCGGGCAGCTGTCGAGGGGAAGGAATCCTCCTTCGATTCCGTCAGCGCCGGGACCGGAAGAATCTTCCAGGTACGAGCCCGGCCGCTACGCGACGAGGCCGACGCCATCGTCGGTGCCATGGTGCTGTCGGAGGACGTGACGGCAGAGCGTGAGGCGCGGGCGGAGCTGGATCGGGCGCGAGCATTTCGCGACGCCGTGTTGACCGCTTCGCCGGATGTCGCGACGGTCGTCGACGTCGACACGGGGCACTTGACGTGGGCGTCGCGCAGCCTCCGCTCGTTGATCGGTATCCCGACCACCGACGATGCGGAGGGGCGTCGAGAGAGTAATTCGACGGTGGACGGTGCCGAGGATTCGTCCGACATCGAGGTGCTACCGGAAGACCTCGACATCGTCGCGGCGGCCGACCGGGACGCTGCATCGTTGGCCGATGGGGAAAGCCTCACGACCCAGTTCCGAGTGCGTGGCCTCAGCGGTGAGACCAGGTGGCTGTCGCGACGAACCACGCCCTTTCGCCGGACAGCGTCGGGAGAAGTGCTGCAGGTGCTTTCGGTCCTCCGTGAGGTGACCGACGTCGTCGAGGCCGAGCGCGCGCTCGAACGAGCGGCGCTGCAGGATCCGTTGACGGGTCTACCCAATCGCATGCTGCTGTTGGACAGGATCGGCTCTGCGATCGACCGTGGCGCGCGTACCGGTACCGCCGCGGTGGTGCTGTTCTGCGACCTGGACGGTTTCAAGGACGTGAACGACAGCGGCGGGCATGCGGCGGGTGACGCGGTGCTGGTCGAGGTGGCTCGGCGTCTGCGCGCGATACTGCGAACCGGCGACTTCATCGCCCGAGTGGGCGGTGACGAATTCGTCCTCGTCCTCGATGCCCAGATGGACGACCCGGCCTCGGATGCGGACGGTCTCGCCGGCAGTGTGGCCGCGCGGATCAAGGCCGCGCTGTCCTCGGTGATCGAGTTCGAGGGACGGCAGTACGAGGTGTCGGCGAGCATCGGAATGGTTCTGGCTCGCAGAGGTGCCACGGCTCAGGATGTGCTTCGGGACGCAGATTCCGCGATGTACCGGGCCAAGCAGAGGGGCAAGGATCGAGTGGAACTGTTCGACGAATCGCAGGAAACTGTGGCTTCCGTCGAATAGGCGATCGCGGGCACCGCACAATGAACGCATGACTCCAGGAGTTCCCGGCAGCTGGTGGGCACTGCCCTCGCATCGACTGTGGCTCGACACCGAATCGACTCGCCTTCTCGGTTTCGGAAGCACGCTCGACCACCCCGCCGGTGGAGCTGTGTGGCTGGACGAACGCGGGCACCCCGATCTCGATCATCCGGCGCACACGTACATCACCGCGCGGATGGCGCATGTGCATTTTCTCGCGTCGTTGCTGGGTCGTCCGGGGTCCCGACGGCAGGCCGATCGGGTGTTCGACGGATTGCTGATGACGTTGCGGGACAGCAAGAACGGCGGCTGGTTCGAGTCCAGTGCCGACGCGTCCTCGCCCGATGCAGTGAAATCGGCCTACACGCATGCCTTCGCGGTGCTCGCCGCGTCGGCTGCCACCGCTGTGGGGTGCCCACGCGGCCGAGCTCTTCTCGACGAGGCACTCGATATCGTCGATTCTCGATTCTGGGACGAACGGTACGGAATGTGTTCGGACACTTGGACTGTGGACTGGTCCGAGCTCGATCCGTATCGCGGGATCAACGCCAACATGCACATGGTCGAGGCGCTGTTGGCCGCCGCCGACGCCGGTGCGCCCGAGATCTGGCGCGCACGCGCACTACGTATCTGCGACAACGTATGTCGATGGTCGGCGGCCAACGAGTGGCGCATCCCGGAGCACTTCACGGCAGCGTGGATACCGCAGCTCGAGTACAACCGCGACGACGTAGCGAATCAGTTCAAGCCCTACGGGGCCACCGTCGGCCACGGCTTCGAGTGGGCACGACTCCTCGTACAGGCAAGTCTCGTCGCGGGCGGGCGGGACTACGTCGATGCGGCCAAGTCCCTCTACGACCGCGCTGCCGTCGATGGCTGGCAACCCGGACCGACGCCAGGGTTCGTCTACACCACGGATTGGGCAGGGCAGCCGGTTGTCACCGGACGTCTGCACTGGGTGCTGTGCGAGGCGATCGGAGCGGCGGCGACGCTCGCGCGCGTTACGGGAGAAGAGCGCTACGAGAACGACTATCGAACGTGGTGGGACGTCGCGGCCGATTACTTCGTCGACCGCGTCGACGGCTCCTGGCATCACGAACTCGATTCCGGCAACGTACCGGCGGCGACGGTGTGGAGCGGAAAGCCCGATCTCTACCACGCCGTCCAAGCGACGTGGATCAGCCGATATGCGCCGAACTCGAGTATGTTGGCGGCGCTGCAGGCCGATTCGGACTGAGGGCACACCTCGCCCAAAGAATGCATCACCTGGAAATCTGGTGTTCAGGTGTCGTTGTGTGCGGTCTATACCCTGGCGTGACCAACCCACCTCGAAGGGCAGATCATGGAGCTCAGGCATCTGACGGCGTTCATTGCCCTCTCCGAGGAACTGCATTTCGGACGCGCTGCCGCCCGCCTGCATCTCACCCAACCGTCGCTCAGCGCGCAACTGCAGAAGCTCGAGAAGTCGCTGGGGGTGACGTTGGTCGCCAGGACTTCCCACGAGGTGAGGTTGACGCGTGCGGGGCGGGAATTCGAGAGTCAGGCACGCCTCATCGTTCGGCAGATGGAGACGGCTGCGAAGGTCACCAGGGCGATCGCGACCGGCGAAGAACGCTCGCTGAACATCGGATACAACCTGCCTGCGAGTCGGCACGTGCTACCCGACGCCTTGTCTCGGATGAGCCGTGATCACTCCGACGTCGTGGTCTCGTTGTGGGAGAAGCGAACCGGACCTCAGCTGGCGGCACTGAACGACGGCACCCTCGACGTCGCGTTCGTGTACGGCCGACCCGGCTCACCGGAGTTTCGCCACCGCCGGGTGCTGCAGGGGGTGCCGTTGGTGGCCGTGGTCGGTCGAGCGCACAGTTGGGCGGATCGGTCCGGAGTTCCGTTCGCGGAGTTGGCAAGTCAATCCTGCGTATTGTTCGAGAGGGAACAGTGCCCGGCGATGTACGACTCCATTTTCGCGGCTGCCGCCGACAACCGCATCGGACTCCACGTGGCCCAGACTGCCGATGACCCAGGTGCGACCGCCCACGTGGTGTCGGTGAAGCCATTGGTCGGCTTCGCCTCGTGGTCGCGGGCGACCTCGGCGGGGATGGGAGCCGTTGGATCGAACACCGTGGCCGTCAAGCTGTTCGACCCCGTTCCGACAATCGATCTGTATCTCGTCTGGCGAGGCAACGAGTCGAACCCCGCAGTCGACGCCTTCGTGGGCTGCATCGAACCGGCGTGATCATTTCAGGCCCGACCTGACGAACGCGTCGACGATGTGCCGCTGCAGCACGACATAGAGCAGGAACACCGGTAGGCACGCCATTCCCGCGACGGCCATCATCGGTCCCCAGTCGGTGCCTTCGGTGCCCATGAAGCTACGCAGGCCCAATTGCAGGACGGCGTTGCTTCGCTGCAGTACCACTGCAGGCCAGAAGTATTCGTTCCAGGAGTTGATGAACAGCAGGATCGACAGAGCTGCGAGAGCAGGCCTGAGGTTGGGTACCACCACCGTCCAGAGGATCGACCACGACGAACGCCCGTCCATCCGAGCTGCAGAGATCAGCTCCTTCGGGAAGCTCGCCATGTGTTGCCGAAGCAGCAACACCGCCAACGCGGAACAGAGCGTGGGTACGACGACGCCGGCCAGGGTGTTGATCAGTCCCAGCTGATACAGCAGAACGTAGTTCGGCAACATCGTCACCTGGAACGGCACAAGCCACGTGCCGACGAACGCGAGATAGAGCACCTTCTGGAATCTGAACGTGTACATCGCGAAGGCATACGACGCCAGCAGAGCGATCAGCAACTGTGCCGTCGACGAGACCAGAGCGACAGCGAACGTGTTGCCCAACAGCCCGAGCAGGTCCACCTTGGTCGCTGCGTCGAAGTAGTTGGCCAGGGAGAGTGGCCACGGCACGGGAGAGAGGGAGTAGACGTCCTCGGGTCGGCGCAACGATGTCGCGAACAACCAGTAGATCGGGAACGCGCACCCGAGTGCGGTGATGCCCAGTACCAGGTGTCCACGTAGGCGAGAGAAGTCAATCATCATGGAATGCAACCTTTTCCGAGAGCCAGACGAGTCCGCCTGCCAACGCGCCGAATCCGAGGAACAGCACGATCCCCGCGGCGGCGCTCAGACCGGCATCGAAGGTGCGGAACCCGTAGTCCCACAGCAGGTAGTAGATGTTCGTCGTCGATCGAGAGGGGCCACCCTGGGTCAGGGTGTCGATGAGCGGAAAGGTCCACTGCGCGCTGAGCAGCACGGTCATCAGGGCGAGGAACACCAACGTCGGCGACAGCAGCGGCAGTACGATCCAGCGGTCGATCTGCCACTTCGACGCGCCGTCCATCTCGGCTGCCTCCTGATAGGAGGCGTCCACACCGGCCATCCCAGCCGATACAACGAGGACCGCGAAGCCCAGGAAATGCCAACCGGTGATCACGATGATGACGAACTGCGCGGTGTCGGCATCCTGGATCCAATTGCGATCGGATCCGATGATGCGATTGACGATTCCGGCACCGGGATCGAGCAGCCACTGCCAGACGGCCGCGCCTGCGACGGGCGCGATGAGGAACGGCGCGAACACGACGCTCTGATAGACCACTCGCGCACGTCCGTTCACGTTGCGCGTGGCGAACGCGATGACCACCGGGAGAACAATGGAGAAGGGCAGCAGTCCGAGAATCAGAATTGCTGTGCGCCAGAGAGAGTCGCCGACAGCAGGAAGCTCGAGCAATCGCCGATAGTTGTCGGCACCGACCGGCACCATCGGGGTGGTCGGCAACAAATTCCACGAATACGTCGACAGCTCCGCTGCCTGCATCAGTGGCCGATACGTCCAGACGATCAACAATGCGACGGCAGGCGTCAGATACAGGTACGGCTGCGCCGACCTGGCCACTCGCCGCCATCGGCCGGGCCGGGCGTGTTGCTCCCGATCCGCGTCGACCACGAGCACTCGCGGTGGATCCTCGACGGTGACGAACACTGTCGTCACCCGGCCCGGCGCGAGAGATCCGCCAGCTTGGTGAGTACCGACTGCTGAGACTCGTCGTAGACCGTCGCGGCGGGGCTCGCCTCGACAGCGGTTGCGGTGAAGCCGGATTCGAGTAGATCGATCCGAGTGAAACCGAACCCGGTGAGCCCGCGGTGCCGTCCCAGCGGGGGAGCAGTGTCGACCCGATATGACATTGCGGGCCCGATCCACACCGGGACTCCGCCGATGGCCCCCGCCCCGGTGTGGTGGGCATGGCCGCAGAGAACCATGCGCACATCCGAGCCCGCGATCGCGTCCGCAAGCTCGTCGGGGTTCTGCAACCTCAGATAGTCCACCGTCGTCACCGGCGACGAGATCGGCGGGTGGTGCAGCACCAGAATCGTCCCGCGCAGGGATGGTGTCGCCAATCGATCTGCGAGCCAGCGCAATTGGTGCGGCTCGATCCGGCCGTCGTGCCGGCCGGGGGTGGAGCTGTCGAGGACGACGATGCGGACGCCGTCGACGACGTGCACCGCGTCCAACGTGCGATCGGAATCCGTTGCCGCACCGTCGGCTAGCAGTTCGCGAGCGAACCCGGCCCGTTCGTCGTGATTGCCCATCGCGTAAATCGTGGCAGCGCCCAACGATTCGGCAACGGGTTCGACGGCGTCGCGCAGCCGACGGTATGCAGCTGGGTCACCGTCGTCCGCCAGATCTCCGGAGAAAACCAACGCGTCGACGCGTTGACCAGAGGCCACGAGCAGCTCGAGAACGGATGTCAGATTCGCGAAGGTATCGACCCTGCCGTGTACCAGCTCGCCCTCGGCGCGCAAATGCGTGTCGGTGAGCTGCACCAACGTGAAGCCCCCGGTGCCCGGCCGTTCCTCCGTCATGACGCGGGGAGAAGGGTCGTCGCCTGCTCCCGGGCGGCAGTCAATGTCGCAGCCGGGTCCGCCCCCTGGTAGACGATCGATTCGACGGCGTCCATCATGCCGTCCCGGATCTGCAGATAATCGCTGCCGGGCATCGAGATCCACGGCTCCATCGATTCCAGCTGCGTCAGGTTGGGGCCGATCAACGGGCTGGACTCGGCCCAGTCCTTCAATCCGTCGGCATCGTCGACGAGGCCGGTGCGCAAGGGCAGGTAGCCGATTCCCTTCGAGATCGCGGTGTAGGACTCCTCACTGGTCAGAAACTCGATCAGCTCCCACGACGCACGTTGCTTCGCGGGGTCGGAGGCGAAGGTGAACAGCGATGCCCCGGAGTTGGTCGGCACGACGGGCTTGGAGCCGAACGATGGCATCGTGGTCGCGCGCAGGTCCCACTTGCCCTGTGCGCCTTTGATGAACGTGCCCTGAATCGCACTGGTTTCCAGGATCATCCCCATGTCGCCGCGAGCGAAGGCCTCGTACCCCTGTTGTTGGCTGAGCTTCGGGGTGGCTCCGGCGTCGACGAGGTTGCGTGCCATGGTGGTCGCCTCGACGGCGGGTTCACCGTCGAACTCGAGCGTCGACCGGTCCTGTGACAGCACCCGGCCGCCGTTGGATCGAACGAGGCTCTGGAAGCACCAGTCCTTTGCCGACTTGGTGAGGCAGTCCAGGTACACCCCGCCCTTGCCGGTCTTCGACGCGATGGCCGACGCTGCGGACGCGACCTCGTCCCAGGTGGTGGGCGGATCGGCTGGATCGAGGCCGGCTTGCTCGAACAATGTTGCGTTGTAATAGAAGACAGGTGTCGAGAAGACGAATGGCACTCCGTAGGTCTCGCCGTCCCAGTCGGCGAGGACTCGCGCGGTAGCAGCGTACGGGTGACGTGCTCCGTCGAAGTTGCGTTGCACCTCGTCCTCGCCGACCAGATCGTCGAGCGACTTCGCCCCCAATTGATTGATGGTGAAGTCGAGGTCGCTGAAGCCGAGCTGCGCCACGTCGGGAGCGGCCCCGGCGACCATCTGGCTCTGGATGCTCGACACCGTGTCGGTGGCTGGATTGGGGCTGTTGCCCTGAGGCTTCTGTGCCGTGACGGTGATGTTCGGGTGCTGATTCTCGAACTCGGCGATCAGGGCGTCGAAGGTATCCGTCCACGCACCCGCCAGTCCGTAGTTGTAGCTCTCGAAGACGATGGATACCGGTTGATCCGGCGCGAGCTCGGGAATCGGTGCCGATCCTGCGGCCGAGGTGGATGCAGTGGTACTGCCAAGTCCTCCGCATGCGGTCAACAGCAGAGCGCTCACGACGAGCGCCCCCGATCCGGTCATGGTGCGTTTCACTGTCGGTTCTCCATTCGATAGCAGGGGATGGTCGGTCAGGCGACGTACAGGGGTGTGCCGGTGCGCACGGGTGCGTCTTCGGGCCTCCACGTCAGGCGTCGACCGCTGTCGCGGTCGAACAGATGCACGTCCGCAGGATTTATGCGGACCGTGATCGGAGCTCCCGCGCGGGCGGTGGAGGGGCGAGGTGCTCTGATGCACAACGGGTTCGAGCCGACCCGAATGTGAACCAGCTCCTCACTCCCGAGGTTCTCCACCGTGGTAACGACGGCGTCCACGTGGGCGCGCGAGTCTGCGATGTGCATCTTCTCGGGCCGAATTCCGACCACGATCGGGTGTTCGGCGTGCGAGCAGGCTTCGATCCCGAGGGGAATGTTCACTCCGGGAGCGACAGCGTGGAGTTCGCCCTGATGCTCGGCGACGGTCGCGTCGAACAGGTTCATCGGTGGGGCACCGAGGAAACCGGCGACGAACGTCGATCGTGGGGTGTCGTAGAGCTCGGCAGGGGTGCCGACCTGCTCGATCCGGCCGTTGTCCATCAGAGCGATTCGGGTCGCCATGGTCATGGCCTCGACCTGATCGTGTGTGACGTAGAGGAAGGTGGTGCCGATCCGCTCGTGTAGTTCGATCAGCTCGGTACGCGTGGCACTGCGGAGCTTGGCATCGAGATTCGACAGAGGCTCGTCCATCAGGAATGCGCCCGGGTCTCGAACCATGGCTCGCGCCAGTGCAACTCGTTGTCTTTGTCCGCCGGAGAGCTCGGCCGGTCGGCGGTCGAGCAACTCGCTCAGGTCGAGGGTCGAGGCGACCGCTGCCACCGAGTTCGCGATGACCGTTCGGGAGAACTTGCGCGATCGAAGCGGAAAGCCGATGTTCTTGGCAACGCTCAGGTGCGGATAGAGCGCATAGCTCTGGAATACCATCGCAAGATCGCGGTTGCGCGGTGGAGCGGCGGTGATGTCGTTGCCGTCGAGCAGGATTCGGCCGCCGGACGGCTGGATCAGTCCGGCCACCAGTCGCAGCAGGGTCGACTTTCCGCAGCCACTCGGTCCGAGGAGAACCAGGAACTCGCCGTCTGCGATATCGAGATCGACGTCCTCGATTGCGTGTGTGTTGCCGTACTTCTTGGACACGGACTCGAGCTGTATGCGGCCCACCGCAACCCCTCACCTGGTGCTGTCGAATCGATGGCCATATGCCAACACCCGGTGATGTATCGAAGATGAACGGAGTGAGGTCGTTGCGGTCGGTGGGACCCACAGCAGCTGCGATGAGCTGGACCGATAGCTTCTCGCACTCGACCGATCGGCGCCGCAAGAACGTGAGAACCTTCCGATGGGTCTGTATTGTTTCCTCGTGCCCGAAGGTAGAAGACACGACGTCATCATCGACATATCCGTGATAGTCACGGTGGTGGCCCTCGGCGTCGTCGCGGCGGGGCTGCTTCGATCGCCGGAGTCCGCTGTGGCCGAGGGTGATTCCGCTGTCGTGTCCGAGCCGATCGAATACCCGGTGGACATCCCGGGCTGCCCGAAGGTCGAGCCGCCCCCGTCCGACGAAGGTGATCTGGTCATGTCGTCGTCGATCGTGGATGGCACCCCGTCGTACGACGATCCCGCCTTTCCATGGCTCACTTCGGGCAAGGCGGGTGCAATGTCCGGCGCCGTTCTCGCCGCTCTACCGGCCGATGTCACCGTCGTGTTGGCTGCTCCTTCCCAATCCGTGACCTTTCAGCCGGTCGATGACTTCGGCGATGCAGCACCGGACGGCTTCGAGCCCAGCACCAGCGCACGGGGAGAGCTGGCTAGGGCCGACTCGTCCGCCTACGCGAGTATCGACGTCCGGCCGTCCGACACCGGTGTCCCCGCCTGCGTCGCAGGCGCTCTCGATGCGCGAGTCGCCGATTCCGACGGCACCGTCATCGATACCAATGACAGTTGGTACGAGTGGGGTGGCAATCGAACGTACTTCCGGACGGCCACCGCCTATCACCCCGACGGGACGCAGGTGATCGCCAATCTCACCGGCGAGTCGGCCGAATTCCCCCTGGAGGCAGCCGAACTGGCCACCGTCGCGGCGCTGCCGGATCTGCGACTCACGGTTCCGGCTCCGGCTGGCGCCTCTGCGCCACGACAGGATTGCTACGTCTCTTCGGGCGAGACCGGCACTGTGGCCGACATTCGGCCCGGGTCCGTCGAGGCGGCCGACGACGCGTTGACGACGACGTGGGAGTCGCTGCCCGACGCACCGCCGTTGAACCGACCGATCGGGTCTCTTGTTCCCGGTTCGTACGGTTCGGGAGTGTGCACCGATCTCGAGGTCGTCGGCACTGATACTGCACTGTCGATTTCCGTGTCCGGGGGATCGGCACTTCCGGTGGCGTTGGACCCCTACGATCCCGAGTCCGCATACGGACCTGTCATCGAGTTCCGAACGCTGCCCGACGGTTCGGTGGTCGAGAGCTACGACGTCGATATCGCGAACAGTCTCGTGTCCGAGGACGGAACCACTGAGCTCACTCGGTCGGTCACCGTGACCCGCCCGTCCGGCGTGCAGGTGTCGGTGCGGTCGTCGGTGGCTCTCGACCGGACCCAGTCCGCACCGCTGGTGTTACCGGACCCACTGCCCTTCGACATCCTCGACGCCGTGGCACAGGCCCCGATTGTGCAGTGGCCATGATCAATTCGAGATGGAGCCCGAACATCCGTGCCGGAGTTGCGGTGGCTGTCGCCGCCGTATCCGTCGTCGCTGCAGTCGTCGTGGTGTCGAAGCAGGACGTGTCCGCCGAACAGCCGTCGGACAGCCAGGCGATGACACCGACGTTCTCGGAGGAGACGATCACCACGCAGGTGCCGTCCGGGCCCGTCCTCGACCCGAGCTGGCAAATCGACGCAGAAACGGTGTACGGACGTCGGTTCGCCGAGTTTCGTTCTCCTGCAGCAGACCTCTTGTTCGACTCGGGTATCACCGGCGCGGTCGATGCCGGTGATGTTCTCGTCACTGCCATCGGCCTACCGAATCCGCGTTCGTACTCGGTGGATGCGATCGAGTTCGTGGCCGTCGATGCCGAGGACGGCGATGTCCGCTGGAAGAAGTCACCCGGCAGTGTCGATCAGTGCGCGAGCGAGCCGGTTCGCGACGACATCGTCTGTCTCGATTCGTATTCCGACGCCCCGTCGATCGTGAGGATCGGCGTGGACGACGGGGAGGCGCGGAGAACGCCGCTCCCCGAAGCCTGGTTCCCGTACGCGATCGAGAGCGACGGGGAGTCCGTTTTCCTGCTCGAGGGCAACCCGGAGGACGGCGAATCTGTACTGTACGGCGGTTCTGTGGATGCTCTCGACGACATGTGGTCGCGTCCGATCACCTCCTCCGCGGGGTGGGAAGGCGTCGGCAGCGAGCTGATTCACGTGTCCGACGGGCGCGGTCTCGTCACCCTCGGTGGCGAGGCGACATTCTTCGATCCCCGCACCGGCACCGCGGTCGAGGGGCTCGAATTGGCCTCCGATTCAACCGTCGTCGACGAGAGCGGTTCGGACGTGTGGGCGCTGCGCGATCCGTACGCGTCCGAAACTTTCGTCGGCGACACCGTCTACTCGTTCGATGAGAACGCACTCGTGGCCACCGCGAATTCGCGTGACGTGCGATGGCGGTGGCCACTTCGCGAGAGGTCCGACGGCTTCACGGAATCGGGTTCGATAATCGAGACCCGGTCGGGTGTGTTCTTCCTCGGAACCGGTTCGATGGTGCGTCTCGAATCGGTTCCATCATGACGCCGTGATCGACCGAAACGGCGTCACATGGAACTACTCGCGGTGCGGAGTTCTCTCACCCGTGTTGGGGTCGACGTCGAACAGTTGGTCGGTGTTGTCGGGGGCGTAGACGACGGTGTTCGATTCGAGGGCGCGTCGCCTCGCACCGTCTCGAACGGCGAAGAATCCGCCTGCGAACAGCACGATCACGGCGATTCCGGCGATGATCGCCCAACCTTCGAAACCGCCCGCCAATGCGGCGATCAGACCGCCTGCGGCGGCGATCCCGGCGAAGATCAGTACGACGGCCAGCATGTTCTCGACTGCTCTGGCCCAGCTTGTCTTGGTAGGCCTGTTCTCGACCATAGGGGCAATTCCTTTCCATCAGCTCGGACGGCGGATACCCGAAAGCCCGTCGTCTAAGCCCCCGTAGTGCTATTGGGCCTTACGTGCCCGATACGCGGCGACGGCCGCGCGGTTACCGCAGGTGGTGCTGCAGAACCGACGCGACCGGTTGCGCGAGAGGTCGAGGACGAGCCCGTTGCAGTCCGGATCGGCGCAGACGTCGAAGCGCGAGAGCTCGTCCGCTCGGATGACGTCGATCATGGACATCGCGGTCTCGACGACGATGCGGGTCGCTAGTGGACTGTCGTCGGCGACGGCATGGATGTGCCAGTCGAGATCTCCGTGCCGAACCAGTCGGGGTAGGGCCGAGGACTCGGCGAGCAGACGATTCACCTCGACCACGGCGTCGTCACGGCTGCTGGTGAGCAGCGCGCGCAGGGTCGGCCGCAGTGCCCTCACCGCCTCGAGCTCGGTGTCGTCGCCGTCGAAGCGGCCGGAATAACCCTGTTCGGTGAAGAACTCGGCGAGCTGCTCTCGCGTGGTCAACGTGTCCGGCTCCTCGGCGGAATTGACCAGAGCCACGGCCGCCAGCAGTGACAGTTCCGCGTCATGAGCAAAAAGCATGTTGACACCTTACCAAGTCACTCCCTACTGTCACATGTCATGACGGCTTACACTCATGACGCGAACGTGGATCTCGCGGCTACCCGCGATGCTGCCGCACGGTCGCGTCGACTCTCGGGACTCGGTTTCGCGCTGCTCTCCGCGGCGTCCTTCGGGCTTTCCGGCTCACTCGCCAAGGGATTGCTCGACGCCGGCTGGACGGCCGGGGCCGCGGTCACCGCGCGGATTCTGCTCGCCGCAGCCGTCCTGCTGATTCCGTCCCTCCTCGCGTTGCGCGGGCGGTGGAGCTTGCTGGCGAAGAACTGGAAGCTGCTCCTCGCGTACGGAGCCTTCGCGGTGGCCGGGTGCCAGCTCGCCTTCTTCAACGCCGTCGGACGGATGGAGGTGGGGGTGGCGCTGCTGATCGAGTTCACCTCGCCCGTGGCCGTCATCGGCTGGATGTGGTTCCGGCACCAGCAGCGTCCGGGCCGCCTGACCGTGGTGGGCGCACTGCTGGCCGCGATGGGTCTCGTGCTCGTGCTCGACCTGATCTCCGGTGCCGACGTCGACAGCGTCGGCGTGCTGTGGGCGCTGGGCTCGATGGCCGGTGCCGCTGTCTACTGGGTGCTGTCGGCAGACGAGAGCAACGGACTCCCGCCGATCGTGCTCGCCGGGGCAGGCCTGCTCACCGGTGGGCTCATCCTGCTGGTCGCCGGACTCATCGGCATAGTCCCGTTCGCCGCCCCGCTCACCGACGTCACCTTCGTCGACGCGGTTGTGCCATGGTGGGTTCCGATCATCGGCCTCGGCGTCGTGACCGCCGCGCTGGCCTATGTCCTCGGGATCGCCGCGGGCCGACGCCTCGGGTCGCGGTTGGCGTCGTTCATGGGATTGATGGAAGTCGTTGCCGCACTTGTATTCGCGTGGCTGCTGCTCGGGCAGGCTCCGGCACCGATCCAATTGGCCGGTGGCGCACTGGTTCTGCTCGGCGTGGTCGTCGTCAAGTCCGGCGAGCGGGCCACGGCGGAGGAGCCGGTGGAGCCGCTGCAGAGCAGGGCTTGAAAACTCACTAGCCGTCGACGCGTCCGAACACCACCGCGGCCAGGATGGTGTGTGCGCTGGCGATCACCGAATCCAGCGGCTCACGTTCTGGGGAGAGCAGCCATTGTTGGGCGATGGTGAGGACCGCGCCCACCAGGCCCATGGCCAATGTTCGACGGTTGGGCCCGGCCAGGCCACGGCTGGACCCGACGGTCTCGGCCACCTGGAGCACCGTCGTGGAGAACGAGTTGGTGGTCTTGCGGTACAGCGCGTCGACGGTAGGGGACACGCCGAGGATTTCCACGAAGGCAATTCGAGCCGATTTCGGCTGCTCGGCGACGAACGTGAAGAAGCCTGTGAGGGCCCCTCTGAGCACCTGTTCGCTGGAATCCGTTTCTGCAGCTGCGCCGACGAGGATGCTCTCGCGCATCGCGTCGGTGGCGCGAGCGTAGGTCGCCATCAGCAGGTCCTCGCTGTTGGTGAACGACTCGTAGAAGTAGCGCTTGGTCAGGCCTGCCTCGCTGCACACCTTCTCCACGGTTGCCGTCCGGTAGCCGGTGGTGCCGAAGACTTCGACGGCCGCGTCGAGCAGGCGGATTCGACGCTCCTGCTGCCGCTGCTGCGGGTCGGCACCTCGGTAGGTGCGGCCGACTTCACTGTGATGCGTGGTCACACACAGATCTTGACACCGCTCGGTATCAGATGCAAAGTGTTCGCAGACAAGCATTCCGATCGAGGGGGAGCACATGGCGGCGTCGACGCTACGCAACAAGGTCGTTCTGATCACCGGGGCAGCGCGGGGAATCGGTGCCGCCACCGCGCGGACGCTGGCAGGCAAAGGCGCCCGGCTGGTACTCGTCGACGTCGACGAGGCCCCGTTGCGAGAGCTGGCGACGCAGCTGAAGGCCGAGGCGTTCGTGGCAGACGTACGGAATCTGGACGACATGCAGCGCGCCGTCGACGGCGGAATCGAGGCGTACGGCGGCATCGATCTGGTGCTCGCCAACGCCGGAATCGCCAGCTACGGATCGATCATGCAGGTCGATCCCGCCACGTTCCAACGGGTCATGGACATCAACGTGATGGGCGTGTTCAACACCGTCCGCGCCGCCTTGCCGTCGCTGATCGAACGCAACGGCTACATCCTCGTCGTCTCCTCGCTCGCTGCGTTCACTCCGTGCCCCGGCCTGGCTGCATACAACGCCAGTAAGGCTGCAGCAGAACACTTCGCGAATGCCCTCCGGCTCGAGGTCAACTATCGAGGCGTCGACGTCGGTTCCGCGCACATGGCATGGATCGACACACCGATGGTGCAGGACGCCAAATCCGATCTCACCGCATTCCAGGATCTGCTCGCGGTGTTGCCCGGCCCGCTCGGCAAGACCATGACCGTCGAGCAGTGCGTCGACGCGTTCGTCGACGGCCTGGCCAAGCGCAAGCGTCGCGTCTACGTGCCCCGATGGGTGGGCGCAGCGTCGTGGTTCAAGGCCGTCATCACCTCGCGGGTCGGTGATCGCAGCATGCTCGAGCACGTGCCGACGATCCTGCCGAAGATGGACGAAGAAGTAGCCCGCCTCGGCAGGTCCGAGAGCGCTCGCAACAAGACCAGCTGACCCAAGACATCGAAGGAATCGTTGACATGACTGCAGTACTGTCCTCTCCCGAGGTCGACGTCCTCATCATCGGTGCCGGCCTGTCCGGGATCGGGGCCGCGCGCCACCTCGGGCACGATCTGCCCGGCAAGACCTACGCCATTCTCGAGAGCCGCGGCGCGATCGGCGGGACGTGGGATCTGTTTCGCTACCCCGGGATTCGCTCCGACTCCGACATGTACACCCTCGGATACAGCTTCAAGCCGTGGATGGGTGAGAAATCCATCGCCGACGGCACCGACATCCGCAACTACATCGTCGAAACCGCGCGAGAAGCAGGCGTCGACAAGCACATTCGGTTCCATCACAAGGTCGTCGCTCTCGAATGGTCGTCCGAGCAGCAGTTCTGGACAGTGACGGCGCACCGCAGCGATACAGACGAGACGGTTACCATCACCGCGTCTTTCGTGTTCTCCTGCAGCGGTTACTACAACTACGACAAGGGGTTCACCCCCGAGTTCGCCGGTCGCGAGAACTTCGGCGGCCAGGTGATCCACCCGCAGCACTGGCCAGAGGATCTGGACTACTCCGGCAAGAAGGTAGTGGTGATCGGTAGCGGTGCAACGGCAATCACGTTGGCCCCCAACCTGGCTCGCGACGCCGAGCACGTGACGCTGCTACAGCGCTCGCCCAGCTACGTTCTCTCGCTTCCGTCGCAGGACCCGATTGCGCAGACCCTGCGCAGGCGCCTGCCGAAGAAGTTGGCGTACAGCGTCACTCGGCTCAAGAACGTGTCCATGGCGATGCTGATCTACACCCTGAGCCAGAAGTACCCGGAGTTCATGAAGAAGCGGATCCGGACGATGCAGGAGGGGTGGCTGCCCAAGGGTTACGACCTCGACACCCACTTCACCCCGTCCTACAACCCGTGGGATCAGCGTCTGTGCCTGGTGCCCGACAACGATCTGTTTCGTTCGATTCGAAAAGACGAAGTCTCGATCGTCACCGATCACATCGACACGTTCACCGAGACCGGCTTGAAACTGAAGTCCGGTCAGCACCTCGACGCCGATATCGTCGTCACGGCAACGGGGTTGAACCTCTCCGCGCTCGGCGGCGCGACGTTCCGTGTCGACGGCGAGGACGTGGAACTGCCCAGCACCATGGCCTACAAGGGCATGATGCTCACCGGTATCCCCAACTTCGCCTTCGTCGTCGGATACACCAACGCCTCGTGGACACTCAAAGCCGACATGGTCTCGAACTACGTGATGCGACTGCTCGCGCACATGGACGAGA
Organism: Rhodococcus sp. NPDC076796; assembly: GCF_040702765.1. Lineage (NCBI taxonomy): Bacteria > Bacillati > Actinomycetota > Actinomycetes > Mycobacteriales > Nocardiaceae > Rhodococcus > Rhodococcus sp. NPDC076796. Next base: position 423,147 of record NZ_JBFBMS010000002.1, on the reverse strand, counting down.
AGGGATACAGCACCGTCGAGCTCGAGCGCGACCCATCGATCGACGAAGAACCGTTCCTCGACTTCGCAGCGGGCTACGTGCTGCGAGCGGTGGACAACTTCCCGCGGCAGGGCAGCGAGACCCCGTGGAAACTGCGGATGAACTACTTCCGCGACCTGCCGGTGCTGCGCTACGGCAAGGTCGTGGACAAGGCCATGAAGTTCGGCCGTCCCCGGTCGAAGGTCTCCGTCGGATCCTGACGGGAATTGTTTCGGGTCGGGTGTGTTGGTTCTCGATATGAAAATTGGAATCATCGGTAGTGGATTCATCGGCGGCACCCTCGTTCGTCGGTGGGCAGCGCTCGGTCACGAGGTTCGATTCTCGAATTCACGTGACCCGGAGACCTTGGCGGATCTGGCTGCGGAAACCGGGGCGACGGCTGTGTGGGCTGCCGACGCCGCACAGGACGCTGACCTGGTGCTGCTGAGCATCCCGCAGAAGAACGTTCCCGACCTTGCCCCGGGAATCGTCAGCGCCCGCAAGCCGGGAGCCCCGATCATCGAGACCAACAACTACTACCCGCAGCAGCGCGACGGGTTGATCGAGGACATCGAGGGTGGGACGCCCGAAAGTGTGTGGGTGTCCCAGCAACTCGGTGAGCCGGTCATCAAGGCGTTCAACGGAATTTGGTACAAGCACCTGCTCGAGAAGGGCGTGCCTGCCGGAACCAGAGGTCGAATCGCGCTTCCGATCGCCGGGGACGACGACGATTCCAAGAAGTTCGTGTTCTCGGTGATCGACGAGCTCGGATTCGACCCCGTCGACGGCGGAACCCTCGCCCAGTCGTGGCGTCAGCAGCCGGGAACGCCCTCGTACGGCAAGGACTTCGGAGTCGACGCCCTCGTCGAGGCACTGGGTCAGGCAACGGACGAACGCAATGCGGAGTGGAAGGCCTGAGCTCGATTCTTCCTGCTACCTGACGCGGCAGCTACTTGACGCGACCTTCGCGGAGTGTGCGCTCCGCGAGGTCGCGTAGCGGCCCGGTCAGGTTCGAGTCGCCCACCCGGCACGAGTGCTCGCCCACCGACACGCTCCAGACGAAGGTGTCGCGGGCGTTCGACTCGGCCGCGTCGGCGGCTTGCTGATCGGCAATGTAGGGCTGCGCTGCCTCGACCAACGACTGCCATTCCGGCTCGTCGGTCTCGACGACTCCGCGTTTGGACATCCCGGCGATACCACCGGTTCGCAGTACCTCGATGCGCAGGCTCATCTGCCTTGGATCACACCCGATCGTCGCTCGGCTCCCGTGTTGACTGAACTCCCACGGTAGACCAACCCTGGGCCACGGCCCTGGCAACGTCGGAACCGGACCCGAATCGCTTGTTCGCAGCGGCGAGCGTCGCGGCCGAGAACCCGGCGAAATCGACTGTCGGGGACAGTCCGCCGACGGTCATCGTGTCGAACCAGACCTGCCCGACGCGATCCCAGGCCGGGCCACCGAGCGTGGTGGCCGCCACGGCGAACGCGCGATTCGGGATACCCGAATTGATGTGCACCCCGCCGTCGTCCTCGGTGGTGACGACGAAATCGTCCATGCTGGCCGGCTGCGGATCCTTACCGAGAACGTCGTCGTCGTAGGCGGTGCCGGGTTCGATCAGCGAGCGCAACGCCTTGCCCTGCACCGCGGGCAGGAACAGGCCTTCGCCGATCAGCCACGACGCGTCCTCGGCGTTCTGCCCGGCCGTGTACTGCTCGACAAGTGCGCCGAACACGTCGGAGATCGACTCGTTCAGCGCGCCGGCCTGGTCCTTGTACTCGAGCGGGGTGGTGTACTGCGTGAACCCGTGCGCGAGTTCGTGTGCGATGACGCCGAGCGAGACAGTGAATCGAGCGAACACCTCGCCGTCACCGTCGCCGAACACCATGCGCGTGCCGTCCCAGAACGCGTTGTCGTAGTCCTGGCCGTAGTGCACCGTCGCGTCGAGGGGCAGGCCGCTACCGTCGAGACTCGAGTACCCGTACACCTTCTCGAAGAACGCATAGGTGGCACCGAGGCCGTCGTATGCCTCGTCTATCGCGGCGTCGCCGGTGGGATCCTCGCCCTCGGCCCGCACCTGCTGGCCGGGTAGATCGCGAGTGGACTTGGCATCGGAGATCGTGCGCTCGAGCGTGCCGCCGGTGCGCGGAGCGATGGCGGTGCGAGCCTGCACCACCTCGCGTCCGGCGCGCATTTCACGATCGGCGAGCAGCGTGGCGCGAGCACCAGGACCCTGCAACCGCTCGAGTAGAAACGGTGGAACTACGGAATGGAACGTCATGCGGACCCCCTACGAGTTGGCGTGACCCCAGTGTGCACGAGACCACCGACACGTCCGCGAGCTCGAATGGCGGTTCGCCCGTGTTCGCCCCCAGCCTGCCCCTGCCGAAGGGATGAGTGGCCCATTCAGTCGATCTGAGTGACTCGGACCGACATCGATCCCGACGGAGCACATCAGAAACGACGACGCAGGCGCATTCCGATCGGGCGGCCGTCGGGGTCGACGAACAAGCGGTATGCGAATGCTGCCAGTCGCTGCTGCCACACGGGTGGCACGGAGATCTCGTGTCGGCGAAGCCTGCCGGCAGGGCGCGGGCCCGAGGACGGGTTGCGGTGCCACTCGTCGAGCGCGGTTGCGCTCGCCGAGATGGCGTCGAAGAACTGCTGCGGATCCACCAGATCGGCGTCGTCACCGTCGGCGCGGCCGAGGTGCTCGCGAATCAGCTCCAGGCGCAGGTTGCGGGCGTGGGTGCGGGCACCGTCGCCCAGGCCTGCCGGGTCGAGAGGTTCGCGGGTGTCCCGTTCTTCGTCGACGATCGCCGCAGTCAGCTCCGAATCATGGGTCCAGGAGCGGCGATTGAAGTTGTCCGAACCCACCGCTGCCCAGACGTCGTCCATGATGCAGACCTTCGAGTGCACGTACACCGGTATCCCGCGGTCGTTCTCGATATCGAGAACCAGCACACGATCACCACCGGCAGCGCGGATCACCTCGAGCGCGGCCGAGTGTCCCAGCAGCGCAGACGGAATGGTGAGTGGGCTGTCGTCGTCGAGGTGCTTGGGAACCACCACCACCAACCGCAGGTTCGGCTTACGGCGCAGTGCCGCAGCGAACACCCGCGCCACGTCGACCGACCACAGGTACTGGTCTTCGATGTAGATCAACTCGGTAGCTCGGTGCAGAGCCTTGGCGTATGCACGTGCCGCGCTGCGCTCGCCCTTGGTGGCAAACGGGTAGGCGGGTCGCCGACGCGGGTAGGTGCGCAGCAGCTGCACCGAGCAGGTGCCCTGCGGATCCGGCGGCGCAGCCGCAGTCGGTAGCTCGGACGGTTCCCGAGTCACCCCGCGCAGCATGTCGGGTACGGCGTGCCAGGGGAGGCGGGACAACGCTGCGGGATCCTCCCAGCGCTCTCGAAAGACATCCTCGACGTCCCGCACGGCGGGTCCCTCGAGCTGGACCTGAACGTCGTGCCAGGCCGGGATCTCGCCGTACTCGGGAGGGAAGGGGCGTGAGACCGGATCGCCGAAATGATCGGCGTCGTCGCGTCGGGCACGGGCCAGATCTATGCCACCGACGAAGGCGACGTCGGGCAGATCTTTCCTGCCGTACCGCACGACGACGAACTTCTGGTGGTGGCTTCCGGTTACCAGCACGCGCTGGTCGAGGATCACCTCGCCGCCGGCCTCCTCGAGCCGTAGGGCGAGCTTGCGATTCTTCGGGCCCGTGAAGCCGAACGTCTCCATGTGCGAGCGCCACACCATGCCCTTCACGACGCCACCGCGGTGCGCCACGCCGGTGAGCGCATCCTCGACGGTCACGCCGTCGTCGGTGAGCAGCTGTTCCGGGTCGCCGCGCCAATCGGTGAAGAGCACCAGATCGTCGCGCTCGGTCCGCTCGAGTGCCTGCGCAAGCGCCGCAAAATACGTCTTGCCGTGCACGAGATTCTCGACGCGGTTGCCCTCGGTCCAGGCTGTGATTCGAGTGTCGTCGTTGCCGCGCTCGGTCGCGGTGAGGAACCACGGGTGCGCAGGATCGAAGTGCCGAGTCGGGGCGGTCAGAGCTGCGGTGGACCGGCCGAGATTCTCGGCAACCCCATCGACGACGCGCCGGATGCGCTGCACTATCACGTTGGCATCATTCCATCCGGTTTGAAGCGGGGGGAGGTCGGGCACCCGAGCGATATGACTCAGGTACCCAACGTCACGCTCAGAAACGGCAAGCAGATCCCGCAGCTCGGCTTCGGCGTGTTCCAGATCGATCCCGAGAAGACGGCCCAGGCCGTCGAAACGGCCCTCGAGATCGGCTACCGCCACATCGACACCGCCGAGATGTACGGAAACGAGAAGCAGGTCGGCGAAGGTATCCGCAACTCCGGCATCGACCGCGAATCGGTCTTCGTCACCAGCAAGCTCAACAACGGCTTCCACAAGCCCGACGATGCGCGGACGGCATTCGACAAGACGCTCAGCGACCTCGGCACCGACTACGTGGACCTCTTTCTGATCCACTGGCCGCTCCCGACCCGCTACGACGGCGACTTCGTCTCCACCTGGAAGACGCTGGAGGAGTTCGTCGCCGACGGCCGAGCTCACAATATCGGCGTATCCAACTTCCAGCCCGCCCACCTGGACCGGTTGGCGGAGGAGACCGAGACGGTCCCCGCGGTGAACCAGATCGAGGTGCACCCGTACTTCGTCAACAACGACGTGTGGGCCTACGGCCGTGAACACGCCATCCCCACCGAGGCGTGGTCACCGATCGCCCAGGGCAACGTTCTCGACGACGCGGAACTGAAGCGAATCGCCGACGCCACAGGCAAATCCGTCGCACAGGTGGTGCTGCGCTGGCACATTCAGCGCGGCAACATCATCTTCCCGAAGTCGGTGACGCCGGAGCGCGTCAAGGCCAACTTCGAGATCTTCGACTTCGAGCTCAGTTCTGCCGATGTCGACGCCATCACAGCCCTGGACAAGGGCGAGCAGGGCCGTAACGGCCCGAACCCGGATACCTTCGACATGATTCCGGACTAGTACGTCTGACTGTGGGCTCGAACGTGTTCGCCACGTTCGAGCCCACAGTTTTGTCAGGTGATCTGTTTCACGTGATCGTGAGCGCCGATCCCGTTGCGGCGGTGACTTCTTCGGAGGTCACTCCGGGTGCGAGCTCGGCGAGTGCGAGTGTTCCGTCGCCGACGACGTCGATGACGGCGAGGTTCGTGATGATGCGATTCACGACGCCTTGGCCGGTCAACGGCAGGGTGCAGGCGTCCAGGATCTTCGGGTTCCCGTCGCGGTCGGTGTGTTCCATGACGACGATGACGCGCCGGGCGCCGTGCACGAGGTCCATCGCACCGCCCATGCCCTTGACCATCTTGCCGGGCACCATCCAGTTGGCCAGGTCGCCGGTGCGCGAGACCTGCATGCCGCCCAGCACGGCGGTGTCGATGTGGCCGCCGCGGATCATGCCGAAGCTCAGCGACGAATCGAAGTACGCCGCACCGGGATTGACGGTGACCGTCTCCTTGCCCGCGTTGATCAGATTTGCGTCGACCTCGTCCTCGGTGGGGTACGGCCCGGTGCCGAGGATGCCGTTCTCCGAGTGCAGGGTGACCTTGACCGCGTCGGTGAGGTACCCGGGGATCAACGTCGGCAGTCCGATGCCGAGATTGACATATTCCCCGTCGACCATTTCCGCTGCGGCGCGCTCGGCCATCTGGTCGCGTGTCCATCCTGCGCTCATGCTCGAACTCCTGAACTGACGGTGCGCTTTTCGATGCGCCTGTCCTGTGGCCCGGTATGCACGACACGTTGGACGAACACGCCGGGAAGATGTACGTGGGCCGGATCGATCTCGCCCGGCTCCACCAGATTCTCGACCTGCGCGATGGTGATCCTGCCCGCCATCGCGGCGAGGGGATTGAAGTTCATCGCAGTCTTGTCGAACACGAGATTTCCTGCTGTGTCACCGATCTCGGCGTGCACCAGTGCGAAGTCGGCGTTGATCGACTCCTCGAGAACGTAGCGCTTGTCACCGAACACCCGAGTCTCCTTGGGTGGCGACGCGATCGAGACGGAACCGTCGGCGTCGTAGCGCCACGGCATTCCGCCGTCGGCGATGGGGCTGCCGACTCCTGCCGGCGTGAAGAACGCGGGAATTCCGGTGCCTCCGGCGCGAAGTCGTTCCGCCAGAGTTCCCTGCGGGGTCAGTTCCACCTCGAGCTCACCGGCCAAATACTGCCGGGCGAACTCCTTGTTCTCGCCGACGTAGGACGCAGTGACACGGCGAATTCGTCCGGCGGCCAGCAGGATTCCGAGCCCGTAGCCGTCGACGCCGCAGTTGTTGGAGAATACTTCGAGCTCGTCGGCGTCGGTGTTCGCGATGGCCTCGATGAGGGCGTCGGGGATGCCGCACAATCCGAAGCCGCCGACCGCGAGGGTCGCTCCTCGGCCGATGTCCGCGACCGCCTCGGCGGCGGACGCGTAGGTCTTTCCAGTCACTGGTAGCTCCTGATGTGTTCGTTGAGCAAACGTTGTAGTCAGTGAACCTGAGCTGTGTATACAGGTGAAGTGAATGCTGGCTTTTGCTCGTTCGATGAACAGATGCGGAGTTGGCGTCCGCTGAGTGGACGTACGATGGCCGGGTGACCTCGGCGGATGCCAACGCAAGTGTGATCGGCAAGATCTGTTCGTTGCTGCGCGCAGCGGGTAGCGAGGAGCCGTCGGGTGCCTCGACCACCGCGCTCGCTCGGGCGACCGGTATCGCGAGACCGACCGCACATCGCCTCCTGGCGTCTATGGCCGACCAAGGATTCGTCGACCGCGACTCCGCCACCGGCCACTGGTCATTGGGCCCGGAGATCTATCTGCTCGGATCGATGGCGGCATTGCGGTACGACATCACCGACCAGGCTCGAAAGATAGTGCAGGCGTTGGCTACCGAGAGCGGAGAAAGCGCGTTCCTGTCGGCCCGGCGAGGGGCGGAGACCGTGTGCCTGCTTCGAGTGGAAGGGAGCTTTCCCTTGCGCTCGCACGTGTTGTACGAGGGCATTCGGCTACCGCTCGGGGTGGCGTCCGCAGGTCTGGCCATTCTGGCGCACCTCCCCGATCGGGAGGTGGACGGGTACCTGAGCGGAGTCGATCTCGTGCCCGAGTGGGGAGACAGTCACTCCGACAACGAGATTCGACGCCGCATCGCACACACCCGCACCACCGGATTTGCCGTCAACCCGGCGTTGCTGGTGGAAGGCAGCTGGGGCCTCGGTGCTGCGGTGTTCGACCGCGCCGGAGGTCCTGCGTGGGCACTGAGCCTGACGGGTGTCGAGACGCGATTCCGTGATGATCGACGCCGGGAGTTGGGCAAGCTGCTGCTCGACGCGGCGCACCGACTCACCGTGCAATTGGGGGAGCGTCCCAGCCCCGGCTAGCTGTCCATCTCTTCGAGAACGTCCGCCGCATCCTGACTGCCCGCCGTGGCCAACCTCTGCAACTCGGCGCGGTCGCCACGTTCACCGGCCAACTCGACGAGGATGTCGACGGCATCGCTGCTGCCTACATCGGCGAGTGAACGTAGTTCGTCGAGGTCGTTTCGAGAGCCTGCAAGTTCGACCAGTTGGTCGATGGCGTCCTGATCACCCTCGTATGCCCGAGCTCGCAACTCGGCCATCTCCGACGCCGCGGAATCGGGCTCGCTCATGGAGTGGAGTGTAGAACGATTGGGCGGATAGTGGCAGGTCCGCTGCCTAATAGTCAGCTCGAACGTTCTTGTCGGTGGGTCGAGTTACTGTTCTTTCAGTTCGAACGCACGTTCTGAAATGTTGCTCACCGGGGGGTGAAAAGATGGGTGCACTGCCAGCTGTGTCACTGGAGGCGTTGACCGCGGCCGCGCGTGAGGAGAATCGGCAGGCGGCCCGCAAGATCTCCGCCTGCTACGACGTCCATCGGAGCTGGATCACCCTCGACACCAAGCACAAGCACTACAGCCGATACGGCCGCACCGAAATGGCAGTCGCGTTGGGATGCTCGGCGACGGTCGCCGAATCGTACGTCTCCGTCGCAGTCGCTCTGCACACCCGACTGCCACTGCTCAAGGTCGCGTTCGAGACCGGCGAGGTCGACCTCCCACGAGTACGCACCGTATGCCGGATCCTCGACAACCTCTCCGACAACATCGTTACCCGCGTCGAAGCCGAGGTCGTCGAAGCGGCGCGGCGGTCGTCACCGGGTCCGCTCGAGAAGGAGATCTGGGACATCCTGGTGCGCGTCGCACCCGAGGAAGCAGCGGCACTGCGGGAGTTCGCGAAGAAGTTCCGCACCGTCACCTACAGCCCTGCCGGGGAACTCGCCCGCATCCGGGCGGAGTTGACCGCACCCGAAGCCGCCGCCGCATGGCAGCTGCTAGAGGAGATGGCCGACACCCTCTGCCCGAAAGACCCCCGCGGCAAGAAAGAGCGTCTGTGCGATGCGTTCATGGCCCGCATGCACGGCGAACCCCGATTGACATGCCTGTGCCAACGGGAGGATTGTCCCAAGGCGGGTGCGGTGTTGCCGGATCGGCGAGTGCCGTTGACGATGATCACCGTCGACATCGCCACCCTCATCGGACTGCTCGCCAACCCCGCCTACCTCGCCGGGCACGGATCCATCGACCCGGACCTCGCGCGGGAATTGGCCCGCAACAGCCACTGGCAGATCCTGCTCACCGAGGCGATCACCCTCGCCGAATCCCTCGGCCTCGCCGTGCAGAACCCGGAGACGGGGGATTGGGAACGAACACCGAAAGACCAAGCCCAGGAATCGGACTCAGAGTCGGATCTGGCAACCACGAGAACGGACACGGACACGGACTCAGGGACGAGCGCTGCTTCGGGAACACGCGCTACCGAGACTCACAGCCGCACCGACAGCAACCCGGAACCCGAGACCGAGGCCGAGACCGACTCCTGCTCGACCACGGGAGCTTCCGTCGACGTCGACACCGATGCGGCTACTGCCCCGAATATGGAACCGGCGAACGAATCCGCCACCGCAGCATCGCCCGCCCCCGCGCCCTCTCCGACCAGCGCGACGGCAACGACCACGCCCACCTCGCCCTCGCCCTCGCCCTCGCCGACCACCGTGACAGCAACGGCGACGGCATCGGCACCGCCGACGGCTGCAGAATCCGCAGCTTCGGCCCGAGGTCCGGTCGGCACATCAGATTCACCGCACGACCCGACCGGCGAACCACCTCGAACACCGGACCCAGCACCTGCGCCGACGCCGATGCCGCCCATCACTGCACCCGATCGAAGCGAGTCGTGCACTGCTTCAGATCGACCTGAGCAAACCAGGACAGCCCTGCCGATATCTGGGCCACCGCCGGCAACGAACACCGCGGCGACCTGTCCAGGCGCAGACACATCCCCACCCGCACCTGATCGCAGCGACAACCAACGACGGACGCAGTCACTGACGTCCGCCGCAGCCCTGTTCTGCACTCACACCCCTGTCGGCAGGGGCACACGGCACAGCTCTGCCCTCGATCTGGACGCCATCAGACATCCCGCCCACAACATGAGGGCACTGGACCTACGCTCGACACTCCGGCCGGACCACCGCACCGGCTGCACAGCCAGTGGCATCTACCTCGGCACTGCATCCCTTGCTGCCGCACTCGAAGCCGCCATCGCCGCCGACCCCACCCTCGGAAAATCCGTCGCCCGCGACCCACTCACCGACCGCGCCCTGATCTACCGCCCCGACACCCTCACCACCGCAGCGGTCCGACTCCGCGACAAACACTGCCGATTCCCTGGTTGCCACCGCCCCGCCGCACGCTGCCAACTCGACCACATCAACCCGTTCGACCACACCAACCCCCTCGGCGGCGGCTGGACCACCGTCAACAACCTGCAATGCCTCTGCGAATACCACCACTCCGTCAAAACCGCCGGCTACTGGAAAGCTGTCATGCTCCCCGGCGGAGCCATCCTGTGGACATCGACATCGAAGACCACCCGAATCACGCTGCCCGCCAACGGCACAGCCGTCCCCATCCTCGGCAACGACCTCAGACCACACATCCCCACCAAACCGAAACGATCCGGCATCATCGCCTACCCCCACCCACCCGACAATCAACCGCCCGAGACAGAGGAAACGGCAGCACCGCCGTTCTAGGCGATGCTGCCGTGGATCCCGTACCCGCTATGTTAGACCAGGTGCTGAATGTGGTCGCGGGTGAATTCGATGCGCTCGTCCACGCGGCCGTCTCCGACCTTGTTCACCCACTCGGGGTCGGACAGCAGCGCACGCCCGACGGCCACCAGATCGAATTCGTTGTCCTCGAACTGGCCGACCAATGCATCGAGTCCGGTGACACCGGATGCGGCATCCTCCGACCATGCCGAGGTGAACACCGAGTCCAGACCGACCGATCCAACGGTGATCGTCGGGACGCCGGTGATCTTGCGGGTCCACCCGGCCAAGCCCAGCTTTCCGTCGTTGCCGTCCAGCTCCGGGAACGCGGGATCCCAGTGGCGACGGGTCGAGGCGTGCAGGATGTCCACCCCGGCGTCGACCAGAGGAGTCAGGACTCGTCCGAGTTCCTCCGGATTCTGCGCGATCCGCGCGTCGAAGTGGTTGCTCTTCCACTGCGAGAAGCGGTACACGATGGCGAAGTCTTCGCCCACCGCTGCACGGATCGCGGCAACGACCTGCGCGGGGAAGCGCGTCCGGGCTTCGAGGGAACCGCCGAACTCGTCGTCGCGCACATTGGTGGTGGCCCAGAGGAATTCGTCGAGCAGATACCCGTGCGCGCCGTGCAGCTCTAGGCCGTCGAAGCCGGTGTTCTTCGCGTTGACCGCGGCCTGCACCCACTGCGAGGTGAGGTCGTCGAGATCGGTGTCGGTGAATGCCCGACCCACCGAAGAACCGTCGAGTGCAATGCCCGACGGGCTCACGGTGGTGACGTCCGGGAAGAGGCGAGGCTCGGTGCCGCGCTCGACGCCGAGGTGCCACAGCTGCGGGATGATCGCGCTGCCCTCGGCGTGCACGGCGTCGACGACACCCTTCCAACCCTCGAGGCTGGCGTCACCGTAGATCCGCGGGACGCGGGTGTGGGGGCCGGCGGCGGGATCGGGAATGTAGGTGCCCTCGGTGATGATGAGGCTCGTGCCACCGGCTGCGCGCTTGCGGTAGTACTCGGCCACATCCGGGCCGGGGATGCCGTCGGGAGAGAAGGCGCGCGTCATCGGGGCCATGGCGAAGCGATTGCGCAGCTTCAGCGACTTGACCTCGAACGGCTCGAAGAGCCCGGCGGTGGACAGATGCTGTGTCGTGGATGCAGTTTCGGTCACGCCTGCGCACAACCTGACCGAACACCGAGCTATTCCCGGTGCCAGGCTGTTAGCGTCGGAGCCCTATGAGCCCTTCGCCGCTGATTTCTGCCGCGCAATTGCACGACCTCTTCGAGATGGGACGCGGCCCGGTCGTCCTCGACATTCGATTCGTGCTGCAGACCGGCAGCGACAGAGCCGGATACGAGGCCGGTCACATCCCGAACGCGCAATTCGTGGACCTCGACGCGGAGCTGGCGGCTCCGCCGGATCATGGGAGTGGAGCCAGCAGGAACGACCCGAATCATCGCGGCCGCCACCCGTTGCCCGACGCCGAGACGTTCGTCGCAGCGATGCGCGGTGCCGGGGTCAGTGACGATTCCTCCGTGGTGGTCTACGACGCGGGACCCGCAACTGCCGCGGCGCGCGCGTGGTGGTTGCTGCGCTACTTCGGGCACCGCGACGTGCGTGTCCTCGACGGTGGCCTCGCCCAGTGGGTCGCGGCCGGATTCCCGATAGGTACCGAACCGTCGATCGTCGCGGCCGGATCGTTCACTGCGAGGCCATCCCTGGCGTCGATTCTCGAGGTCGACGATGTGCTCGAGTTCGCGCAGAACAACATCCTGCTCGATGCCCGGGCACCCGAGCGATTCCGCGGAGAAGTGGAACCGGTGGATCCCGTGGCTGGTCACATCCCCGGCGCGGTCAATCGACCGACGACCGAGAACGTCGATGCGGATGGGCGGTTCCTGGCGCCGGAGGTACTCAATGGCACGTTCAGTGGACTTGTGCCGGAGGGGAAGGACGTCGCCGTCTACTGCGGATCCGGGGTGACTGCGGCACATCAGATTCTCGCGCTCGAATTGGCGGGCATCGATGCTGCCTTGTATCCGGGCTCATGGTCGGGATGGATCACCGATCCGACGCGTCCGCGGGCCTAGAGTGCACCTCTGATCAGCGTGTTCATGCAACCAGGGTTGAACTTGAATCCGACTTCAACTATACCTGGGGCATGAAGGTAGAAGGCAAAGTCGCCATCGTCACCGGAGGTGGTGGCGGAATCGGTGGGGCCATCGCCGCTCGACTCTCCGAGCACGGCGCACGCGTCGTCGTCTCCGACCTCGACGAAACCACGGCCCGATCCGTCGCCGACGCCATCGAACACGACCGGCCGGGAACAGCCGTCGCCGCTGCGGCTGACGCGTCGAACATCGAGGACATCCAACGGCTGATCGCGGTGGCCGAGGACTCGTTCGGACCGGTCGACCTCTACTTCGCGAATGCAGGCATCAGCGGCGCACCCGGACTCGACGCCGCCGAGCAGGACTGGGACCTCTCGTTCGATGTCAACGTGCGCGCACATATTCGCGCAGCGCAACTGTTGGTGCCGGGTTGGCTCGAGCGCGGTGAGGGCTACTTCGTCAGCACCGCCTCGGCGGCCGGCTTGCTCACCCAGATCGGCTCGGCCACATACGCGACGACCAAGCACGCGGCCGTCGGATTCGCCGAATGGATGAACGTCACCTACGGCAACCGCGGGATTCGCGTCAGCTGCCTGTGCCCGATGGGTGTCAACACCAAACTGCTCTACGAGGGGCGTGAATCCGGAGATGCGTTGGGAGCGGCGGCAACTGCCGCGGTTCTCAGTGCCGGAGCCGTACTCGAGCCGCTCGATGTCGCCGATGTGGTGCTCGACGCAATGGACCGCGAGCAGTTTCTCATCCTGCCGCACGAGAACGTACTGGACATGTACCGCAACAAGGGTGCCGATTACGACCGGTGGTTGCGCGGCATGCGTCGCTACCAGGACAGCTTGCTCGACAACAACCGATAGGGGCCCACCGTGGCATTTTTCGAGACCTCCGACCGTGCGAAGAAATTCGAGTCGGATCTGTTGGAGTTCATGGACTCTCACATCTACCCGGCCGAGGCGGTGTACGAGCAGCAGATGCTCGAGTCGGGTGACCCGCACTTTCAGCCGCAGATCATCGAGGACCTGAAGAAGGAAGCGCGCTCGCGTGGACTGTGGAATCTGTTCCACCCGCATCCCGAGTGGGGCCCCGGTCTGACCAACCTCGAATACGCACCGCTGGCAGAAATCATGGGACGCAGCCTGCTCGCCCCCGAGGCATGCAACTGCAACGCACCGGACACCGGCAACATGGAGGTCTTCACGCTCTTCGGCACCGACGAGCACAAAGAGAAGTACCTGAAGCCGTTGCTGGACGGCACCATTCGTTCTGCCTTTGCGATGACCGAACCCGACGTGGCCAGTTCCGACGCCACGAACATCGCGATGAAGATGGACCGTGACGGTGACGACTTCATTCTCAACGGGCGCAAGTGGTGGACGTCCAATGCGATGCACAAGAACTGCAAGGTTCTCATCGTGATGGGCAAGACCGATCCCGAGGCGGCCACCCACCGTCAACAGTCGATGCTGGTGGTGCCCATCGACGCACCCGGTGTCACCGTCCTGCGCAACCTGCCGGTATTCGGCTACATCGACCGCGAAGGACACGCCGAGGTGCTCTTCGAGGACGTGCGGGTGCCGGCGAAGGACGTGCTGAAGGGGCCGGGTGAAGGATTCGCCATCAGCCAGGCCCGCTTGGGGCCGGGCCGTATCCACCACGCCATGCGCACCATCGGAGTGGCCGAGCGGGCGCTCGAATTACTTTGTCGCCGTGCGGTATCGCGAGTGACGTTCGGCAAGCCGGTGGCGATGCGCTCGAACATCCAGGACTGGATCGCCGAGGCGCGCATCGAGATCGAGAAGACGCGACTGCTCACGTTCAAAGCCGCGTACCTGATGGACACCGTCGGAAACAAGGAAGCGCGCACCGAGATCGCAGCAATCAAGGTGGCGGCACCGGAGATGGCTCTGAAGATCATCGACCGCGCCATCCAGGTCCACGGCGGAGGCGGAGTGTCCAACGACTTCCCGCTGGCCATGATGTACGCCCACATTCGCACCCTGCGACTCGCAGACGGTCCCGACGAGGTGCACAAGATGTCGATCGCGAAAATGGAACTGAAGAAGTACCTCTGAACGTACGTCTATCGACCCGGCTCCCAGGCCGGGTCACGGCCGATGAAAGCCATCAGCTTGTCCTGCGGGGAAGCGTCGTCGGCAACAGGGACGGCGGGCCCGTATTGCCCGCTGTCCCGCAGCATCTGTTCCACCGGTCGCATCGCATCGAGAGCCGCAGCGCAGCGTTCCTGACCCAGATCGGGCTCTCGGCCGAGGGCTTTCGCCAGGTCCCAGGAGTGCATCCAGACGTCGGCGGTGTAGAACATGTCGATGGCCTTGTCCACCGGCATGTCTCCGGTGTGCGGGTTGCTCAGAACCCGGTCGGCGGGGTCGTCCAGAACTGCTTGGATGTCTGCGACGTGCTGGGTCCAGGCTGCGGCCGGGTCGGCTTCGACGTCCAGGGTCTGCAATTCGATACCGGCCCCGCCGGCGAGGAAGCCGCGGGACCACTCGATCAGGTGCCGCACGATATCGATTGCGGCCCAACCTGATACCGGGCTCGGCCGCGACCAGTCCTCGGACGAGGCGGACTCGACCAGCGCGGTGAACATCGCTGCGTCCTGCCGGTGCTGCTGGGCCGGACTTGTGCTGTGCAAGAGCAGTTCGTCGAGCTTGTCGTAGCCCTCCTTCACGCCGACGTCCATGCCACTCGACAACATGCCGTCGCGAGAGGCGAAGTCCGAGAACACACTCGACACTCTCAGGCGCGTGCCTTCGCCAAGGCTCTCGAAGGTGAGCGTCTCGAGCGCGACCGAGTCGGGTGCGCCCTCCCAGGTGAAGGTCCACACGATTCGCTCGTTCGCACGCACCTCGTGGAAGCTGCCGTAGAAGGCAGCGATCTCCTCACCGTCTCGGTCGTTGGCGAAAGCCCAAGCACCTCCGGTGCGCCCCTCCCACTTCAGGATTCGGGTCGTCAACGATCGCGGACCCACCCACTGGCGATAGAGCTCCGGGTCGATGTGAGCGCGAAACACCCGCTCCGGCGTCGCATCGAACTCTCGAATGATCTCGATCGTGGGGACTTTCTCGTCCGCAACGATCTCGGTTTCGTGTGCAGTCATGACACTTCTTTCGTCTCGGTGGTCTTGTCGTCTGCGATGGTTGCCAGCAGCGCGTCGAGGCGTCGATAACGTTGCTCTGCTTCCTGGCGATAACGTTCGATCCATTTCGTCATCAGGCCGAACACCTCGGCGTCGAGATGCACCGGTCGACGCTGGGCATCCTTGCTTCGCGTGACCAATCCGGCCTCCTCGAGCACTTTCACGTGCTTCGACACCGCTTGCAGGCTCATCTCGTACGGCTCGGCCAATTCGCTGACGTTCGCGTCACCGCCGGCGAGCCGGGCGACGATGTCACGTCGAGTGGGATCGGCCAGGGCCGCGAACGTTCTGTTGAGCTGCTCTGTTGGATCGTTCATGGGGTTCCTCGCTGTGCGTTGTGGTCGAGAGTAGGCCGCTCACCGGTCGTAGTCAACCATTTGGTTGATAAAGCGGATCGCCTATCCTGGCCTTATGAGCGTCGGTGATGACATGGTGCGGGACGTACTCTCCCGGGTTCCGGGGCATCCGCTACGGGTGGCGATCGACGGGGTGACGGCTTCGGGTAAGTCCACCTGTGCGCGATGGCTGGTGAATGCTGTTGCAGCGCAGGGGCGTCCGGCATTTCATGTGACAATGGACGGCTTTCATCACCGGCGCGCCCACCGGTATCGACAGGGTCGGGCGTCGGCTCTCGGCTACTACCAGGACGCATACGACTTCGACGCGCTTCGTGCACACGTGCTGATCCCGTTGGGGCCGAACGGAAGCGGCGAAATTCGCCGTCGAATTATCGATCTGGCGAAGGATGAGCCGGTCGATGATCCGCTGGAATCGGTGCCGGCCGACGCGATCGTGGTGGTGGACGGAACCTCTCTTCATCGGCCGCCGCTGCCCGACTACTGGGATTACACCGTCTTCGTCGACACCCCTATGGACGTCGCACGGGCTCGGGGTATAGCCAGGGATGCGGATGCGCTCGGGGGTGACGAGGCCGCGGGTAAGGCCTTCGATCAGCGCTATCACGCGGCGTGCCGGATCTATCTGGACGAGGTGGATCCTCGTGCACGGGCCACTCGGGTGTTGCCGATCGACTGGAGATGACCACCATCGTTCGTGCATTCGGATGCGCGCGACGGTGCGGTCGAGTGCCATCCAACGCACTCGACCGCACCACTGCCGCAGCGTGTTTCAGAAGTGGATTACCCCGCGCATGTTCTTACCGTCACGCAGGTCCTGGTATCCCTCGTTGACCTGTTCGAGGGAGTAGGTCGAGGTGATCAGCTCGTCGAGCTTGAGTTGCCCGGCGTCGTAGAGGCGTAGCAAGCGCACAATGTCGTACTGCGGGTTCGCGGACCCGAAGAGCGTGCCCTTGATCGTCTTCTGATTCAACGTCAGATCCGTGCCGGACACGTGCACCGTCAGCTTCTCGGGATCGGCGAGGCCGGTGATGACGACGGTGCCACCCTTACCGATTGCCGCGGTCGCGGCCTGCACGACCTCCTCGTCGACGGTTCCGACCAGAATCAGAGCCTGGTCCGCTCCCTGGCCCCACGTGAGTTCGGTCAACTTCTCCTGGGCCGACGCGGCATCCGCGAACGCGTGAGTTGCCCCGAACTTCAGTGCCTGGTTCCGCTTGAACTCGAGCGGATCCACGACGAGTACGTGCTTCGCGCCCGAATGTACCGCTCCCTGAACGGCATTGATGCCGAGGCCGCCGATGCCGTAGATGATCACCGAGTCACCTGCGCGTACACCGCCCGCGTACACGGCGGTACCCCAGCCGGACGGAACGCCGCAGCCCACGAGAACTGCTGTCTCCAAAGGCAACCAGTCGTCGATCTTGACGACGGAATGCTGCGAGATGGTGGCGCGTTCGGAGAAGGTACCGAGCATGCACATCGCTCCGAATTCGGTGCCCTTGCTGTCGCGGCGACGGAACGTGCCGTCGGGCATACAGCCCTCGAGGATCGTTGCGCCCATGTCGCACAGGTTCTGTCGGCCGGTGGAGCAATAGCGGCAGGTGCCGCAGTTCGGGATGAACGAACAGACGACATGGTCGCCGGGCTTGACCTTGGTGACGCCCGGACCGACGTCCTCGATGATGCCGGAACCCTCGTGGCCGCCGACGATGGGGAAGCGTGGTGGAAGGTCGCCGTCGAGCAGGTGCAGATCCGAATGGCACAGCCCTGCTGCGACATACTTGATCAGGACTTCACCGGGGCCGGGGCCGTCCATGTCGAGTTCGATGATCTCGAACGGCTTGTGCGGCTCGAACAGTACTGCTGCTTTGGTCTTCACAGAGATTCTCCTCGATTGATTCAGCGGTCGATGTGATTCAGCGGTAGATGGACTTGACGTGTTGAAAGTTTCCGATGGCGTCGGGCCCGAGCTCGCGCCCGATTCCGCTGTCCTTGACCCCTCCGAACGGGGACGAGGGATCCACCATGTAGTGGTTGATACCGATGGTTCCGGTGTGAATTCGTTTGGCTACGTCGAAACCTCTCTCGTCGTCGGCGGTCCAGACGGATCCGCCGAGGCCGAAATCGGAGTCGTTGGCAATGCTGATCGCCTCGGCTTCGTCGCCGTACGGGATGATCGACAGGACGGGTCCGAAGATCTCCTCCTGTGCGATGGTGTGGTTGTTGTCGACGTCGGCGAAGATCGTCGGTTGAACGAACCAGCCGCGATCGAGGAATGCGGGCCTACCGCCGCCGGTGACGAGCCGAGCGCCGTCGCCGCTGCCTTTGGCGATGTACCCCTCGACGCGATCGCGTTGCCGCTCGCTGGCCATCGGGCCGATCTGGGTGGCCGGGTCGAGCGCGTCGCCGACGGCCAGAGAATTCGCGAACGCTTCCATCATGCCGACCACCTCGTCGTAGCGGGAGCGCGGCGCGAGGACTCGGGTGCCGAGGAAGCATGTCTGACCGTTGTTGAGAAATGTTGCACCGAAAAGGTTCTCACCGATCTCGGCGAGATCGAGATTCGCGTCGTCGAGGATGATCGACGCCGACTTGCCGCCCAGTTCGAGAGTCACCGGGCGCAACAGGCGGCCACATGTTTCGGCGATGGACCGCCCGGCTGCGGTGGAGCCGGTGAACGCGACCTTGTCGATGCCTCGATGCGAGACCAGATGGGCACCGATCTCACGTCCACCGGGAACGATGTTGATGACGCCGGGCGGAAATCCAGCGGCAATGATGGCCTCGGCCAACACAACCGAGTCGAGCACCGTCTCGGGAGATGGCTTGAGCACGACGGTGCAGCCGGCTGCGAGGGCAGGTGCGTACTTGAACGCGGCCAGAGTCTGCGGGAAGTTCCATGGTGCGATGGCACCGACGACGCCGATCGGCTCTCGTCGAACCGTCGTCGTCCCGCCCAGCAGATGGGGGTGCGATTCCTCGAATTGCGCGGTTCGCGCGAGACCCGAGAAGTACCGCATCACTGCGACCGGGAAGCCGCCTTCGAGCTGCTGCGCGATGGAGATCGGCATGCCGTTCTGCGCCGACACGAGTCGGGCGAGCTGGTCCGCTCGCTTCTCGTACTCGTCGGCGAGTCGATCGATCGCGTCGGCGCGCTTCGAGGGCTCCCACCGACTCCAACCGCTGGGGTCCTCGAATGCGCGGCGGGCGGCGGCCACCGCGGCATCGACGTCGGCTTCCTGCGCCTCGGGTACCGATCCGATGCGTTCTTCGTTACTCGCCGAACGGACTTCGATGCGTGCGGACGAGCTGGGTTCCACCCACTCGCCGCCGATGAAGAGCGACGGTGCGTCGAGCTGCTCTCGTGTTGTCGTGTGTGCATCCATGCATACGATTGTGACCCCGATCACGGATGCCGAGTGTTCAGAAAGTGGACAACCTCAGCCGAGGATGCCGAACTCGCGCATCCGCTTGTACAGGGTGGTCCGACTGATTCCCAGGCTCTCCGCCGTCGTGCGTTTGTTGCCGCCCTGCCGCGCCAGCTCGTGCACGATGGCGTCGCGCATCGCGGTGTCGAGGGTGCTCATCCGAGTCGTCGACGCGTTCTTGCGCGGCCTGACCAGTTCTCGCTCGGTGATGTCTCCGACTGATCTACGCGACGCGGCCTCGGTGACCTCGGCTCGGAGTTCGCCGATGTTGCCTGGCCAGTCGTAGTCGATCAGCGCCGACAACGCCGCAGGCGTGAAGTGCGCGCGGGACTCGAGCTCGGCCATGATGGCGCGGACCAGGTCCGGGATTTCGTGTCGGCGAGAACGCAGGGGGGCCAACTCGATGGTTTCGGCGCACAGTGAAAGGAGCTGGCGGTGCTCGAGTTCGGCCGAGTCGGTGGCCGAGCTCGACAACGCGTACCACCCGGGGGCGGACGACAGAGTCGAATGCAACCGGCTCGCCACCGGACCCGGGAGAAAGTGCACGTTCTTGATCACCACATCGTGTGCGGCCTCGATCCGATGCTCGACGCCTGCCAACCACACGGCGGGGGTGGTCGTCACCAGATCTGCGGCGTCGAACCAGTGCGGTGACGTCGTTGCTGTCAATCTGGCGAGGGTGGTCGACTTTCCGGTGCCCGGTTCACCGATGACGCACAACGGCTTTCGAATCTTCGGAGCGGGCAGAGGGGTGCGCACGGTGTCGTGAGGATCGATCTCGATGACGATGCCCGCGGCCGATACCGGACGCTCCCAGCGCACGGTGGCGTGCAGTCCGGAATTGAGGATCACATCGTGCACGACGCCACTGCGCCGCATCGAATCGTCGGTGAGCGAGCGCAGCGCGGAGTGATCGACTGTGTCGATCATTGCTGCAGCGCTGGTGTTTTCGAGCAGAATCTCGTCGGCGATCGCGATGACGGGCGCACCGCGGCGCTGAGAGGACGCGTACTGAAATGCCTGAAAGAGTCGTTGCTCGCCGGAGCGGGTCTCTACGAGGAGCCTGCCCTGGATGTCCTGTGCGGCATGGACGAGCATCGGTTTGAGTAGCGGGTTGTCGCCGGAGGCCAGGAAGGTGATGTCGAGAACGCCCTCGATGCGGCGTGTGACGGGGTGGATCAGGGGATGGCCGTAGCAACTGAAGGTCTTCATCGACTCGATGTAGTGCTCCTCGGCATGCACGGCACAGGGTGCGCGCATCTCGAAGCTCGTCGAGATCGAATTGGTGCCCGATGCCTGTTCGGTGAACGAACGGCCGACGACCGCGCCGACCGAGGACACCGCATCTCGTAGCGAACGGGTTCCGAAACGGAGATCGACCAGCCGGGCATCGCGATCGGCGAGCAGGACGCAGTACCCGGAGCCGTCGAGCACACTCTCCATCCGATCGAGGATGGGGTTTGCCGCCGCGAGGAGGCGGCTGCGACGGTCGACGTCACGAAGACTCGCCTGCTCCAGGGTGTCCGCCGGTGCGAGACCGCTCTGCGCTGACCGTTGCCAGGACTTGGCAATGGAATCTCGGAGCTTCTCTGCACCGCTGTGCATCGCGCGTACCTCCGTTGGCCGGCGCTTGGTCGTGCTGTGACGTTAGCGCCGACTGTCCGGTTCGACGCGCGTTTCGTCAGAACCTGTCCGATCGGGCAGTGATGTATTGACAGTGTGCTGTCGTGTGCGCAGAATGACAGCACGCTGTCCAATTCTGGAGGTTCGAAATGACAACTATTGCTCTGTACGCCACCGACACCATGGCCGACTGGGAGTACGGGTACCTCACCGCCGGGCTCGCCATGGCCCGTGAGCAAGACCCGGACGCCAACCGGTTGATCGTCGTGTCCGAAACGGGGGAAGCCGTCACGACGAAGGGAGGATTGAGAATCACTCCCGACGTCGCGCTCGCCGACCTTCCGATCCTCGATGCATTGATTCTGCCGGGCGCGGACACTTGGGACTCCGGGCACGACACGGTACTGAAGGTCGCCGCCGAACTGGTTGCGGCGGGGAAGCCGGTCGCCGCGATCTGTGGGGCAACATTGGGTTTGGCCCGAAAGGGACTGCTCGACGATCGGCCACATACCTCGAATGCCGCCGAGTTCCTCACGCAGGCAACCGAATATCGGGGAGCTGAGCACTATCGCGAAGAGAAGGCGGTCACCGATGGCACCGTGATCACCGCAGGCGGCGTGCACCCGTTGGAGTTCGCGAAGCTGGTGTTCGAGCGGCTGAACGTGTTTCCGCAACCCGTCGTCGACGCCTGGTACGGCCTCTACACGACAGGGGAACGCAAGTACTACGACCAGCTCGCGGGCGCATGAAACAACGCACCCCCGAGGGCGATGCACTGACAGCGTTGGTGTTGCCCATCTTCGAGCTCAACGGCGAATTCCTCGCTGCCGCGCACGACATCACCGAGCCTGCGGGTCTGACTCCGGCGTGGTGGCAGGTTCTCGGAGCCACCCTGGACGAGCCGCTGTCGGTCGCTGACATCGCGCGACGCGTCGGGCTGGGGTTGGCGCGGCAGAGCGTGCAGCGGACGGCAAATCTGTTGGTGGACAAAGGCTGGGCCGTGTACGTCGACAACCCCAACCACAGGCGCGCGAAGCTGTTGGAACCCACCCCCAAGGGGCGCGACACCGTTGCAGAGCTGCGGGTTGCGCAACATGCATGGTCCGATGCCGTGGGAGCCGCTGTGGGAGAGAGTGAACTGCATGCCTTCGCGGCCACTCTCAGCAGGATCCTTGCGGCATCACGGGACTATCGCGGCGGCAGTGCATAATTCGGGCATGGTTGCGCTCGGGGTACTTCTGACCGGATTGCTGGCCGGATTGTCGATGCAGTCCGACGGCATCGACATCTTCGGCGATGCCAGATTCGGCGGGCTGCTGTTCTCCAGTGGCGGCGGGGGAGTCGCGATTGCAGTGATTCTGGCAATGGTCGTTCGTCGACGCAGCATTCTGGCCGCACTGTCCATCGCCGCGGCTGTCGTCATCGGGGGCTCGGCACTGTTGTTCTCGTCCGACTCCGCCGAGGTGGTGGCAGGCGGAGTCCTGTTGGGATGCAGTGCAGTACAGGCGAATCGTGATCGAGTTCGTCAGGCGCTGCTGATGGGGTCGTTCCTTCTCGGCCTACTGTCGGCCGGCGCGGTCGAGGCATTGCACTACCCCGATGTTCCCCGGCGCTACGCCGATTACCTCACCGAATCCGATATGGGCACACCGGTGGTCGTGCCCGTGCTCTGCGTGCTGGTGGTGTTGGCAGTGGCGTGGGCAGCGCGCGTCGAACACCAGGCCGAAAGTCCGGCGACCGATCGCAGCGTTCGCCCAGTCGCGGCGATACTGCTCGTGGCAATCGGTGGGCTACTGCTCAATATATTGTTCGTGTACAACGTTTTCCAGACAAGTGGAGGTTGGTACTTCGGCCTTCTTGTCTTCCCTGTGTTGTTCGCTGCCGCTGCTCTGCTGCCAGGGCGAGGCGGCATCATGGTTCTCGCCGGAACCGCCGTGTTGCTCACCTCGACCACCACGTCGGGGGTGGGTATCAGTGTCTCGGCCTGGGTCTGGACACTCGGACTCGTAGCTGTCATTGCAGTGTCGGTTGCGGCGGGTGCCGCACTCGGATTGCGTTGGGAGCGTCCGATGGTCGGTGTCGCAGTTCTGGCGGTGGTCTGCTCGACGGCACTGTTCGAGCAGCCGCCGCTGGACAACATTCACTATGTGGCGAGTCTGATCGTCTTTCCGGCCGCCGCGGCCTACCTGTACGTAGCGTGCACACCGGCCGACCCCACACCGGCGACCCTCGGCCTCGCGGTGCCGGTCGCGATCACCGTGCCGATGGTCGTCACCTACGGCTGGACGGCGTACACGCCGTTGACGTCTGCCATAAGGAGCACGTCCTGGCCGGAAATGTGGCTCTCGACGGGTGGTGCATTCGCAACGGTCGTACTCGCCGGCGTCGGGATCGGGGCTCTGAACCGCTACCGGACTGCACGGTAGACGACTGATGGAACCTCCGTCGGTCACCGGAGTACCGTTTTCTTCATGGCTTACAGATACCTCGGAAACAGCGGACTGAAGATTTCGGAGATCACCTACGGCAACTGGTTGACCCATGGATCGCAGGTGGAGAACGACATCGCCACCCAGTGCGTACGTGCGGCGCTCGATGCCGGCATCACCACCTTCGACACCGCCGACGTCTACGCCAACGGAGCCGCCGAGACGGTGCTCGGGGACGCGCTGAAAGGGGAGCGTCGAGAATCGCTCGAGATATTCACCAAGGTCTACTTCCCCGTCGGACCCAAGGGGCCCAACGACACCGGACTCTCGCGCAAGCACATCCTCGAAGGCATCGACGCGTCACTGCGCCGACTCGGCACCGACTACGTGGACCTCTACCAGGCGCATCGCTACGACGTCGAGACCCCGCTGGAGGAGACCATCGCCGCCTTCGGTGACGTCGTCCGCCAGGGCAAGGCGCTCTACATCGGCGTCTCCGAATGGACCGCCGATCAACTGCGCGCCGGGCAGGAACTCGCCCGTCAGAACGGCTTCTCGATCATCTCGAACCAGCCGCAGTACTCGGCACTGTGGCGCGTCATCGAGGATCAGGTGATCCCGACGTCGAAGGAACTGGGCATTTCGCAGATCGTCTGGTCGCCCATCGCGCAGGGCGTTCTCACCGGCAAGTACCTCCCCGGACAGCCGCTGCCCGACGGCTCTCGCGCCAAGGACGATAAGGGCGGCGACAAGATGATCGCGCGCTACCTCGACGATCAGACGCTCACCCGGGTGCAGCAACTCAAGCCCATCGCCGACGATCTGGGAATCACCATGGCGCAGTTGGCCGTTGCGTGGGTACTGGCAAACGACAACATCGCGGCAGCGCTCGTCGGAGCCTCGCGTCCCGAGCAGATCGCCGAGAACATCAAGGCCTCCGAGGTGACCCTCGACGCCGATGTGCTCGCCAAGATCGACGACGCACTCGGCGATTCCGTGGAGCGCGACCCGGGCAAGACAGGCTCGCCCGAGGCGCGACTGGTCTGACCGCCTGAGGGCCTCGGTCCGATCCGAACAGGGTAGTAATGAGGTATGGACACGATCACCGTCGACACACCTCAGGGCCAGGTTCGCGGTCGGACCGGCGCAGGCATCACCTCGTTCCTCGGAGTGCCGTACGCCGAGGCCCCGTTCGGAGCCCGTCGATTTCAGGCACCCTCGCCGCCGCCGATGTGGGACGGTGTTCGCGACGCCCTCGAGCTCGGGGCAACCGTCCCCAAGGTGGGATACCGGCCGCCGACCAGCGAGATCCTCAGCGAGCCGGTGGTACCCGGTGACGACTGCCTGAACGTCAACGTCTTCACCCCCGACGTCGGTGGATCGGCGCCGGTGTTCGTCTGGATTCACGGCGGAGCATTCGTCAACGGCAGCAACGCCATTCCCACGTACGACGGATCCGCCTTCGCCCGAGACGGCGTCGTCGCCGTGGTGATCAACTACCGCCTCGGAGTCGACGGTTTCGCACTGATCGACGGTGCCCCGGCCAACCGCGGAATGCTGGACCAGGTCGCGGCCCTCGAATGGGTGCGTGACCACATCGCCTCCTACGGCGGCGACCCCGCGCGAGTGACCATCGCGGGGGAGTCGGCCGGCGCGATGAGCGTCGGCACCCTGATGTCGATGCCCAGCGCCGAAGGGCTCTTCCAGCGGGCGATTCTGCAGAGTGGAGCCGGGCACCACGTCATCACCGCCGAGACCGCCGCGAAGGTCTCCGCGGCGTTGGCGTCGGCGCTCGGCGTGGAGGCCTCGGTCGACGGCTTCGGTTCGGTGCCGGTGGATGCGTTGGTGGACGCACAACGCGAACTGTCCGATCGGATCACGGCCGAGGCGCCTACCGGAGCATGGGGTGAGCTGGCCCTGAACGTGATGGCCTTCGAGCCGTACATCGACGGTGATGTCGTTCCCGCGCTGCCCTTTTCGCGCATCAGCGACGGTGCGAGCGCGCAGGTCGACGTGCTGATCGGAACCACCAGCGAGGAGCACGCGTTCTTCATCGTCCCGGCCGGGCTGGTCCCACACCTCACCGAGGACTACGTGAAGATGGTCCTCGCCGGGTACCGAGCCGACCCGTCGGCGCTGGAGAAGTACCGTGAACAGCTGCCCGACGCCTCGGCCGGCGAGCTGATGATCGCCGTCATGACCGACTGGTTCTTTCGGATTCCGGCAACGCGTCTGGTCGAAGCCCGCTCCGGAAACGCCTTCGTCTACGAATTCACCTGGCGCTCATCGCTGTTCGACGGCGCTCTCGGAGCCTGCCACGCACTCGAGATCCCGTTCGTGTTCGACATGTTGCACAAGCCCGAGACCGAGCGCATCACGGGACCGAATCCGCCGCAGCAGGTGGCCGACCGGATGCACCGCGCCTGGGTCGACTTCGTGCGCGACGGCTCTCCAGGCTGGGACCCGTACGGTACCGACCGCGCAGTGATGATGTTCGGCAACGAGCCCGGCGTCGCCCTCGACCCGAGGCCGGCGACACGCGCGGTGTGGGACGGGGTGCGCTGACCTCCTTTCCGCAACCTGCGAACGTCGTCTGCGAGGTGGCTCGCCGTCGGGTTAATCTCGGATATGCGCAGATTCCTTCCCGGTTTCGGTACGAGTTCTCCGGCCCCCGCGCGGCCTGCTCGCGTCGTGGTGGTCGGTGGCGGCTTCGGCGGCTTCAACGCTTTGCAGCAGCTGACGAAGCTGCTGGGGCCCGATCGCGCCGTGCTGACATTGGTGGCCCCCACCGACTACCTGCTCTACAGTCCGCTGCTGCCCGAGGTCGCCACCGGTGTGCTCGATCCGCGGGACATCGCCGTCTCCACCCGGCAGGCACTGCCGCGCGTGAAGTTGGTGCTCGGTCACGTCACCACCGTCGATTTCGAGTCGCGCGAGCTGACGGTGACCGGCCCCGACGGTGACTCGACGCTCGAGTGGGACAAGCTGATACTCGCGCCCGGGTCGGTGACCAAGCAGTTCGACATCCCCGGCGTCGACGAGCATGCGTACGGGCTCAAGACGTTGAGCGAGGCCGTCTACATCCGCAACCATGTGCTCGCGCAACTCGACGCAGCCGATGCCCTGCCCGATACCCCGGAGGGCCGGAGCGAACGCGCCGAGCGGTTGACGGTGGTGGCCGTGGGCGCGGGCTACACGGGCACGGAATTCGTTGCGCAGATGCAGAATTGGGTTCGGGGTATCGCATCTCGGTGGGCGAGCGTCGACCCCGAGGAGGTGCGCTGGGTCCTCGTCGACGTGGCCGATGCGGTACTTCCCGAGCTCGGTGAGCGACTCGGCCGAGAAGCGCTCGCCGTGCTCGCCGAGCGAGGTGTCGACGTCCGGCTCGGGGTGTCGGTGGCCTCGGCCACCGCAACGTCGGTGACGCTCACCGACGACGAGGTCATCCCGTCCCGAACTCTGGTTTGGGGAGCAGGCGTTGCACCGAGCCCGCTCATCGCGCAGCTGGGTCTACCGACAGCGGGCGGACGCCTCGTGGTGCGGGCGGACATGACCGTCCCCGAGGTGTCGGACGTCTGGGCGATCGGCGACGCGGCAGCGGTCCCCGACCTCGCCGCCGACCCGTCGAAGCCGACGCCACCGACGGCTCAGCACGCCCAGCGTCAGGGCGTTGCCGTCGCACGCAATGTCGCGGCGTCGATGGGCGTCGGGCAGGCGCGTCCGTACAAGCACAAGGACTTGGGGCTCGTCGCCGATCTCGGCGGATTCGACGGTGTCGCAAAGCCTCTCGGCATTCCGCTGACCGGACCGGTGGCGAAGTTCGTCGCACGCGGCTATCACCTCTACGCGTTGCCGACGGTCTCCGCGCGAGTGCGGGTGGCGACGGACTGGCTGTATTCCTCGGTGCTGCCGACCCGGGTCGTCAACCTCGCGCAGGTGCGATCCGAGGATGCGCTGATCAAGAAGGCTCAGGCAATCGACCTGTACGACCGAACGTAGCCGAGAGGGACACATGGCATGCCGCATCAGTGAACTCGTCCTCGAATGCCGAAGCCCGGAACTGTTGGCGCAATTCTGGTGCGAGGTACTCGGTTTCGTCGTACTCGATCGCGAGGGCGAGGAACTGATCGAGATCGGCCCGGCCGAGGGTTTCGGCGGGCCCCAGCCCACGATCATTCTGAGCGGGCACGAGCAGCCGAGAACGGGAAAGGGTCGGCTGCACATCGACGTCAACCCCACCGACCGGGATCAGGACGACGAACTGGAACGGCTTCTCGCGCTCGGAGCCCGCCCGGCCGATGTGGGCCAGACGGGCACCGAGCAATGGCACGTCCTCGCCGATCCCGAAGGCAACGAGTTCTGCCTGCTTCGGACGCGGTTGTCGTAGGTGTCCATGTGCACGGAACTTCGTAGCCTGCTACGAAGTTCCGCTCACATCGGTCACCGAAGGTGATGCACTTCCTGCAGCCCGTAGACCGGGGTGTCGATGCCCTCGTAGCGCGCCTTGATCTGCAGTGCGAGGTAGAGCGAATAGTGCCGCGACTGATGCAGATTGCCGCCGTGGAACCAGAAGTTCTCCTGTTGTGTCGGCTTCCACATGTTGCGCTGCTCGCCCTCCCACGGACCGGGATCCTTGGTGGTGTCGGAGCCGAGGCCCCAGCACTTGCCGACCTTGTCGGCGGTCTCCTGGTCGATCAGGTCGGCGACCCAGCCGTTCATCGAGCCGTAGCCGGTGGCGTAGACGATCAGATCCGCCGGTAGCTCTGTGCCGTCGTCGAGCACAACGCCGGTCTTGCTGATCCGATCGACCTGTCCGGCAACGAGTTTGATCTTGCCGTCCGCGACCAGCTCGGATGCGCCGACGTCGATGTAGTAGCCCGAGCCGCGGCGCAGGTACTTCATGAACAGGCCGGATCCGTCGTCACCGAAATCGAGTTGGAACCCGGCCTTCTCCAGCCGATCGTAGAAGTCCTTGTCCTGTTCCGCGATCTGCTGATACACCGGAATCTGGAACTCGTGCATGATCCGGTAGGGCAGCGACGCGAATGTGAGATCAGCCTTGCCCGTGGTCATTCCGGACTCGACGGCTCGCTCGGAGTACAGATCTCCGAGCGCGATTTCACACAGCGAATCGGACTTGACGATGTGCGTCGACGAACGCTGCAGCATCGTCACGTCGACGCCCGTCTCGTACAGCGCCTTGCAGATGTCGTGCGCAGAATTGTTGGAGCCGACCACCACCACGCGCTTGCCGACATACGCGTCGGGACCGGGGTGTTCGCTGGAATGGTGCTGCTCGCCCTCGAACTCGTCCATGCCGGGGAAATTGGGGACGTTCTTCTTGCCGGACATTCCAGTGGCCATCACCAGCTGCTTGGGCCGCAGGATCACCTCTTCGCCGTCTCGGTCGACGACGACCGTCCACTCCTTCGCCACCTCGTCGTAAGTAGCGGACTTGGCAGTGGTCTTGGTCCAGTAGGGGACCTCCATGACCTTGGTGTACATCTCGAGCCAGTCGCCGATCTTGTCCTTCGGCGCGAACACCGGCCAGTTCGGCGGGAACGGCAGGTAGGGGAGATGGTCGTACCAGACCGGATCGTGCAGGCACAGCGACTTGTACCGACCGCGCCACTGGTCGCCGGGGCGCTCGGCCCGGTCGACGACGATGGCCGGCACACCGAGCTGCCGGAACCGCGCGCCCAGAGCGATGCCGCCCTGGCCTCCGCCGACGACGAGGGCGTACGGCTGCACGCTGTACCCGAGTTCCTTCTCCTCGATCTCCTTCTTCTCCGCCCAGTTCTGGGTATCGGCGTTGGAGCCGTGCACTGCGCCCTTGATGCGGGACTTGCCCTGACGCTCCTCGTGGCCCTTGAGTTCCTGCATCGTGGTCAGCAGAGTCCAGGCCACGTCCTCGCCCGTGTCGGAGTCCACCGTCAATCGCAGATGTCCTTTGCCGCGGCTCGTGGCGGTCTCGAACTCGATCCACGCCGAGACCACGCCGTCCGCCTCGTCGGGGACCTCGGTGGTGTGAAAGCCCGTCGGATCGGTGTCGTCGAGCCGCTCGGACAGCATGTCGCTGACGCCATCACGGCCTTCGACGGTCTTGAGATTCCAGGTGAACGTGACGAGATCGCGCCAGAAGCTGCTGACGGCGAACATGCCGGCAACGCGAGGAACATCGCGTGCGACCAGTGCCTCCTCGAACTTCGACAGCCAGGCGTCGACCCGTTCCTGAGGACTACGCGTGCGGGTGATCTCGATCGGCTCGATGGTCTGGGTCATGAAAACTCCTTGCGATGAAGAGATGCTCGTTCTGTGACCCAGCACACTCCTTTTGGGAAGTGAGAGCGAGAGTTGCAGTGGGTTGCAGTGCGAATCGGGTGCAGCTGACCGCGCTCACCGCGGCTGGTTGCACCCGATTTCGAGTCCGCGACTGCAACGCGCTGCAACCCTGTCCGAAGTGGTCGGCATCACATAGACATGAATGCATCCGACGATCAGGAGTGAGAACCGATGCGTGCAGCTGTGTATTACGGCCCCAACAAGGTGGAGATCACCGACGTACCCGAGCCGAATCCCGGTGAAGGCCAGGTCAAGGTCAAGGTCGGGTTCAACGGAATCTGCGGAACCGACCTGCACGAGTACTACGCAGGCCCCATCTTCATCCCCACCTCCCCGCATCCGCTGACCGGACAGGAGATGCCGCTGGTGCTCGGGCACGAGTTCTCGGGCACCGTCACCGAACTCGGCACAGGCGTGACCGGCATCGCCGTGGGCGACCGCGTCGCCATCGAGCCGCTGTACCGCTGCGGCCACTGTGGTCCGTGCCGCGCGGGGAACTACAACATCTGCGCTCAGATCGGCTTCCACGGACTGATGTCCGACGGCGGAATGGCCGAGTACACCGTGGTGCCCACCGACATGATTCACGCCTTGCCCGACAACGTCTCCCTCGAACTCGGAGCCCTCGTCGAACCGATGTCGGTCGCCTATCATGCTGCGACACTGGGAGATCCGAAACCCGAGGACACCGCGATGGTGTTCGGAGCCGGCCCCATCGGCATCGGACTGTGGTTCGCCCTGCGCGGCAAGGGGCTGGGCAACGTCTACGTCGTCGAGCCGTCGCCGACGCGTCGAGCATCGATCGAAGCCCTGGGCGCGAAGACTCTCGATCCGACGGCCGTCGACATTCCCGCCTACATCGCCGACCTCACCGACGGCAAGGGTGCCGATGCCATCTACGACGCGGCAGGTGTGCAACCTGCCGTCGAGACCGCGCTCGGATGCATCGGTGCTCGCAAGCCGTTGGTCAGCGTCGCGATCTACGAAAAGCCCTTGACCACACCGCTGCAGAAGCTGGTGATGAACGAATCCCGGATTCAGGGCTCGCTCTGTTACACCGCCGCCGACTACGAGGCCGTCATCGAGCTGATGAGCCAGGGTCACTACGACACGACGGGGTGGGTCGACAAGATTGCCCTCGACGGCGTCATCGACGACGGGTTCGAGGCGCTGCATGCGGGCACCAAGATGAAGGTCCTGGTCGACCCTTCGACCGGAGCATCGGCATGAGCGCGGTGTTGGTGACCGGTGCCGGACAGGGCATCGGCCGGGCCATCGCGTTGCGGTTGGCCAACGACGGGCATGACATCGCTCTGGCGGACCTGAACGAGGACAAGATTACAAGCGTCGCCGACGAGGTGCGTGGAACGGGCTCGAAGGCAACGACATTCGTGGCCGACGTCAGTGATCGCGATCAGGTGTTCGCCGCCGTCGAACACACTCACGAGGCGCTCGGCGGCTTCGACGTCATCGTCAACAACGCAGGCATCGCGCAGGTCGCCCCGCTCGACGACGTCCGGCCCGAGGATGTCGCGAAGATCTGGGCCGTCAACGTCGACGGTGTGCTCTGGGGAATCCAAGCTGCCGCAGCCAAATTCAAAGCACAGGGCTCGAAGGGCAAGATCATCAACGCGTCCTCGATCGCCGGCCACGACGGGTTCGCGATGCTCGGGGTCTACAGCGCAACGAAATTCGCGGTTCGTGCCCTGACCCAGGCGGCGGCGAAGGAGTACGCGGCCGAGAGAATCACCGTCAACGCGTATTGCCCCGGAGTGGTGGGTACCGACATGTGGGTCACCATCGACAAGCGATTCGCCGAGTTGACCGGTGCCGCGGAAGGCGAGACGTACGACAAATTCGTCGGCGGAATCGCTCTCGGTCGCGCGCAAACGCCCGAGGACGTCGCGGCCTTCGTCTCGTATCTCGCCGGGCCTGACTCGGACTACATGACGGGCCAGGCACCGTTGATCGACGGTGGTCTGGTCTATCGGTAGCCCCCGTTCATGCCGATTTGTGAGCTGGAGCACAATTGACTGTAATGACGCAGTCGACAGGTCCTGAACCTGCGCTGGCGGCCGGCGAAGACCCGCGCCGCTACGCGCAGATTCTCACTGCCGTCTACGACGCGACCATGACCGGCGGCAAGTCGCCCGCACGGCCCCGGGAGGTCATCGGGGATTCGTGGCGGCGGTTGCAGACCCTGGGTATCGACCCGGAGCTGGGTAACCCCGCCGAGACGCAGATGGACGTCTCCGACCTCGAGCTCAGCCGTCGGGAATCGGGATTGTTCGACATCCTCGACGACCTGGCGCGCGGACTGGAGTCGGTGGTGCAGGACGGCGACAACATTCTCGTGGTCGCCGATCGGCACGGCAGGGTTCTGTGGCGCAGCGGATCGACCTCGGTGCTGGACCGGGCCGACGACCTCGGCTTCGTGGAAGGCGCGAACTGGGCCGAGGATTCGGTGGGTACCAACGCCATCGGAACGGCCCTGGTCTCGCGCCGCGCGGTCCAGATCTTCTCGGCCGAACACTATGTGCGCAGCCATCATTCGTGGACCTGTGCCGGAGCACCCATCCGTGATCCGCGAACCGGCCAGGTACTGGGAGCCATCGACGTCAGCGGACCGGCCAAGACGGTGCACCCCACCACCATCGCGCTGGTCGACGCCGTCGCACGGTTGGCCGAATCCCAACTGCGAGAACTGCATCGGAGCACCCTCGATCGACTGCGGTCGGTGGCCGCGCCGATGCTTGCGCGACTGCAATCCCCGGCCCTGGCCGTCGACGCGAACGGCTGGGTCGCGGCCGTCGAATCGGTGGCGCTGCGCAATCGCATCCTGCTGCCCGAGGACCTCGCGACCGGACGCTTCTGGCTGCCTACCCTCGGTGTGTGCGACTTCGAGCCCCTGCCCGGTGGATGGCTCGTCCGACCCGCCAGCACAGTGGATTCCGGCGTCGCCGATGTCGGATCGACGAGAATTCGCATCGACCTGCGCAATTCGCAGAAACCTCGCATCGAAGTGCGCAGCGAGGTGGGGGAGTGGACCCACGAGCCGACGCCCCGGCACGCCGAAATTCTGTACCTGCTCGCCATCCATCGCCAGGGGCGGACTGCCTCACAGATGGCGGCCGATCTCTTCGGCGACGACGGCCGCGCGATCACGGTGCGGGCCGAGATGTCGCGGCTACGCAAACACCTCGCGGGCATCATCTCCACGCAGCCGTATCGGTTGGACGAATCGGCGACCGTGGAGGTGATCACGCCGTCGGACATGAGTCGGTTGCTACCGCATTCGTCGGCTCCGGCGATCTGCGCGGCACGGCTCTGATCGGTGCCGCCGAATCGGGCTTGACCTTCACACCGTGACAAGGTCTTGGCTGACCGTCATGAACGAAACGCTCCAGCACAGCAATCCGTCGGTCCGCCTCCGGGCCGCGCTCGACATCGGGACTACACCGGATCCACGGGATCTCGACGCCCTGGTGCAGCGGTGCGCCGTCGAACCCGATTTTCAGGTGCGGGAAATGTTGACCTGGGCCTTGATTCGCCACCCCGCATCGCTGACGGTGCCGCGGCTGATCGAGGAGGTACGCACCGGAGGAGTCCTCGCTCGAAGCCAGGCGCTGCACACGTTGTCCAAGATCAAGGACCCGTCGGCGTGGCCCGTGATCACCGAGGAACTGATCTCCGACGCCGACGACGAGGTGGCACGAAGCGCCTGGCGAGCAGCGGTGGTCCTGGTGCCGGCCGGCAGTGAAGGGCAGCTGGCCGCGATGCTGGGTACGCAACTCGGCCGAGGTGGGCACGACGTTCGGCGAAGCCTCAGCCGCGCGCTCGTTGCGCTCGGATCGGTGGTCGAACCGATGCTGCGGGAGGCCGCGTCGAGCAAAGACGTTGCCGTTCGCGCCCACGCGCTGGCCACCGAGGCGCTGCTCCGAGATCCGGATGCGGGATTCGAAGTGTTCGAGGCCAAGCGTGTCGATGCTCTTGGCGTAGTCGACACGGCGGGGTGAGATAGAACGATGTTGATCGGTGAGGTGGCGCAGCGGTCGGGCGTCAGTGCACGCATGCTTCGGCACTACGACAGGCTCGGGCTCGTGCGCCCGACCTCGCGCAGCAGCACCGGTTACCGCGAGTACGCGCCGGAGGATCTTCGACGCCTGTTCCACGTCGAGTCACTGCGTTCGCTCGGGTTGTCGCTGAACGACGTCGGTCGTGCGCTCGACGACCCGAGTTTCGCGGCCTCAGGACTCGTCGACGAGCTCGCCGCCCGAGCCGAGGAACGCATCGCGCGCGATACCGAGTTGCTCACGCGGTTGCGTCGAATCGGCGACCCGCGGCCCGAGGCATGGGAGGACGTACTCGGAACCGTCGCGCTGCTCGGTGATCTGCAGTCGGTCAGTGCCGGGAAGCGGCAAACAGCGGCGCTGTCGTCCGCCGGAGATCGACCCATTCCGGCGGACGCATTGGCCGAAGCGGTGCTGCGCGAACCTGCGCCCAATGTGGCAGGCGCACTTCGGTGGGCCCTCGCTCGATCGGGTGGTGAAGCGATCGGGCCGCTCCGGGAAGGCCTGGACTCACCGGACCCCGAAGTCCGGCGCCGCGCCGTCGTCACCCTTGTCGAGATTCGCCACCCCACCGCCACCGACGTGCTGCGGGAGGCGCTCACTCACGACGACGGGCAGGTCAGGCGGGCTTCTGCGCTGGAACTGGGTGCGCGAGGGGTGACCGATGCGGTCCCGACGCTGATCGAGATGGTCTTCGAAGGCACCAACGATGTGGACGCCGCCGATGCCCTGGGCATGCTGGGATCCGCAGACTCGATCGTGGCGGCGCTGATGGACGGGCCAGGCGATCTGCCGACGCGACTACGAGTGACCCAGGCGCTGGCGAGTATCCCGGGGCAGGCAGCCTCGCGCGCCCTGCAGGAGTTGACCGGAGACGCCGACCGTTCGATTGCCCTGACGGCCGAATACATCCTCGGCCTGCGGGAATGAGCCCTTTGGGTACCGTCGGACGCATGAAGGCATTCGGACTCCTCGCGGCACTGATGATCACCTCGACCCTGACTGCCTGCTCCACCGCAACCACCCCGGCCGCACCCACCGAACCCGTCGCCGAGAACCAGGTGACCGTCGCCGATCGGATGTACTCGCCGAAGACGTTGACGATCTCGGTGGGAGACACCGTCACCTGGGTGTTCGCCGATCGCGGCATGGCCCACAACGTCGTCGCCGACGACAACTCGTTCCGGAGCGCTCTGATGGAGACCGGACAGTTCACGCACACCTTCGACACCGCGGGCACCTTCACCTACCACTGCACCCCGCATCCGGACATGACGGCAACGATTCTCGTCGAACCGTGATGGACTGAGTGCATGACGGCACCGACCCGAGGACGCAGCATCGCCGCACCCCTCGGCGTGGCCGCTGCCGCTGTTGGTGGCGCAGTACTGCTGTACGTCCGTGACCCACGAACCTCGACGTATCTTCCCTGCCCGCTCCACGCTCTGACCGGACTGTGGTGCCCCGGCTGCGGCACGACCCGGGCTTTCGGCGACCTCACCCGCGGAGACATCGCCGCGGCCGCGTCGAGCAATGTCGTTGCGGTTGTGTGCGTCGTCGTGGCCGTCGGGTTGTGGGGTTTATGGCTCAGGGCTCGCTGGATGCAGATGCCTCTGACGTTGCCTCGCCCGAATCGCCTGGCTGCTGCTGTGGTGCTCACCCTGCTGACCGTCTTCACCGTTGTGCGCAACACCCCGTGGGGCACCGCTATCGCCCCGACCTGAAACGACTAGGAGTAGCTGTGCTGCTGGAAATCTTCTCGATCATCGTGCTGCTGGGCGTGCTCATCGCGCTCATCCCCACGGCCCGCCGCGTGTTCAAGAAGGGTGACAACGAATGAGCGACTCTCTGCGGGATCGCGTCCGCGCGAAACTCCTCGCGCAACTCGCCGACGACGGAGGCACCGCCGCCGAGCAGGCCGAGGGGGACGACCCACGCCTGAACGCCCTGCGCGACGACCTCGACGCCCTCGACGCGGCGCAGGACGGGGATCCGGTGATCGACGACATCGCCGCACGGCACTGGGTGCCCTGACCGACTCCGCACCCCGCCGTTGGGGAGTCAATGTGACGTTCGGTGGACTGGAGTGGAGCCCGCGGCACGACCATCGGGCACTTTTGGGGAGTCAATGTCACGTTGAGTGGACCTTCTGGTGGCCAGAATTGGTGCACAGTTGAAGTGCATCTAGTATCTATGTTGTGTCCGAGACGAAATCTGCTGCCGATACGGCGTATGTGACGGTCAAGGAGCTCATCGTCTCGGGAGAACTTCCCGGCGGTGAGCTCGTCAGTGAAGGCGAGATCGCAACCCGCCTCGAGATCAGCCGCACCCCCGTACGCGAGGCGTTTCTGCGCTTGCAGGTCGAGGGATGGATGCGCCTGTATCCCAAGCGTGGGGCACTGGTGGTGCCGATTGCGGTAGGGGAGGCCGAGAGCGTCGTCGACGCACGTCGCCTCGTGGAGGCTGGCAGCGTCCGCGCCTTCATCGACGACGCGAGAGCCCGCGAATCGGTGGTATCCGCCCTACGCGAGAACCTGCGGCTTCAACAGCAGCTGGCCGTGGACGGCACTGCCGCACAGTTCAGCGCCGTCGACGCAGACTTCCATCGCATCGTCGTCCATGCCGGCGGCAACCCGTTGCTCGACGCGTTCTACGACGGACTTCGCGAGCGTCAGCGGCGGATGACCGCAGCCTCGGTGACGCGTGACCCGGGCCAGATCTCACGCATCGTCGACGACCATCGCCGACTCACCGACCTCATCGAGGCAGGCGACGCAGACGGATTCGAGCGGGCCGTCGAACAACACATGCTCGGGGTGCACGGCCTACGACCGGACAGAGGGGGAGCACGATGAGCGAAACGCTCACGAACGATCGAGACATCGAGCTGACTGCACGACGCTGGCTGCTGGTCGCGTCGGGCATGTTCGCCGTGGCGTGGGGCGGGAACGAGTTCACGCCGCTGCTGGTGATGTATCGACTCGATCATGGCTTCTCGGCAGTGGTGGTCGATACGTTCCTGTTCGCCTACGTCCTGGGCATCATTCCGGCGATGCTGATCTGCGGTCCGCTCTCGGATCGGCTCGGCCGACGCCCGATCATGTTGCCCGCCCCCGCAATTGCCGCGGCCGGTTCGATCCTGATCGCGCTCGGACCGGACAACGCGTACCTGCTGTTCGGCGGCCGCG
Source organism: Rhodococcus sp. NPDC076796 (assembly GCF_040702765.1). NCBI lineage: Bacteria > Bacillati > Actinomycetota > Actinomycetes > Mycobacteriales > Nocardiaceae > Rhodococcus > Rhodococcus sp. NPDC076796. The sequence goes on along the minus strand of NZ_JBFBMS010000002.1, from coordinate 386,246 downwards.
TGCTCAGCGGAATCGCGCTCGGAATCGGTATGGCCGTGGGCGGCAGCTGGGTCAAGGAGCTCTCCAGCCGCGATGCCACTGCCAAGCCCGGTGCCGGCGCGCGGCGTGCCGCGATGTCGCTGACGGCGGGCTTCGCCCTCGGTGCCGGAGTTGCCGGCGTGCTCGCGCAGTGGGCACCCTGGCCGACGCACCTCGCCTACAGCGTGCACGTGCTGATCTGCATCGTCGCCGGTGTGGGCATGCTCTCGGTGCCCGAAACACGGACTGCCACAGCGGCATCGAAGAACAAGAAGCTGCTCGACGACCTGAGGATTCCGTCCGCCTCGCATCGCCGGTTCCTGTTCGTCGTGCTGCCGTTGGCACCGTGGGTCTTCGGCGCGGCGAGCGTCGCCTACGCGGTGCTACCGTCACTGATGGCCGACGCCTTGGCCGACGAGCCCGGTGGCGGCTATCCTGTCGCACTCTCCGCGGCGATGGCCGTGATCGCTCTCGGCTCCGGGTTCGCGATCCAGGCCGTCGGGCGTCGCATCGATACACCCGCCAACGCCCGTGGCGCTCTGGTTGCGCTGACTCTGCTGGTGATCGGTATGGCTGTCGCGGCGTGGGCGGCGTCGGTGCTCACCATTGCCGCGGCGCTGATCGCGGCGGCAGTTCTCGGCTGTGGGTACGGCATGGCGTTGGTCTCGGGTCTGCAAGAGGTGCAACGCATTGCGGGCCCCGACGATCTCGCCGGCCTCACCGCAGTGTTCTATTCGCTGACCTACCTGGGCTTTGCGGTGCCTGCCGTTCTGTCGGCGCTCACCGAGACCTGGCCCGGTGTGGTCACGTATCCGATCATCTTCGGATTCGGCGCGGTGATGGCGGCCCTGTGCGGCCTGGTGGTTCGGTCGAAGACGTCTGCTCACTTGCCGAGCGCGTAGGGACGGTTCGGCCCTAGGATCAGCGGCATCATGCTGCAGTCCTCGCGCACGGTCCCGCCGCATCGGGTACCTCCGACGGTGGCGCTCGCGGGTGCGACCGTATGGAACCGGCGTGAGGCGTACTGGTTTCTTATCGCTGTGATCGTGCCGGCCGCATCCTGGTCCAGATATCCGACGGTGGTGCCGTACGTCTTCGCGATCGTTCTGCTCGGGGCCCTGGTGTTTCGCTGCAGACGGATTGTCTGGTGGGTGTCGATGCTGCGCTGGGGACTGATCGCCGACGTCGAGACCGTGGACACCGCTCTGCGAGGCGACCGCAACCTTCGCCTCGCGCACGCCACCGGATGGAACGTCCAACGACGTTGGTACACAGGGGTTGTCACCGAATCCACGGTTCGGTACCGGGCCGGAGAAGCGCGCGGTCACCTGTTCGTTCGGGGACTGCCGTTCACCACCGGTGTTGTGCTCGCGCACTCGAAGCAACCGTCGTCTGCCATGGCCATCAGCGACTTCCCCTGCGATCTGCAATTGGACGGCAAGGGACGCTGGGCGGCGTCGTTCCCGACGGGCTTCTGGCGTCAAGCACTGGCAACGTCGGCGATGTACGGCTACGCGATTGCTGGGTTGATGCTGTCGCTCGGGTATCGCTGACGCAACCGATTCGGTGGGTACCGTGGAGCGGGTACATCCCTCGTACGACGGGAGCGAGCGTGAAATACAACTACTCCGGACCGTGGCCGATTTTCGCCGTGCTGGGCGTCATCGTGTTCTGGGTGCTGTTTCAGGTCGTGGCACTCGATGCGAGTGTCGGCCGCGCCATCGCGTCGCCGATCAACCTTTTCGCGTTGATGTCAGCGGGCTTGATGACCATCGGTTACGCGCAGAAGCGCCGTCGCCGTATCTGACCGGCAGATCGGCTCCCCAGACTTGGATTCAGGCCTCCGATTGCAGGCTGGTTTCCGAAACTGGGGAGCCGATTCGCGACGCTGGAACTACGGCAACGACGGCATCTGCTTGTCCACGAGCCATGCGTCCCACAGACTTCGGGGGCAACCGAAGCGGGAGGCAAGGTCGGTGAAGTCCGCCGTTGCGACCGTCGAGTAGCGGTACTTGGAGGTCCACTCCTGGATCAGGCCGAAAAAGCGCTCGTCGCCGATGGTGCGCCTTACTGCGTGCAGTGCCAGTGCGCCGCGCTTGTACACGCGGTCGTCGAAGATGCGCGCCGAACCGGGATCGGTGAGCTGCATGTCCATGGCCAGACCGCGCTGAATCGTGTGCGCGCGCTTGGCCTTGTCGTGAGCCGTTGCGCCGCCGGAGTTCTCGGCCCAGATCCACTCGGAGTAGCAGGCGAATCCCTCGTGCAGCCAGATGTCGGCCCACTTGCCGAGGGTCAACGAATTGCCGAACCACTGGTGCGCCAACTCGTGCGCCACCAGACGCTCGTAGTACCGAGAACCGGAACAGTGATTGGCACCGAAGATCGACAGCCCCTGCGCCTCGATCGGAATCTCGAGATCGTCGTCGGTCACCACCACGGTGTACGACGCGAAAGGGTAAGGGCCGTACAGCCGTACGAAGGTATCCATCATCTGTGGCTGACGACCGAAGTCGTGATCGAACTGCGCTCGCAGGCGCGGCGGAGTGATGGCCTTCATCGGCACCGGCCCCGGGCTGACGATGCGATGCTCGTACGGACCGATCTGGATGGTCGCGAGGTAACTGGCCATCGGCTCGGGCTGCTCGTACACCCACGTGGTGCGGCTGGCGCGAGTCTGCTTGCGCACCAACGTTCCGTTGGCCACCGCGTAATACGGCGAATCGGTGGTGATGGTGATGCCGTAGCTGGCCTTGGACACCGGATGGTCGTCGCACGGAAACCACGACGCCGCGCCGTTGGGCTGACTCGCGACGAGCGAGCCCTCGGTGAGCTCTTCCCAGCCGACCTCACCCCATACACCGTTGATGGGCTTGGGAGTTCCGCCGTACGCCACTGTGACCACCAGTGCCGCGCCCGACGCGATGGGCTTGGCGGGGGTGATCTTCAGCTTCCCGCGCTGGTGACTGAACTTCACCGAACGAGAACCGTTGACCGACACCTTCGACACGTTCATCGCCGGCCCGAGATCGAATGCGAACTTCGACACCGTCGCCGTGGTGACCGCGGTGATCTTCGCCTTACCCGTCAACCGGTTGCTCTCGACCTTGTACTCGAGGTCGAGTTCGTAGCGCGAGACGCGATAGCCGCGGTTGCCGTTCTGCGGGAGGTACGTATCGATCGGGTTGTCGCTGGAGTCGACGTCGAACACCGGGGCCACGAGCCTGTCTGCCACGGCGATCACCCCTCGTTTCGGTCGTCGCGAATCCGCGGAAAGGGATCACCCTTGGCCCACGGCGCGATCGGATTGCCCTGCCAACGAGTATGCGCGGGAACCGTATCGCCGCGCATCACCAGGGAGGCAGGCCCCACCGTTGCGCCGTCACCGATTCCCGACGCCGGCAGCGCGACACAGTGTGGTCCCAGTGTTGCGCCTCTGCCGAGATCGACCGTGTCCATGGACATGATCCGATCATGGAACAGGTGCGTCTGCACAACGCACCCTCGGTTGACCGTCGCACCGTCGGCCAAAGTCACCAGATCGGCCTCGGGAAGCCAGTACGTCTCACACCAGACGCCGCGGCCGATATCGGCACCGAGCCACCGCAACCACATGTTCAACACCGCTGTGCCCTCGGCGGCGCGCGCGAACCATGGCGCGGCAACGGTCTCGACGAACGTGTCTGCCACCTCGTTGCGCCACACGAACGAACTCCACAGCGGATGATCGGTCTTGCCGATCCGGCCCACCCACAACCACTTCGCCAACGCCGACACCGCAGCAGCCACGAAACCGGCGACGAGCAGGACGACGCCACTGAGCAACGCGGCCAACCAGTATCCGACGGCGTCGGCGAGCGCGGTGAGCGAGAACAGCACTCCGAGCCCGATACCGAACGTCACGACGACGGGAATCAAGCGGCACGTCTCGACGAACGACCGGGCGACCTTCAGCTTGCGCGGCGGATCGAACGTGCGCGACGAATCCGCACTACCGGCGGCTCGACGCAGCCGCACCGGTGGACTACCGAGCCACGACGAGCCGGACTTCGCCTTGTCCGGCGTTGCGGACAGCACGGCGACGAGCCCGTTCTTCGGGACGGTTCGCCCGGGACCGGTCATACCGGAGTTACCGAGGAACGCCCGCTTGCCCACCTTGGCGTCGCCCAGATGCATCCAGCCGCCGCCTAGTTCGTAACTGGCGACCATGGTGTCGTCGGCGAGGAACGCTCCGTCGGCGACCGTGGTGAACTTGGGAATCATCAGCACCGTCGACGCCTCGACGTCCTTGCCGATCTTCGCGCCCAACAGCCGGAGCCAGTGCGGCGTCAACAACGACGCGTAGAGCGGGAACAGGAAGGTGCGCGCCGAGTCCATCAGGCGTTCGGTGGCCCACACCTGCCAGCCGATGCGGCTGCGCACCGGGTGGTAGCCGCCGACGAGTCCGATGCTGAGCAACCGCACCGCGACGACGGTGATCAGCGCGAACACCGCCAGCGACACCAACGTCGCGACGGGCAACATCACCAGACCACGTTCGAAGGCGTCGAACACGGAGTCCGCGGTGTGAATCCACCAGCCCATCAGCACCAGGCTGACCCCGATCGAGAACAGTGCCATACCGGACAGGAACAGCGACGCGACGCCGTACGCGAACACCCACTTCGTCGCGCGCGGCGGCGTTTCCGCGGGCCACGGATGATCGGCCTTGCCGACCTTCTGGGCCGGCGAACCGGACCACATCTGACCGGCCTTCACCCGTCCGACGACGGCAGAGCCTGCCGTGACGACCGAGTTCTTGCCGACCTTGGTTCCGGGCAGAAGTGTCGAGCGGGCTCCGACGGTGGCACCGGCGCCGATCTCGACGCCGCCGATGTAGACGAGATCGCCGTCGATCCAATGCCCGGACAGATCCACCTCGGGTTCGATGGAGCAGCCGTCGCCCAGCTCGAGCATGCCGGTGACCGGCGGCATCGTGTGCAGGTCGACGCCTTTGCCGATCTTGGCACCGAGAGCGCGCGCGTAGTAGACCATCCACGGTGCGCCCGAGAGGTTCGACGCACCACTGGCATCGGTCAATCTCGTTGCCGCCCACAGTCTGATGTGCATGCTGCCGCCGCGCTTGTACGCGCCGGGTTTCAGCCCGGCCAACAGGATGCGGGATCCGATCACCGAGATCGCCATGCGGCCGACCGGCGTGATGAACAGGATGAATGCCACGAGCACCCACCACCACGACAGCGTCGGAGCCCAGGGCACGTCGCCGAACCAGGACATGACGTTGAACAGCAGCCCGAGCCAGGTGACCCACTGCAATCCGGTCAGGGTGGTCAACGGAACCGTTGCCGCGATCTGCGCCCACTGCGCGGTGCGCGACGTCGGCGCGACCTCACGCGGAACGGCCTCGACGACCGGCTTCAAATCGTCGAGATACTGCGCCAGCGAACCCAGCCGCGGGTGGTCGTAGAGCTGCGCGACGGTGATCTCGGGGAAGCGCTCGCGCAACGCCGTCACCAATTGCGCGGCCGAGAGCGAACCGCCGCCGTTGGCGAAGAAATCGGCGTTCTCGTCCGAGACCTGCGCGCCGAGGATGTTGGTCCACAGTTCGGCCACCCAGCCTGCCGTCCCGCCGAGCGAGGAGGCACCCGCCATGCCGGGCAGGGGCCACGGCAGCGCATTGCGGTCGACCTTGCCCGAGGTGCGCGTGGGCATCTCGTCGACCAATGCAAGCCGCGGGACCAGTGCCGCAGGCAATTGCTCGGCGAGCAATTCGCGAGCGGCTTCGAGATCGAAATCGGGGTTGGTGCTGGCCAGATATCCGACGAGCACCGAGTTTCCCGCAGCCGTCTTGCGGATGGCGGCCGCCGCGCCGCCGACGCCCGGAAGTGCTTGCAGCGCATTGTCTATCTCGCCCAGCTCGATGCGTCGACCGCCGAGCTTGACCTGATCGTCGGCGCGACCCTGGAACAACAGACCTTCGAGTTCGAGCTTGACCAGATCGCCGCTGCGATACGCCCGGTCCCACCCGAGGGACGGCATGGGCGCGTACTTCTCGGCGTCCTTGGCCGGATCGAGATACCGAGCGAGTCCGACGCCGCCGATGACCAACTCACCGATTTCGCCGACCTGTACCGGGGTGCCGGAGCCGTCGACCACCGCGAGGTCCCACCCATCGAGGGGGAGCCCGATCCGGACCGGGCCCTTGCCGTCCATGATCGCCGCACACGCGACAACTGTCGCCTCGGTGGGGCCGTACGTGTTCCAGACCTCACGGCCTTCGACGGCGAGCCGCTCGGCCAGCTCCGGTGGGCAGGCTTCGCCGCCGAAGATGAGGAGCCGTACCGCTTCCAACGCCACCGCGGGCCACAGCGATGCGAGCGTGGGCACCGTCGAGACGACGCTGATATCGCGGGAGACGAGCCACGGACCCAGATCGAAACCGGACCGCACCAACGACCTGGGCGCGGGAACCAGGCACGCACCGTGCCGCCACGCCAGCCACATCTCCTCGCACGACGCATCGAACGCCACCGACAGCCCGGCCAACACTCGATCGCCCGGACCGAGCGGATCCTTCTGCAGGAACATGCGGGCCTCGGCGTCGACGAACGCCGCCGCATTGCGATGACTGACCGCAACGCCCTTTGGAGTGCCCGTCGAACCCGAGGTGAAGATGACCCACGCGTCGTCCTGCGGGGTCGGTGGTCCGGCATTGTGTTCGGAAAGATCGTGCTGGGAAATGTCCTGCTTGGGGGCAGTACCGGCGGCGATTCCGCCCGCAGTGACGATGGCCGTCACCTGTGCCTCGCCGAAGACCAACTCGGCGCGCTCCTCGGGATCGTCCGCGTCCACCGGCACGTATGCCGCACCGACCTGAAGGATCGACAGGATCGCGACGTAGAGGGAGAAGGAACCCGACGGCATGCGGATCCCGACGCGATCGCCGCGCCTGACACCGGCATTGGCGAGCCACTGAGCGCCCTCGGCGATGTCGTCCAACAACTCCGAATAGCTGACCGACACGGCACCGTCGTCGATCGCGGGTGCGTCGGGAAAGCGATGGGCCGTGTCGCGGAGAATGTCGATGAGCGTCCGGGCGGGTGGAGCCTGGGGTGAGCGAAGAAACGCCGCCGGTGCAGGTGCGGTGTCCGCGCTCGAACCCGGCAGATCGTTCTCTTGATGCACAGACAACCGGGCGCCCTTCTCGTTTCTTCTTGTAATGACTCTGTGGTGCTGGTGAGCAGCAGCGCCGTTGGTTATCTCACGTTCTGTTTGCCAGCAGGTGAACGAGCGCGCTTTCCCACCGCGGGAATCCTACTGCGGCCTACGGGTGAGTCCCGGCTTGACAAAATCGCAGCGAGTTTGCCAATGTCTTCCCCACGGTCACGAGTACCAGCATCAAGCCCCGGCTAGCTGGTCGGCAACCCTCCTCCGCGGTGGGGTGCTCCGGGTGACGACCAGGCCGACTCCGGAAAACCGGCGCGGCAAGCGCGGACTCGCTCACCACATCCTTCGGTTGCGGGTCCCTCGAACGTGAGGGCTCGATCTGTCATGACATCTGTACTTTCCCGCCCCTGTGCTCCTTTTGCCCCTGTTTCGGGCACGGATCTACAGGTACCGCTGGTCCACGGCTGCACCCGCACCTACGCGAACTTCGATTACGCCGCCAGCGCGCCTGCACTGGACGCGGTGACCGATCGGATCGCGGAACTGCTGCCGTTCTACTCGAGTGTGCATCGCGGTGCCGGCTACGCCTCACGGGTCTCCACGGCGGCGTACGAGAAGGCTCGGGTGACCGTCGCTGATTTCTTTGGTGCACAGGATGATTCGGTGGTGGTGTTCACGCGGAACACCACCGACTCGCTGAACCTGCTGGCCGCATGCGTGCCGGGTGAGACCGTGATACTCGACATCGAGCACCACGCCAACCTGCTCCCGTGGCGTGATCGACGAGTGGTGGTGGCCGCGTCGACCCTGGCCGAGACCATCACGCGTCTCGACGCGGAGCTTGCTGCGAAACCTGCTGCTCTGCTGGCGATCACGGGTGCATCCAACGTCACCGGCGAGGTGCTGCCCCTCGCGGAACTCGCCGCTCTGGCGCATCGGCACGGCGCACGCATCGCGGTGGACGGTGCCCAGCTGGTTCCGCATCGACGGGTCGACATCGCCGCACTCGGCGTGGACTACCTCGCGTTCTCCGGGCACAAGCTCTACGCCCCGTTCGGCGCGGGAGTGCTTGTGGGCAAACGCGATTGGCTCGACCTCGGTGAGCCGCACCTGGCCGGCGGCGGCGCGGTGCGCAGCGTGAGCATCGACCACACCGACTGGGCTCCGGCACCGCAACGGCACGAGGCGGGCACCCCCAACGTGCTCGGCGTTGCCGCACTCGCTGCAGCCTGCGAGGCCATCGCCGGCTTCGACGATGCCGAGCTGCAGGCGCACGAACATGAACTGTCGTCCCGCCTGCGCGACGGGCTGGCCGCACTGGACGGCGTCGAGCAGCTCCAGGTGTGGGCCGATGCACCCGACAGTGTCGGCATCGTCACCTTCACCGTCGCCGGACGCGATCCCGGTGAGGTGGCTGCATACCTGTCCGCCGAACACGGCATCGGCGTGCGCGACGGAAAGTTCTGCGCACACCCACTGCTGAGCAGGCTGGGGCACGCGGCCGGAGCGGTTCGAGCCAGTATCGGGCTCGGCAGCTCGTCGGCCGATGTGGACCGACTCGTCGACGCCCTCGCAGCCCTGGTCGAGTCGGGACCGAGCTGGCACTACGCGGAGGACGCCGGCTGGTGGAACCCTGTACCCGACCCGCGACCCTTCCCCGAGCTGGCCGGATGGGTGGACGGGGTGGGTGGGCTCAGCGCCGCCGGGGTTGGATCCCCGTGCAGCCCCGCAGACCGTTAGCATGGCGTCATGACCGTGAGTGTCGTGTGGACGGGCAACCGCCACTGGTGCAACAGATACGTGGATCTGTGCCGCACTGCGTCCGGGTCGTGTTCGATTTCGGCTCCGCTCCGACCGAATGCGTTCACCGACTTCTAGAACCAGGACCACCACTCATGTCGCACAACTTCACCCGCGTCGCCGTCGAATTCGATTCCGGCTGGTCGGAACTGACCGCCGCTTCCGAGACCGATGTAGTGAGAATCCAGGCCTCCGACCTGCGGGAATCCCAGCAACACCGGGCCCGGGTGCGGGCCGAGGCGGCCGAGCGCGGCGAATCTGCCGACAGCACAGCAGTGTTTCTCGACCTCGAGATCCACATCGCGGCCGATGCCAGGACTGCCCGTCGGGAATTCGCCGCACTGGATGCGCCGACCGGTCCGTCGTCGATCCGCTACGTCGGAACGCCGGCAGGATTGGCCAGTTTGATCTCCGATGTCACCGCGGCCGATGTGGCCGACGGCGTGACGTTGACAGTGCTCGGCGATGTCGCTCGCCAGGCGGTTCTGATCAACGACGGGGTACTGCCGCTGCTCGAATCCCGCGGCACCCGACTCGACATCGACGTCGTCGACGCGGTCCTCGGCGCACCGATCGCCCCGACTCTCGCGTCCTGAGCCCGGTAAAGAAGCAGGGGTCAGGTGACGTCGATCGCCAGACCTGCGGTGATGCGCACCAACTCGGTGAACGTGGACCGAAATATCGTGTTGGTGTGACCGGCGGCCGCCCACACCTCGGCGTAACCGGCCAGGTCCTGGTCGACGAACGTGTCCAGGTTGGTGGGGTGGCCGACCGGGGCGATCCCCCCGATCGGCTGCCCGGTTGCATGCTTGGCCGTGTCGAGAGGCGCACGCATCAACGTGCCGCCGAGACGCTCACCGGTGCGCTCGAGATGAACGTTGTGGGCACCGGAGACCAGCAGCAACACCGGCTCGTCGTCCAGCAGAAACACCATCGACTTCACGATCGCGCCTACCTCGACGCCCAGAGCAGCCGCTGCATCGGCGGCGGTGTGCGTGCCCTCCGGGCTGCTGACCACCACACCGTGATGGCCGCGAGAAATCAGAGTGTCGGCAACATGGGCTGCATTCGGATGAAGTAGCCGGGACATGAACCAACCCTATTGCCCTGACGCTCCTTACGTGGAACTGACGAGATCACCGAACAGTCTCAATCGCGCCATGCCGCCGTCGGGGAAGATGTCCATGCGCACCTCGGAGACCGGGGTGTCGTGGGCGAGTACGAAGCGATGCCGGGTGTCGGGCTGCAGCGTCGTGCGCGGCAACAGTTCCATCCATTCGCCGTCGCCGAGCCGGCCCCGCAGCGATGCCGCACCGGGCGCGTTTCCGAGGAAGCAGGTGGTGTCGAGTTCGGCGAGAGAGATGTGCCCGGTACCCGCGAGCTGCACCTGAACCCAGTCGTTCGCGTCGTTGCGTCGACGCGAGGTCTCCCAGCCCTCACCCATCGAGCGCGGGGGTCCGGGGAAGAGCAGGTTGTTGGGCGAGCTGTAGAACATGTTGGAGCACGCCGAGACGTACGCGCCGTTCTCGAGTGCAGCCAGGTCCACCGGCCCGGCGGCGAGGAACTTGGGGTCGGGCTTACCGCGACCCAGCACTCGCAACCGCGCCACTCCGCCGTCGGGATAGATCGACAGCTTCACGTGCGTCCACCGCGCATCGGAGGCAACAGTGAACCTGTTCTCGCTGTCGCCGTTGACCGCACTGCGCGGGACGATGGTGGTCCACTCGGTCTGGGTGTGAAGCTCCTCAGGGGATGGAAATCCGTCGACCTCGGCGGCCTCGATCGAGATCTCCGGCGGATAGTTTCCGGTGAACCACGCGGTGTCGACGACGATTGCCGAGACAACCCCCGGCGCGCCGAGACGGACGATCGCCTCGTCGTAGCCGGCCTCGCGTCGGCGTCGCGTCTCCCACCCGTCGTAGATCTGGCCCTTGTGTCCGAACGTCGCCGTCGAGTAGTCGGCTTTGCCCGGCCTGACGAGATTCTCCTTCTCCGCGAACGTCTCGTCGTTCGCCCACACGACTGCGCCTCCGAGAGTGCGGACGGCGAGATCGGGCAGTGGCAGAGGGAAAGTGGAGGTCATGGAATCACACTTTACTGGTTTCGTGTTGGTGCACCGGGTTGTGTGCGGACCGGCGACGCACTGCTGCCGCGCCCATCAGCAGCGCGCCGATCACGATGTAGAGCGTCAGGCCCAGTGCGGGTTGCCCCAGCCCGGTGCCCGAGAAGTAGACGATGCTGCGTACGCCCTCGGTGCCGATGCCCGGGGTGATCCACCGACCGATCGAGGCGTAGAGGGACGGTAGGACGTCTGCCCCGAAAGCGCCTCCTGCGCTGGGGTTTCCGAGGATCACGAACAGGATGATCGCGGCGGGAACCGCGGCGACGCCGATCAGTGCGCGCAGGCCCATGGTGAACAACCCGGTGGCGAAGACCACCGCGGTGCCCAGCAGGGTGAGCGGAAACCAGTGGCCGGCAAAGGTTTCCAGGACATGGGTGGTGAGAAAGGCTCCGAGTACACCCGATGCGGCCGCGTAGACCGCGAGAATGCCGACGTGGACGAAGGTTTCGCGGCGCGAGGTCGGTGCACCGATGAGCAGTCCGAAGGCGGCAGCCAACAGGTACCCGCCGACGACCCAGCCGACCGAGAGGTAGAAGCCGGACAGTCCTCGGTTGTCGTGCACGCCGACCGGAATCTCGTCGCGGACCACGAACTGACGACCCTGCGCGGCGTCGACCTCGGTGAAGATCGACTCCAGTGCGGTGGCCACGGAACTGCCCGCCGCGCTCGCGGTGATGAGGGTGTCCGTTCCGTCGGCACCGACGACGTAGGCCCCGAGAATGTCCCGATCGCGGAGCAATGCCCGGACCTCCGCGGTGTCGGCTGCGGTGCGTGCCGCGAGCGGGGTGCCGTCGATGGCGTCGAGGCGGTCGGCGGTTTGCTGGTCCAGCCCCTCGGGGAGGCCGGCCTCGGTGACCACCGCGATGGGGATCGCGTGCGGCGTCGGCTGATGGAACGCCGAGACGTAGCTGAGGATGAAGCCGAGCTGCAGTACCAGTACCGCGGCGGCGAGCAGGGACATCTTGCGCATGGGTGACTCCTGAATCTTGTCGATACCCGAGGTATTCAATACTCTAGGTATCGTGAATGCCGACGAGCAAGAAAAGTGGGGGTCGACACAGGACCGGCGACGACCCCAACGCACCGACGTACGGGACCGACTGCTCGCCGCGGCGGCCGACGAATTCACCGAACGTGGTTATGCTGCAGCAAAACTCACCGACATCGCAGACCGGGCGGGCTTCACCAAGGGTGCGGTCTACTCCAATTTCGAATCCAAGCAAGCGCTGTTCGCCGAACTGCTCGCCCGGCGTTCCCTCGACCTCGCCGCTCGCGTGCTGGCCCACGTATCCGATCTGGACTCAGGTGCAGCGGCAGGAGCAGGCGGCGGAGAGATCGCGTCCTGGGTAGTGGCCGAACCCCGGTGGCCGCTGCTGACCGTCGAATTCGGCATCCTCGCCGGACGCGACCCCGCCGTCGCCGAGCGCTACCGCACCGACCGTCGCGCACTACGCAGCGAACTCGAACGCCTCATCGACCAGCACGCGGACCAGTGGGGCGTCGGTGAGAACTTCGATGCCCGACGCCTCGCGACGTCACTGGCCGCATTGATCTCCGGATTGGCCGTCGAACATTCGGTGGATCCTGAGGAAATCGACGAGGGCGTCATCGCCGACGCGGTGTCCGAACTGTTCGCGGGAGCGATAGCCAGGACACATCTCGGTTGAGGGACACCGCACCGGGTAACCGCAGAAGATGAACGCTCAGAACCCAGACCCCGACGTCACCACAGGACTCGAAGCCGGAGGCGGGGTCACCCCCGGAGATACTCCACCCGCCGAAACCGGAATCGGCGGCCCGAACCACGAGCCCCCGCAGCGCAACCGGGTGATGCCGATCGTCGTCATCTGCGTCGTGGCATTGCTGGCGATCCTGATCGCCGGTGGATTGATCGGCCGCGTCGTCGGCCTGTTCGGCTGAATCCCGACCGATCTCAGTACTCCGGCCAACCGCCTTCGGGCCCCAGCAGGCGATCCAATCTGATGTGGTTGATCTTCGCCAGCTCGTCGCGCATGACCTTGCGCTCGGTCTGATCGTGGTTGTCGAGCCGATGACCCAGATCGACCAGAATGTCGCGCGGCTCGAAGCCCTCGGGCTCGAACAACCGACTCGACACGTACGGGTAGCCGAACCGGTCGTCGTACGCCCTGGCCGCAGTTCCCAATGCCCCGCGAGTGTCGGTGTCCATGGCCGCGCACACCTTGCTCGGCTCCGGCAGCGTCGCGGCGAGCGAATCCACATCGCCGTCGGAGAGCTCGGTCAGTTCCGCGTCTGCTGCGGAGAACAGGTCTGCGCGAGAGCGATACCTGCGGCCGTCCGCCACCCTCGACGCCCACGCCACCGAGCAACAGCACTCGTACAGCGCATGCACCGCCTTGCGGCGCGGCAGATCGTTGAACGTCTCCAGGCCTAGTCCCTGATGCATCAGCATGAGACGATGATGGGCCCGATTCGGCGTACGTACCAGAGCTGAGCAGGGACTTAGCGCAGACGTTACGCGCCGTAACATGCGGTGCGGAAATGTGCGACGCTGCCGCTAGGCTCGCAGGCATGACCGAACGAACCTGGAAAGCCTTCTCCGTCGAGATCGCGGACCACATCGCGCACGTGACACTCCTCGGGCCGGGCAAGGGCAACGCCATGGGGCCGGACTTCTGGAGCGAAAGCCCCGAGCTGTTCGCGCAGCTCGACGCCGATCCCGAGGTTCGTGCAGTCGTGCTGGCGGGCTCGGGTAGGAACTTCACCTACGGACTCGACCTCGCCGCGATGGCGGGCACGTTCGGTCCGCTCATGGCCGACAAGGCACTGGCCGGTCCCCGAACGTCGTTCCACGACACCATCAAGACGATGCAGAAGGCGATCAACGCGGTTGCGGACTGCCGCAAGCCCGTCGTCGCGGCGGTTCAGGGCTGGTGCATCGGCGGAGGCGTCGACCTCATCACCGCCGCGGACGTGCGCTACGCGAGCGCCGACGCGAAGTTCAGCGTGCGTGAGGTGCGGGTCGCGATCGTCGCGGACATGGGCTCGTTGGCCCGGCTGCCCGCGATCATCGGCGATGGCCACATGCGTGAACTCGCCCTGACGGGCAAGGACATCGATGCCGCGCGCGCCGAGAAGATCGGCCTGGTCAACGACGTGTTCGAGGACCACGACGCCACCCTCGCCGCTGCTCGCGAATGCGCCGCCGCCATCGCCGCCAATCCGCCTCTGGTGGTGCAGGGCATCAAGACCGTGCTGGATCATTCCCGATCTTCGAGCGTCGACGATTCGCTGCGCTACGTCGCGGCCTGGAACGCCGCCTTCCTCGCCTCGCACGACCTCACCGAGGCGATCACCTCGGTGTTCGAGAAGCGACCGGCGCAGTTCACCGGTAACTGACGTGGTCGAGTTCGCCGAGGAGCTGGGCACGCAGCTGGTTCGGCTGCAACGCCTGCGTGAGCGCAACATCGCTGCGATCTCGTCCTCGGGCGGTGTCGACGGCGCTGCGTACGTATGCTTGTTCAGGCTCCTGCGCGACGGACCGATGCGGTCCAGTGAACTCGCCGCCATGGTGAATTCCGATCCGTCGACGGTGAGCAGGCAGGTGGCTCAGCTGGTCGAACGGGGGCACGTCGAGCGGCTGCCCGACAAACGTGACGGTCGAGCGTTCGTACTCGCGGTGACTGCGTCGGGTCAGGAAGCGGCGGCGGCGATCCAGCAACGACGCACCGACAATCTCGGCAGGGTGATCGAGGGGTGGACACGGGAGGACCGAGAATCGCTCGTCGCGTTGCTCGATCGTTTCTTGACCGATTACGAAATGATCAGGCCGGACCTGCCCGAGCGGCGCGCCGGTAACGTCTGATGCGCAAATGAACGATCGCATCACCTGACACGCTCGACGACCGGCCGCTGCCCAGGTCCGCATGCTCGCCCGAACAGTCAGAACGGACGGAGGGAACGCGGTGCCATTCGATCGCGATCGACCGCCGCACAGTCGGGCGAACGGGCTGCGAACCGGCTCGGTGCGACTCGAGCGCCGCGTTGCCCTGGGAATCGCCGCCTTCGTTCCCTCGTTCGGTCTGATCGGGGTCATCGCGATGCTTTCGGTGGACGGACCAGAAGGCGCTATCGCCAAGAGTGCCTGTTTGCTGGTGCTGATTTCCACCGTCCCCGTGGGGATGTGGTGGTTTCGTCGTTCGGCGGACTCGTCGCACATGCCCGGGTGGTTCGTCGTGTACGCAGATGTGGGCGTCGCAGCGATGCTGCTCACTTTCGCCGGACGCGACCTGGCTCTGAACGGGGCGATTCTGTTCACGGTGATCGGGATCTACATCGTCTACTTCTCTCGGCGGCGAGTGCTCGAATTCCACATTCTGTTCGTCAACGCAGTGGTCGTCGTGCTGGCAGCGCTGTTGTTCGCCGCGGACACGCACGATCCTGCGTCGACGGTCACCAGGACGCTGGCGACTCTGCTGGTGGTGAACTCGGTGCTCGCGTTCCGGGCGGTGATTCAGCGCCAGCTCGATCTCGCCAACACGGACTCGCTGACCGGCCTTCTCAACAGACGCGGCCTGGAACTGCGGCTCCACCGCATGATGAACTCGTTGGACGCGGAACGCTCGGTTGCTCTCATGGTGCTCGATCTCGATCAGTTCAAACGAGTCAACGACACCTACGGCCATGCGGTGGGGGACCGAGTGTTGCGCCGCACGGCCCGCAGGCTCACCGCGGTCACGGGTGCTCGCCCATGTGTCGCACGCACCGGCGGTGAGGAGTTCACGATCGCGCTGCCGGTAGACCATGCCGCCGTGCACCGCGTAGCCCACGAGATTCTCGAATCGATTCACGATCCAGCCGACGACGTGCCGGTGACGGTCAGTGTCGGGGTGGCCCTGCTGGACGGCAGCCGATGGTTCGACGCCGCCGAGTCCGGCGGAGCAGCCGGCCTCGTCCACAACGTGCTGCTCGACGCCGACACGGCGATGTACGAGTCCAAGCACGCGGGCGGAAACAGAGCAACGGTGTACGCCGGCGAATGATTCGCCGACGTACACCGTTCGACATTCGGGGAGGAACGTGTGCTGTGCGTCAGCGCAAAGCGCTCTTGGGGTCGTTCCACAGCTGATCGGTGAAGTCCTCCAACGCGACGAGCACGATGGTGTCCTCGGTGCGGCGCAGGATCGACTTGCTGGCTCGCACCTGCACGATATCGCCGGTCTTGTCGGTCATCCGCCACAGAGAATCTGCGCGGGTCGCCACCGTGGTGAGGAACATGTCCGCGACATTGACGCCCTCCGGTGCCCGGTCGGGGAAGATGTCGTGCAGGTGGAAGTCCTCCCGCTCGGTGCGGTCGAGACCGAACAGATCGTCGAAGGCCTCGTTCGCGAACACGATGGCACCGGTGGGATCGACCGCGAGGATCGGCACCGGGATTCGGTCGAGGACGACCGTCACCGGCAGATCGGGAAACTGCGTCGGATCCGAGATCGGTCGCGAATCGAGATTGCGCCGATCACCGTTGGCAGTGCTGTCGGTCATACGTCTCCCCAAACTATGTTTCGTCGGCGCTCGGCCGAGACGAGGTGTGTGATGCCGAAACGATCAGTGATCCGGATTGTCCGCCAAGCGCTTGAATGATGCAGCGATTTCGGCCTCTGCCTCTGCGCGCCCCACCCAGTCTGCCCCGGTGACGTGCTTGTTGGGTTCGAGATCCTTGTAATGGACGAAGAAATGCTTGATCGCATCGAGCTCGAACGTCGAGACGTCGGAAAGATCCTGGATGTGGTCCCAGCGGGTGTCGCCTGCCGGAACGCACAGCACCTTGTCGTCGCCGCCGGCCTCGTCGACCATCTTGAACATCGCCACGGGGCGTGCTTCGACGATGACGCCGGGGAACACCGACTCGGGCAGCAGAACCAGTGCGTCGAGCGGGTCGCCGTCCTCGCCGAGGGTGTTCTCGATGAAGCCGTAATCGGCTGGATACGCCATCGCGGTGTAGAGGTAGCGGTCGAGGCGAACACGTCCGGTGACGTGGTCTACCTCGTACTTGTTGCGCTGCCCCTTGGGGATCTCGATGGTGACGTCGAACGGCACGTGCAGTCCTCACTGTCGTCGTCGAGCCGGAGCGGCTCGAGTCGTTGCGAATGTGTAGATGGTGGCGGCGCAAGGCTACCGGACCCGAGGATACTGTTGACTGA
The DNA here is from genome assembly GCF_040702765.1 of Rhodococcus sp. NPDC076796. Lineage (NCBI taxonomy): Bacteria > Bacillati > Actinomycetota > Actinomycetes > Mycobacteriales > Nocardiaceae > Rhodococcus > Rhodococcus sp. NPDC076796. The sequence goes on along the minus strand of NZ_JBFBMS010000002.1, from coordinate 368,963 downwards.
ACGATCATGGGTACGACCACGGCAGATACGGAGGAACAGTGGCGGGGCTGACACGGCGGTTCCTCGGCCCCACAGCGGGTCGACGGCGCAGGAAGAAGCGCGTGACCCTGACGCTGTGCGCTCTGTTCGTGGTGATCCTCGCAGTGACGACCGCCGCCCTGGTGCTGCCGTCGGTGTCCGACGGAGCCGAGACGGCGATCGAGCCCCCACCCGAGACGGTCTTGCCCAACCCTGCGATCACCCCGTTCCCGGAATCGGCTCCGATGCCGAACGCGGCGGGTCTGGCAGCTGCGCTGGCCCGAGTGGTCGACGATCCTGCCCTCGGCACGTTCACCGGAACCGTCGCCGACGCGCAGACCGGTCAGGTGCTCTGGTCCCAGAACCCCGACAATCCGATGACGCCTGCCTCGACCACCAAGGTGCTGACCGCGGCGGCTGCGATGCTCGGGCTCCCGGCGGATCACCGCGTCACCACCCGCGTGGTCCAGGGTAGCGGCGAGGGCAACATCGTGCTGATCGCGGGCGGCGACCCCACACTCACCGCGCTTCCGGTCGGAACCGACGGGTTCTATCCAGGCGCGGCGCGGATCGACGACCTGGTGGAGCAGATTCGGCGCAGCGGAACGGTGGTGCGCAGCATCGGCGTCGACACCTCGATCTATTCCGGTGACACGATGGCGCAGGGCTGGTTTCCCGCCGACATCGCCGCCGGTTCGATCACGCCGATCGAACCGATCATGCTCGACGGCGGAAGATCGGACCCACTCGTCGACGAGTCGCCGCGCAGCACCACCCCGGCGCTGGACGCGGGCCGCGCACTTGCCGCGGGACTGGGCGTCGACCCGGCAGCGGTGACGACCGGCAAGGCCACCGACGGAGCCGATCAGATCGCATCCGTCGAATCCGCACCGCTGCGAAACCGCTTGCAGCAGATGATCTATCGCTCCGACAACGTCCTCGCCGAGGCCGTCGGACGCGAACTCTCGCTCGAGATGAACACGGCCGCAAGCTTTTCCGGTGCAGTGGCATCGATCGGGCAGACCCTGTATTCCGCAGGCTTCGACATGGCCGGACTCACGCTCGAGGACGCCAGCGGGCTGTCGGTCGACGGCAAGATACCGGCCAGGCTGCTCGACCAGGTGTTGACCTCGGCAGCCGGAACCGAGCAGCCGTCGCTGCGTCCGATGCTCGACTATCTTCCCGTCGCCGGTGCCACCGGAACTCTGACGGATCGGTACGCCTCGGGGGACAGAACCGGAGCGGGCTGGGTTCGTGCGAAGACCGGAACCCTTTCTGCTGCAAGCGCTTTGGCTGGATATGTCGTCGACGTCGACGGCCGAATCCTGACCTTCGCCCTGATGTCCAACGACCGGCCGCCCGACGTCAGTCGCCCCGCCCTCGATGCCGTCGCATCGACCCTGAGATTGTGTGGTTGCCAGTGAACACGGACGCAGCAGCGAAGACCGACGACGGCGAAGCCACCTCCGGTTTCGCCGGTGCCGTCGACTGGTCGGTGGCGGCGAAGACCGGAGCCAAGCTTGCCCGCCCGGGTCCGGCCACCTCGCGCTACACTGCCGAGGCAGCTGTGGAAGAGCTTGCCGCCGCATCGATTCGGGCCGAGGGACCGGTTCGTGAGACCACCGGCCTGGCCGACGGACTCCCCGTGCCCGACGCCCAGGTGGTCGACCGCGCCGGCTGGATCGCCGCGGCCGCGTCGTCGATGAAACACCTGACCGGAGACGACGACGGTACGCCGCCGTCCGGTCTGCTCGGCGGAAAGCCGGCCGGACTGCAGGCCGGAGCGATGCTGGCCTTTCTGTCCAGCGCCATTCTCGGCCAGTACGACCCGTTCACCGGCGAGAACGGAACCCTGCTTCTGGTCGCGCCCAACGTGATTGCCGTCGAGCGAGCGCTTCGGGTGTCGCCGAGCGACTTTCGGTTGTGGGTGTGCCTGCACGAGGTGACGCACCGAGTGCAGTTCTCCTCCGCTCCCTGGCTCGGCGGCTACATGCGCGAGAACGTGGGCGTGCTCTCCGACGGCACCGACGAGCCGCTCACCGATGTCGCCAACCGGCTGACCGGCGCGCTGAAGGCCCGCAAGAATCCGAGCGGGTCGTCCAAGTCCGAGGACGCAGGCATCGTCGGACTCCTGCGCGCCACCCAACCGCAGCCCCAGCGCGACGCCATCGACCGACTCCTGGTGTTGGGCACCCTGCTCGAGGGCCACGCCGATCACGTGATGGACGCCGTCGGACCGGCCGTCGTACCGACCGTGACGCAGATTCGCGGTGCGTTCGATCAGCGCCGTCGACGCAAGGTGAACCCGCTGCAACGCGTCATTCGGGCACTGCTCGGCATGGACGCGAAGATGGCGCAGTACGTGCGCGGTAAGGCATTCGTCGATCACGTCGTCGCCACGGTGGGCATGGAACGCTTCAACACCGTCTGGACCGGGCCCGACACCCTGCCGTTGCTGTCGGAGATCGAGGACCCCGACGCCTGGATCGCCCGAGTTCTGGGCTAGTGCTCTTCCCTGAAGGCCCCGCGCTGCTGGAGATCAGGCATGCGGTGCGTAGCTGGCTCGCGGTCCATCCCGGCCCGGTTGTCGTCGCATTGTCCGGTGGAGCGGATTCGTTGGCCTTGACCGCCGCGACCGTGGCCGAGGCGCCGAACGTGCGGGCATTGATCGTCGATCACGGTCTGCAGACCGGCTCGGCGGAGGTGGCCTCGACGGCGGCGGCGCGTGCTCGCGAGTTCGGCGTCGAGGACGCACGTGTTCTGACGGTGCGCGTGAATGGTTCGGGAGGGATGGAAGCAGCCGCCCGCCGAGCCAGGTACGACGCGTTGAACCGGGCCCGCGGCGACGCGTCGGTGCTGGTGGCGCACACCCTCGACGATCAGGCCGAAACGGTGCTGCTCGGGTTGGGCCGCGGATCGGGGCCGCGGTCGATCGCGGGCATGGCGGCATTCGATGCGCCGTGGGGTCGGCCGCTGCTCGGAGTCAGGCGCAGCGTGACCCGGGCTGCCTGCGTGGAGTTGGGGATCGAGCCGTTCGAGGATCCACACAACACCGACACCGACTTCACTCGGGTGCGGTTACGCCACGAGGTGCTGCCCCTGTTCGAGGACGTGCTCGGCGGTGGTGTCGCCGCTGCGCTCGCGCGGACCGCCGAGCAGCTGCGCGAGGACGGCCGGATGCTCGACGCGCTCGCCGAATCCGTCGTCGACGCCGATATCCCCGACCTCGAGGTCGCGGCGCTCGACCCGCTCGATCCCGCCGTTCGCCGGCGAGTACTGCGCCGATGGTTGCTCGGCCGGGGTGTGACGTCGCTGACCGACCGGCAGATCCGGGCCGTCGATGCCCTCGTCGGACGGTGGACGGGTCAGGGCGGAGTTGCGCTGCCAGGAGGAACGCCCGACGCCAGGTTGGTGTGCTCGCGTCGGCATGGCAGGCTGAGCGTCGGCCTGGAGAACGAATGAAGGGAAACCCCGTGTACGAGGGCGACATCGAATCGGTTCTCATTTCCGAGGAACAGATCAAAGCACGCACTGCGGAACTCGCAGAAGAGATCGCCCAGCGGTATCCCGAAGGCTCGCCGGAAGGTGACCTGCTCCTGGTCGGCGTCCTCAAGGGCGCGATCATGTTCATGACCGACTTCGCTCGGGCTCTGCCCATTCCGGCGCAGCTCGAGTTCATGGCGGTCAGCTCCTACGGCTCGTCCACCTCGTCGTCGGGCGTCGTCCGGATCCTCAAGGACCTCGACCGCGACATCACCGGACGCCACGTGCTGATCGTCGAGGACATCATCGACTCCGGTCTGACGCTGAGCTGGCTCAAGCGCAACCTCGCGACCCGCTCGCCTGCCTCGTTGTCGGTGGTGACGTTGCTGCGCAAGCCCGACGCGATCAAGGTCGACGTGGAGGTCGCGAACGTGGGCTTCGACATCCCCAACGAATTCGTCGTCGGTTACGGCCTCGACTACAACGAGCGCTACCGGGACCTGCCGTACATCGGCCTGCTCGATCCCAAGGTCTACAGCTGAGTCCGTTCCTTCGGTCCACCCCGTCCGGGTGAATGGACCATTGCCGCGCCGAGACGTATGCAATGGTCCATCGATGCGGATAGGGTGCCCATCAGGTGGGGAACTGCCGGGGGAGTGCAGTCGTTGGAGGGGAAGAAGCGTCGACGCAAACAGGTGCGTGGACGCACAGCGCCAGGTATGAGCGAGTCAGATGTCCGAGTCTCGCGCTAGCCTGGAGTATCCGGCGGGCAGGGAGCAGCCAGCGCGCGGGAGCGGACTGAAAGGACACGGCCGACTCGGCTGAAGCTGTATGAATCGGAAGACAGTAATACGAAATCTTGCCATCGTTTTCGGCATTCTGTTGGTGATCTATGCCTTCAGTTACTTCGGTAACGACACGCGGGACTGGACGACGGTCGACACCTCGGTGGCGATCGCCCAGCTCGACGACCGAAACGTCGCATCCGCGCAGATCGACGACCGCGAACAGCAGATCCGACTCACGCTGAAAGAGGCCAACGAGGCCTCGGACAACCAGACTCAGATCATCGCGAAGTATCCGGACTCCGCGTCCGAGCAGATCTTCGACAAGGTCGACTCGCAGGGCCTGGACAGCTACAACACCACCGTCACCCAGGAGAGCTGGTTCAGCTCCTTCCTGCTGCTGATCCTCCCGATGGTGCTGATCCTCGGCGTGATCATCTTCGTGATGAGCCGCATGCAGGGTGGCGGACGCGGTGGCGTCATGGGCTTCGGCAAGTCCAAGGCCAAGCAGCTGACGAAGGACATGCCCAAGACCACCTTCGCCGACGTCGCAGGCGCGGACGAGGCAGTCGAAGAGCTCTACGAGATCAAGGACTTCCTGCAGAACCCGGCGCGCTACCAGGCGCTCGGTGCCAAGATTCCCCGCGGTGTGCTGCTGTACGGCCCTCCCGGAACCGGTAAGACGCTGCTCGCGCGCGCCGTCGCGGGCGAGGCGGGCGTGCCGTTCTTCACCATCTCCGGCTCGGACTTCGTCGAGATGTTCGTCGGTGTCGGCGCGTCTCGCGTTCGCGACCTCTTCGAGCAGGCCAAGCAGAACAGTCCATGCATCATCTTCGTCGACGAGATCGACGCCGTCGGTCGTCAGCGCGGCGCAGGCATGGGCGGCGGTCACGACGAGCGCGAGCAGACACTCAACCAGCTGCTCGTCGAGATGGACGGCTTCGGTGAGCGCACCGGCGTCATCCTCATCGCCGCCACCAACCGCCCCGACATCCTCGACCCCGCGCTGCTGCGCCCGGGCCGCTTCGATCGCCAGATCCCGGTCGGTGCCCCCGACCTGGCCGGGCGTCGGGCGATCCTGAAGGTGCACTCGGCGGGCAAGCCCGTTGCGCAGGACGCCGACCTCGAAGGTCTCGCCAAGCGAACCGTCGGCATGTCCGGTGCCGACCTGGCCAACGTCATCAACGAGGCGGCACTGCTCACCGCCCGCGAGAACGGCACCGTCATCACCGAGGCGTCCCTCGAGGAGTCGGTGGACCGCGTCGTCGGTGGCCCGCGCCGCAAGAGCCGCATCATCAGTGAGCACGAGCGCAAGATCACCGCGTACCACGAGGGTGGTCACACCCTCGCGGCATGGGCGATGCCCGACATCGAGCCCGTCTACAAGGTCACCATCCTCGCTCGCGGTCGCACCGGCGGCCACGCGATGACGGTGCCCGAGGACGACAAGGGCCTGATGACGCGGTCGGAGATGATCGCTCGCCTCGTGATGGCCATGGGTGGTCGCGCGGCCGAGGAGCTCGTCTTCCACGAGCCGACCACCGGTGCGTCCTCGGACATCGACCAGGCCACCAAGATCGCTCGCGCGATGGTCACCGAGTACGGCATGAGCAGCAAGCTCGGAGCCGTCCGGTACGGGCAGGAACAGGGCGACCCGTTCCTCGGCCGTTCGATGGGCCAGCAGTCCGACTTCTCGCACGAGGTCGCCCGCGAGATCGACGAGGAGGTGCGCAAGCTCATCGAGGCGGCGCACACCGAGGCGTGGGCCATCCTCAACGAGTACCGCGACCTGCTCGACACCCTGGCCTCGGAGCTGCTCGAACGCGAGACGCTCACCCGCAAGGACCTCGAGAAGATCTTCCACAGCGTCACCAAGCGGCCGCGCATCACCCTGTTCAACGACTTCGGTGATCGCAAGCCCTCGGACAAGCCGCCGGTCAAGACTCCGCGCGAACTCGCCGCCGAGCGCGGCGAGCCGTGGCCTCCGGTGCCGCCGGCCCCGAAGCAGCTTCCGCCGCAACAGTTTCCGCAGCCCAGCTACGCCGGTTCGCCGCAGCTGAGCAAGGGTGGTTACCCGAACGGAAGCAACGGATACAACGGTGCCCCGACCAACGGCACGCCCACCAACGGTGCCCCGTCGAACGGTGGACCGGTGAACGGCGCGCCCACCAATGGTGATGTCGATGCGCCGAACACCGGTGGTGGTCGACGCAGCGCCCCCGCAACCGGTGGCTTCAACGGCGGTGGCTACAACGGTGGGCCCAACGGAGGGTACGGCGGCCCGGTCAACGGAGGTGCTCCCAACGGGGGCGGATACTCCGAGGGCTATCGCCGACAGGAACCTCGCCCGAGCGGTCCCAGCCAGGGCTCGCGTCCCGATTACGGTGCCCCGGCCGGATGGTCGGCTCCGGGATGGCCCCCGCGTGACCAGTCCTCGGTTCCCCGCTACCAGGGACCGACCACGCCGCCGGCTGCGAACCAACCGAACCGCGAGCAGCCGGAATCGGATCGACCGGACCAGAATCGGTACGAGCCGCCGCAGGGACAGCCGCCGACGTACCGACAGCACCCCACCTATCAGCAGCCACAGGCATATCAACCGCCCACCGCTGCGCCGTCGAACCAACCGCCGTCGAACCAACCGCCGGAATATCAGCAGCCGCAGTATCAGCCGGATCCGTTCCGGCCGGACGCTCGGGACCAGGGTCGAACCTCTCGGCACGAGCCCCCGTACGGCCAGAACCAGGACGGTGCTGCACCGGCCGAGGCGTCGCCTCCCACCTGGGAGGTTCCGACTCCGTCGCAGAGCTATCCGCTGCCCGGAGACGATCGTTCCTCGAACAGCCCGTCCGAGGACTCGCGGCGAGACGAGCGAGCCGAGGACGACGGCGACGAAGGTCCGCGGACCCAACGCTGGGAAGGGCCGGGCGGTTCGTACCGCTAGGTCCATCATTAGGCTGGCTGGGTCGACCCTTTCGGTCGGCCCAGTCCGTCGTTCGAACCGTGCTGCAGGTCGGCGCAGCTGCTCTGTGAAGAACAGGTGCAGTTCGGCCCAGCTGTCACATTCGCGGAGCCCAACCGGAGGTACGTTCTCGTGTCAGTCAACCGGACCGACGAGTCGGCAATCGACTCGGCAGAAGTCCCAGCAGCGCAGCAGCAGGTAGTGGAACAGACAGTGGCCTACGCCACCGGCGCGGTCTTCGACCAGCCTCGCGCTGAGGCCGCCGTGCGTGAGCTGTTGATCGCCGTCGGCGAGGATCCAGACCGTCCAGGTCTGCTCGACACCCCGGCCCGCGTCGCGCGTTCCTACCGCGAAATCTTCGCCGGGCTGTACACCGACCCGGACACGGCGCTGAACACGACGTTCGACGAGGGGCACCAGGAACTGGTTCTCGTCCGCGACATCCCCATGTTCTCCACGTGCGAGCATCACCTGGTTTCGTTCCACGGCGTTGCCCACGTCGGCTACATCCCCGGCAAGAGCGGCAAGGTCACCGGCCTGTCGAAGCTCGCGCGCGTGGTGGACATGTACGCCAAGCGTCCCCAGGTGCAGGAACGCTTGACCAGCCAGATCGCCGACGCATTGATGCGCAAGCTCGACCCGCGCGGTGCGATCGTCGTGATCGAGGCCGAGCACCTGTGCATGGCCATGCGCGGGATTCGCAAGCCGGGTGCCAGTACCACCACCTCCGCGGTGCGGGGTCTGTTGCAGTCCAGCGCGGCATCGCGTTCGGAAGCTCTGGACCTGATTCTGCGGAAATGACGCGTCCGGTCGATTCCCGATGAACCCGGCGCGGAGTATCCCCCCGGCACCCGTCGTCATGGGTGTCCTCAACGTCACTGCCGATTCGTTCTCCGACGGCGGCCGATACCTCGATGTCGATGCTGCCGTCGAACACGGGCTGGCGATGCATCGTCGCGGAGTCGACATCGTCGATGTCGGTGGTGAGTCGACGCGTCCCGGAGCAGACCGGATCGATCCGACTCTCGAGGCGCAGCGCGTCGTCCCGGTCATCGCCGCGCTGGCCGAAGCAGGTGTGACCACCAGCGTCGACACCATGCGCGCCTCGGTCGCCGAGGCCGCGATCGAGGCCGGGGTCTCTATCGTCAACGACGTCTCGGGCGGTCGGGCGGATCCGGCCATGGCCGGGGTGGTTGCGGACGGCGGACTGCCGTGGATCCTGATGCACTGGCGAGCCGCCGGATCCGAATACCGGCACGCCGGTCCGGCCGATCGGTACGACGACGTGGTCGCCGACGTTCGCAGCGAACTGCTCGAACAGGTCGATCACGCAGTGGCCGCGGGAGTGGACTCCGCGATGCTCGTGCTCGACCCCGGCCTCGGATTCGCCAAGAACGCCGATCACAACTGGCAACTGCTACGTGGCCTTCCCGACCTGGTGTCGGCCGGCTTCCCGGTTCTCGTCGGTGCTTCCAGGAAGCGTTTTCTCGGATCGCTGCTGGCGGACGAAGACGGTTCTCCGCGGCCGCCGGACGGGCGAGAGATCGCCACGGCCGTGGTGTCGGCGCTCGCCGTCGCCGGGGGAGCGTGGGGTGTTCGCGTGCACGACGCCCGAGCATCACTCGACGCGGTCGCCGTCGTACGGGCATGGCAGGGTGATCGGGCATGAGCGAGATCAGCAGCCGCGTCGGCGCCGGGACGCGTCGCGGCGACCGCATCGAACTGCGTGGCCTGACGGTGCGCGGCAATCACGGCGTCTTCGACTTCGAGAAGCGAGACGGGCAGGACTTCGTCGTCGACATCACCGTGTGGATGGACCTGCGGCCCGCGGCCGAGACCGACGATTTGACCCGAACCCTGCACTACGGAGAACTGGCCGAGCACGCCGCGGCCGTCGTCGCGGGCCCGTCCAGGGATCTGATCGAGACGGTCTCGGCCGAGATCGCCGAGGTCGTGCTGGCGTACGACTCGCGCGTCGACGCGGTGGAAGTGGTGCTGCACAAGCCGTCGGCCCCCATTCCGCTGACGTTCGGGGACGTTGCCGTGGTGGCGTACCGGGAGCAGCCGTGACCAGGGCCGTGCTGTCCATCGGCAGCAACATCGGTGATTCGCTCGCCCACTTGCGCTCTGTCACAGCCGAATTGGGTACGCGGCTGGTGGCCTGCTCGCCGGTGTACCGCTCCGCTCCCTGGGGTGGCGTCGAGCAACAGGACTTCCTCAACGCCGTCGTCGTGGCCGAGGACGACGCGTTCGACGCCTGGGATTGGTTGCGCTTCGGTCAGCGCCTCGAGGAGGCGGCCGATCGCGTTCGAGTGCAGCGGTGGGGGCCGCGGAGCCTCGACGTCGACGTGGTGGTGTGCGAGAACATGATCAGCGAGGACCCTCGTTTGATCCTTCCGCACCCGCGCGCGCACGCGCGAGCGTTCGTCCTGCTGCCGTGGCTGGACGTGGAGCCGGACGCCACCCTGCGCGTCGGCGGCGACGACGTTCCGGTGACCGAGTTACTCGGGAGACTGAGCACGGAGGAGCGTGCGGGAGTGATCGAGCAAGAAGGCGTCGGTGATGGGTTGTGGTGACCAATCCCACCAAGGTCTGGGATGTCTTGGGTCTTTTCCTGGTCGCCTCGATCGGCACGTGGTTGCTGGTTCGGGTCTTCTACGGCTCGTTGCCGCCGATTCCGGTGTACGCCGGGGCGTCGCTGTATCTGGTCGCGGTGGTGCAAGTGGTGACTGCCGTGATCGTTCGCAATCGCATCGCCGAGCATCGGGTGGGCAACGGTCTGCACGATCTACACCCGTTGACGGTGTTCAGGGCGCTGGTGTTGGCGAAGGCATCGATGCTGGTGGGAACCGCTGTCGTCGGAGTGTGCGTCGGATTTCTGGTGTACGTGATGCCGCGTGCGGCGACGGTGCGGGCAGCGTCGTCGGATCGAGCCGGAGCCGTCGTTGCGCTCGTGGCAGGACTGGCCGTCGTCGCTGCCGCGGTATGGCTCGAACAGTGCTGCCGTACCCCGAAGGACCGTGACGACGAGCGTTCCCGGTAACGCTCGAAACTTTTGATTGTTACCTCGGTTGTGTAAGTGATCGGTCGAGGATGACTATTTGCGAACGATTTGCCGGTTACCCTTGTGAACATGACAGATCAGACTCGCGCAAAGAAGGGGCGCCGTAAGAGGCGCAGTGCGAGCCAGCTGTTCCTCGCGGCGCTCGTCGTGTTCGGCATCATCGCCAGTGTGTTGTTGCTCTTCACCGAGAGCGTGCAGTGGATGAGGGTCGGTGTTCTCTCGGCGCTGTGGGCTGCGGTGATCGGTGCGTTCGCGATGACCAAGTACAGGCGCGAGGCGGCCGCCGATCAGACCAAGGCCAAGGACCTGCAGACGGTCTACGAGCTGCAGTTGGCTCGGGAGATTTCGGCGCGACGCGAGTACGAGATGAGCGTCGAAGCTCGGGTTCGCGGTGAATCGCAGCTCGAGCTCGACGAGGTCGCAGCGCTGCGCAACGAACTCGCTGCCCTTCGCCAGAACCTGCAGGTGCTCTTCGACGGCAATCTGCCCACCGAACGTGTCGCACTGCGTGCCGAAGCGATGAGGATGCAAGAACTCGGCGGACGCGGTTACGACAGCTACCAACCTGCGCCGTCCGGCCTCTACGTTCCCGGTCGCGGGAACGGCTCGATGGCACCGGGAACCGGCCTCAACGGTGTCGGAACTCCCTACGACGAGCCGGTCACGGCCGAGACGTCGGTGGTGTACCCCGAGGATCCGGACGAGATGCCGCAGGCCACGGCGTCCGCGGCGGCCGCCGAGTCGGCTGAGGATCCGTACGCCGAGGATTCGTTCGAGGAGACAAGCTACGACACGGACGCGGCCGAAGCGGACGAGGACCCGTACGAGCGACCTGCAGCGCAGGCACGTCCTTACGGCGCACCGAGACCGGCGGGGCGCGTCACGCCGCCCAGCTCGCCATTCACCGCATACGACTTCGAGCAGACGCGTCGACCTGCCGCAGAGCCGGAACCGGCGGCGGAGTTCGAGCCGCAGGCCACCGAAGAGACCTACGAGAGCGGGCATGCGGAGGCAGACTCGGTCGGTTCGTATTCCACGAGTTCGTTTTCCGCAGAGTCGTTTCCGGCGGAGTCGTATTCGGCGGAGCCGGACGAGCAGTACGAAACCGAGCCTGCCGCGGACCGGAACGGTGACGCGTTCTCGACGTCTCGCGCCTCGTTGCGTGAATCGGCCGACGCGTTCTTCGCGGCCGATCACGACTACGAGACACCGGCCGAGGACACGTCCGTCTCGCCCCGACGCGGTCGTAGGCGCGCGGAGTCGGCCGACGACGAGGATGCGTCGGGTGCACACTCGAACGGTCGATCCGTCGCCGAGATCATGGCCGGACTGCAAGGCGGAGGGTCCGGCGATGCGGCCATGACCGATCCGGGAACCCGTCGCCGTCGCCGCCGCGCAGACTGAGAACCAGATCACACAGCTCTCCCATGGCCTGCGAGGGGTCGCGGTCGCTATTGTTCCGTGCAGGACGTCTGGTACCCGCCGAGCGGGACTGGAACGAACGAGAGGAAATTTTCGGTGACCTTTTCTGGCACCGGTGGTCTGTCTCCGGCTCGCTTGACGGTTGGTGTCGTCTCGGCAGGTCGGGTCGGCACCGCATTCGGTGAGGCGCTCGAACGCGTCGGGCATGTTGTCGTCGGTGCCGCTGCCGTGTCGGATGCATCCATCGCGCGGGTGCGTGAGCGGCTGCCCGAGTCCCAGGTTCTGCCCGTCGACGAGGTTGCTCGTCGCGCAGAACTGCTGATTCTGGCCGTACCGGACAGTGAGTTGGCGTCGATCGTCGCGGGTCTGGCGTCCACCGGGGCGGTTGCACCGGGAAAGTTGGTGGTGCACACCTCCGGCGCGAACGGGATCTCGGTGCTCGAGCCTCTGGCGGCTCTCGGTGCCGTGCCGTTGGCGATACACCCGGCCATGACGTTCAGCGGCGGAGTCGAGGACACCGACCGGATGACGGCGGCATGCTTCGGCATCACTGCAGGCGACGAGATCGGCTACGCGGTGGCGCAGGCTCTCGTCCTCGAGATCGGCGGCGAGCCGGTGCACGTGCCCGAGAACAATCGAGCGCTCTATCATGCTGCACTCGCGCACGGCAGCAATCATCTCGTCACTCTGGTGGTCGACGCGATCGAAGCGCTCCGAGTTGCATTGGCCGGACCGGGTTTTCCCGGTTCGGACTCCGAACGCGGTGTGCCCGAGCGTGTTCTGGCTCCACTGCTCGAAGCCGCGCTGGACAATGCGCTGCGCAACGGGCAGTCGGCGCTCACGGGGCCGGTTGCCCGCGGCGACACCGCTGCAGTCGGCAAGCATCTCGACGTGCTCGAGTCCGTGGATTCGCGGATCGCAGCCGGATACCGCGCGCTGTCGTTGCGATCAGCGCAGCGCATCGGTGCCAAGGCAGACCTGATCGAACTTCTGGAAGGGAATCGATGACCCTCGCGGGCAGCTACACCAAAGGGCAGTTGACGGTTCACCACGATCCTGCGGTGATCACGTCGGTGTCGAAAGCATTGCGAGGCGTCGGGAAGCAGGTCGCTCTGGTTCCGACCATGGGCGCGCTGCACGCCGGGCACCTGCAGCTGGTGCGGCAGGCCAAGCTCACCGGTGCCGTGGTGATCGTGTCGATCTTCGTCAACCCGCTGCAGTTCGGAGTGGGCGAGGACCTCGATGCCTACCCGCGCACCCTCGACGCCGATGTCGCGCTGCTGCGTGACGAGGGCGTCGAACTGGTCTTCGCGCCGTCGGCGTCGGACATGTACCCGTCGGGTCCGCGCACCACGGTCCATCCCGGTCCGCTCGGCGCAGAACTCGAAGGTGCCAGCAGGCCAACTCATTTCGCAGGAATGCTCACCGTCGTGGCCAAGCTGCTGCAGATCGCCGCACCGCATCGCGCGTTCTTCGGCGAGAAGGACTACCAGCAGCTCACGTTGATCCGGCAGATGGTGCGCGATCTGAACTTCGACGTTGCCGTCATCGGGGTCCCGACGGTGCGTGAGCAGGACGGTCTCGCACTGTCCTCGCGCAACCGGTATCTCGATGCCGAGCAGCGCGACGCGGCGATGGCGCTGTCGGCGGCACTGGTCGCCGGGGCGCACGCTGCGGCCGGCGGTGCGGACGCCATCATCGCCACGGCGCGTGCCGTCCTCGACGAGGCGCCGCTGGTGCAGGTCGACTACCTGGAGGTGCGCGACCCGCATCTCGGCCCGGCTCCCGAGCGTGGAGACGGAAGACTGCTCGTGGCAGCCAAAGTGGGCACCACGAGATTGATCGACAACGTCGGTGTCGCAGTCGGCACCGGTTTCCTCGAGTACCCCGACGATCCGAAGAGCTGAGGGCACAACATGTTTCGAACGATGATGAAGTCCAAGATCCATCGCGCCACGGTCACGCACGCAGACCTGCACTACGTCGGTTCGGTGACCGTCGACCAGGATCTGATGGAGGCGGCCGACCTGCTCGAAGGCGAGCAGGTCACCATCGTCGACATCGACAACGGTGCGCGGTTGGAGACCTACGTGATCACCGGTGAGCGTGGCAGCGGCGTCATCGGAATCAACGGGGCTGCAGCGCATCTGGTGAACCCGGGTGACCTGGTCATTCTGATCGCCTACGGGGTGATGAACGAGCAGGAGGTTGCCGAGTACGCACCGCGGGTGGTGTTCGTCGACGAGAAGAACCGGCCTGTCGAACTCGGCAGCGATCCGGCGCATGCGCCCGAGGGCTCGGGTCTGATCACGCCGCGCGATCTGCGGGCCGATTCCGTGCTGGTCTGATTCGATGCTCCTCGCGATCGATGTGCGCAACACCAGCACCGTGGTCGGTCTGTTCACCGGCACGGGCGATCACTCGAAACTGCTGCGAGATTGGCGAATTCGAACCGACCCGCATGTGACGGCCGACGAACTGGCCCTGATGCTGCGCGGTCTGCTGGGTGAGGACGCCGAACGGATCACCGGAGTGACTGCACTGTCGACCGTGCCGTCGGTGCTGCGGGAGATGCGGACGATGCTCGCGCGCTACTGGGATCACGTGGTCCACGTGATGGTCGAACCCGGTGTGCGGACCGGCGTGCCGTTGCTGGTCGACAATCCCAAGGAGGTCGGTGCCGATCGCATCGTCAATACCCTTGCTGCACACGACCTGTACGGCACGGCGTGCATCGTGGTGGATTTCGGAACCACCACCTGTGTCGACGTCGTCTCGGCCAAGGGCGAATTTCTCGGCGGTGCCATCGCTCCGGGGCTCGAGATGTCGGCGTCGGCCATGTCCACTCGCACTGCCACATTGCGTGAGGTGGAGATGATCCGGCCTCGTTCGGTGTTGGGCAAGAACACCGTCGAGTGCATCCAGTCGGGCACCATCTTCGGGTTCGCCGGTCTGGTCGACGGCCTGGTCGGGCGAATTCGACGAGAGGTCCCCGAGGTGACGGGCGCGGACGTCGCGATCATCGGTACCGGAGACATCGCGGCGCTGATCCTGCCCGAGTCGACGACCATCGAGCACCACGAACCCGACCTGACCCTCGAAGGGCTGCGCCTGGTCTACGAACGCAACATGGCAAAACGGCGTCCACGGTGAACGACTAGCGCTTCGCGGTGCCGTGTGTCAGAATTCTCGGCGTGATGACGTGCATGGCCACCCAGGAGTGTTGTCGAGGCTGAACCCTGCCTCGTTCGTAACACACCCCTGGAGTAGAGCTTCATGCTTTCCACACCTGTACTTTTTGCACCCTCCCGCACCCGATCGTCGTCGCGTTCGGTCTCGACGCTTCCGACCCGGTTGCGTCCACCCGACCTGCTGCGTATCACCGACCAGGGCGCATCCGACGTCCTCGAGGGCCGCTTCGATCACCTGCTTCCCGTCGGCGGTCGCTGGCCGACCGACGAGCGTTGGGCCGCCCGACTGCATTCCGACGACGACCTCGACGTCTGGTTGATCAGCTGGGTTCCCGATCGATCCACCGAACTGCACGATCACGCCGGCTCGCTCGGTGCGCTCACCGTTCTCAGTGGCTCGCTTCTCGAATACCGTTGGGCCGGAACCGGACTGAGGCAGCGTCGCCTCGACGCCGGTGATCAGGCGTCGTTCCCGCTCGGTTGGGTTCACGACGTGATGCACGATCCGGCGTCCGAACCGGCCGGCCCCACCCTCAGCGTGCACGCCTACTCGCCACCGCTCACGGCGATGTCCTACTACGAAGTGACCGAACGGTCCACGCTGCGTCGCACCCGTAGCGAGCTCACCGACGAACCCGAGAAGGCCACCGCATGACCATCGTCGAAATGCTCGAATCCGCACGCGAGACCATCGATCGAATGACCGTCTTCGAGCTGCGCGACGCCGTCGCCCGCGGAGCCGTCGTCGTCGACATCCGCCCCCAGGCGCAACGCGCCGTCGAGGGAACGCTGCCCGGGGCACTCGCCATCGAACGCAACGTCCTCGAATGGCGTCTGGACCCGACGAGCGATGCGCGCCTGGCGATCGCCGTCGATCATGACGTCGAGTGGATCGTCATCTGCTCCGAGGGCTACACCTCCTCGCTCGCCGCCGCGTCGCTCAAGCTGCTGGGTCTGCACAAGTCAACCGACCTGGTCGGCGGTTATCAGGCGCTGAAGTCGGCTGGGTTGCTCGGTGTGTTGACGCAGGCCAAGCACTGCGTCCGTGAGGCGAAAGCCGTCGCAGCGCACTGACAGTCCTTGGACGCTCGGACTGTAAAGTGTCTGCGCGTGAGTGATACAGCTTCTACCCAGCCTGCCGACGACACCCCGGAGCAACTACGGATTCGTCGTGCCAAGCGCGCCGCACTGCTCGAGCGCGGGGTCGAGGCATATCCGGTGTCGGTCCCGCGGACCCATTCGCTGCTCGAGATCCGCACCGAGTTCCCCGAACTCGAACCCGATACGACAACCGGCCTGATCGTCGGAGTCGTCGGCCGTGTCATCTTCGTCCGCAACACCGGCAAGCTGTGCTTCGCCACTCTGCAGGAGGGCGACGGCACCCAGCTGCAGGCGATGATCAGCCTGGCAGGCGTCGGCGAGGACGCACTCGCGGAGTGGAAGTCCGATGTCGATCTCGGTGACTTCGTGTTCGTGCACGGTGAGGTCATCAGCTCCCGACGCGGCGAGCTCAGCGTGATGGCCGACGCCTGGCAGATCGCGTCGAAGTCGCTGCGTCCGCTGCCCGTCGCGCACAAGGAACTGAGCGAAGAGACGCGGATCCGGCAGCGTTACCTGGATCTGATCACCAACCCGACCTCGCGTGAGACCGCCCGCAAGCGCATCGCCGTCGTCCGGGAACTGCGCAACGCCCTCGAGCGTCGTGGATTTCTCGAGGTCGAGACGCCGATGTTGCAGACGCTGCACGGCGGCGCGGCGGCGCGGCCGTTCGTCACCCATTCCAACGCGATGGACACCGACCTCTATCTCCGTATCGCGCCTGAGCTGTTCCTCAAGCGCTGCGTCGTGGGCGGTATCGAGAAGGTGTTCGAGATCAACCGCAACTTCCGCAACGAGGGTGCAGACTCCTCGCACTCGCCGGAATTCGCGATGCTCGAGACGTACGAGGCCTACGGCACGTACGACGATTCGGCGACAATGACGCGTGAGCTGGTCCAGGAAGTGGCCATGGCCGCCCTCGGATCCACGGTCGTGACGCTGCCCGACGGCACCACCTACGACCTCGGCGGCGAATGGACGACGCTCGAGATGTACCCGTCGCTGTCGGAATCGCTCGGATTCGACGTCACCCCCGACACCACCGTCGACGAGCTGCTCGCGATCGCCGACAAGGTGGGCGTCGAGGTGCCGCGCAAGGACGGCGTCCCGATCTACGGCCACGGCAAGCTCGTCGAAGAGCTGTGGGAACACCAGGTGGGCGACGCGTTGACCGAACCGACGTTCGTCCGCGACTTCCCGGTCGAGACGTCCCCGCTGACGCGTCAACACCGCAGCAAGCCCGGCGTCACCGAGAAGTGGGACCTGTACGTCCGTGGGTTCGAGCTGGCCACCGGCTACTCCGAGTTGGTCGATCCGATCATCCAGCGCGAGCGTTTCGAGGATCAGGCCCGCCAAGCCGCCGCCGGCGACGACGAGGCGATGGTGCTCGACGAGGACTTCCTCGCTGCGATGGAACAGGGCATGCCGCCGACGACCGGAACCGGCATGGGAATCGACCGTCTGTTGATGGCACTGACCGGCTTGGGCATCCGCGAAACGATCCTGTTTCCCATCGTCAAGCCGGCTCAGGCTTGATCGAACGGTAAAGAGCTGTTCGCCAGCAGCGGACAGTGAATGGGAAACGTTTTGCATAGTGCCTGCGTTATGAACAGTAAGCAGGCAAGGCAGTCCGCACACGTGGGCGGTTGCGCAGCATTTCAGGGGTGGAGGGTCGGCGTTCGTAACGTCGGCCAACTACAGTGAGAACCAGTCTTACCTTCAAATGCACAAGCGACCCGGCGTGTTGGACACTGCGGCGCTAGAAGAACTGGTGGGCGAGCTACCACCCGCCAAGAAGTGAGGGAGAGCGATGTTCGAGAGGTTCACCGATCGCGCGCGGCGTGTTGTCGTCCTGGCTCAAGAAGAAGCCCGGATGCTCAACCACAACTACATCGGCACGGAGCACATTCTGCTCGGCCTCATCCACGAGGGCGAAGGCGTCGCAGCCAAGTCTCTCGAGTCGCTGGGCATCTCCCTCGAAGGAGTACGCAGCCAGGTAGAGGAGATCATCGGGCAGGGTCAGCAGGCTCCGTCCGGTCACATTCCGTTCACCCCGCGCGCCAAGAAAGTACTCGAGCTCAGCCTGCGTGAAGCACTGCAGCTCGGCCACAACTACATCGGCACCGAGCACATCCTGCTGGGACTGATCCGCGAAGGCGAAGGCGTCGCAGCTCAGGTCCTGGTCAAGCTCGGAGCCGACCTCAACCGCGTGCGCCAGCAGGTCATCCAGCTGCTGTCGGGCTACCAGGGCAAGGAACCGTCCGAGAGCGGCAGCGGCCGCGGCGAGGCGGGCACCCCGTCCACGTCGCTGGTCCTCGACCAGTTCGGACGCAACCTCACCCAGGCCGCGCTCGAAGGCAAGCTCGACCCGGTCATCGGTCGCGCGAAGGAAATCGAGCGCGTCATGCAGGTGCTCTCGCGTCGTACCAAGAACAACCCCGTCCTCATCGGTGAGCCCGGTGTCGGTAAGACCGCAGTCGTCGAAGGCCTGGCTCAGGCCATCGTCAACGGCGAGGTCCCCGAGACGCTCAAGGACAAGCAGCTCTACACCCTCGACCTCGGCTCGCTCGTGGCCGGCAGCCGTTACCGCGGCGACTTCGAGGAGCGCCTGAAGAAGGTGCTCAAGGAGATCAACACCCGCGGCGACATCATCCTGTTCATCGACGAGCTGCACACGCTCGTCGGCGCAGGTGCCGCCGAAGGTGCTATCGACGCAGCGTCGATCCTCAAGCCCAAGCTGGCTCGTGGCGAACTGCAGACCATCGGTGCCACCACCCTGGACGAGTACCGCAAGTACATCGAGAAGGACGCCGCACTCGAGCGTCGTTTCCAGCCCGTCCAGGTCGGCGAGCCGACCGTCGAGCACACCATCGAGATCCTCAAGGGTCTGCGCGATCGCTACGAGGCACACCACCGCGTCTCGATCACCGACGGTGCCCTCGTCGCAGCTGCCACCCTGGCCGACCGGTACATCAACGATCGGTTCCTGCCCGATAAGGCAATCGACCTCATCGACGAGGCGGGCGCGCGGATGCGCATCCGGCGGATGACCGCGCCGCCAGACCTGCGCGAGTTCGACGACAAGATCGCCGACGCGCGCCGGGAGAAGGAATCGGCCATCGACGCACAGGACTTCGAGAAGGCTGCGAACCTGCGCGACAAGGAGAAGACCCTCGTCGGTCAGCGTGCCGAGCGGGAGAAGCAGTGGCGCTCCGGTGACCTCGACGTCATCGCCGAGGTGGACGACGAGCAGATCGCAGAGGTTCTGGGCAACTGGACCGGCATCCCCGTCTTCAAGCTCACCGAGGAAGAGACCACTCGTCTGCTCCGCATGGAGGACGAGCTGCACAAGCGGATCATCGGCCAGGTCGAGGCAGTCAAGGCCGTCTCCAAGGCGATCCGTCGTACCCGTGCAGGTCTGAAGGATCCGAAGCGTCCGTCGGGCTCGTTCATCTTCGCCGGCCCGTCGGGTGTCGGTAAGACCGAGCTGTCGAAGGCTCTCGCGAACTTCCTCTTCGGCGAGGACGACGCACTGATCCAGATCGACATGGGCGAGTTCCACGACCGCTTCACCGCGTCGCGCCTGTTCGGTGCACCTCCGGGATACGTCGGTTACGAAGAGGGCGGCCAGCTCACCGAGAAGGTCCGCCGCAAGCCGTTCTCCGTCGTGCTGTTCGACGAGATCGAGAAAGCACACCAGGAGATCTACAACACCCTCCTGCAGGTGCTCGAAGACGGTCGTCTCACCGACGGCCAGGGACGCACGGTCGACTTCAAGAACACCGTGCTCATCTTCACCTCGAACCTCGGTACCTCGGACATCTCGAAGGCCGTCGGCCTCGGCTTCTCCTCGGGTGAAGGCACCGGCTCGAACTACGAGCGGATGAAGCTCAAGGTCAACGACGAGCTGAAGAAGCACTTCCGCCCCGAGTTCCTCAACCGTATCGACGACATCGTCGTGTTCCACCAGCTCACCAAGGACGAGATCATCCAGATGGTCGATCTCATGCTCAACCGAGTCGAAGGTGCGCTCAAGAACAAGGACATGGCGATCGAGGTCACCGAGAAGGCGAAGTCGTTGCTCGCCAAGCGCGGATTCGACCCCGTCCTGGGTGCGCGGCCACTGCGTCGCACCATCCAGCGCGAGATCGAGGACCAGTTGTCGGAGAAGATCCTCTTCGGCGAGATCGAAGCCGGCCAGATCATCCTGGTCGACGTCGAGAACTGGGACGGCGAAGGCGCAGGCGAGGACGCGAAGTTCACCTTCCGCGGTGAGAAGAAGGCGATCATCGTCCCCGACGAGGTCCCGGTCGACCTGGCCAAGGCCACCGGAGACAGCGACAGCGAGTAAGTTTCACAGCACACGACAATGGGCGATCCTCTTCGGAGGGTCGCCCGTTGTCGTATGTCCACCTAGGCCCGCCCGCCCCGTTCGCCCCGTTCGCCCCGTTCGCGTCAATGGACCCTTGCACTCTTCAGACGTGTGCAGTGGTTCATTCACGCAGATCAGTTCCGTGGGTGAATGGACCGTTGCACCGCTCAGACGTGTGCAGTGGTCCATTGACGCAGGAGGAGGACCCGAGCACCGAGGGCCACGGCGATGACCGCAAGTTCCGCCAGCACGATCCAGAACAGCAGCGCGATGTCAGGAGCCCAGCGGGCCAGTGTCGACATCGGCGCGCCGGTGAGCGCGGGGAGCGAGAAGTACAGCAACAATCCGGCCGCAAGGGCAGCCAGGGCACGCGCGGGTGCCCATCGCCCGGGGGCAGTTCTGAATCCGAGCAGCGTTTTCGTCGCACATAGCGCCAACAACACCGCGAGTGCGGTCGCCGCGATCAGCGCTGCTTCGTACAGACCGAAGCCGGCGGTACGAGGCTCGTCCATGCCGAGTCGGGTGAGCACGAGAGAGCGGGCCGCCGAGGCGAGCGCGTCGGCCTCGAGTTCGCCGTATCGATTGGTCGCGAAGACCACGGCCAGGTGGCGTTCCGAAACGAGTGCGACGTGGGTGAAATAGCCGGGGACCGCACCGGAATGCCAGCGCATCTCGGTACCGTCGGCCAGCGTTTCGACGTACCACCCGTATCCGTACGTCGCGCCCGAACCCGTCGGCACCGTATCGGGACTGTTCGACGCCGGAGCGGTCAGTTGCCGGGATGCGTAGCGTGAGAGTTCGTCGATGGATCCACTCAGGTAGCCGTAACCCATTCCAGCGGAGTCGATTCCGGTATCGATGCTTCGGGGGAAGGTGAAGAACGGTACGTGGCCGGGTGCGACGGTGCCGGCGGTGTGCACTCCGATCTCACGGGCGACGACGTCGGCGAAGGGTTCGGCGGTGACCTTCTCGACGATCGCCTGCAGCAGCAGGTAGTTCAGGCTCGAGTAGCGGAAGGTCCCGCGGTCGGCGACGGTGACGTCCAGTGTGGGGACGACGTCGAGTGCTCGCTCCGCACGCCCCCACACGTCCAGTTCGGTGACGTCGTGAGGGAGCCCGCTGGTGTGGTGGATCAGATCGTCGATCGTGACGTCGCCCGGAACGATCGAATCACTCTCCGGCAAAATCGAATTCACGGTTCCCGTGAGCGTGAGCGCTTGATGTTCGGCGAGTGCGTACACCGTCGCCGCCGTCACCGACTTCGATACCGAACCCCACACGAACGGCGTTCCCTCGTCGATCGGCGCACCGTCCCCGTCCATCCCGTACTCGACGTTCTCCAACACCTCGTTCTCGGAGACGACGCGGAACGCGACCCCCGGCAGTCCCAGTTCTTCGGCGACAACTTCGATGTCCGACGCCACGCCGGGGTCAGGTGGGGTGGGGGAGCCTGCGGCCAGGACAGCGACGACGGTCAGCAGGGCGTGGACGATGCGCATGGATGGAGTGAACCAACTTCATCGGGGTCGACGCCTCGGTGAACACCCTGATTTCACACCTGAGATCAGCTGCTGCCTATCGGGTCGTTCCTGCAGGCTCCACTCCTGCGTGAACCAGCCCGGCGATCCAGGGCATCACGTCGTTGTAGGCCGCCAGGGCTCCGGGTTGGTGGTTCGCGCCCTCGACCGGGATGGCCGGGAGGTCGTATTCGCGGTAGGTGATTTCTGCACCGAGATCGCGCCAGCGCCCGAGCAGGGTGCGGCTCTGCTCGATGGGTACGGTGTCGTCCTCGACCGCGTGCGACAGGTACACCGGCATGGCCGGGGCGATGCGTCCGACCGTGTTGGCGGCGGTGATCTCGGCCAGAACGGGGTTGCTCAGTTGCTCGGTGAGTGGTCGGCCGTCGCGGGTCAGCTCGGTCGTTCGCACGATCTCGGAGGCCGCGGGGTCGGTGGTGCACCAGTTCTGTGCGGCGTCGAGCGCGGCGATCCCGTCGGAGTCGAAGAGGTCGCGGATCCCCGCTGCCCGGTCCGGGTAGGCGTTGATCATCCCGTCGACAGCGAAGAGCACAGCGCTGCCGAGGCCGGTGTTGTCGAGTGTGTCGATGTTGAGCGTCGGATCTGCCGGTGGTGCACCGACATACGCTCCCTGGATGTTGAGCTCCGGGGCGTAGGTGGCGGCGAGTTCGGCAGCGGATGCGGATGCGAACCCGCCTTCGGAGTAGCCGAACAGCACCACCGGGGTGGTCGGTTCGACATCTGCGGTTCTGGCGACGTCGAGCAGCGCTCGGCCCGAGGCGATTCGGTTCAGGTACGTGTGCCCGCCGGGGGTGCCCAGTCCCTGGTAATCGGTTGCGACGACGCGATATCCGGCCAGCAGCAGCGGCAGGATGGCCGGGGACGAGCCGACTGTCCCGAGAACTGCCGATCCGGCGCAGCGGTCCGCCATACCGGAAGTGCCGGGCGCGTACGCGATCACCGGTCGGGGTCCGGGTCCGGTCCACGGAGCTGTGGGGGTCATGGTGTAGCCGGATACGACCATGGGCAGATCGTGTGTATCGGTGGATCGATAGAGAATCCGTTCGATGTCGAATCCGAGTCCGAACCCCTTGGGCGAGTTGACGGGCCGGCTTCGGACCACTTCGCCGGGCGTCGCGGTGCCGAGCGTCGCCACCGGCGCGTCGTAGAAGTCCGCCAGGGGACCGGCGACGGCAATCGGCGTCGAGAATCCGACGATCGACAGGACCACGGTTGCTGCGACCGTTGCCGCGCGCGAGAAGTTTCTCGATTGTCGCAGCCGTCGTGTCGACATCCTTGCACTCGGTAGCCCGGTCACCCCGCTGACGTTAGCCTGAGAAACAGGCCTACGTCAGGGTCGACAACGAAAGGACTCGGTTCGATGCCAACTCGTACTTCACGCACAGCTTGGAACGGAACGCTGGAACAAGGTTCCGGCCAGGTGAAGCTGTCCAGTTCCGGCGCAGCGACTTTCGATGTGTCGTTTCCCAAGCGCGCCGCCGAGAATGCCGACGGCACCACCAGTCCCGAGGAATTGATCGCCGCGGCTCATTCGAGTTGCTACGCGATGCAGTTGTCGGCGCTGATCGCCGAGGCGGGCGGCACCCCGCAGAGCCTCGAGGTCACCGCCGATGTCTCGCTCGGTCCCGATGAGCCGGGCTTCAAGCTGACCGGCATCAAACTGACCGTGCGTGGCGAGGTCGAGGGTCTCGACGCCGATGGCTTCGCGAAAGCAGCTCAGGCGGCAAAAGAAACCTGTCCCGTCAGCAAGGCTCTCACCGGCGTCGACATCACATTGGACGCGGCCCTCGAGGGCTGAACGGACAAATCGCCCGATGTGAGACTGGCGAACAATCGTCAGGTTTGAAATAGTTCGTTACTTGACCCATCTGCAGGGTGATTCGGTTACGAATCGTGGTCAAACGTCGGGTTCGATCGGCTGATGCGTACGTTCGGGGTATGCACCGACCGGCCTAGGAAGGATCAGCCCCACCATGTTGTGGACGCGCTTCCTGGGCCTCGGTGCACTCGCAGTCGCGGTGTACGCACTTACCCCGCCCGGAATACCCCAGGATGCGGTCTACGCAATCGTGCTCCTGGCCACAGTGGCCGCGTTCGTGTACCGCTACTTTCGGGAACCCGGGCCGGACAAGCGGACGTGGAAGTACATGGCCGTCGGCGTCGGCTCCTGGGGTATCGGCGACGCGCTGATAGCGATGGTGCATGTCGGCGGAGGACGAGTATCGACGTTCTCCTCGTCCGACATCTTCTATCTGTTCGGCTACCTGGTGATCGCTGTCGGCTTCGCCCGAGCCGCCGACGAGAACGGGCTCGTGTTCGGGATCGAAGAACTTCTCGAGTGTCTGGTGGTTGCGGTCGGTGTCGGCCTCGCCACATGGGTGTTCGTCATCTCCGACGATGCGGCGTTGTCGTTTCCGTCGGCATTGGAACTGTGGCCGGCCACGGTCTACCTCACCATCGATGCGTTTCTGCTGACGCTCGTCGGCAGTCTGTACCTGCTGACTCGCTCGACCACGGTGCCGTTCCTGGCGGCCACGGCGGGCGTCGTGTTCCTCGTCTCTGCCGACTTCGCGTCCTATGCCGCGGTCACCACCTCCGAGCTCTACCGTTCGACTCTTCTGAACACGCTGTGGCTGGCGGCCTACGTGTGTTTCGGAGTGATCGCCCTACACATTCCGGAGCGGGCGGTGTCGCGGGTCGACCGGTCCAGCCCGTTCAAATTCGGGCGCGTGAGATTTCTCGGACTCACGGTCGCGGTCGCCGTGACACCCCTTGCGATGGCTGTTCAGTTGGCCCGCGGAATACCCGTCCAACAGTGGGGTTGGGTGATCGTGGGGTCCTCGGCGCTGGTCATCGCGCTCGTCGGGTGCCGCATGGCGTGCTTCCTGAGTACGTTGCGGTTGCAGGCCGCAGTGCTCGAGGACGTGGCTCGGACGGACGCGGTCACCGGACTGGCCAGTCGCCGCCTGCTCCGAGAGCGGTTGGACACGATGCTCGCCACCCGTGGTGATTCGGACGTCTTCACGCTCGTGGTGGACATCGATCGCTTCGCTCAGATCAACGAGACCTTCGGGTACAGCGTGGGAGACAGTGTGCTGCGCGAGATAGGCCATCGCCTTGTGGCATCGGTGCGATCCGACGACCTCGTGGGACGGCTCGGTGGGGATCAGTTCGTCGTCGCGATGCGCCGGCGTCCCGCCCAGATCGACGTGACGGACACCGCCGAGCGGCTCCAGTTCGCAGTCAGTAGAACGATGTTCGTGCACGACATCAACGTGGCGCTCGATGCGACCGTCGGAATCGCGGCGATCGAGGAACCGGGGGTGACCCGGAACGACACCGAGGAGCCGGAGGCGAGTCCGGTCGACGGTGAGGCGATGCTTCAGCGCGCCCACGTGGCGTTGACGGCAGCGAAGGCCGGCCATACCCGCGTCGGTCGCTACGAACCCGACATGGATCGCGACCGCCACGATCAGATGCGGTTGCTGGGGGAACTCGACACGGCCATTCGGGACCACCAGCTTCGAGTGTTCTTTCAACCGTGCCTGGATCTGGAATCCGGCAGTGTCGATCGCGTCGAAGCTCTATTGCGGTGGCAGCACCCACGCGAGGGTTTGATCGGACCGTCGATGTTCCTGCCCGACGCCGAGCGCACCGGCATGTTGCCCGCCATCACCGCGCTTGTGCTGGACGAGGCCTTGGCGCAGTGCAGCGAATTGCGTCGACGCGGCATCAATTTGTCTGTCTCGGTGAATCTTTCGGTGAGAAACCTGCTGGACGAGACGCTCACCGAACAGGTCGCGGCCGCGCTGGCGAAATATTCGGTTCCCGCGCACGCTTTGGAATTCGAGGTCACCGAGACGACGGCGATGACCGATCCGGTGCGCTCGGTGAACGCGTTGACGTCCCTGCGTAGCCTCGGCGTCACTATTGCGATCGACGACTACGGCACCGGCTACAGCTCGTTGGCCTATCTGCAGACCCTGCCGGTGCAGACTCTCAAGATCGACCGCTCGTTCGTGTCGAAGATGAACACCGACGAGACCGACGCATCGATCGTGCGCTCGACCATCGACTTGGCTCGAAGCCTCGGGGTGCGGGTGATGGCAGAGGGAGTCGAGGACGCGGGCACGTTGGATGCGCTCCGAGAGTTGGGCTGCGACGGTGCCCAGGGCTACATCCTCGGTAGGCCGATGCCCGCCGAGTTCCTGGCCGATGCGGTGGCGAAACTGGATTCGGAGATGCCGACGAAACTCGAATGGGAGCTCGCCCGCGAACGCATCTGAGCGCACGCGTGCGCTCTCACGACGTCGCAGGCACGTCCAGTACGACCTCGAATTCGAGCAGAGATGCTCCGGACGAGACCGGCTTCGCGGAACTGGCTCCCGCGTGAGCCTCCCGCGACGGTCCCGCCGACCACGCCTGGAAGGACTCCTCGTCCTCCCACTGGGTGACGACGAAATAGCGCGACTCGCCCTTGACCGGCCGCAGCAGTTGGAACCCGAGGAAGCCCGGGGAGCCGTCGACCGACCCGGCGCGCGCGGCGAAGCGCTTCTCGAGTTCGGGGCCTGCGCCCTCGGGTACGTCGATCGCATTGATCTTCACAATGGCCATGCCCGCGAGATTACTCCGCCGATATGCTCGGCGGTGATGCTCTACGACGAGGGTGGATCCGGCCGTTCGATTCTGCTGCTGCACGGGCTGATGGGCAGCGCTGCCACGTGGCGGCGGCAGGTTCCGTGGCTTCGAGAGTTCGGGCACGTGCACACCTACGATGCGCCGGGGCACCGTCGCCCTCCGCCTCCCGAGCTCACGACGGAGTTCTTCGTTGCCGACCTGCTCGAGCATCTCGAGGCGTTGGGTCCCAGTGTGCTGATCGGTCATTCGATGGGCGCACTGCACGGTTGGTGTGCGGCCGCCCAGCGACCGGACCTGGTGACCGCCATGGTCGTCGAGGACATCGCCCCGGACTTCAGGGGCCGCACCGCAGACGACTGGGCCGCGATGATCCGGGCGTGGCCGCAACCCTTTCCCGACGCCGACGCGGTGCGGGCGTTCTTCGGAGACGTTGCGGGTCAGTACTTTCTGGATTCCTTCGAGCGAAACGCCGACGGGTGGCGGCTGCACGGTGAGGTGGACTTCTTCGAAGCGATCTCGCAGGAGTGGGGGACTCGGCACTTCTGGGACGAGTGGGATGCCGTCGACGCGCCGGTGTTGCTGATCGAGGGTGAACACACCATCACCCCGGCCGGTCAGATGCAGCAGATGTACTCGAGCAAGCCCGGATCGGCGTACGTGCGGGTCGAGAAGGCGGCGCACCTGATTCACGACGAGGCACCCGAGCGGTATCGCACGGCGGTCGAGGAGTTCCTGCGCGCACTAGGATGATCCGAATGCCGCTCGCGAAGCTCAACGGAATCGACCTCAACTACGACGTGACCGGCGACGGTCCGCTCGTGGTGTTGGTGATGGGCACCGGTAGCCCGGGACGAGTCTGGCGAACCCATCAGGTTCCGGTGCTGGTGAAGCAGGGGTACCGGGTTGTCACCTTCGACAATCGCGGTATCGCACCGTCTTCCGAGTGTGCGAGCGGGATGACGCTGGACGACCTGGTCGCCGACACCGCTGCCCTCATCGAGCACCTCGGAGGCGGCGCAGCACGCGTCGTGGGCACCTCGATGGGAGCCCGCGTCACTCAGGAATTGGCCTTGGCCCGGCCGGATCTGGTGTCGCATGCAGTGATGATGGCCACCTACGGCAAGTCGGGCACCTTTCGCGAGCAACTGTCCAAGGGGGAGAAGGACCTGCACGACGCCGGGGTCGAACTCCCCGCGTCGTACCGGGCGGCGATGACTGCGATGCAGAACTTTTCGCCGAAGACGCTGGCCGACGACTCCGCGATCGGTGATTGGCTGGCAATCCTCGAATACTCCGGCGGCAGGAAGACTGCGGGTATGCGGGCGCAGATCGGACTCGAAATGCGGAGCGGGACAGATCGATTGGCGGCGTACCGGAGGATCGCGGCCAAGTCGCTCGTCATCGGATTCGCGGACGACCGGATGATCCCGGTGCAGCAGTGCCGCGACGTCGCCGACGCGATACCGGGTGCGCGCTACGTCGAGATCGCCGACACCGGTCACTTCGGCTACCTCGAACGCCCGGATGCGGTCAACGCGACTCTCGTCGAATTTCTCGCTCAGTAGCGAACTTTCGGCGGCGGTGTGCGAAGGAAGACCACGCAGCACACCGCGGTCACCGCCATCGCTGCTGCCATGGCCGAATAGGCGAATCGAAAGTCCGTCAGCCCGGCGACGATGGTGAGCAGCGCCAACCCCATCGCGCCACCGAACTGCTTGGACGTGTTCATCAATCCTGACGCGGCTCCGGCGTCGGAGCGCGCGACCCCGCTGGTCACCGCAGTGGCCAACGGGGTGTTGAGCAGCCCGCCGCCGATCCCGATCAGAATCGACGGCAGCCCGACTGCCGCGAGGTAGCCAGGCGAATTCGAGGCCGCAGCGAGGCCGAGCAGTCCGGCGGCGGCCAGGGTGGCGCCGGCAGCGGCAACCAGGTGCGAGGGGCATCTGCGCATCAGAGCAGGAGTGACTGCGACGCCGGTCACGACGAGAGCGGCAGTGAGCGGTAGAAAGCCCACTGCAGCCTGCAGTGGTGACCGCTGCAGGAGCTCTTGCATCTGATAGGTCAGGTACAACCAGATCGGTATCTGGAACACCGCACCGGTGAGCAGTGTCAGCAGATTCCCCGTGACCACGGTGCGATCGGCGAACAGCCGCAACGGAATCAGTGGTGCGGTCGATCGACGCAGTCGGAGTACGAATCCGATCGATCCGGCCACGGCGAGAACAGCCGTCGACAGGGACAACGACTGCGAGCCGCCGGCTCCGAGCTGGGTGACCGCCACGGTGGACGCGCCGAGGGCCAACGCCCCGAAAGCGGCACCGACGATGTCGAGCCCGGGCCGATGCGCCTCGGTCCCGGCTCGCCGAGCGTCGAGATGTCGACGAGCCGACATCAGCAGAACGGCGCCGATGGGCAGGTTGATCAGCAGAACCGAACGCCACGAGACGTACTCGGTCAGCGCGCCTCCGGCGATGTTGCCCACTCCACCGCCGGCAACGCTGATGGCCGTCCACACCGCGACAGCACGTGTCCGCATCGGCCCCTCGGGGTAGGTGAGAGTGAGCAACGTGAACGTGGCCGGGGAGACGATTGCTGCGGCCAGACCCTGAACGATGCGCGCGGACACCAGCATCGAGCCGGTGGATGCGACTCCGCCGACAACGCTGGCGGCGACGAACAGTGAAACGCCGAAGAGGAAAACCCCGCGGATGCCTCGGGTGTCGGCTGCGCGGGCTCCGGCGAGCAGGGCCGCGGCGAACGCGACGGTGTATCCGCTGGCGACCCACTGCACGTCTCGATCGTCGATGCTCAGCGCTCGGGCGATCTGCGGCAACGCGATGTTGACGACCGAGGAGTCGAGCACCACCAGCAACTGGGCCAGGCACGCAACGGCCAGAACACCCCACGAACGCTCCCGCGTCATGCTCGACCCCCTCGATTGGTACAGCTGTATAACAGTCGCTTGATACAGTTGTATCAAACGCGGGGAGGTGGGCGGAAGATGGCCGGTGAAGATCGACGAGAGCAGATTCTGGTAGCTGCGGAGCGGGTCGCGACCGTCGATGGGCTGGAGGCGCTGACGATGCGGAGCGCCGCCGCGGCAGCCGAAGTGTCGCTGCGTCTGGTTCAGTACTACTTCCACTCCAAGGCAGGGCTGCTCGACGCCGTTTTGACGCGCTTCTCCGAGCGTGGCTACGCGGACTCTCGATCCAGGATCGCCGCGATCGCCGGCGCTTCGGCAGCCCGACGCCTGCAGATGTTCGCCCGTTCGGTGTTGCCGACAGACGACGAGGGCAGGCGCTTCCATCGGCTGGGAGTGTCGTTCGCATCCTTGGCGATCCGGGAACCGGACCTGGCGCAGGCCGCGTATCGCGCCAATCTTGCTGTGCTGGAGTCGGTTCTGACCCACATGATCGGGCAGGCCGCAGCGGAGAGCGGCTCGGATCGAATCGACGCCGTCGCGGAGGCTCGACTACTCATGGCCTCGTTGCACGGTTTGGGGACGATGACGATGGTCGGGCAGATCGACGAGATCGAGGCGGCCGCTCTGGTGGACCGATTGTTGCTCGGCAGAGCATGGTTCGACGCAAACGGCCGGAGTTAGCCGTCCGAACCCTCACCCGCGAGGGCGAACAATCCCGACTCGGTCTGTTCGATCAATCCGTCGGTCAGCAGTGAATCGAGAGCTCGGTCGCGTTGCGTCGGGTCGGTGGGCCAGACGATGTCGAGTTGGGCGCGCTCGACCGGTCCGGTGCTCTCACGCAGTACCGACATGAGCTTTCCTCGCACCTGACGATCCGTGCCCGCGAACTTCTGGACCTTCTTGGCCGGGCCGGTGTGCGCGGGCCTGCCTGCCTCGATCCAGGCACACTCCGGCAGCGGGCACAGCAGGCATGCCGGATTCTTGGCGGTACAGATCAGTGCGCCCAGTTCCATCAACGCCGCCGAGTAGCGGGCGGCGCGCGGGACACTCTCCGGGAGCAGCTGCTCGACGTCGGCCAGGTCCCGCGAGGTGGAGGGATTCCCCGGCTCGGCGTTGCCGTGCAACGCACGCGCCACGACGCGTCGAACATTGGTGTCGACCACCGGAACTCGCTGACCGTAGGCGAAACACGCCACTGCGCGCGCGGTGTACGCACCGATACCCGGCAGGCCCAGCAGTGTCTCGACGTCGGCAGGTACCTCGTCGCCGTGCTCCTCGGCGAGCACGCGGGAACACTCGTGCAACCGCAATGCTCGACGCGGATAGCCCAACTTGCCCCACGCGCGGAGCACCTCGGCCTGAGAGGACGCGGCCATCGCCGACGGCACCGGCCAACGCTGCACCCACTGCTCCCAGATCGGCGCGACCCGCACCACCGGCGTCTGCTGCAGCATGATCTCGCTCATCAGGATCTGCCACGCGCTGACGCCGGGTCGCCGCCACGGCAGATCGCGTCCGTCGGTGTCGAACCACCCGAGCAGTGCGTCGGCATCGATCGGCAAGTGGTCGCCCTTCTCGTCGTGTCTGTGATCGGTCCCAACAGTAGTCAACCCGACTCGCCGGTAACTCGATCCACGTGCACAATGAGACACATGCCTGCTTCGAATCCGATCGCTGCCTGGAAGTCCCTCAAGGAAGGCAACCAACGGTTTGTCTCCGGAGAGGTCCTGCACCCGTCGCAGGGCATCGAGGATCGCGCCCGCCTCGAAAGTGCTCAGCACCCCAGTGCCATCCTGTTCGGTTGCGCCGACTCGCGTGTTGCTGCCGAGATCATCTTCGACCAGGGCCTCGGCGACATGTTCGTCGTGCGTACCGCCGGTCACGTGGTCGATTCCGCGGTTCTGGGCTCCATCGAGTACGGCGTCGCCGTGCTCGCGGCCCCGCTGATCGTGGTGCTCGGCCACGATCACTGTGGTGCAGTCAAGGCGACCGTCGACGCCCTCGAGAGTGGCGACGTACCCGGTGGGTACATCCGCGACGTCGTCGAACGCGTCACCCCGTCGGTGCTCTCGGCCCGCCGCGACGGCTACCAGGCCGTCGACGAGTTCGAGGCTCGGCACGTCGAGGAGACCGGCAATCTGCTGATGCAGCGCTCGCGGATCGTCGCCGAGAAGGTCGAAGCCGGGGAACTCGCGATCGTCGGCCTCACCTACCAACTGTCGAAGGGACATGCGCAGTTGCGTGAGGTCATCGGCGACATCGGCGAAATGCCTGCCTGAATCAGCTCGGATCCCATTTCGGTGAGTTCGCTGACGCGACACGCCGTGTGGGCTCAGGGATAGCGTGGCTTCGGCCGCATACGGTTGATTCGTGTTGGAACCGACCGGGCCTTTGCCTCCCGAAATCTACTGGCGACGCCGTGCGCTCGCTATCGGTGCGGCCGTTGTCGTCCTCGGATTGATCGTGTGGTTCATCGCCTCGCTCAGTGGCGGTTCCGACGACACCGAGGCCGCTCCCGCAGGCGTCGTTGCGGCTCCGGCGACATCCTCGGCTCTGCCGTCACCCAGCTCTTCTGCCTCCGACGCCGATTCCGCCGGAGCGGGTGGTTCCGGCGGCGGTTCGGGTGGATCCGGTGGTTCCGGCGGCTCGGGTGGAGCCACCGACTCCGCTGCCGGTGGTGGCGCAGCTGCGACCACCAGCGGTGCGCCCGCTCCTGTGATCTCCAACCAGTGCCCGGATCAATCGCTCGCGATCAAGGTGACGCCGGAGAAGGCCACCTACCGTCTGGGCGAAGAGCCCGTGTTCACCGTGGTCATCACCAACATCGGCTCCACCGAATGCCAGCGCGATGTCGGTGCCGGGCTGCAGCAGGCGCTCGTCTACACCCTCGACAATCAGCGCATCTGGTCCAATATCGACTGCTTCCCCAATGCCGCATCGGATCTGCGCACCTTCAAGCCCGGTGAACAGGCCGGCTTCACCGTCAAGTGGTCCGGCACCAACTCGGTTCCCGGCTGTGGCGAGGAGCGCATCCCGGTCGGTGTCGGTGCCTACCAGGCGATCGCCCAGCTCGGCGAGCTCAAGAGCGTGCCGGAGCCGTTCAACATCACCGGCTGAGTACGGTCGAATCTCATGACCACCTCGACAGCTCTCGCCCGCGCCGCCTACAAGACGCTCGAACCCTTCCACGTCACCGCGTACTTCAATCCCGAACTGGGATCGGCGTACGAGGACACCGGCCTCGACGGGCATGCCTGGTACGTCGGGGCTCGGGCGGCTCCGATGGGTCCGTGCGCGCCGAGTGTCGTCGCAGCTGCGTTCTACAACTTCAATCCGGCACTGATCGAGCGTGCGTGGCCTGCCGCCGTGGCCGTCGGTCTCGAGACGGTGTCCGATCGTCGATGGACCCTGCTCGACTCCGTTCTGGGAACGGCACTCGGCTCCCTGGCGAACGACCCTGCGCTCGCAACGTTGGCGGGCCGCCTGGGAGATATCGGCGACACCGCCTCGTTCGCGGGCCGACCGCTCGCCGCCGCGTGGCACTCCGCCGATCGACCCGAGGTGCCGCATCTCGCCCTCTGGCACTCGATCACCGTCCTACGCGAATGGCGCGGTGACGGCCACCTCGCCGCACTGATCGACGCAGAGCTCGACCCCACGGAAGCCGCCGTCTTCCACGAGGCCGACCGCACGACCCCGCAGCCCGGCCGTCGAGCCCTCGGCAAACGCATCACGCAGTTGACCAGGCAGTGGTCCGAGACCGAATGGGATTCTGCCGCTGAACGACTCGCTGCCCGCGGACTGCTCACAACATCCCCCGAGGGAGAGACGTTGACCGATGACGGCCTCACGCTCGATCAGCACATCGAGGATCGCACCGACATCATGGCGTCGGCCGTGTGGAAGAACGTCCCGGACGCCGAGCAGTTGATCACCGGTGCCCGGCCGTACGTGAAAGCCGTGATCGACGCAGGCTTCCTGCCGGGGACGAAGAAGAAGGCGTCCTAGTCGTACGGCCCCGAGATCGACGCCTCGGCCAGTCTGGAGAGGCCTTCACGGATGTGACGAGCCCACAGTCCACCGATGCCGTCGACGGACTGCAGGTCGGCTGCGGTGGCCGCAAGCAGCCCCTGCAGGGTGCCGAACGCGCCGACCAGTCGGTGAATCTGGCTGAACTGCAACCTCGGAACTCGGGTGAGCACCCGGTACCCGCGGGGGCTCATCGGGGTGTCGAGGGCCTCTATGGTCGCGGGATATCCGAAAGCGCGGGCCAGAGTCGTCAGATCCAGCAGATCGACGTCGGTCAGCTTGTCCAGTGCGGCCAGCGCCTTCTCGACTCCGGTGGTGCTCGACGGTTCGTTGCCCGCGAGGTAGTCACGGACGATCAGTTGGCGATCGACGTCGTTGTCGCCCAACAACTCTTCGAGCTGGAGGGCGAGCTGCCTGCCGTCGGTGCCGAGTTCGAGGACGTTCTGCTCGATCTCCACCGACACTCTCCGCACCATTTCGAGGCGCTGCGCGACGGTCAGGGCGTCGCGCAGGGTCACGAAGTCCTCGATCTCGACCACCGAGAGTTGGCGGGTGTTGTCGTCGAGCCTGGCCTTGTAGCGCTCGAGGGTCGCGACGGCCTGATTGGCGCGCGAGAGGATGGTGGCCGAGCCCTCCACGACGTGCCTGATACCGCCGATGTAGACGCTGACGATGCTCATCGACTGGCTCACCGAGACGACGGGGTAGCCGGTCTGCATGGCAGTTCGCTCGGCGGCGCGGTGTCGGGTACCGGATTCGACGGTGGGGATCTTGTGGTCGGGTACGAGCTGCACATTGGCGCGCACGATTCGCTTACCATCGGTCGAAAGCACCACTGCGCCATCCATTTTGGACAACTCGCGAAGTCTGGTGGGCGCGAACTCGACATCGAGCTCGAACCCGCCGTCGCAGATCGCCTCGACCTCGTCGTCGTATCCGAGGACGATCAGGCCGCCGGTGCGGCCGCGCAGAATTCGCTCGAGACCGTCGCGCAGGGCGGTTCCCGGTGCGAGCCGGGCGATGGTCTCGCGCAACGCTGGGGACGGCGTGGTGCCCTCCATGGCCAACCCCCTCGTGTCATGGCAGCGGCTTGGGCTCAGGCTGCGGATACTGTGCGAACAAAGAATACTGCGCTGCTACATGCGGGCAGTCAGACAAAGAATACTGCCCGGTGTCATACGGGTCGCATACGCGTGTAGGTCAACGCCTCGCCGACGTTCGTGACGGTCTTGACCTTGATGCCGTCCGGTATGGGGCCGGCGTCCTCGGGGACGATGGCGTAGTTGAACCCCAATCGCGCGGCCTCGGCGAGACGGCGACCCAGCCCGGCGACGCGGCGCACCTCGCCTGCCAGGCCCACTTCGCCCAGAATCACCATGCCCGGCGGAAGTGGTTGATCGCGGACCGCCGATGCCACGGCCGCGGCCAGCGCGAGATCGGCCGACGGTTCGCTGGTGCGCATCCCGCCGACCGTCGCCGCGTAGACCTCCGCCTTGGACACTTTGACCCCGCAGCGGCGTTCCAGCACGGCCAGGATCATCGCAACGCGGGCGTGATCGAGCCCGCTGACCGCCCGCCGAGGCGACGGCATCGCGGTGTCGACGATCAACGCTTGCAGCTCCGCCAACAACGGCCGTTTGCCGTCCATCGTGACGGTCACGGCAGTTCCGGGCACGGCGTCGCCCCGATGATGCAGGAACAGCCCGGACGGATCACTGATGCCGACGATCCCGGTTTCGCGCAGCTCGAAACAGCCGACCTCGTCGGATGCGCCGAATCGGTTCTTGACGCCGCGAATCATCCGCAGGGTGGAGTGTTTGTCGCCCTCGAAGTTGAGCACCACGTCGACGAGATGCTCGAGCGACCGCGGACCTGCCACCGCACCTTCCTTGGTGACGTGTCCGACGAGCAGCACCGCAACCCCGGTCGTCTTGGCCAGCGTGGTCAGCGCGCTCGTGATGGCGCGGACCTGGGTGACGCCGCCGATGACGCCGTCGACGTCTGCGGCGAGCATCGTCTGCACGGAATCGACGATCAGCAGGCTGGGCTTGACCTGCTCCACGTGGCCGAAGACGGTGGCGAGGTCGGACTCGGCGGCGAGGAAGACGCGCTCGTGTACCGCGCCGGTTCGATCGGCCCGCAACCGCACCTGACCCGCCGACTCCTCGCCGGTGACGTAGAGCGCGCGGCGATCGGGTGCCGAGCGGGCCCACCGATGCACCACCTCGAGCAACAGCGTCGACTTGCCGACTCCGGGCTCGCCGGCAAGGAGCACGACCGAACCGGGGACGAGGCCGCCACCCAGAACGCGATCGAACTCGTCGATCCCGGTGGTGTTGGCCTGCGAGGTGGCACTGCTGATGGTCGTCAGAGCCGCAGCAGGCGTGGTGGGAATCATGGCCCCGCCGCCCGAACGCAGAGCCGATGCACCCGCGCGCGTCGCGAGCGGAGCGGCAGTGGCCTGGACCTCGTCCATCGAGCCCCAGTCACCGCATTCGGGACAGCGACCGACCCACTTGGAGACCGAGTGACGGCACGCGGAACAGCGGTAGCTCGACTTCAGTTTGACCACGCCGAGAGCCTAACGATCGGCGCCGACAGGGTCGGGGCGGCGGCTATTCGCCTTCGCTGTGCTCGGCTACCGCGGACTCGTCGCGCTCGAGCTCGTAACCGGCATCGACCGGAACGTTGACGACGACCTCGCCCGCGTTCGCGAACTCGAACGTGACCGGCAGCGTCAGGCCCGGTCGAACGTTCTCGGAGATGTCGGCCATCTCCACCTTGATCAGCTGGATCGGCAGCAGCGGATCGTCGAGCTGAACATCCGCGGGCGAACCTGCGCCGAGCGCGGTCAGCGGAGCGATCTCGTTGCTGCCTGCTTCCGCCTCGTCGACGATGGTGACCTGAGCCTCGGGGGAGGAGATGTCGGTCAGCTCGTCGGCCACGGTCGGGTTGGAATTGATGGCCGTGAAGCCGAGCTCGACGGTGCCGCCGGGCTCGATGCTGTATTCCTCGGAGGTGGGGTACACCACGTGCACGTTGCGCAGCTGGATGTCTCCGACGTCGACGGAGTTGCCGTTGACCGCGGCGACCTGAGTTGCAGTCTGGGAGATCTGACCTGCGCCGCACGCGGTGAGGGCCAACGCGCCACCGGCGAGAAGAGCGAGGGCGGCGGCCGTCCTGCGATGGCGGCCAAGCGGTGTCGCAGCGTCTAATGCAGTCACTTCGGTCGTCCTCCATGTGGTGCCGGGCCGGCTCGGTCCATCTCGTCCATTAGGCAGAGTAGTAGTTCTCGTCCACCGGCCGCTCGTGGGGTCGGCCAGCGGCCCGATGACGCCAGGTGAGGGTGCCTGTCAGGAGTGGGAACCGCGGAACGACCCTCGGGAAAATGTGGCCCCGGATACACGTCGATCCGTCTGTGTCAACCCCTGATTCGGCACCGCTATGCCCCTGACCTGCACCGTTGATATGAGCCGTGGTATTCTGGGTAAATCGAAAGGGGCACTTGTCACATGATTTTCAAGGTCGGAGACACCGTCGTTTACCCCCATCACGGAGCGGCGCTGATCGAAGCGATAGAGACACGCACCATCAAGGGTGAACCGAGAGAGTATCTGGTTCTCAAGGTCGCGCAAGGCGACCTCACCGTTCGAGTTCCCGCGGACAACGCAGAATACGTAGGCGTTCGCGACGTCGTCGGGCAAGAAGGTCTCGACAAAGTCTTTCAGGTGCTCCGCGCGCCGCACACCGAAGAGCCCACCAACTGGTCGCGTCGGTACAAGGCCAACCTGGAGAAGCTCGCTTCCGGTGACGTGAACAAGGTTGCCGAGGTCGTCCGCGATCTCTGGCGACGCGAGCAGGATCGCGGACTGTCGGCAGGCGAGAAGCGCATGCTCGCCAAGGCACGTCAGATTCTGGTCGGCGAGCTCGCACTCGCCGAGGGAACGGATCAGGCCAAGGCCGACACCATGCTCGACGAAGTTCTCGCTACAGCTTCATAAAGTGAACGGTACTGCCGGCGACGTGGTCGCCCTGGTACCCGCAGCAGGCAAAGGCCTTCGGCTCGGATATGACGAGCCGAAGGCATTCGTCTGTCTGGGTACCGACTCTCTTCTGACACGGTCCGTCGACGGTCTCCGGGCCTCGGGTGCCGTCGAT
This sequence comes from Rhodococcus sp. NPDC076796, assembly GCF_040702765.1. Lineage (NCBI taxonomy): Bacteria > Bacillati > Actinomycetota > Actinomycetes > Mycobacteriales > Nocardiaceae > Rhodococcus > Rhodococcus sp. NPDC076796. The sequence goes on along the minus strand of NZ_JBFBMS010000002.1, from coordinate 331,282 downwards.
CGCATCGTCCTCATCGTGCCGGCCGAGCTGCTCGACGCGGCCCGCCGTCATGTCGGTGACGACGTCACCGTCGTGGCCGGAGGGCTCGAGCGGACCGATTCGGTACGCGCCGGTCTCGCCGCTGTCGGCGACGCAGCAGTCGTGCTCGTCCACGATGCAGCCCGGGCCCTCACCCCACCGACGCTGATCGCCCGCGTCGTGGCCGAGGTACGAGCCGGACGCTCCGCCGTCATTCCGGTTCTCCCGGTCGTCGACACCATCAAGGAAGTCGACATCATGGGCGCAGTGGTCGGTACCCCGGACCGCGCGAGTCTGCGCTCGGTGCAGACCCCGCAGGGCTTCGACGCCGACGTCCTGCGCCGCGCGTACGACGCAACATCCGACATCTCCACCGACGACGCGGGCCTCGTCGAGCGCATCGGCGAGACGGTGCACTCCATCGTCGGCGATGCTCTCGCGTTCAAGATCACCACTCCACACGACCTGCTACTGGCAAAGGCGCTGCTGTGAACAGTCGAGACGAGCTGTGAGAGTCGGCATAGGCACCGACGTCCATCCCACTGCGCCCGGTCGGCCCTGTTGGCTGGCCGGCTTGCTGTTCGAGGACGCAGACGGACTCGACGGGCATTCCGACGGCGACGTGGCCTCGCACGCCCTGTGCGACGCGCTGCTGTCCGCGTCCGGACTGGGCGATCTCGGATCGGTGTTCGGGACCGGTCGTCCGGAATGGGACGGTGTCAGTGGAGCTGCCATGTTGACCGAGGTCAAGCGGCTGCTCGACGCGGACGGTTTCGCGATCGGGAACGCAGCGGTGCAGATCATCGGCAATCGGCCCAAGATCGGACCGCGCCGCGTCGAGGCCCAGGAAGTTCTTTCGCGGGTGCTCGGTGCGCCGGTATCGGTGTCTGCGACCACCACCGACGGGCTCGGGCTGACCGGTCGCGGTGAAGGAATCGCGGCCATCGCGACCGCACTTGTCATGACGAGGTAAAACCACCGGTAGCATTGCTGGTCGTGACCCTTCACCTACACGACACCGAGACGAGGGCCCTGCGGGAATTCACCCCCTTGGTCCCTGGCCATGCATCGGTGTACCTGTGTGGGGCAACGGTGCAGGGCGAACCTCATATCGGCCACGTCCGCAGCGGCGTCGCGTTCGACGTACTGCGCCGCTGGTTGCTGGCACACGATTACGACGTCGCATTCGTTCGCAACGTGACCGACATCGACGACAAGATTCTCAACAAGGCGCGTGACGCGGGCCGTCCGTGGTGGGAGTGGGCTGCTACCTACGAGCGATCCTTCACCTGGGCCTACGACCGGCTCGGGGTGCTCCCGCCGTCCGCGGAGCCGCGTGCGACCGGGCACATCACCCAGATGGTCCGGATGATCGAGCGTCTGATCGAACGCGGCCATGCCTACGCCGATTCGTGCGGCGACGTCTACTTCGACGTGCAGAGCTTCCCGAGCTACGGCGCACTGTCCGGGCACAAGCTCGACGACGTGCACCAGGGCGAGAGCGTCGCCGAGGGCAAGCGTGACCCGCGCGACTTCACGCTGTGGAAGGGCGCGAAGCCCGACGAGCCGTCGTGGCCGACGCCGTGGGGTCCCGGCCGTCCGGGCTGGCATCTCGAGTGCTCGGCGATGGCGGAGAACTACCTCGGTTCGGATTTCGACATCCACTGCGGCGGGCTGGATCTGGTGTTCCCACATCACGAGAACGAGCGCGCGCAGTCCATGGCGGCCGGAGACGGCTTCTCGCGGTACTGGTTGCACAACGGGTGGGTGACGATGGGCGGCGAGAAGATGTCGAAGTCTCTCGGCAACGTGCTCTCGGTGCCGAACGTGCTGAAAAAGGTTCGGCCGCAAGAGCTTCGGTACTACCTCGGCGGAGCACACTACCGCTCGATGCTGGAGTATTCCGATACCGCACTCGAGACCGCGGCCGTGACGTACCGGGGCATCGAAGGGTTCGTCAAACGAGCCGTCGAACGCGCCGGTGAGGTGCCGATGGGCAAGTGGACGGCCGGATTCGCCGAGGCTCTCGACGACGACCTCGCAGTTCCCAAGGCGCTGGCCGAGATTCACGCCACCGTCACGTTGGGCAACACCGCACTCGAATCCGGTGACCTACCGGCAGCGGTGGAGTACGCAGGCAGTGTGCGCGCGATGCTCGACATCCTCGGTGTCGACCCGCTCGATCCGCACTGGAGCAAAGACAGTGGTTCCGACGCAGCAGCTCTCAGTGCCCTCGGCGTCCTGGTCCAGGCCGAGCTGGAGCGTCGAGCAACGGCGAAGGCGACCAAGGACTGGGCCGCCGCCGACGACATACGCGATCGACTTGCGAAAGCCGGAGTCGACGTGACAGATACACCCAACGGGCCCGAATGGTCGCTGGGTACGAGTAAGACCGACGAAGCAGGTTTGTGATGGCAGGCAATTCGAGTAGGCGCGGCGCAATCCGCAAGGACGGCACCAAGAAGGGACAGGTCGCCGGATCCGGCGGCAAGCGTCGGAAGGGCCTCGAGGGTCGCGGCGCGACGCCGCCCGCCTCCGAGCGCACCAAGCATCCCGCCGCGCGTCGGGCCAAGCTCGCCGAGAAGTCCGCAACGAACCGCGGCGGCAACACCGGTGGCCGCGCGGGTGGACGACCGGCCGGACGCAAGGCCGAAGACGGTCCCGAGGTGGTACTCGGTCGCAACCCGGTGGTCGAGTGCCTGCGCGCGGGCGTGCCCGCCACCGCACTGTGGGTTGCCGTCGGTACCGACAGCGACGATCGACTCAAGGAAGCCGTGCAGCGGGCGGGCGATGCGCGGATCTCCATCCTCGAAGTTCCTCGTTCGGATCTGGACAAGCTCAGTGCCAACGGACTGCACCAGGGCCTGGCCCTGCAGGTGCCGCCGTACCGCTACGCGCACCCCGACGATCTGATCTCGAACGCGCGCACGCACCAGGAGCCGGCTCTGCTCGTGGCGCTCGACAACATCACCGACCCGCGCAACCTCGGTGCCGTCGTGCGATCGGTGGCTGCCTTCGGCGGTCATGGCGTCGTGATTCCGCAGCGTCGCAGTGCCAGCGTGTCCGCAGTGGCATGGCGAACCAGTGCCGGTGCCGCAGCTCGCCTGCCCATCGCGCGAGCAGTGAATCTGACTCGTACACTGAAGGATTGGCAGTCCAAGGGCGTCACCGTCGTCGGCCTCGATGCCGGCGGCGACACCGAACTCGACACGTTCGACGGTAAGGGTCCGGTCGTCATCGTCGTCGGATCCGAGGGCAAGGGCCTGTCGCGTCTGGTCAGCGAGACCTGCGATCACATCCTGTCGATCCCGATGGCGGGGCCGGTGGAATCACTCAACGCATCCGTCGCCGCGGGCGTCGTCCTGGCCGACATCGCTCGTCAGCGTCGCGGATAGGAACGGTCCGGGGCCGGGATCAACCGACAGCGCGGAAGCGGATCCGGGTGCCGGGCGTCAACTGCGCGGCTGCGGACACGTCCGCCGCGGTGACGACGGCGATCACCGGATAACCGCCCGTGACGGGATGGTCGGCGAGAAACAGCACCGGCTGCCCGGACGGTGGAACCTGTAGAGCGCCGAGAACCATTCCCTCACTGGCCAATTCGCTGTCGAGCGCGCGGGCCAGCGGCTCGGAGCCGTCGAGCCTGATCCCGACGCGATCGGTGTCCGGCGTGACCGTCCACGGCTGCTCCAGCAGCAGCGATCGGGCGTGCTCGGTGAACCAGTTCTCGCGCGGCCCGAACGTGACGTGCAGTGTGGCTCGGCTCGATGGCGGCGGTACGAAATCCGCGGCGGGCCATTCCCCGCTGCCGTTGCCGACGGCGACCACATCGCCGGCGGAGAGCGCTGCCGGTCCGAGACCGGACATCGTGTCCGTCGATCGGCTGCTGAGGACGGCGGGGACGTCGATCCCACCCCGCACTGCCAAATAGCTACGCAGACCCCATGTGGGCGTGGTCAATTCCAGTACCTGTCCGGCTCGGACCACGAGCGTCGTATTCAGTCCCTGCACGGTGCCGTCCACGCGGCAGATCACGTGCGCTCCGGTGACGGCCACGATCGCGTCGAACTCGGCGCGTAGCTTCAGGCCACCGAAGGTCACTTCCAGCGTGGCGGCGTCGGAGTTGTTGCCCACCAATCGGTTCGCGGCATCGTGCGAGAGCCGGTCTGCGGCCCCCGAGCGCCCCACACCGATCGACGCATACCCTGGGCGACCGCGATCCTGGACGGTGCACAGTGGTCCCGTCTGCAGAACGGTCAGGGCTCTCATGCCTGCTCGAATCGGACGGTGGTGCCGGGCCGCAGCAGCGCGGGTGGGTCGCGGTCCAGGTTCCACAGTTGCGCGTCGGTGCGCCCGATCAGTTGCCAGCCGCCGGGGGAGGAGCGCGGATAGATGCCCGAGAACTCACCCGCCAGCCCCACCGAACCGGCCGGGACGCTGGTGCGCGGCGACGTGCGCCGCGGAACGTGCAGCCGCGCGTCGGTGCCGACGAGATAGCCGAAGCCGGGTGCGAAGCCGCCGAACGCAACAATCCACGCTTGATCGGTATGTGCGGCAACGACTTCGGTGGTGGACAGGCCGGTCAGTCGGGCCACCTCGTCGAGGTCTTCGCCGTCGTAGACCACCGAGATAGTCACGGTGTCGGACCGGTCGTCGTCCACGTCGACTGCGGGTTCGGTGGCCGAGATCCAGTCCAGTATCGGCTGCTTCGGCCCGTCGAACATCACCAGCACGGTGCGGGCGGCGGGAACCAGATCGACGACTCGAGACGGTGGATCGGCTGTCAGAGAGCGGTAGTACGCCATCGTCTCGTCCAGCCCGTCGAACTCGACGAGCACTGCATTCTCGCCCGCCGGGACAATGCGCATCAGACGAAGGCTGTCACGTCGATACCGTTGCCGCGCAGCAGTTCCGACACGGCCGTTGCCATCGCGACCGCGCCGGGGGAATCGCCGTGCAGGCAGATCGACTCGGCGGCAACGGCGATGCGCGAGCCGTCGACTGCCAGGGTGGTGCCGTCGGTGATCATGGTCAGCACGCGCTGGGCGACGGCGTCGGGATCGGACAGCACGGCGCCGGGTTCCGAGCGGGCCACCAGCGTTCCCTGCGGGGTGTACGCGCGGTCGGCGAAAGCCTCGGTGACAGTGCGGAGCCCGGCTCGCTCCGCTTCGTCGAGGAACGCCGAACCGGGCAGGCCGAGCACCGGCAGCGTGGGGTCGTAGGCGAGAACGGCGTCGACCACGGCCTTGGCCTGAACGCGATGGTGCACGATCGCGTTGTACAGCGCGCCGTGCGGTTTGACGTAGGCAACGGCCGAACCGGAGACCTGAGCGAGGCCGTCGAGTGCGCCCATCTGATAGATCACGTCGGCGGTGAGATCGGCCGAGGAGACGTCGAGAAAGCGTCTGCCGAATCCGGCGAGGTCGTGATAGCCCACCTGCGCACCGATCCGCACGGCTGCGTTCGAGGCCGAGCGGCACGTGCGCAGCAGAGTGGTGGGATCACCGGCATGGAAGCCGCACGCAACGTTGGCGCTCGACACCAGTGCGAGCATCGCGTCGTCGTCCCCGAGAGTCCATGCACCGTAGCTTTCGCCGAGATCGGCGTTGAGGTCGATGGACACCCTCGTCATCCTAGGCGGCAACCAGCCGTCCGGAATTGGCCTTGCGGGTTCCGCCGATCGCACGGCAGACGAGATAGATCACGAAGGAGATGGTGGTGACGAACGTCGACACCGGAAGCCCGGGGGCGAGGGAGAGCAGGATGCCTCCGACGGCGGCGATTTCGGCGAACAGGATGGACAGCAGCGTCGCCTTGAGTGGGCTGGCAGTGACCCGCGCGGCGGCTGCGGCGGGAGTGATGAGCAGCGAGAGCACCAGCAGCGCTCCGACGATCTGGACGCCCAGTGCGCACGCGACGCCGACGAGCACGGCGAAGACGACCGAGAGTGCGCGGACGGGGACGCCGCGGGCCAGCGCCACCTCGGGGTCGGTGCTGGCGAACAGCAGCGGCCGATAGACCACAGTGAGGACGATCAGCACCAGGACGGCGCACACCAGCAGCAACTGGATCCCGCTCTGCCCGACGCCGACGATCTGGCCGATCAGCAGCGAGAAGCTGGTGCCGGTTCGGCCGGGATAGAGCCAGATGAACAACACCGACAAGCCGAGGCCGAAGGACATGATGACGCCGATGACCGAGTCGCGGTCGCGGGCCTTGCTGCCGAGCAGGGCGAACATCACCGCCGCGACCACGGACCCCACGATGGCTCCGAGGCCGACGGTGATGCCGACGAGCAGTGCGGCAGACGCGCCGGTGAGCGAGAGCTCACTCGATCCGTGCACCGCGAACGCCCACTGGCGGCTGACGATCAGCGGGCCCAGTGCGCCGGCGAGCAATCCGAGGATCGCGGCGGCGAGCAGAGCCTGCTGGACGAAGTCGTAGGTCAGGAGATTGGCGGTGGTGTCGAAGTCGAGCATCTTCGAGAATGCGTCGAGAACCTTCTCGTTCATGCCTTGTCTTCTCTGTCGTGCGGCACGGGTGGATGGTGGGCACCGGCCGAGCCGAGTGCATCGATGGAGTCACCGGTTCCGACCACGATGAGCCGGCCGCGCACCTTCAACACCTCGACCTCGGTGCCGTAGAGCTCGGACAGGACCTCGGTGGTCATGACATCGGCGGGAGTCCCGATGCGGAACCGGCCGTCGACGATGTAGACGATGCGATCGACGAGCGGGAGGATCGGGTTGATCTCGTGCGTCACGAACAGCACTGCCGTCCCGTGCTCCCGCCGTCGGCGATCGATGAGGCCCGAGACCAGAGACTGGTTGGCGAGGTCGAGGCTGAGCAGGGGCTCGTCACACAGCAGGACCGACGGATCGCCGACGAGTGCCTGGGCGATGCGCAGCCGCTGCTGTTCACCGCCGGACATCGAGCCCACGGGAGCGCCCGCGAAGGAGTTGGCGTCGACCTGATCGATCGCGCGCTGCACCGTCTCCTTGCGTTGCCGCATGCCGCGCAGGCCCATGCCCCACCGATGGCCGTCCCAGCCGAGGCCGACGAGGTCGCGTCCGCGAAGGGGTAGATCGTCGTCGATGTTGCGTTGCTGGGGCACGTAGCCGACGCCCGACTGGCCGCGACGGACGGGATGGCCGTCTATCGCGGCCGTGCCGGACGTGAGGTGATTCTGGCCCAGCAGCACCTTGAGCAGAGACGTCTTGCCCGACCCGTTGGGGCCGAGAACGGCGATGAACTCGCCCTTCTCGACCGCCAGATCCAGGTTCTGCCACAGCGTGCGCTCACCGAACGCCAGTCCGGCATCGCGCAGTTCTACAGCAGGCATGTACTACAGCTTTCCATCAACCGGTCCGAGATCAGGAGTCGGATCGGCTCAAGGGGTGGTTGCGAGGGCGGCCTGCAGATCCGTCGCTGCCTTGGTCTGCCACTCGAGGTACGTCATCCCGGCGGGCAGAGTCTCGGTGACCTCGACGACGGGGATGCCCGCGGCCTCACTGGTGGAGCGAATGTCCTGTGTCACAGCATCTTCGGTCTGGATGTTGTAGATCAGCGCGCGGACGGACTTCGAGGTGAACAGATCACGCGTTGCGGCGATCGATGCCGGAGACGGGTCGTTGCCCTCCTCGATGGCGTCCTTGAAATCCTCGGGGGTGCGATCGTCGAGATCGGACTCCTCGATGAGGTAGTGCGCGATCGGCTCGGTCTGCGCCACCGGTGCGTCGGGGTGATCGGCAGCGATCTTCGCCGTCACGTCGGTGATGCCGTGGACCTGCTCGTGGAACGTCTCGGCGTTGGCGGTGTACTGCGCAGCGTTGTCGGGATCGAGCTGACCGAGCTTGTCGGCGATCTCCTCGGCGGTGTGTGCGGCGACCTCGGCGTTGTACCAGACGTGTTCGTTGACCTCGCCGTGCGAATGGCCGTGATCGTCCGTTGCTTCTGCTTCTGTTTCCGGTGTCGCTTCGTCGGAGGCGGGCTCGGAGTCGTGATCGTGGCTGTCCTCGAGCAGGGAGAAGGCATCGACCGACGGCACGTCCTGGCCCTCGGATCCGAGGATGTCCTCGATGAACTGGTCGTAGCCGCCACCGTTGTAGACCACGAGCGACGCCTCGGCTACGGAAGCCGCGTCGGCGGGGCTCGCCTCGTAGGAGTGCGGGTCCGCGGACGGGTCGGAGATGATCGACGTCACTGTCGCCAGGTCGCCTGCAACCGCCTCGGCGACGCTTCCCCAGACGTTCGTGGACGCGACGATCGTGATCGGTCCGTCGACCGCGGTGGCCGGAGCCGACTCGGTGCTCGCGGATTCGGTGGAGCTGCACGCGCTGAGTGTGAGGGCTGCGGCGCAGGTCAGGCCCAGTGCAGCCGTGAGCTTGGTCCGGGACGCGCGATGAGTGGACGACATCGATGTACTCCTGTGAGCGGAACTTGACGCTAATGGAAACCGTTACCGTTGTACTCTAGCGCGCAGTGGGGTGACGGATCGAATCGGACGAACGAGACCTCGAGTTTCTCTACGCCGTGTTGTGGGACTAACGTCCCGGTTATGGTCAGGTCAAGCGAACCGCGACGTCAGGCGACGTTGGCGTCGATCGCAGCCGAGCTGAAGGTATCGCGCACCACCGTCTCGAACGCCTACAACCGACCCGATCAGCTCTCTCCGGAACTCCGCGAACGCGTCCTCCAGGCCGCCAAGCGCCGCGGATACGCCGGCCCCGACCCCGTCGCGCGATCGCTGCGCACCCGCAAGGCCGGAGCCATCGGACTGCTCCTCACCGAAGCTCTGAGCTACTCCTTCCGCGACCCCGCCGCGATGAGCTTCCTCGCCGGACTCGCCGAATCCTGCGAAGCCGCCGGACAGGGCCTACTGCTTATCCCCGCCGGAGCCGAACGCGACGACGTGCAAGCCGCAGCCGTCGTCCAACAAGCAGGAGTCGACGGCTTCGTCGTCTACTCCGTCGCCGACGACGACCCCTACCTCGCAGCCGTTCGCGAACGCCACCTACCGATCGTCGTCTGCGATCAGCCTCGCAACATCCCCGAAGCGGCCCTCGTCGCCATCGACGATCGAGGCGCGATGAAAATGCTTGCCGCACATCTCATCTCGCAAGGACACGAGCATCTCGCCGTCCTGTGCATGCGGCTCGGACGCGACCGCCGCGATGGCGTCGTACCCCCGGGGCGGTTGGCGGACAGCCACTTCCACGTCCAACGCGAACGCATCGCCGGAGTCCAGGCAGCCATGATCGACGCCGGACTCGACCCCGACATCCTCACCGTCGTCGAACGCTTCGACCACACCGTGCGCTCCGGCCACTCCGCTGCAGCCCAAGCACTTCAGGCCAACCGCGAAACCACCGCCCTGCTCTGCACCACCGACGTCATCGCCCTCGGCGCACTCAACTTCGCCCGAGTCTCCGGAATCGATGTGCCGAGCCAACTCTCGGTCACCGGATTCGACGGCATCTCCGACGCCATCCGCGAGAACCTCACCACCGTGCGCCAAGACGCCGAAGAAAAAGGCCGTCGAGCAGGCAAACTGGTGCTCTCGTCCTCCCACTCGGGCATCGTCGCCGCCGAAACTCTGCCGACCGAACTCTTCCGCGGCCGAACCGCAGGACCGCCGCCGAAACAGCCGCCCGCTATCGCCTGAGCTTTGCCGCCGCCCCCTCGTTCGCCCGCCCGCCTCCCGGCCCGCCCGCCCGCGTCAATGGACCACTGCACGGCTCAGACGTATGCAATGCGCCATTGACCCGGAGGACCCCGGTGGGTGAATGAACCATTGCACGGGTCAGACGTATGCAAGGGTCCATTGACGCAGCGGGGTGAGCCCTAGGCGCTGAGCAATCTCGCACAACGCAGCAGACCCAGGTGACTGTAGGCCTGCGGATGGTTGCCGAGGGATCGTTCGGCGATGGGGTCGTATTCCTCACTGAGCAGTCCGGTGGGGCCTGCGGCGCTGACGAGTTGAGCGAACAATGCTTCGGCTTCGGCGCGTTGTCCCACCAGGAGGTATGCCTCGACGAGCCAGGCCGCACAGAGGTGGAAGCCACCTTCGCCACCGGGCAGTCCGTCGTCGTGGCGGTATCGGTACACGGTCGAGCCGCTGCGCAGTTCGGCTTCGGTGGCGGTGACGGTGGCCGCGAAGCGTGGGTCGGCCGGGTCGATCAGTCCGGACAGTCCTATGAACAACGTCGCGGCGTCGAGGTCGGTGCCGTCGTACGCGGCGGTGAAGGACTGCACTTCCTCGTTCCAGCCGTTGGCGAGCACTTCCTCGCGGATGGTCTCTCGCAGCGACGCCCAGCCGGGTTCGGTTGTGCGACCGAAGGTTTCGGCCAGCCGGATGGCGCGATCGACGGTGATCCAGCCCATCACCTTGGAGTAGACGTGGTGACGGGGGTTGTCGCGGATCTCCCAGATGCCGTGGTCAGGCTCGAACCAGCGTCGCTCGACGGCTTCGACCATGGCGCGGACGAGGTCCCAATCGTCGTCGGACAGACCGTGGTCCGATCCTGTGGCCTTGCGTGCGTGGGCGAGAGCGGACACCAGTTCGACGATGGGACCGAAGACGTCCAGCTGAACCTGTTGATTGGCAGCATTTCCCACGCGCACCGGACGCGAACCGGCGTAGCCGGGCAGCTCGTCGATGACAGCCTCGGGTGGGAGGCCGAGACCCCAGATGGTGTAGAGCGGGTGCAGACGCTCGGGGCCGGAGACCGACTCGAGCACACCGTGGATCCAGGAAAGGTAGTTCTCGGCCTCCGCCATCGATCCGACGTCGACCAGCGCGGCTGCGGTGAGTGCGGCGTCGCGCAGCCAGCAGTAGCGGTAGTCCCAGTTACGGACTCCGCCGATGTCCTCGGGCAGTGAGGTGGTGGCCGCAGCCATGATCGAGCCGGACTCGGCGTGTACGAGACCGCGGAGGGTCAGTGCCGATCGCTTCATCAGATCGCGCTTGAGAGGAGGCAGGTCAAGGCCGTCGGCCCAGTCCTTCCAGTACGCCTCCGACGCGCGGCGACGCTCCACCTCGTCCCACGGGTGTTCACTCAGATCGTCTGTGCCGAGCCGCAATTCGAGAACGATCGGTCCGTTGGACGGATCGACCTCGGCGTGTGCCGTCTGCTGAGATCCGTCGGAGACGATGTTCCAGGTGACGCCGGGACTGCGCAGCACCATCGGATCTGCGGTACCGAGAATGCGCAGGCCGTCGACGTCGGGTTCGAGTGAGGCCCAGGCCTTTCCGAATTCCGGACGCGGTGCGAAGGTGACCACGGCGGTGGCCTTGCCGGTGATGACTCGCGTCAGCGCGGTCTGGCCCTGGCCGATGTCGTGCGGCAGGTAGTCGGTGACCTGCAGGCTGGCCCACTTGGTCTGCACCGTCATCGTGCCGTCCACGTACTGCTGACTCAGCGGAAGTGATGCGCGGGTGGGTCCGACGCTGAAGTGGCCGGCCTGATCGCCGCCGAGCAGGTGCGCGAACACTGCTGCGGAGTCGGGTTCGGGGTGGCACAGCCAGGTGACGTCGGCGTCGGGGGTCAGCAGCGCAACGGCATTGGGGCTGGCCAACATCGTCAGTCGTTCGATGCGTGGGGCGTCGGCTCCCGAAAGCCACTGCCGTCGCTCTTCGAGCAGAAATGCCAGGGCGAGCGCGACCTGCTCGGTGCTGTCGATCCGGAACTCCGCGAGGGTGTCTCCCGGCCCGATCTTGACGCCGATGTCCGGCCCGTGCAGGTGTCCGAACGCCTTCTCGTCGGTGACGTCGTCGCCGAAAAAGACTGCAGCAGTAGCGGCTTCCTGGTGGCGAAGAATGTCGAGGGCGACGCCCTTGTCGGTGACGATGACGGCCAGCTCGATGACGGACTTGCCCTCGGTGACCTGAACGCCGTCCCGTGCAGCGGCGCCGGATCGCACCGCTGCGAGCGCTTCGTCACCGGCGGCGGTCTCGGCATTGCGGACGTGCAGCGCGACGCTGGCCGGCTTGGTCTCGATACTCACGCCGGGATGGGCGTCGGCGATGGCCTGCAGTTCGCCGGTGATGGCGGTGAGGAGCTTCTTGGCGTTCTCGTCGATGGCGTTGATGAATCCGGCGTCGAACTCGCTGCCGTGGCTACCCACCAGCTGCACCTCGGACGGCAGGCGGGAGAGGATCGCGAGATCGCGGAGGGCACGTCCGGAGATGACGGCAGCGTTGGTGCCGGCCAGGGAGGCGAGCCCGCGCATGGCGCTGACCGACTCGGGGTGCGGGAAGGCCTTCTGCGGGTCGGAGACGATCGGCGCCATGGTGCCGTCGTAATCGGACGCGACGAGCAGACGCGGAGTCCGAGCTACTCCAACGAGTGCGCGGCGAAGTTCGAGCGGCAATTCGAGAGCAGTCACCCGTCGAATCTAGGCGATGAACCCCGCCTCGGCGTACCTGGCTTTGTGCGCGTGATGTATCACTGCTGGTCGGGGACCAGACCGGGCGACGGAGTCACACCGGAGGCCGCCGACATCGAGGCGGCGGACTTGGTGACGATGGCCAGCATGGCGCGCTGCGCGCCGTCTGCGTCGCCGGATTGGATCGACGAGGCGACTACACCGTGCAGGCGGATCGCCTCCGGGTCGGCCTGCCGCGACATCAGGGCGTGGCGGGTGCGGCCGGCGAGCACCTCCACCACGATGTCGGACATCGACCGCAACATCGGGTTGCCCGAGGCTGCGAGCAACGTGCGATGGAAATTGCTGTCGTGTTCGAGGTAGGCGTCGGAATCCGCGGCCCGGGACGTCGACGACATTCCGATGACAGCGGCCGTCAGCGCGCCACATTGCTCGGGCGTTGCTCGATGCGCGGCGAGCTTGGCTGCCAAAGGCTCGATGCCCGAACGTAATTCGCTGAGCAGCAGCAACTGCTCGGCGCGGGCGGGCCCGGCCAGTTGCCAGCGGATGACCACCGGGTCGAGGGAGTTCCAGTTCTGCGAGCCCTGCACGGTGATCCCCACGCGCCGACGCACGGTGAGCAACCCCAGCGATTCCAGGACACGGACCACTTCCCGGACGACGGTCCGCGACACGGTGAACCGCACGGCGACGTCGTCGGCCGAGATTCGGGTTCCGCTCGGGATCGCGCCGCTCACGATGTCGCGACCGAGCTCGTCGAGCACCGAATCGTGAAGCTGGCGGAAGTCGCTGGTCTCGCTCATGTCCGACCGATCGTCCCATGGGTTGCCCGGATTCTCGCGTCTGTCCGATCCGCCGGAGCGAGATGGAGCAGTATCGAGGGATGGCATCACAGACGACAGGCAGAGCGCATCATCCGGTTCTCGTAGTGATGGGAGTGTCCGGTTCGGGCAAGTCGACGGTGGCGGGAATTCTCGCCGGCGCGTTGAAATGGGACCTGCAGGAGGGCGACGACCTGCATCCGGACGCCAACGTGGCCAAGATGGCGGCCGGTCAGCCGCTGACCGACGAGGACCGGTGGCCGTGGCTAGACGTGATCGCGGAATGGATCACCGACCACACCACGACGGGCCGATCGGGGATCGTGACGTGCTCGGCTCTCAAGCGGACGTATCGGGACGTGCTGGCTGCTGGGTCCAGGGAGGGGTCGGAGGTGATCTTCGTGCATCTGGCCGGAACGAAGGATCGGATCAGCGGACGCCTCAATGCTCGGATGGACCACTTCATGCCGTCCTCGCTGCTCGACACGCAGATCTCGACCCTCGAGCCGCTGGGTGAGGACGAGAACTCCATCGTCGTCGACATCGGTCCGCCCCCGACCAAGATCGCCGAGCACATTCTGCTCGAACTCGAGAAGCGCGCGGGAATGTCCGAGAGCCACTGATCGAGGAAAACTCAAGCAAGCATGCTTGCTTTTAAGTACTACGAATGACCGAAAGGACTTGTAAAAGTATGACGAATACGAGATAGTGAGCTTGTTCACTTTTCAGTGAGGAGACAGCTCATGGTGCGAGGCGCACCCGCCAGGCCGGTCCAACTTCCCGTCCCCAACGCAGACGTTTGGGACTGGCAACTCGACGGACTGTGTCGCGGATTGGACTCGTCCGTGTTCTTCCATCCCGAAGGCGAACGAGGTCGCGCTCGCACCTCGCGTGAGAAATCCGCCAAGCAGGTCTGCGGCCGTTGCCCGGTACTCGAACAATGCCGCCAGCACGCCCTCGAGGCGAACGAGCCCTACGGCGTGTGGGGCGGAATGTCTGCACACGATCGCGCCGACTTCTACCGCGGGGCCGTCCGAACCGCTTGAACCTGCTGTACCGCGGGGAGTCGACCCGAAAGGCGTAGTGCGGCTTCCCATATTGCAGTGACGTCGTCGATCGACAGATCCGATTCGGTTCTGAGTACCCGCAACGCCACATCCGGAGACGGATGGTAGGTGAACCCCATTGCCTGAGTCATATCCCATGTGTGGATGACCGTGTTGTTGACTTGTCGGTCGTACCAGGCGTGGGCCGTGCGGGTGATGCCGTCGATGCTGTGGAGCGATTCCCGGTCGGCAACCGCAGCGAAGGCATTCTCCAATGCCCGTGACGTCCGGCGGTAGCGCTCCTCGTATCCTCCGCCGTACAAATGTGCCGCCGCCTCGAGGTCCGATCTCGTGACCTTGTCGGCTTTGGACACCTTTTTGTGCACCGGCTCATCTGCGAGGCCACGAGCGATGGAGATGTTCTCTTCGATCAGGTGGATGTACAAGTCTCCGATGTCCCAGCTGTTCGCCGGTGTTGCTTGCCCGAGGTCGCCATGAGTCACCTCCGATAGGTACTCGGCCAGAATTTCGGTAGCGGTATGTAGCGCATTGACGTCCATCGCTGGGTCCCTTCGGACATGTCGGTACGCCTCGCCGAGTCGTCGTGTCGTCAGCAAGGGCCGAGGTTGACGGGTGAGTGTTTAACGTTGGCCTTGAAAGCAACGCAAATCATCTACCACGGTAGACGGTACCATCTACGACGGTAGATGAATTTGGGAGGGTTGTCCATGACTGGTTCCGGGAATTCGCCGAGCGACGAGCCTGACCTGGCCGCGCTCATCTTCCGAGTGGTACCACGATTGGGGTCTTTGGAAGCACCCGTCCTTCGCGACGCCGGGCTTTCGATGTGGGAGTACGCAATCTTGACCGAGGTGGCTTCTGGTGCCGCCGTGTCTCAGAAGGAGTTGTCGCGCAGAACCAAGCGAGATCCGACCCGGCTCGGTAAGCACCTGGACGAGCTCATCTCGCGAGATCTCGTCTACCGAGAGCGGTCTCGCGATCAACGTCAGCGCACGGTCGGCATCACGCCGAGTGGACGACTGCTGTTGGAATCGGTCCGCGTAAAGATCAGAATGGTCGAAGACGATCTGCTGCGAACGGGCCTGTCCGAGAGCGAGAGCACGACCTTCCGCGAACTCCTCGCACGACTCGCGAATGCGTGCGAACAGTAGGGTGCGTTCAGGAATGTTTTTCGATGCCGAACTGCTCAGCGAACCGACCAGTGAAGAGATCGGCACCCTTGTACTGGGAAACCATCTCGGTCGGCGCGAGTGTGGGTCCGTCGGGCGAAGGTAGCTGGCCGACGCCAGCTCGAGTGCCCAGGGGGAGAAGAATCATCGGGTACCCGAGAGGCTCGTAGGTGGCTCGAGGAACCCCACCTGCGATTTGGGTCTTGATATTCTCGGCGACGACGGCGGCGTGCTGGCCGGCGTACCCGGCCATCTTCGCCTCGGCGAGGTTGGTGATGTCGCCGATGGCGTAGACGTGGTCATGACCGAGAATGTTGAGCCGCTGGGTGACGGGGACCTCGCCCCGAGCGGTACGCGTCGTGAGCTTCTCGTCGCTGAGGTAGTCGCTGCTGATGGTGGCACCGTAGGCCTGAAACCAGATATCGACCGTGATCTCCACGCTAGTGGTGGTGTGCACGGTAACGATGGCGAGCTCGTTTGGTCGGGTGCGTGGGGGTGCGGTCAGTCTCGCGCCGAGCATCATCTTGATGCCGAGCGCGTCGAGCTGACGGTGCAGTTCGCGGCGGACATCGGGCAGGAACCCGGGTAAGAGCTCGTCGGCGGGGTCGATGATGGTGATGTCTTTGTCGGGCCAGATTTCTCTGGTTTCTCCTGCTAATTCCAGACCGACGGGGCCCGCACCGAGGATCAGAACTCGTTGAGCTCCGTCGAGGGCCTTGTGAGTTCGGCGCAGGTCTTCGAGTGCGGAGGCGGTGGCATTCGAGGTGGGGTTCGCGGGGTAGGGATAGGTGGATCCGGTGGCCAAGACGACGTAGTCGGCCGTGATGCGGTCACCGCTGCTGAGGGTGAGGCCCGCCGGGTCCACTGATACGGCCTTGTCGCGGATGAGGGTGGCGCGGGTCAGAATTTGGTCGAGGGGAAAAAACAAGTTGTCTGCCCAGTCGGGTCTGGCGAGCGCGCGCAGTGAGCCGGCGACGTTGACGAAAGAATCGCGCGGGTCGATGAGGGTGACGTCGGCGTCGTTCTCGAGTTCCTTGGCGAGGGCGGCTCCGCCGTACCCGGCTCCGATGATGGCGACTGTGGGTAGCATTTTCATTTCCGTTCGTGTTGTGGTTTGGGGGTGTGAAGAGGCAAGGTCGTCGTCTTTCCTGGAGGTGGCTCAGGGCTCCGAAGTCGAACGCCACCGCAGGCAGGGGCGTCGCGAACGTCTCCTTGCAAAGGCCAAAGGTCGAGCTCTAGGGATGCGACTGTGGTGAAGGTCAGTAACCGCTGGGTTCGCGGGACGTATAGGGCGCAGCCAGAGCGTGTAGGTCCTCGCTGCTCAGGGTCAGATCGACCGCAGCGGCGGCGTCGTCCAAGTGGCCGGCCCGGCTTGCTCCGACTACTGGTGCCGCGACTACGGGCTGGGCGAGCACCCACGCCAACGCGACTTGCGCCATCGGAACTCGGCGGGCCAGGGAGAGTCGTTCGACCGTGTCGATGATGGGTTGGTCGCGATTGTCGAAGAATCGCTGACCGGTAGGGTCGGTCCGAGAGCGGTGAGTTGCCATTCCGTAGGGCCGGGCGAGCCGACCCTTGGTCAGCGGACACCATGGCAGGCTGGCAACGCCTTGGTCAGCCAGCAGCCCGAACATCTCGCGTTCCTCTTCCCGCTGGACCAGGCTGTATTGGTCCTGCATCGAGACAAAGCGCGTCCAGCCACCCAGCTCAGCGGTGTGCTGCATCGACGCAAACTGCCAGGCCGCCATCGACGAGGCCCCGATGAATCGGGCCTTCCCCGCGGTGACCACCTCGTGCAAGGTCGCCATTGTCTCCTCGGTGGGGGTGTGCGGGTCGAACCTGTGAATCTGGTAGAGATCGACGTAGTCGGTTTTCAGTCGACGCAGCGAGGCGTCGAGCTGTGCTCGGATCGCAGCGCGGGAGAGTCCGGTCCCGGTCGGGCCGTCATGCATCGGCAAGCCCACTTTCGTGGCAAGAGCGACGTCCTCGCGGCGGGTGAACCGACGCATGGCGTCGCCAAGGATCTCCTCCGAGGTGCCGTTGCCATAGACGTTGGCGGTGTCCCACAAGGTGATACCCAGGTCGACCGCGCGACGAAAAATCGGCTCGGCGTTCTCTTTGTCCAGCGTCCAAGGGTTCCTGGAGCTGCGATGACCGAAACTCATCCCGCCCAATGCGATACGGCTTACTCGTAAAGCCGAAGAGCCGAGCTGGACATATTTCATCGGGCGTCGCCCGCTGCGGTTCGAAGTTCGGTGTGTGGCATGCCGGCAACGATGCGCTGGAATGACACGGTCAACCAGACCGAGCCCAGGCTAGCCCCCGGAGGGCCACGCTCACGGTGCCTCACGGATGAGCGGGGCGTAGTTTCTATCCATGGCTACCCCGTTGGGAGACTTCATTAGGGCCAAGCGCGACGCGACGAATCCAACCGATCTCGGGCTATCGGAAGACGGTCGACGGCGTGCTCCCGGACTACGGAGAACCGAGCTCGCTGCTCGCGCCCGGATCAGCGTCGAATATCTCACGCGCATCGAGCAGGGGCGCGACCGGAACCCCACCGGGCCCGTGATCAACGCTGTCGCGGACGCTCTCAGCCTCACCACAAAGGAGCGTCGCCACCTGGCCTATCTCGCGAAGATCACCGGCGGAGCATGCGCTGCGCACAGCGAACCGGAACCGCCACCGCGTTCCGTGCGCGCATCGGTACAGCAGACCCTCGATCTTCTCGAACCGGGCATCGCGTTCCTGACCAACCGAATCGGCGACATTTTGGCGTACACCACCGGTTTCGAGTTCGTCATGCAACCAACTGGACTCCTGGCCGACGATTACCCCAACCTCACCCGCTTTGTCTTCACCGATCCGAACGCCCGAGCGGTCTTCCCCGACTGGGCACACGTCGCTGACGAGCAGGCCTTCGACCTCTGGCTCGGGCCTTCGGCTTCCGCATCCGAATGGTTCAAGTCCGTTCTGGCTCCGCTAGCCGGGCCCGAGTTCACCAGCCGGCTCGACCAACACCTGCCACCAGATCGCGTCGAGCTCGAAATTCGGTTGCCCCAGGGTGACCGCCTGCGGTTCAACCGCGAAACTCTCGAGATTCCGGAGCCGGACAACCAGCAGATCGTGGTCTTACTGCCCGCCGACCACCAGACCACCCAGGCAATCATCAAACTAGGAAACGCACGGGCCGGCATCCAGGCTGGATAACACCCCGTGTCAGATCCCCACGAGCCGGGAACGACGGTGCTGGTCACGGTGCCGAACTCCTGAGGTTGCGAAGGAAATAGAAGCATTGGCCGCGGCAGCAGCACCCCTTGAATCTTTGGGTATCCGGTTCTCGGGTGAGCGCTTCGAGCGGCTGTTGTATTTGGTGATCGACGCGTTAGTCTTTCGCAATGATCACCGGGACGGCATGGCGCCACGCACGGATTGGTGACCCGGCGCTGTTTTGAGGGCCGCGCGGGTCGATGCAGAACCGCCGTTCGAACATGGACGTTACGCAGGTGCTCGAGAACCGCCTTGTTGTGTTGATGGTATCGAAAAATCAACCACGACAGGAGAATTCATGCCCACCAAAACTTTCCAGATCCCGATGGCGGATGGACACGCCGACGTCTTCGCCGCGTTTCCAGATGACCAGGTGCCGCACCCAGGCGTTTTGATGTATCCCGATGCGTTCGGTCCTCGGCCCGTGCTTCGTAAGATGGCACAAAAGTTGGCCGCCCATGGCTACTACGTGCTCGTTCCCAACATCTTCTACCGACATGGTCGAGCGCCCCTCGTCGCGCTTCCCGACCACATCGGAGAAGAAATTCGGCCGGCACTCGTCGACCAGTTGATGCCTTTCATCCATCTGCACACTGCCGAGCGCGTCTCCATCGACGCCGAGGTCTACCTACAATTTCTTGAAGAACAGCCTGAAGTGAGCACAGGTGAAGTTGGGGTGGTCGGTTACTGCATCGGTGGTCTGCTCGCGACGCGATCCGCCGCCGTGTACCCGAGCCGGATTGCCGCGATTGCCGCATTCCATGGCCCGGTGGCAGCGGACGGAATCGAAGAGCTTGCGAAAATCACCGCCGAAGTCCATTTTGGCCACGCCGCAGGCGATCTGACGCCCGAGGCTCTGAACGAATTAAATAGAGCGTTGGACGCCGCACAGTTGAGCTACAACTCCGAGATCTATCCCGGCACAATTCATGGGTACACGATGTCCGACACGGACGCCTTCGATCCGGCTGGGCTGGAGCGGCACTGGGACCGGTTGCTCGCCCTTTTCGAGAGGGCGCTGGGGACCAACTGAATGGCACCGAGAACTCAGGCGAGTGTCTTGACCACAGTCGCCGGAACCCCGGCCACCAGTGTTCGAGGGGGTACGTCCCGAGTGACGACAGCGCCGGCACCGATGATGGCGTCCGCGCCGATGGTGACGCCTTGCAGGATCAGTGCTGATGTTCCGATCCAGACGTTTCGTCCTATCGTGATCGGTGCCGAGGTGACTCCGGCCCGTCGCCCGGCGGGTTCGACCGGATGCCCCGAGGTGATCAGGCTGACATTGGGCCCCAGCATTACGTCGTCATCGATTTCGATCCCGCCGATGTCGTTGAAGCGGCAGTTCTGATTCACGAACACATTTCCGCCGATGCGGATGTTGATCCCGTGGTCCGAAAAGACCGGTGGAATGAGATGGAAGGCGTCGTCGACGGTTTGTCCGGTCAGTTCCTGCCAGCCCTCTCGAATGGCCCGCTGGTCGGTGTAGGGGATCGTACTGATTTTTGCTGTGAGCATGATTGCGCGCTGCACTTTTTCGGCGAAGTTCATGGCGGTCCTCTCTGCGAACCTCTTCCGGATGGGCATGTCGAGCAAACTGCACCCGTTGGCGGTCGGCAAACAACCTCGAGGTCGGCGAGTCACAACCGATGGTTGTCCGTATAGGGTTCGACGGTGGATACGGAGGCCGTGCGGACGTTCGTGGCAGCCGCAGACGGAGGTCAGTTCCAGGCTGCCGCTGACGGGTTGGGGCTGACACAACAGGCTGTATCCAAACGCATTGCGGCACTGGAACGAAGCCTCGGTGTCTCGCTGTTCGTGCGTTCCGGGAGGGGAGCCCGATTGAGTGTGGACGGGCAGGCTTTCCTGCCCCATGCGCGCGAGCTGGTCAAGAGTGCACAGCGGGCCGTCGGTTCGGTGGCGTTGGGCAACAGAGCATTACGGGTCGACGTTCTCAACCGTCGCACGGCTCCTGCGACCTCACTGCGGGCATTTCACAGGATTTACCCACAGATCGATCTGGATGTCGTCACCCTCCCCGACGCAAACACCGACGCTGCCCTCGACGCCGTCTTGGACGGCAGTGTGGACGCAACTTTCCGCGCCATCAGCGCTACGCGCAGTCGAACACTTCCGGCCGAACTTCGGTCGACGCGCGTCATCGACGATCGCCATCAACTACTCACCGGGCCGAAGCATCCCCTCGCTCACAAGGCTTCCGTCTCTCTCGCAAATCTTCGTCCACACCGGATATGGATGCCAGGCGTGCGTTCCGACACCGACTGGGGTGCATATTACGATGAGTTGGGCCGAACGTTCGGGATCCGAATCGACTCGATCGGAACAAGTTTCGGTGTGGACGTACTTCTCGAAGAGCTTGCGAATTCTGCCCATATATCCACTCTGATCGGTGAAGGGTCCAGGTATCTGTGGCCCGAGTCCTACGATCTGCGCAGAATCCCGATCGTCGATCCCATCCCGGTTTATCCACATGCGATCGTCTGGCGCGCTGACAACAGGCAACCCGCGCTGCGGGTTTTCCTCGAGTACTTGCAAAGCTCGCAGAGCAGTCAGAAGAACCTCGCCCTCGCCGAAACCTGGACGCCGCCCGCCTGGGCGTGATGCGCTACGAGGACGCTGGCAAGTGCATGCGCGTGGCCTGAACACGTTCAATCGCAATCGATGTAGACAGGGTGGAGCACGGCCCGGGTGGCGGTGAACGCAGTGGCAGAGTTCTTCTCCTCGGCGGGTGCTCTGCCTAGTACCGGTCAGACGCTTCACGTCAACGGCGGCGCGTTCACCACGCGATAGCCGGGTGCCTCGAGGGCAGCTCCCGCCCGATCCGTCGAACTTGTCGGTGGCATCGTGTTTCATGACGATCCATGAACAAGGTCCTGCGTGCGACACTCGTCAGTGCGGTCGTCATCACCACCGTCATCGGAATTGCGTCCTTCGTGCTGAGCTTCGCCGCACTGTGGGATCTCGCCACGATGGCAGGCGTTCCGCGTTCACTGTCGTGGCTGTGGCCGGTGATCGTCGACGGCACCATCCTGCAGGCCACGATCTCCGTCATCGCGCTCGCCCAATTCGAGGATCAACGCAGTGGTCGACGCTTCTTCTGGGGCGTGTTGATCACGGCAGCTCTGGTGAGTATCGGCGCAAATGCCATGCACGCCTTCATCTCCGACGCCGGCACACTGCATCCGGCCCTGTCCGCGGCCATTGCCACCGTCGCCCCGGTGAGCCTGTTGGCCGCAACCCACGGACTCGGCATCCTCGTTCGGATACCGGCGGAACTGCCGAAGACCACCGACATCGCCGACGAAGACCCAACCCCCGAAGAGGTGGCAACAGCGGTCCCCCGAGCCGAACCCGTGACACCTGCGGCCGAACTCCCCACCCCCGAACTCCCCACCCCCGAGATACCGGCACCCGCGCCGATGGTCCGTACCGAGCCGGTTCGCATCGAGCCTGTCCGCGCCGAACAGCGCCCGCCCGAAGCCCCGGTCACCTCTGTGCGCACGGTCGAACCTCTCGACGACGTCGATCGTTGGATTCTCGACGAGGAACGGGTGGACGATCTCTATCCCGTCGACGCCCCGTGACACCCGGTGGCACCATCGAAGTATGAGTTCACATCTGCCGAGATCCGTCGTTCCCGAGAAGCCGAAGCCGGGCCAGGAGTCCGTCTGGGATTACCCCCGCCCACCCAAGCTCGAGTCCTCGAACCGTTCCCTGGTCGTTCGGCTCGGCGGCGAGGTGGTTGCCCGCACCACCGCCGCGTACCGCGTGCTCGAAACGAGCCACCCACCGACCTGGTACATCTCGCCTGCGGACGTGGTTCCGGGTGCGTTGACGCCCTCGGACGCCCGCTCGACGCACTGCGAGTGGAAGGGTGCTGCCACCTACTGGGACGTCCACGGCGGAGATGCCGTCGCACCCGCCGCGGGATGGAGCTACGAGAACCCCACTCCTCGTTTCGCCGAGATCGCCGGGTACCTCGCCTTCTCGCCCAGTCGTCTGGACTGCGAGATCGACGGTGAGGCCGTGCGACCACAGGAAGGCGGGTTCTACGAGGGCTGGATCACCGACGACGTGGTGGGCCCGTTCAAAGGAATCCCAGGGTCCTACGGCTGGTGACGGCCTAACTACCAGGCAACTCCGCGCGGGTGATGATCTGAATCGAACTGCTCGCGCCCGGGTCGCTGCCGGTCACCAGCACGTCGCCGGTCCGCGGATCGACCGCAACCGAATTGGCCTGCGTCACCGTCGGCACATCGCCCAGGGTGCGCGGAGCAGCGGGATCCGACACGTCGACCACCCGCAGTACGTTCGACGCGGTCAGCGTCACGAACAGCAGCCGGCGTTCGGGATCCACGGCGAGCCCGTACGGGTTGCCGGGTGCGTCGATCGACGCGATCTGACGAATGCCCCCGTCCGCGTCGACCGATGCGAGAAGGACCGTGCCGCCGTCGGTGTCGGCGAACCCGGCCACCGTCTGATCGACCGTCACCGCGTGTGTGAGCTTGACGCCGATCGGAGCCTGCGCAACCTCCTGCTGCGTCGCACCGTCGTAGACCCACACACCGTTGCCCTGGACGTCCGCGACGGCAGCGAACGGGCCGAGAGCCGCGACACCACCGGGTTGGACGGGGCCAGGCGGTAGTTCCCCCACCACCGACCCGCCGCGCAGGAAGATCACTCCGCCGCCCATCTCGTTGGTGGCCACGATGGTGCCGTCGGAGGTCTGCACGGCATCGTGGGGCTGACGGCCCACCCCGGTGGCGGTCGACAGAATCGCACCGTCGGCGAGCGAGATCTCGAGCAGTTCGTCGCTGCCCTCGAGCGGAACCAGCACCGGGCCGTCGGGACCGGCCAGTGAGAGATGGCGCGGCGCACCCGTCGTCGAGACCATCTGCCGCACAGCGCCGGTGGCCGCGTCGAACAGCACCACGCCGTCGGGCTCGCGCACCCCGGCAGCAGCGATCCCGGACGTTCCCACCACAACACCCTCGGGAGCGCCCGGAAGTGGAACGACCGTACCGATCGGGTCGGCAGCATCCGGAGCCTGTGCGGGCTCGGCCGCCGGAGTGGTCGGTGGAGTGGACGGTTCGGTAGGCGATTCGGCAGTAGAGCAGCCGGCCACGAGCAGGCAGGCAGTGGCCACGGCAACCAGACGCGCCCTCATCGGCGGTACTGCTCGAAGTGCAGGGCGTCATCGAGGGGACGCCGGGTGCGCCAACCGAAGCGCTCGAGATCGGGTACCTCCTGGAACGATTCGACCGGGCCGACACACAGCCAGGCGATCGGCCGGACCGGTGCGGGGATGTCGAGCAGTTCGGTGAGGTATGCCTCGTCGTAGAACGAGACCCAGCCGACGCCGACGTTCTCGGCTATCGCTGCGAGCCAAAGGTTTTCGATGGCAAGTACGGCGGAGAACAGTCCGGTGTCGTCGACGGTGTCGCGGCCGAGGACGTGCCGTCCTCCACGGTTCGGATCGTAGGTGACGACCACGCCGGTTCCGCTCGTCTCGATTCCCTCGATACGGATGGGGTCGAACGTCTTTCGGCGTTCGGCGTCCAGCTTGTCCGCGAAGTCCTGTCGGCAACCGGCCACGTGGGCGGCGAATGCGCTCAGAGTGTCGGGCTTGCGGACGACCACGAAGTCCCAGGGCTGGGTGTTGCCGACGCTCGGGGCCTGATGCGCCGCTCCGAGGATTCGGCGCAGAGTCTCGTCGTCGACGACGGTGCCGTCGAACTCGGCGCGGACGTCGCGGCGAGATCTGATCGCGGCGTACACCGACAGGGCTGCCTCGGTCATGATATCCGTTCTCCTGTAGCAGTATTCAGACGTGCGTTCAGTTCGGCGACCAGGGCGGGCAGTCGGTCTGCCGAGGTGGGCCGGCCGAGGTGGTAACCCTGAGCTCGTCCGCACCGTAGCTCGCGCAACGCCGTCATCGTCACCTCGTCCTCCACTCCCTCTGCCGTGACCGACAATCCCAGCGTACGGGCGAGTTCGACGGTCGATCGCACGATGGCTGCATGCGCTGGGTTGCGCGCCATGCCGCCGATGAAGGTGCGGTCGATCTTCAACTCCTGTACCGGTAGCCGCTCGATGTACGCGAGAGAGCTGTAGCCCGTGCCGTAGTCGTCGATGGCGACTTGCACACCCATCGCATGCAATATCGACAGGCTCTCGGTCGCGCCCACCGGGTCGGTCATCGCCGACGTCTCGGTCACTTCCAAGGTCAATCGGCCAGGTGGGCAGGCAAATTCCTTCAGCGCCGTGCACACCTGCCCGATGAGGGTGTCGTCGAACAGATTGCGGGTCGAGATGTTGACGGCGATGCTCAACTCGAGTCCCTCGGACATCCACTGCTCGCGTTGGGCGAGGGCGTGGGTGAGGACGTAGCTCGTCAACGGCCGGATCAGTCCGGTGCGTTCGGCGGTGGGCAGGAATGCGCTGGGGGACAAGACCGCGCCGTTGGGGTGATGCCACCGCAGCAGTGCCTCCACGCCGACGACGGTCATCGTCGTGAGGTCGACCTGCGGCTGATAGTGCAGTCGCAGTTGATCCGTTTCCAGTGCTGTGGTGAGTTCGCCGAGCATGATGAGTTGCTCGCTCTTGTCCCGGTCCATCGACCGGTCGTAGTACGCGATGCGCGACTGAGCGGCTTTCGCGGTCTGGACGGCGAGGTCGGCGCGCTGCACGAGGCGATCGGGTGTCGTCTCGTCCTCACCGTCGCCGGCCGGAGAATTCGTCGCAACGCCGACGCTCGCTTCGATCAGCAGGGTCATGTTCCCCACCTCGAAGGGTGTGGCGAACCGGAGCTGAATCTCGTGTGCCAACGCGGCCGGATCCATCGATTCCGATGCCCCACACAAGGCGAACTCGTCACCGGCCAAGCGCGCCAACAGAATCGAGTCGTCGGCGACGCCGCGAAGGCGCTCGGCGACCACCACGAGGACCTGGTCGCCGAGGCCGCGTCCGAAGGTGTCGTTGATCTCCTTGAAGCGGTCGATATCGACGGTCAGCAAAGTCGATTCACCCGCATTGCCCCAGAGCCGATGTTCGAGGGCGCGCAGGTTGGCCAGTCCGGTGAGGTGATCGGTATCTGCGACGGCACGTAGCTGGACGGTCTGAGTGTGCAACAACCGCAGCAGATCCGTGATGCGGAACATCACCAGCACCACCAATGCGAGTGCGCACAGCAGCACCGCCCATCCCCATTGGGCGATCGGCTCGTCGCGAACGACTTCGATGAACATCACGATCGGCGCAGTCAGGGTGGCCGCGGTCAACACGACGACCGTGGGAGTGGTGAACGACGCCATCAGATGGGCGTCGGACTCGATGTTCGGGTTGGTGATGCGCCGCATGGACGGGTGAAGGGCTGCGACGCCGATCAGGACATAGGAGATGGTCCAACCGACGTCGAACAGAGACCTGTCGGACGAGGAATCCGAGACCATCGCGAAGTTGTTCACGGTGTCGGTGACGACGAGCAGCGCAACGGCCACGGTGAGCAGTCGATAGGACAGGGCTCGCCATTGCCGTGAGCCGACGAAGTGGGCCAGCAGTCCCAGCAGGAAGATGTCCATCGCGGGGTACGCGACCTCGACCAGACCGGCGATTCCGGATATACCCTCTTCGCCGAGTGACGGCTGCACGGCGAACACCCAGGTGAGCAGACCGAACGCGACCATGACAATGGCGCTGTTGGCGACATGGCCGCGCTCACTCGCTCGCCACTTGTGCCGAGCGAGGAGAAACAAGCCGAAACCGTAGACCGGATACCCGACGAGATAGAAGGCGTCTGCCAGCGACGGATACGGGACGCTGCCCCGGGTGATGTGGATCCACTCGTAGGCGATGTCGCCGATCACCCACAGGGCAGTACCTGCCGCGATGGCCAGCCACGCTGTGCGGTTGCGTGGCCGGTGCATTCTGGTGCCGATGACGGTGGCGGCGACGGCGGAGGCTCCGACGAGAACGAAGACCGACTGGCCCCAGACGGTCGTCGGGACCACGAAGTAGGCGGCGCAGCCGAATGCGCCGAGCACTGCGTACCACCGCCACCAGGCCGTCACGATTTTCTCCAGCCGTTCACGCCGATCCGACGGCTTCAACAATGGCACACTCGGTGATCTGGGTCACTTCGTCCACCCTGATTGCTCGGGTTGTGCATGGAGGAGTGTCGGTAGCACGTGCGAGCATAGTTTCGTGGAGTCGAACACTCAGAATTTGGCGAGCATCATGCACGCCGATCTCGACTCCTTCTATGCCTCGGTGGAGCAGCGCGACGACCCTCGGTTGCGCGGAAAGCCGGTCATCGTCGGCGGGGGAGTGGTGCTCGCCGCCAGCTACGAGGCCAAAGCGTTCGGCGTGCGCACGGCAATGAGCGGCGGGCAGGCCCGCGCGGTGTGCCCGCAGGCCATCGTGGTCCCCCCTCGCATGGAGGCGTACTCGCAGGCGAGCAAGGACGTGTTCGACGTCTTCCACGACACCACGCCGTTGGTGGAGGGCATCTCCATCGACGAGGCGTTCCTCGACGTCGGCGGTCTGCGCAAGATCGCGGGCAGCGCCGCCTCGATCGGGGAACAACTGCGACGGGACGTCGCCGAGCAGGTGGGGCTGCCGATCACCGTCGGGATCGCGACCACCAAATTCCTGGCGAAGGTGGCCAGCGCGTTCGCCAAGCCCGACGGACTGCTTCTCGTTCCGCCCGGCGGCGAGCTCGAGTTCCTGCATCCACTGAACATCGAAAGGCTGTGGGGTGTCGGCAAAGTGACCGCCGAGAAGCTCCATGTCCTCGACATCAGGACCGTCGGGGATATCGCAGCCTACGGCGAGCGGTCGTTGGCCTCGGTGCTCGGCAAGGGTGCGGGCGCCCACCTGTACGCGCTGGCCATGGGCCGGGATCCGCGGCGCGTCCAACCAGGGAAGTCGCGTAGTTCCATCGGCGCGCAGCGAGCACTCGGACGCGGTAGGCACGACGCGGCCGAGGTGGAGGCGTCGTTGATCGGGCTCGTCGATCGCGTCACGCACCGGATGCGCGCAGCGGAGCGAACCGGTCGAACCGTTATGTTGCGCTTGCGTTTTGCCGACTTCACTCGCGCCACCCGCTCGCACACACTCGATCGCGCGACCGCCGACACCCGAGACATCCTGGACGCCGCACTCGAACTGCTCCGCGATGCTGCACCGCTGATCGCGGAGAAGGGCATCACCCTCGTCGGTGTCACCGTCTCGAGTATCGACAAGGGCGGAGCGGAACAGCTCGAGTTGCAGTTCGACGCACCGTCGGTGCGAAAGCCCCCGGAGGCATCGGCTCTCGACCGCGCGCTCGACGGGGTACACAAGAAGTTCGGATCCACCTCGCTCACTCGTGGGGTGCTGCTCGGCCGCGATCCGGGAATCTCGGTTCCGCTGTTGCCGGACTGACTACCGTCGTGTTGTCGGTTGCACCCGAAAGCCGGTGGGCATCATGGTCAGTCGTTCCACGACCTGCAGGTTGTACGACGGGTCGGCTCGCAGATCGAAACGCTGGAGAATCGTTCCGAGTACCAGGACCGCTTCGTGAATGGCGAATTGCCTTCCGATGCAGGCGCGTTCACCGGTGCCGAAGGGCTTGTAGACATGAGCCGGTCTGGCTCTGATGCGGTCGGGTAGAAAGTTGTCCGGGTCGAACTCGCCGGGTCGATCGCCCCACACCGGATCGCGATGCAGGGCCGTCACCAGCACGATCGCCCAGTCCCCGGCCGCCATTCGGTAGCCGTCACCGACGGTGGTCTCGGTCCGTGCTCCGCGGCCGAACGCGGGAACCGTCGGCCACAGGCGCAGTGATTCGTCGAGGACTCGGCGGACGTATCGCAGCTTGGGGACCTGCCCGAACTCGGGCTTGCCCGCGCCCCACACCTCGTCGACCTCGGCGCGGGCCCGCTCGAAGACTTCCGGATGTGTCGCCAGGTAGTACAGCGCGAACGACAGTGCACCGGAGGTGGTCTCGTGCCCGGCGATCAGGAACGTCAGGATCTGGTAGCCGATGTTGGCTTCGCTCAGTGCATTCGGATTGTCGACCTCGCGTGCCGCGTCCATCATGATCTGCAGCAGGTCGTCGAAGTCTTCGGTGGACCGGCGTCTGGTCCGGACGACATCTGTGAGGACGTCGGCCAGGTACTGCTTGTTGTGTGCGTACTTTCGATCGGATCGGGCGAACAGGGGCTTGGCGAACGCGGGGATCTTCAGCAACGCACGCCGCTGGTTGTACGTCAGTGCGCCGACCATGGCGGAGACGAACGGATGCGGCTCGGTTCGCTCGAACGAGCCGAAGCTGTAACTGAATCCGGTGCGACCGATGGTCTCGAGCGTCAGCTTCGTCATGTCCGAGGACACGTCGGTCGTTGCGCCTGCGCGTGAGCGGCCTTCCCAGTGCCGAACGAGATCGTCGGCGACGTCGACCATGATCTCGTGATAGCCGCGCATGGCACCGGCGGTGAACGCCGGACGCAGAAGATCGTGGGCGCGTTGCCAGTTCGGCTCGTGGTTGTAGGCGGTGAACAGCCCGTCGGCCCCGATGTCGCGCAGATTCTCGACTCCCGGGGGCAGAAACTTCTCGAAGCGCTTCTCGTCGCACAGCTCGCCCACCACGTCGGCACCGGAGGCGAAGACAAAGCGCCGGCCGAGGACGTTCCGCTCGAACATCGGGCCGAGACGGCCTGCCATGGCGGTCGAATCCTGAACCGGGGTGCGCGGGTCGACGCCGACCAGGTCGCCGAGCACGGGAATTCGGTACGGGGGATGCGGTAGAGCGCCGTTTCGTACCGCGAACTCTGTCGACATCGCCACTCCATGGTTTCGGCTTGTTGAATCGGTGTCCAATAGTGACCGTACTCACTGTTGAACTCGTGTCAAGTAAAGTTCGAGGCCCATGACCACACCTCGCAAGCGCATGACGCCGGCGCAACGGCGTGCGCAACTACTCGAGATCGGCTCGGCACTGTTCGCCGAGCGGCCCTACGAGGACGTGTGGATCGAGGAGGTCGCCGATCTCGCGGGCGTCTCACGCGGGTTGATGTACCACTACTTCCCGTCCAAGCGGGAGTTCTTCGTCGAGATCGTGCGCACCGAATCCGAGCGAAACCTCGACCTCACCGCACCGGACACCTCGCTGCCTGTCCTCGAGCAGATCGCCGCCGGGCTCGACGCCTACATCTCCTACACCGACGAGCACGCGCACGGCGTTCGAGCCGTCAACCGCGGGTCCCTACTGGGGGACCGCCGAATCGACGACATCCTCACGCGTGAGTTCGAGATCCAGCAGGAGCGGATCCTGGCTGCTCTGCCCGAGAGATTTCGCGACGACGAAATGATCCGGACCGCGCTGCACGGGTGGGTGGCCTTCGTGCGAGCGGTGTGCCTGGACTGGGTGGAGCGCAGAACTCTCGACCGAGAGCAGGTCCGTGCCGTGTGTCTACGTGCCGTGGCAGGTCTTCTCGAGGTGTGACCTGCGGGGTTATCGTCGACGCATGTGCCGAAACATCACCACCCTGCGAGGCTTGGAACCCCACGCCACCGACGAGGAGATCGAAGCGGCCGCGCGTCAGTACGTCCGCAAGATCAGCGGCGTGCAGAAGACGTCCGACGCCACCCGTGACGCCTTCGAGCTGGCTGTCAGCGAGGTGACGGCAACGACGCACCGGCTCCTCGATGCGCTCCCGGAACGCCGTCAGCCTCCGCCGACGGTGCCGCCACTGAGGCGTCCCGAAGTGCAGGCCCGAATTGCGGCCAAAACTGGGTCCTAGAGGGTGCTGTCGGGCGGCACCGCGGGGAGTCCTTCGCTCACGCGGAGCTTCTCGGCCATCGAGCTGAGTAGGTTCTGGGATTCCTCGGACAGGTCGAATGCCCGGGCGGACAGGCGGCGTAGGCCGTATCCCTGCAGCTGGGTGAGCAGTTCGAGGTCGTGATCGACCTTGGCTGCGTAGATGTTGTCGAAGAAGTAGTCGGACTTGACCTTGAAGAACGCGGCGAGTGCCGCCACGGTGTCCGCGGACGGATTGGCGCGCTGCCCCGACCGCAATTGCGAGATGTACGGCTTGGAGATCTGATGCCCGCGCAGGGCCAGAGCGTCGGCGACCTCGGCATTGGTGTGTGGCTTGCGTCCGGGCGGGTGGATCGTGGAGAACAGATGGTTCAGACGTGCGGCGAAATCAGCGGACATCGGGGATGTGTGTGCCTTCCTGATACAGCCGCTGCCCACCCGGGCAGATCGGTCCGCCGCGGACCGAACCGGCTCATAGTAGCCGCTGCCGCGATTCCGGCGAACCATGGCTGACCTGCAGAAACTCATCCGAAAATCGTACTGATCGGTTTCATGGGGTGGGTGACGTGCGGGGCCGAGTCCGCGCAGCCGGGTGCCCAGGACACTGGATCGAACGAATGGTTTTCCGCAGAATCGGACACGTGCTTCGAGCCTCGGTGGCAGACTGTCTTGCCAGGCGAAGGGGGTGGAGATGACCGGTCGTCGACGACGAACGTTCGATTCACGAGACGGTGACGCGGAGGTGGTCGAACCACTGCTGCGCGCAGTGCTGTCCTACGCGCCGCGGGACGAGTCGCCCATGCCGCACCCGTCCGAGGGAATCATGCTCCGGGCCGAGGACGGCTCCGGGTTCGTTCGGCTCGAACTCGCCATCGCAGACGATCTCGGCGCAGGCATCCCAGGGCCGTTCGGGTCCAGGTTCTACGAATGCGGTTCGTTCGAAGTGATTGTCCCGCAACGAGATCCACGAGACGGTGCGCTGTTGATGATCCACCTGCTCGACGCGCGAGCGCCCCACCGGTTCGAGTTCGCCACGTCCATGCCGCCCCGGTGGAGCCTGCGGCTCGAGCACGACGGCTCGGTGTCGGTACTCGACGATCTCGGCGATGCAGTGATATTCATCGGCCGCCCATGGGCTTTCGACTCCGACCTGCATCCGGTTCGCGTGCACTACACCATCGAGAACGGCCTCCTGGTGCAGAACGTCCTGGCCACCGCGGACACCGGCTATCCGATTCTGATCGATCCGGATCCCGATGCGATCATCACCGGAGACGGCCGACTCATCACCGAGACCTGGAGTCCACGACTGGTGGCCGGCGGAATCGTCGAGGATCTGCCGCCGAAATCTCTGTCGAGCTGATTTTCCTGCAGCGCAGAGTGATTCAGAACGGATCGTGCTGAATGTGCTCCATCGGCGTGCCGACCTTGCGGAGGGCGTAGATCGTCGTCCGTACCATCGACGGCGACCCGCAGATCTGAATCTGCCGATCGGCCCACGAGCCGAACTGGGTGACCACCTTGCCCACCGCGCCGTGCAGACGGTGGTGCATGCCCCACGGTAGTTCGCGAGGTGTTCCCGAAAACCACCACGGATTCTCGAGCTCCTCGGTCACCGGAACGACCGTCAGCCACGGGTTCGACAGCGACAACTGCCACAGGGTGTCCAGATCGTAGAGGTCGCACGGATACGTACCGCTGACGAACAGATGCACCCGCGGATTGTTGCTGCGCTGCGCCATCTCCATCACCTGCGCACGCAGCGGAGCCAGCCCGGTGCCTCCCGCGATCATCAGCACGTCCTCGCGGATCGCGCGATCGACATGCATCCCGCCCAGCGGCGGACTGATGGACCAGCGATCACCCACGGCGGTTTCGGTGACCATCGCAGGCGACACCCAGCCCCCGGAGACGCGTCGAACATGGAACTCGATCTCGCCGTACGGATTGCTGGGGATGGCCGGGGAAAGGTACCGCCACAGCTTCGGCCGCTGCGGAATCTGCACACTGACGTACTGCCCGGGGAAGTACGGGATCTCGCCGTCGGTCTTCAATCGCACCACCGCGAGGTCGTCGAGAAGCCGATGATGTTCGACGACGGTGGCACTCCAGAACGGCGGCAGTTCGTCGTTGTCGGCTGCGACGGCCATCGCATTGCTCACGACGGTGAGTGCGTCGTTCCAGGCGGTCTCGACCTCGTCGGTCCATACCTCGTTGCCGGCGAAGGTGCGGAACGCGCTGATCAGAGCCGAGCTGCCCGCACGGAAATGCGCGCCCGAGATTCCGTGCTTGCGGTGGTCCCGGCCGAGCTGCTCGAGGAACGGTTCGACGCGGTCGGGGTCGTCGAGATGCTCGAAGACATAGCCGAGTGCCATGACGAAGTGTTCGCGCAACGCATCCATCGACGCGGGGAACAGGGCACGGAACTCGGGGTACTCGGCGAAGAGATGCCCGTAGAACGACCGGGACAGCCGCGCCGGGCCGTCCTGTGCGGCTACGACAGATTTGAATCCGGTGCGAACCAGGGAGATCGTGCGCGCGTCGAGCATCGATCCACCTCCACCCCACCGAATCACTGCCGATGACACACCACCGACCGTCACCAAAGTAGACCGATCGAGGATATCCCGCATTTCGCCGAATGTGGAGAAAAACAAGGTTGAGCGGAACAGACTCAACTTGTCTATGGTTGTAGTCATCGACAGGCTTTGAAATCCACTCTGGAAAGAAGGTGACCGGTGGACAGTTTCACTCCCACCACGAAGTCGCAGGCAGCACTTTCCGCTGCTCTGCAGGCCGCATCCGCGGCCGGTAACCCGGATATCCGTCCGGCACATTTGTTGGTGGCGTTGCTCGATCAGACCGACGGCATCGCCACACCCTTGCTGAAGGCCGTCGGCGTCGACCCCGCAACGGTGCGTCGAGAAGCGCAGAACCTCGTCGACCGCATGCCCTCGGCATCCGGTTCGACCACCACTCCGCAACTCGGCCGTGAAACTCTCGCCGCGATCACCGCCGCGCAGCACCTGGCCACCGAACTCGACGACGAGTTCGTCTCCACCGAACACATCATGGTGGGCCTGGCGACCGGCAGCGACGACGTCGCCAAGCTCCTGACCGGCCACGGAGCCGGACCGAACGAGCTGCGCGACGCCTTCCAAGCCGTCCGGGGCAGCGCCCGGGTCACCAGCGCAGATCCCGAGAACACCTACCAGGCGCTGGAGAAGTACAGCACCGACCTGACCGCGCTGGCCCGAGCAGGCAAGCTCGATCCCGTCATCGGACGCGACACCGAGATCAGGCGCGTCGTGCAGGTTCTCTCACGCCGCACCAAGAACAACCCGGTGCTCATCGGCGAACCCGGCGTCGGCAAGACGGCCATCGTCGAAGGACTCGCACAGCGCGTCATCGCCGGAGACGTTCCGGAGAGCCTGCGCGGCAAGACCGTCGTCTCCCTCGACCTCGGTTCGATGGTCGCTGGCGCGAAGTTCCGCGGCGAGTTCGAGGAACGGCTCAAGGCCGTGCTCGACGACATCAAGAACTCCGCCGGTCAGGTGATCACGTTCATCGACGAGCTGCACACCATCGTCGGAGCAGGCGCGACCGGTGAATCGGCGATGGACGCGGGCAACATGATCAAACCGATGCTCGCCCGCGGCGAACTTCGCCTCGTCGGTGCGACGACTCTCGAGGAGTACCGCAAGTACATCGAGAAGGACGCCGCGCTCGAACGACGCTTCCAGCAGGTCTACGTCGGTGAGCCGTCGGTCGAGGACACGGTCGGCATCCTGCGCGGACTCAAGGAGCGGTACGAGGTGCACCACGGCGTCCGGATCACGGACTCCGCCCTCGTCGCCGCCGCCACGCTCAGCGACCGGTACATCACCGCGAGGTTCCTCCCCGACAAGGCCATCGACCTCGTCGACGAGGCCGCGTCCCGTCTGCGGATGGAGATCGACTCGCGACCCGTCGAGATCGACGAGGTCGAACGCGCCGTCCGCCGCCTCGAAATCGAGGAGATGGCCCTGGCGAAGGAGACCGACGACGCGTCGAAAGCTCGGCTCGACAAGCTCCGCCAGGAACTCGCCGATCTGCAGGAGAAGCTCGCCGGGCTCAGCACACGCTGGCAGAACGAGAAGAACGCCATCGACTCGGTGCGGGTCCTCAAGGAGGAGCTCGAGAACCTGCGCGGCGAGTCCGATCGCGCCGAACGCGACGGCGATCTGGGCAAGGCCGCCGAGCTGCGCTACGGACGCATCCCGACTCTCGAGAAGGAGCTCGCAGCCAAGACCGAGGACTCGCCGGCTCAGGGCGACGTGATGCTCAAGGAAGAAGTGGGACCGGACGACGTCGCCGACGTCGTCGCAGCCTGGACCGGAATCCCCGCGGGCCGGATGCTCGAGGGCGAGACCGCCAAGCTGCTTCGCATGGAAGACGAACTCGGTAAGCGGGTCGTCGGTCAGAAGGACGCAGTACAAGCGGTGTCCGACGCCGTCCGACGCTCCCGCGCCGGGGTGGCCGATCCCAACCGTCCGACGGGATCGTTCCTGTTCCTCGGACCCACCGGCGTCGGCAAGACCGAGCTGGCGAAAGCGTTGGCGGAGTTCCTCTTCGACGACGAACGCGCGATGGTGCGCATCGACATGAGCGAGTACAGCGAGAAGCATGCCGTCGCTCGGCTCGTCGGTGCACCTCCGGGCTACGTCGGATACGAGGCCGGTGGCCAGCTGACCGAGGCTGTGCGCAGGCGTCCGTACACGGTGGTGCTCTTCGACGAGGTCGAGAAAGCGCACCCGGATGTGTTCGACATCCTGCTCGCAGTGTTGGACGAGGGCCGGCTCACCGACGGCCAGGGCCGAACCGTCGACTTCCGCAACACGATCCTGATCCTCACCTCCAACCTCGGTGCCGGCGGCACCAAGGAGCAGGTCATGGACGCGGTGCGGCGGTCGTTCAAGCCCGAGTTCGTCAACCGACTCGACGACGTGGTGGTGTTCGACGCGTTGTCCGAGGATCAGCTCGAGTCGATCGTCGACATCCAGCTCGGCTTCCTCGCCAAGCGTCTGGCGGCTCGTCGCCTGACGCTGGACGTGTCGTCGCCGGCGAAGTTGTGGCTCGCGGTGCGCGGCTACGACCCGCTGTACGGAGCGCGGCCGCTGCGCCGACTGATCCAGCAGGCCATCGGGGATCAACTGGCGAAGCTGCTGCTCGCCGGCGACGTCCACGACGGCGATGTGGTGTCGGTGAACGTCAGCCCGGATGGCGATCGCCTGATCCTGGGCTAGCTGCGGTCTTTTCCTGAACAGGCCCGCACGAGCACTGCTCGTGCGGGCCTGTTTTGTGCCTTCAGCTGGGATGTACCGGGTAGGTACGCTCGTGGAATGACGAATCCGGACGACCCGCGGTCACCTCGAGAACGCGATCAGGACGCGGCACGCCAGACGGAGTCATCCGAGCCGACCCAGGACTACGGTCGGCCGTACCCCGAAGCCCAGCACTACCCCGACGGCGCTCACCCCACCGAGGCGTATCCGACGCAGGCGTATCAGAACCCGGCTTACCAGAATCCGGCCCAGCAGAATCCAGACCCACAGGCGTATCCGCAGGGGTATCAGCCCACGCAGGCATTTCCGCCGTACGACCCCGAGCAGCAGGCGGCGGCGAATCAGGCCTACGGCCAGACCCAGCAATACGGCCAGGCTCCGCAGTACGGCCAGGCCCCGGGGTACGACACAGCTCAGTACGGCCAGCCCCAGCAGTACGGTCACACTCAGCAGTTCGGCCACACACAGCAGTTCGGGCAAACGGGGCAATTCGGGCAGCCGCCGGAGTACGGCGCTCCGCCTCCCACCGATGAACCGAACGCCGCTGATTCGGGCAGCAAGGGCCCCCGCCCATGGGTTCTGGCGCTGATCGGATTCGTTGTCTTCGCCATCGTCGTGGTGTTCGGAATTTCCTTCCTGAGTGGGGGATCGGACGAGCCCGGCACCACGGCCACCGGCCCGTCGACGTCGACCTCGATCCGGCCGCCCACCTCGAGTGCGCCCACGACTGCGCCGCAGCCCACCGAAACGGGCACGGCCACCACCCCCGAGCTGATCCCGGGTGGAATCCCCGAGATTCTCGGTCAGCTGGGCTCGTCGGTGGGAACGATCAGCGCCAACGACGGTTCGACTCTGACGCTCGACGGACTCGACGGCGCTCCGGTGACGGTGCAGACCACACCTCAGACGCAGATAATCTCGTTGTCCGGTAGCGATCTGGCGTCGCTGACCGTCGGTGCTTTCGTCGTGGTGCAGGGCGAGGCCGTCGAGGACGGAACGATTCGCGCGAACGTCATCATCGAAACGCCCAGTCTCGGTGGATAGGCGACCCGAGCTGTCGTAGGGACCGTTCACAGGACCCGGCGGTGGTGGGCGGCGCAGGTGTTGATGTCGATTAAGGTGGTTCGCGATGACGGCAATGTGGTTCGGCCTTGCGGCAATTGCACTGATGGGTGCAGTGGCGCTGCTCTACATCGACAGGTCCAAGCGAGATCAGTCCGGACGTGTTCGGCAGATGTGGGCCAAGGCTCAGGGATACGAGTATCGACCGTACGATCGAGAACTGGTCACTCGGTTCTCTCGCGCTGCCCTGTCCAAGCCCGAGTTCGACGTGGCTCTCGGAGTGGTGACCGGCGTTCGGCGCGGTGAGGAGTTCGTTCTCTTCGACGTCGAGGAGACGGGCACGATCGTGGCCGTGCAGCGCTCGGTCGGTTCCGATGTCGACATCGACCTTCGGCCCCGCTCGACGCCACCACCGCGCGACGAGGACATGGAACTGCTCGGCTCCATCGGCCCGCGCGTGGTGTTCGCCACCGACGTCGATATCGCTCGCCGTGTCTGCGACCAGCGGATGGCTGCGTTCACCGAGTCCATCCCGGCGAATCTGCAGCTGTTGTGGAGCGAGAAGGACTGGACGCTCGGATCTCTGCCGCTCAGCAGTGCCGGTCGCGATTGGGATGCCGCGATCGACGCGGTCGCGCGACTGTCGGGCATGTTGCATGTGTTGCCCCCGGTTCGCGGAAGCGCGGTCTACGGCTCTCGCCCCGGCGATCCCGGCCGTGATCGAAGCGATCCCGGTAGGCCACTGGTGCAGGAGGCGCACACTCAGCAGGCGCGCACGCCGCAGAATCCCCAGCCTCGCGTGGCGGAACCTCGTATTCAGGCGGTTCGAAGCCCGGAGCCGCGTGTTGCCGAGCCGAGAACCTCTGCACCCAAGACGCCCGAGCCACGGGTTCGGCCACCTCGGGTAGCCGAGCCGCGCCCTCAGGAACCCCGTATTCAGGAACCCCGCACCCAGGAGCCGCGTCCGCAGGAGCCGGGACGTAGGCCGCGTCCACCGAGGCCCGATGCGGCCGGTCCGCAGGCTGCGCGTTCGGCGAATCCGTCGCGTCCGGTGCCGCGTCCGCCCGCGTCGCGTCCGATTCCGTTCGACTCGGAGCGCCGACGCAACCAGCCCTGATGAAACTTCGGGCGTGTTTACGAGCGCAGACGCGCTTACGCGGCTAAATTCGTACCCTGTGACGGTTTCTTCAAGTGTTGTCGTGGCGGTCGTGATTCTGGTCCTGGTTGTCGTGCTCGGTTACGTGGTGATCGCGGTGCGTCGACTCGGTCGGTACAGCGAACAGACGGAGCAGAGTCTGCGGCTGGTCGACGTCGAGCTGGATCGACGTCACGAGCAGTTGGGCCCGTTCCTCGCCGCCGCGGAGGCAACCGGGCTGTCCGGTGATCTGCTGCGTCAGCTCGGCGGCGCGCGTTCGTGGTCCAAGGCCGTACGCGATCGCAGCCTGGGTCTGCAGGCGCAGGCCGCTGCCGAGAATGCGTTGTCCGCCGCGTTCCATGCCGTGCTCGCCGATGCCGATGCGCGTCAGACCGCGTTGGGCAATTGGTCGTTTCAGGGTCCGGCCGGAGAACTGAACGTCACCGAGCGTCGTATCGCAGGCGCGGTGCGCGTGTACAACGACAATGCGTACCGGTTGTCGCAGGCGATCGGCACGTTCCCGTCCTCGCTCGTCGCCAGGTCTCGCTCGTTGACCGCACCGGAACCGTTCGTGGAGACCAAGGAACTGCTCGACGAGCAGCAGTCGGCCGAGATCGCTGCCTAGTAGCAACAACGATCAGCGGTGCCGGCGGGAGCGCATGCGCGGTTCGGTGGGTAAGTTCGTACCGACCTATCGAAGATCCGTGGTGCGACGAGAGGAACCCGAACATGGCCGACAGTGGCGCGAACTCGGACCGGCAGGAACTGGCCGATCTGGTGAAAGAGCTTGCCGTCGTGCATGGGAAGGTCACGTTGTCGTCGGGCAAAGAAGCCGACTACTACGTGGATCTGCGTCGCGCGACACTGCATCATCGGGCGGGTGCGCTGATCGGTTCGCTGATGCGTGATCTGGTTGCCGATTGGGATTTCGTGTCGGTCGGCGGTCTGACGATGGGTGCAGATCCGGTGGCCATGTCGATCATGCATGCCCAGGGGCGTCCGATCGACGCGTTCGTGGTGCGCAAGGCTGCGAAGGCGCACGGCATGCAGCGTCAGATCGAAGGCCCCGACATCGTCGGCAAACGTGTTCTGGTGGTGGAAGATACGACGACCACCGGAAATTCTCCGCTCACTGCCGTGCAGGCTCTGCGTGACGCGGGCGCGACGGTCGTCGGAGTGGCCACGGTGGTCGATCGGGCGACCGGGGCGGACGAGGTCATCGCCGCCGAGGGGCTCGAATATCGATCCCTCCTCGGACTGGCGGACCTAGGCCTGTAGCCCGAGTCCTCGAAGAGCTTGTCAGCGAACCAGTTGCGCGACGACGACGAAGTTGTCGTCGGTGGGTTCGCCGCCTTGGACGTCGCAGTTGGCGAGGATCAATCGTCCCGGCACCGAGCGTCGGAGTTCGTTGTCCGCCAGCAGGGATCCCTTCGGTAGTGGGCCGACCGATTCGACCGCGTACTGCAGGGTGCCGCTCGCTGTGCGCAGCACGACGGTGTCGCCCGGTGTCACCACGCGCAGTGCCTTGAATGGGGCATCACGCTTCGAATAGTTATGTCCCGCAACCACTACCGTTTGTTCGGTGGATGTTCCTGGCATACCGCTCTCGGCCCACCATGCGGGCAGTTCGTCGACCGGGTTCAGCACCTGGCCACTGTCGCCGCCGCGGTAGAGCGGGTCGGGATGGATGGGGCTGCTCAGGTAGGTCGTGCCGTCCGAGGACCGGAGTTCGATGTATTCCGGCTGAGCGGGAGCGACGTCGGTCGCCGGTGCAGCCACCGAGATCTGTGACTGCACCGGCGAGCGATCGGGCGCGGCGATCCCGACTTCGTCACTCGCACAACCTGATACGAGTAGAACGAGGGTCAGGATCGCCGTCCACAGCCAGCGGGTGTTACGAGGTGGCATCGGTGGAGCTGCGGCGACGCAGGTAGAACGCTCCACCTGCTGCCGCGACCACGACCACGCCGACTCCGGCCAGAATCGCCGGGGTGTTGGACGAGCTGTCCGACCCGCCCGACGCCTCGTCGGAGGAATCGCCGAGAGCGAGATCGACCGGCGGCAGATCGCCTGCAACGCTGACGACACCGTTCTCGTCGGTGGTGAAGTAGTCCGCGACGGTGAACGATCCGTCCTCGTTCCTGACACCGACCAGGGAGACTCCGGTCTTGTCGACGACGACGGTGTTCTCGTCGACCTCGGTGACCGGAACGTCCTCGCGGACAACATTTCCGAGGTTGATCGTCCACTCGAACTTCGGTCCGCTGGCGGCCAGTTCGGCTGCTGCGGCCTTCAGATCGGCCTCGGCCTTGGCCTTCTCGTCGGCATTGGCCCTCGCTGCATCGACGTCGGCCTGTACGGCTGCCAGTGCGTCCGCGGCCTCGGTGGCCTTGGTCTTGGCTGCAGCGGCTGCGTCGGTCTTGGTTGCCAGATCTGCATCGGCGGCCACAACTGCGGCGTCTGCGTCCACGACTGCCTGTGCGGCGTCGGCTGCGGCCTGCTCGAGGTCTGTGATGTCTGCATCCGACGGGGCGGCGTCGAGTGCAGCCTGCGCTGCGGTTGCCGCTTCTGCCTTGGCCTCGGCGTCGGCCTTGGCCGCATCGGCTGCGGTTCGGGCGTCGGCTGCGGCCTTCTCGGATTCGGTCTCCTCGCCCGCGGCAGCCTCGGCTGCGGCTTCGAGGTTCACGGCATTCTGCTCGGCCATCGCGGCCACCGCGGCTGCAGTCTGTGCTTCGACGTTCAGTGCCAGCGACTTCGCGGCAGTGGCAGCGGCAGCGCGAACCGCAGCGGTCACTTTGGCGAGGTTGAAGTTCTTGAACGAATCCTGAACGGCGGTAACGGAATCTGCGAGGGCCTTGTTCGACTCGTCGGCCTCGACCTTGGCACTGGCGGCGAGCTCGGCCTTCGCGTTGGCATCCGCGCGGGCCGCCTCGGCTTCGGCAGTAGCCTCGGGATCGCCCGAGACGGCTGCGTCTTCGAGTTCCTTGGCCTTTGCGTCTGCCTCCGCAGCGGCTGCTGCCGCACTGTCGGCGGCGGCCTTGGACTCCTCTGCCGCGGTCTGCAGCTCGGCTGCGGTGTTCTTGGCAGCGGTGACGGCCGCACTCGCGGCCTCGCTCTGGACCTTGGCCGATGCGGCGGCCGTGACGGCTGCCTTCGCCTTGACGTCGGCCTCGGCCGCGGCTACCTCCGCTTTGGTGGCGTCGCTACTCGCGGCGGTGTCGGCGGCCTTGGCTGTGTCGAGGCGCACCTGAGCAGCGGCAGATGCTTCGGCGGCAAGCTTGCTGGCCGCTTCGGCGTCGGCGATTGCCTGCTTCTCCGCGTCGGACAGCTGCGGGATGATGTCGAGGTTGACCGTCGCGGTTCCGTCGTCGTTCATGACGATGCCGGGGACGATCTGGGGCAGGGGGCGGATGCTCGACGGTGCTTCGGGGGCCGGGACCGCTGCGACGGCAGCCGCAGCCTCGGCCGCGGCTGCAGCCGCATCCTCCGAGGTCACAGCGGGTGATTGAAGTTCCCCGTCGACGGTGGCGGATCCTTCGACGGCTGCGCCCTCCTCGGCGGTGGGATCTCCGGATTCGGTGCCGCCTTCGGTGGCGGGCTGCTCGACGACGGAGCTGTCCGGTGTGGTCGGTTCCTGCGCACTGGCGATTCCCGGTGCGGCGAGGGAGAGGGACAGTGCCATGGCGGCCCCGGCAGCGGCGAGGCGCGCCTTCTTGGACCTGGCGATCGACTTCTGCGACATGGAGATTGTGGCCCTTCGGTCAGTGGCAGCTTCGTGCTGCGCGCACCCGCCCTCCCACGCGGAACGGGTGTTGTTGGTGAGTCACACGAACAACCGTGTTGACGTGACCGTAAACCAACCGGCCGGTCTCGGGAACCGATAACGGCTTTACCTGAGAATTGGTTATGAAAGTGTTACTGATGGGGCACATGTGACGAGAGGGATACGTGACATGCAACGGCGGTCGAGACGTGTACGTCTCGACCGCCGCGAAAAGCCTTTCGGATGAAGGTATTTCAGTCGCCGACCGTCACGGCCCGGGCCTCGTCGATGCTGTGAGGTGCAGGTTCATGGTCGTCGACGTGAGCGAGCACCTTCCGGCCGGTTGCCAGGACCACGATGGCGAGGGCGGTGCAGGCGGCACCCACCCAGAACGGGACGTGCATGTTCGACTCGCCCAGTTTTCCGGCCAGGTAGGGAGCTGCGGCCCCGCCGGTGAAGCGGACGAAGCTGTAGGCCGCCGATGCCGTCGAGCGCTCGACCGGCGCCGAGATCATCACGGTCTCGGTGATCAGCGTGTTATTGACACCGAGGAACAACCCGGCCACGACGGTTCCCACGATGAGGACGGTCTTGTTCTCGGTGAACATCGCCATGACGGCGAGATCCAGCGCAAACAGCAGCAGTGCGAGCATCATCATGTTCAACGTTCCGAAGGCCCGCTGCAGCTTCGGTGCGACGAACACCGACGCGACCGCCAGGCACAGGCCCCAGCCGAAGAAGATGAAGCCGATCGAGTACGTGCCCATGTCCAACGGGAACGGGGTGTAGGCGAGGAGGGTGAAGAATCCGTAGTTGTAGAGCAGCGCGGTGATGCCGACGGTGAGCAGGCCGCGGTGTCGAAGCGCGCGGAACGGATCGAGTATCGACGTGGTGTGCGCGGGCTTCGGGGTGTCCGGGAGCATGACGATGAGCAGGATGAACGCGACGGCCATCAGTGCGGCAACTCCGAAGAACGGTCCGCGCCAGCTGAATCCGCCGAGAACTCCACCGACGAGGGGCCCGGTGGCGATACCGATACCCAGCGCGGCCTCGTAGAGGATGATCGCGCGGGCCACACCTCCTGATGCGGCACCGACGATGGTCGAGAGCGCCGTCGCGATGAACAGGGCATTGCCCAGTCCCCAGCCTGCGCGGAAACCGATGATCTCGCCGACCGATCCGGACGTGCCTGCCAGGGCGGCGAAGACGACGATGATCGCCAGTCCCACCAGTAGGGTGCGCTTGGGTCCGAAGCGGCTCGAGACCACTCCGGTGATCAGCATCGCGACACCGGTCACGAGCATGTAGCTGGTGAACAGCAACGACACCTGAGACGGCGAGGCGTCGAGTTGTTCACCGATGGGCTTGAGGATGGGATCGACGAGGCCGATGCCCATGAAGGCGATGACGCTGGCGAACGCGACGGCCCACACCGCTCGCGGTTGCTTCAGCAGGCTGTCGGAGGAAGTGCTGGTGGTCACGAAATAGTTCCTCTCATTTCGTGATCGACGGGCTCGAGGATGCTGCGAAGCTCGCTCAAGCCGTCGGTCAGTTTCTGGATCTGGTGTGGGTCGCGGTCGGACAGGTACGGCACCAGTCCGTCGACGATGTGGCGTCGACTCGCGGCGAGCCATCGGTGGCCGTCTTCGGTCATCTCGATGAGGACGGCACGGGAATCGTCGGGATCGGCGGTCCTGGTGACGAGGCCGCTCTTGCTCAGCTTGGTGAGCAATGCCGTCGCCGACGGTTGGGAGCAGCGGTCCAGCTCGGCGAACGTGCTGATGCGCAGGGGCTGATATTCCTCGAGCAACGACAGCGCTCGCATCCACGCTCTGGGCCATTCGTCGCTGCCGAACCGTGCGGCCAATCGGACGAACCGTGACGAGCTGGTGACCAATTGCGACAGGAGGTCCCGGATGTCTGCGTCGGAGTGACTCACCGGATTATTATTACATACGCTAACTATCTATACGAAAAGCGCACTGTATCGCCGCCTGGGATCGGCGGCGACGAGTCAGTACTGGCGCAGGAGATCGGCGATGTCGCGGTCCCATTGGGCGTCCCGCCGACCGTCGTAGCGGAAGCGCATCAGGTGATAGAAGCCGATGAGAACGGATGCCACGAGCACCCAGCTACCGATGGTGTTGAAAATGGACGCGGCGACGACGTCCGACGAGGTCAGTGGTCGCATGCTCAGATCACCGCTGTTGTCGACCCAGATCTGCGTGGTGGTACCGACAGGTGATCCGGTGTCGACGCTGACGCGTCCGGTGTGCTCGACGCCTCGGTAGACCCACCGTGAGTCGACTGCGGTCGCAGCCGCGCCGGACGCGCCGAACTCGGTCGATGCCACGGGTGTGGATTCGGCGGGGGCCGTCGTGGTCGCGGTGACCTGGTGGATCGAACTCTTCTGGTCTTCGAGTCGTTGTTGTTGATCGGAGTGGGCGGTGGCACCGATCCACAGCGACACCGGAACCATGAGTATCAGCAGTGCGGTCACCCAGTGCTTGATGCGTGCCTGGCGTACGTCGCAATCGCGGAGCAACGGGTTGGGGTGGCCGGCGAAGGCGGAGCGACCCGAACTGTCCTGCCCGGTGAGTTTGCGGCGCATGATGGTCCCCACTACCTCGAAATGATCCGACCGACCTTTCCACGATGGCCACGCCACCTGCGAGTATCAAGCGATAGGGGTAAGCGTCACATGTGACGTTCACTGTGACGAGATTTTCGGTGGAGGTCTGCGAATGGTTGTAGGTCGGGTTCGGCGGGCTCGTGCGGCCGCGCTGGTAGCGGGTGCGGTGACCGTGGTCGGTGCGTGGACGGGGTCGATGCCCCTGCAGCGCGTGGCCAAGCCACTGATAGTTCCGGCACTGGCCTG
This sequence comes from Rhodococcus sp. NPDC076796, assembly GCF_040702765.1. Classification (NCBI taxonomy): domain Bacteria; kingdom Bacillati; phylum Actinomycetota; class Actinomycetes; order Mycobacteriales; family Nocardiaceae; genus Rhodococcus; species Rhodococcus sp. NPDC076796. The sequence goes on along the minus strand of NZ_JBFBMS010000002.1, from coordinate 286,567 downwards.
CGGGCTCGATCCGGTGCCGAACCGGGTGCTCCTGGCAGGTCTTGCGGCCGCCACGGTCGGCGATGTGCTCTTGATCGACCCCGACGACGATTCCGCTCTGGAATGGGGCGCGCGGGCGTTCGCCGTGATGCAGGGCAGCTATACGTATCTGCTGCTTCGCAGAGGCGCGCGTCCGTCGCTGGTCGACGCTGTTCCGCGGTACACCGGATGGGCGGTCGCGGCGACGCTACTTGCCAAGCGTCAGCCCGCGGTGGCGTCGACCTTGATCGCCTACGGTGCAGTGCTCGCGACCACGTCGACCCTGTCTGCTCGTTCCGTTTCTCGCGGCGGCGATCGGCGGCTGATGATCGGCGGAGTTCTGTTCACCGTCTCCGATGCGCTGATCGTGTTCAGACGACTGTTTCTGACCGAGGACCGTCAGCGGCGGACCGCGGAGGCGATCATTCTGTCGACGTATGTCGCGGCGCAGGTCCTACTCGTCGAGGCCCTGGCTGCGGGGTAGTAGCAGTACTCGCTCGCGGTGGGCAGGGTCGACGCGAACGGCGATGACGGTGCCGGGTTCGAATCGCGAGGTGTCCGAACGTGGGATGTCGTACACGATCTTGCCGAAGTAGCTGCCCGAGCCGGGCACAGTGAATTCGAGGTCCAACTCGGCGGTGTCGTCGTCGATACGGCGAATGGCGTCCACCGTCGCCCACCCTTCGACGCCGTGTTCGATCAGTTCCTTCTGCTCACGCGTCGGTCGTCCGGCGATCATCATGGCCAGGCCCAGCGCTGCGCCGAATCCGGCGACCAGGGCCGCCAGCTGGTACGGAAGCGTCCCCGGTGGGGTGCGGTCCATCAACCAACCGATCCAGATCGCCAGCACAAGTGCGTAGCCGATCGTCACAAAGACGACGGATCGCACGATTCTCGCGTTGTTCACTACGGTGCTCCTGCGCCGCCGAAAGCGGCTGTTCGATATTCGACGATAGGGGGTTACCGGTAAGTAGGGTTACATGTACGGTGATCGATGTGACTCGACCAACTGTCTTCATCTCAGGCGCAGCTGCCGGTATCGGCCGCGCGACGGCTCTCAAGTTCGCAGCCAATGGCTACCTCGTCGGTGCGTACGACATCGACGAGACCGGCTTGGCATCGCTCGGCAAGGAAGCTGCTTCGCTCAGCGGCCGCGTGGTCACCGGCATCTTGGATGTAACCAACTCGGACCAGTGGGAAACCCGGTTGAAGGAATTCGTCGCCGAGGGCGACGGTCGTCTCGACATCTTGGTCAACAACGCAGGCATTCTCGCCGCGGGTGCCTTCGAAGACATGCCACTGGCGGTGCACCGCCGACAGATCGCAATCAACTTCAACGGCGTCGTCTACGGCACGCACGCCGCGTTCCCCTACCTGAAGGACACTCCGGGCGCTCAGGTGGTCAACCTGTGTTCTGCGTCTGCGATCTACGGTCAGCCCGAGTTGGCGACGTACGGCGCATCCAAGTTCGCGGTGCGCGGTATCACCGAGGCGCTGGACCTCGAGTGGAGCAAGTACGACATCTCGGTCAAGGCCATGTGGCCGCTGTTCGTGCAGACGGCGATGACCCAGGGTGTCTCGACGGGAACCACGAGTTCGTTGGGTGTCAAGCTCACCGTGAAGGACGTATCCGACGCGATCTTCGACGCCACCCGTCCGGTCAAGCGTCGGTTGCACAAGGTGCATTTCCCGGTCGGCTTGCCGTCCAAGGCCCTCTCGCTCGGATCACGCTTCTCGCCCGCATGGCTCACTCGCGAGGTCAACCGGCGCCTCAGCCACACCTAGAACTCCTCGCCGGACGATGCCGGCGCTGCGCCGGTATCGTCGGTCTTTCGAGCAATCGGTGTCGAAAGGCGGGTCGGGGTTTTTTCATGCTGAGTACGTGGGGTTCGAGCAGGCGGCGGTCGAGCAGAGTGCGGCAAATGGGTTGGGTGCGAGCCTGGTTGGTGGGAATCGGGGCCGGTACGGCGCTCGTTCTCACCGGTTGCAGCAGTGAGTCCGCTGCCCAGCCTCCGCGGCCTGCGTCGACCACCACCCCCGCGCCGACAACCACGACGGCAACCACCACCCCTGCGCCCGTGACGACCACGGAGATACCACTCCCGCCGCCTCCGCCTCCGGCCGAGCCGCCGCCCACCGAGGAACCGCAGACGACGTACGCCGCCATCGGCGGTGCGTACTACTTCAGTTCCCCCGACGGTTTGTTCCAGTGCGGAATCGTGCCGTTGTCGAGCCGTACCGAGGCCGGGTGCCAGGGCACCACAACTCCGGTGCCGCCGCGGCCCGAGGACTGCATGATCAACTGGGGCAACGGTATTCGAGTCACCAACGAAGGGCCGGCTGCATTCATGTGCTCCGGCGGCGTGGTCTACACCTCGGGTGGGGACACGATCGATCCACCGCTCGCGGTCGGCGCGTCCATCGCCGAGAACGGATTCACCTGCACGTCCGCCGAGAACGGCATCTCGTGTGTCGACGATGCGACCGGACACGGTTTCCGCATCGCACCGGACAGCAACGAAGTCTATTGAGCGAGAACACGATCGGCAGCGAGCCGTCGTCGGACGACGCCGGCCCCACCGAGTGGGGTGAGAACCCCAACGGCGTCGGACCGTGGTCCGACACGCACACCGAACCGCCGCCCGACGATCCACGATTGGACCCGGAACTGCTCGCCGGCGGTGACCGCCGCAACGTCGTCGACGCCTACCGCTACTGGCGACGCGAGGCGATCGTCGCCGACATCGACACCCGACGCCATTCGCTGCACGTCGCCATCGAGAACTTCACCAACGACGCCAACATCGGGACGGTGGTGCGCACCGCGAACGCCTTCGCGGCTCAGGCGGTCCACATCGTCGGACGTCGTCGGTGGAACCGTCGCGGTGCCATGGTCACCGACCGCTACCAGCACATCCATCACCACGACTCGGTGGAGGCGCTGATGGCGTTCGCCGCGGAGCAGCACCTCGTCGTCGTGGCCGTCGACAACACGCCGGGGTCGGTGCCCATCGAGACGGCGGAGTTGCCGCGTCACTGCCTGCTGCTCTTCGGGCAGGAGGGACCGGGGGTCACCGCCAGTGCCCGCGAATCGGCCACGATGACGGTATCGATCGCCCAATTCGGTTCCACCCGCAGCATCAATGCAGGTGTTGCCGCCGGGATTGCCATGCACTCCTGGATTCGGCGGCATGCCGACCTCGATACTGCGTGGTGAAGCTCAGCGCTTCCGGGTGTGCTTTCCGGGGCGGGATGTAACGAATCAGCAACGGTAGTGGCAGGATTGCGGGTATGCAGGAGTTGTGGTCGCAGCGTGCGGACGCTGCGGAGGGGGCCGTCGTCGCGCGGCACATGCGTCGGCTGTGGGGGCTCCCGGGCACGACGTTGGGAGTCGTCGCCTGGCCACCGGCGCGCAAGGAACGGATGTTCCTGCGCTGGCACTACTGGTGGCAGGCCCACCTGCTCGACTGTGCGGTCGACGCCGCAGATCGCGACCTCACGGCCAAGCGCCGTCGGCGACTGAACAAGATCACCCGAGCGCACCGAACCCGCAACGTCAGCGGGTGGACCAACAACTACTACGACGACATGGCGTGGCTCGGGTTGGCGCTCGAACGCGCGCAGCGGCAGCACTTCGTCGGCAATCGCGGTGGCATCCAGCAGATCGAGATGGAATTGTTCGACGCCTGGGCTCCGGCCGAGGGCGGCGGCATTCCGTGGCGCAAGAAGTCGGATTTCTACAACGCACCCGCCAACGGTCCGGCCGCGATCATGCTGGCGCGCACCGGTCGGCTGTGGCGCGCCCAGGAGATGGCCGACTGGATGGACCGCACCCTCAAAGACCCGCGCACGGGGCTGATTCTGGACGGAATGCACTCCACTCGCGCACTCGTCGAGGCCGGAAAGCCCGGCGAGATGGAACGCGCCGTCTACAGCTACTGCCAGGGCGTCACGCTGGGCCTCGAGACCGAACTCGCCGTTCGACTCGGCGAACCCAGGCACGCCCAGCGAGTCCATGCCCTGGTCGACGCCATCGACAACCACCTGACCCGCAACCTCGTCATCACCGGCGGCGGTGGGGGAGACGGCGGCCTGTTCAACCCGATCCTCGCGCGCTACCTGGCGATCGTCGCGTTGGAGCTCCCCGGAGACTCGGACGCCGACGACCGAGCACGCGAACTCGCAGCAGCGATCGTGCTGAACTCGGCCGAGTCTGCGTGGGAGAACCGCCTCGAAGTGGAAGACAATCCACTGTTCGGAGCCGACTGGACCCGCGAAGCCCGATTCCCGGGGCAAGGCCTGCACATCGCCACCTTCACCGAAGGAACGGTCCGACCGTCCGATGTGCCCGAACGGGACCTCTCGGTGCAACTCGGCGGCTGGATGCTCATGGAAGCCGCATACCGCGTCGCAGCTGCAGGTTTCTAGTCGTTCCGCAGGCTCCACTCCTGCCGGTTTCCAGTCGTTCCGCAGGCTCCACTCCTGCCAGGCTTCCAGGGCCGCTACTCGACGACCTCTTCGACCTCGATGGTCTCCTCGGGGCGGGCCATTTCCTTGCGGTACTGCCAGATACCGAGCCCGGTTCCGACGACGAGCAGCACGATCATGCCGATGAGGACGGCGGGCATCAGCCACGGGATGCCGTCGATGAACGAGCCGAAGTAGAACCCGATCAGCAGCAGTACCGGAGCCCAGATGATGGCTCCGAGGGTGCTGGCGATCGTGTACTTGCGGTGATCCATCTTCGCGGCACCTGCGACCAGCGGGCAGAGCGTGCGCACCCAGGGGATCCACCGCGCGACCAGTACCGCCCAGAATCCGTGCTTCTCGAGCAGGAGATTGACCTTGTGCAGGTTCTTGGTGTTGAGGTACTTGCCGTTCTTGCGGGCCACCAGCGTCGAGCCGGTTCGGTGACCGATCGAGTACCCCACCTGGTTGCCTGCGATGGCGGCGACCATCGCACCGAGCGACAGCGCCCAGATGTGACCGGTGCCCGACGCATGGGTCGCCATCACGATTCCGGCCGTGATCAGCATCGAATCTCCGGGCAGGAACAACCCGATGATCACCGCGCATTCGATGAACACGAACGTCATCACGATGATCCACACGACGAGCGGGCCTGCCGTCTCCAGCGGACCGAAACTGCCGACCGCCTGAACGGACACGCTCGGCAGCGCAGTGGTAATCGACGACATGGACTCGATCACTTTCGGAAGATCTCGATCAGGACTTGGTGTCCGGGGCGACGGCCTCGATCACGTCGGTGGCCTCCCCGAGCGGAGTCTTGCGGGCCTTGATCATGCGCTTGCCGACCTCGATGACGATGGGGAGGACGGAGACGGCGACGATGAGAAGGAAGATGATGTCGACGTGGTCACGAATGAACGCGATCTGCCCGAGCAGGTACCCCAGCACGGTCACGCCGGCACCCCAGAGGATGCCGCCGACGACGTTGTAGGTGAGAAACAGTGAGTACTTCATGTGCGACGCACCGGCGACGACCGGTGCGAACGTACGCACGATCGGCACGAAGCGCGCCAGGATGATGGTGATCGGACCGTGCTTCTCGAAGAAGATATGCGATTCGTCGATGTACTTCTTCTTGAAGAATCGCGAATCGTTGCTCTTGAAGAGGGCCGCACCACCCTTCGTGCCGATGAGATAGCCGACCTGATCGCCGAGGATGGCCGCGATCGGGATCAGGATGACCAGGGTCCAGATGGACGCGAACGGCTCGATCTCGGTGGACTTCGACGCCGCGATCAACCCAGCTGTGAAGAGGAGGGAATCACCTGGGAGCAGCGGAAACAGCAGCCCCGACTCGATGAAGACCACCAGCAGCAGCCCGATGAGCACCCAGTGACCGAAGGAGTTGAGCAGGTTCACCGGGTCGAGGAATCCGGGCAACAGGGCCAGGTTCGTCGTCATCGTTTCCGAGGCAGCTAGGAGACTCACCGCGCCCACACTACCGGCCGAAACTGGTAAGTCCTGAACAGAAGGTGTCGCCCCGCTGTGAACGTCATGGCCTGTTCGGCACCGTCGACGGGCCGTCGCTCCCGGCCGACGTCAGCGGGAGTGGAGCCTGCGGAATGACCAGAGGGGGCGGGAGTGGAGCCTGCGGAATGACCCGAGGGGCGCGGGAGTGGAGCCTGCGGAATGACCAGAGGGGCGCGGGAGTGGAGCCTGCGGAATGACCTAGTGGGCGCGGGAGTGGAGCCTGCGGAATGACCAGAGGGCGCGGGAGTGGAGCCTGCGGAATGACCAGAGGGCGCGGGTACGCACGACACCGGGCCCGGAGGTTGCCATACTGCAGAGGACACAACCGAACTTTTCAATGGAGGAATGACGCCGTGCCTATCGCAACTCCCGAGGTCTACGCCGAGATGCTGGGCCGGGCGAAGGAACACAAGTTCGCCTTTCCGGCAATCAACTGTGTGGGTTCCGAGTCCATCAACGCCGCCATCAAGGGCTTCGCCGACGCGGGTAGCGACGGCATCATTCAGTTCTCGACCGGCGGAGCCGAATTCGGATCCGGACTCGGTATCAAGAGCATGGTCACGGGCGCTGTTGCACTCGCCGAGTTCGCGCACGTCGTAGCCGCCGAGTACGACGTCACCATCGCTCTGCACACCGACCACTGCCCCAAGGACAAGCTGGACACCTACGTGCGTCCGCTGCTCGCGATCTCGCAGGAACGCGTCGACGCCGGTAAGAACCCGCTGTTCCAGTCGCACATGTGGGACGGCTCGGCCGTTCCGATCGACGAGAATCTGGAGATCGCCAAGGATCTGCTGGCCCGCGCGGCGGCCGCAAAGATCATTCTGGAGATCGAAATCGGTGTCGTCGGCGGCGAGGAAGACGGCGTCGAGGCCGAGATCAACGACAAGCTGTACACGTCGAACGAGGATTTCCTCAAGACCGTCGAGGCCCTCGGCGCAGGCGACGCAGGCTCGCGCTACCTGCTGGCGGCCACGTTCGGCAACGTGCACGGCGTCTACAAGCCGGGCAACGTCAAGCTCAAGCCTTCGGTGCTGGCAGACGGTCAGCGGGTCGCGTCGGAGAAGCTGGGCCTGGCCTCGGGTTCCAAGCCGTTCGACTTCGTCTTCCACGGCGGATCCGGCTCGGCGAAGAGCGAGATCGAAGAGGCTCTCGAATACGGAACGGTGAAGATGAACGTCGACACCGACACCCAGTACGCGTTCAGCCGCCCGATCGCCGGACACTTCTTCTCCAACTACGACGGTGTGCTCAAGATCGACGGCGAGGTCGGTAACAAGAAGGCCTACGACCCGCGCAGCTACCTCAAGAAGGCCGAGGCAGGCATGACCGCCCGTGTCGTCGAGGCCTGCAACGACCTCAAGTCCGCCGGCCGCAGCGTATCCGCCGGGTAGAGCGGCTTCGCCGCATGTGCGCAGAAACTCGTAGCCTGCTACGAGTTTCTGCGCACATGCAGCGTCAGCTGCACACCTTCCACTGATCGCCCTCGAGGCGCAGGTCGAAGGTGCGCGGCGATCGATCGTTCGGGTTGGCATCGGTGTGCGCGATGACCTGAGCGATCGCGGTGGTGTCGTCGCCGACCTGGATGGCGTCGATGCTGTCGAGGGTGGGTATGTTGCCCTGCTCGGCCGAGACGCGGTGCACCTCGGCGAATTCCGCGTCCGGGATGTCTCGGTAGAACGTCGCCAGGTCACCGCACGAGGTACTGCGCAGCGTGGCCAGGTCGCCGCCGGCCAACGCTCGGGTGAAGGACTCCACGGTCGTTCTGATTCGGGCCTCCGGGGAGTCGTCGACGCTCGTGCGGTCGATCAGCAGATACGCGCCTGCGGTCACTGCCGCGATCACGACAACCGCGGCCACCAGTGCCGCCCACCACTTCTTCCGACTCGGTGTGCCGGGTTCTGTCGGCGACGGCCCGACGCGCTGGGGACCGACCTGCTTGGGGCCCGGCTTCTGCGGCTCGATCTTCCTCGGCCCGACTGGTTGCGGCACAGCGGCAGGCGATTTCTTCTCTGCCGCAACATCTTTCGCCGAAGCTTCGGACGGGTTTCGCGGCGGGATGCGACGTGGGGCCGCGGTGGGCTTCGCGACCGGCTTCGCTTCCGCCACGGCCGGTGTCTCGGCTGGGGCAGTGGCGATCTTCTCGGTCGGAGTGTCGGCGGGCTCGTCGACCTGCTTCTTCTTGCCCAGGTCGATCTTCTCGGTGGCTGCGTCGGCCTCGGAGGGCGCATTCTTCTTCTCGTCCGGCATGCGTTCTCCCTCGTTCACCGAATTCTTGCAAGAGCGGTATGTCTGAAATTTCGTCAGCTGGCAGCCTATCGACCGTGTAGGCCGCTCAGCACGAGCGCCACCGGGGGTGTTCGGACACGATTCGGTGACGTAGGGGCACAATGAGCGCCATGACTTCTTTCGGTGATCTGCTCGGACCCCAACCCACACTGTTGCCCGGCGACGACGAGGCCGAATCCGCGCTGCTGAACCACGAGGCGCCCGAGACCGTCGCGGCGGCGCATCCGACGGCGTCCATCGCGTGGGCCTACCTCGCCGAGGCCGCGCTCGAGTCGGGTGCCACCATCACGGCGTACGCCTACGCTCGTACCGGTTACCACCGAGGTCTGGACCAGTTGCGTCGTAACGGATGGAAGGGATTCGGGCCGGTCCCGTACAGCCATGAGCCCAACCGAGGATTCCTCCGATGCGTCGCAGTCCTCGCCAAGGCAGCCCGCGACATCAACGAGCACGACGAGTACGCCCGCTGCCTCGACCTCCTCGAAGACTGTGACCCCAAGGCAGCAGAAGCGCTCGGCCTGGGCTGATCGAGCCCGCGCCAGCCGGGCGCGAGGCCGAACCCGACTGAAGTCGGGCAGTGCTCGGCTGAAGTTGTCGCTGCTGCCGATCATTCAATGCGCGTTGGCGGCAGGTGTGGCGTGGTTCGTCGCGACGGACATCGTCGGTCACGAGAGCCCGTTCTTCGCACCGATCGCCGCCGTCGTCTCGCTCGGCGTCTCGCTCGGTGCTCGCCTGCGCCGATCGGCCGAGCTCGTCGTCGGAGTGACGGTGGGCATCGGCGTCGGAGATCTGCTCATCTCACTGATCGGCAGTGGGCCGTGGCAGATCGCTCTGGTCGTGGTGTTGGCGATGTCGGCTGCGGTGTTCCTCGACGGCGGCCCGATCATCGCGATGCAGGCCGGGTCGTCTGCCGTGCTGGTGGCGACGCTCATCCCGCCCGGCAACATGGGTGGCCCCAACCGCATGGTCGACGCTTTGGTCGGTGGTCTGGTGGGCATCGCGATCGTGGCGTTGATCCCGACGCATCCGGTGTGGCGGGCCCGGAAGGATGCGGCGAGCGTGTTGGCGACGGCTGCGAGTGTGTTGCAGAAGGTGGCCGACGGTTTGGTGGCGAACGATCCCAAACCGATCGAGGAGGCGCTGCGGAAGGCGCGTGCGACGCAGTCGGGTATCGATGCTCTGCGGACCGATCTCAAGGGCGGCCGGGAGATCGCGCGAATTTCTCCGATGTACTGGAATCACCGCAATCGTCTTGCGACGCTCGCGGCCACGGCCGATCCCATCGACAATGCCGTCCGCAACATCCGGGTGCTCGCGCGTCGGTCGCTGACGCTGGTGCGCGACGACGAGATCCTCGATCCGCGGGTTGTCGACGAGGTGGAGAAGTTGGCGCATGCGGTCGAGGTGTTGCGGCAGATGATTCTCGCCGATCCGGGGCAGAAGCCGGACGCGGCAGAGGCGGCGCGAGTGCTGAGGTCGGTCGCAGCCGGTGCCAAACCGGAGTTGATTTCCAACGCCGGTCTGTCGGCGACGGTGGTGTTGGCGCAGTTGCGGTCGATCATCGTCGACCTGCTGCAGGTCGCGGGGCTCAAGCGTATTTCCGCGTTGGCGACGCTTCCGCCGACGGTGGAGCACCCGCACGTCCCGCCGGAGCTGTGACCCGAGCGCACCATTGCATATATGCGTATGTACGCATATGGTGACTTCCGGAAGTAGACATCGGTCACCAGGGGGAGTCATGGGCGCGGGTCACGGGCACAGTCACGGCGTAGGCGGTCACACGCCCGCAGGTGCGGGGCCGCCCAGCTCTCGCGTGCGCAAGATGATCGTCGCGTTGGCCATTCTGGTGGTGTTCCTCGTCGTAGAGGCGACCGTGGCCTTGGCGATCGGGTCGCTCGGCCTGCTCGCCGACGCGGGTCACATGCTCACCGATGTCCTCGGCATGTCCATGGGTCTGATCGCGCTGTTGCTCGCCCGTAAGGGAAGTGCCGTAGCGGCAAGGACATTCGGCTGGTATCGGGCGGAAGTATTGACCGCCATCGCGAATGCCGTTCTGCTGCTCGGTGTTGCGGCCTTCATCATGTACGAGGCGATCTCGCGCATCGGCGATGCACCTGAAATCCCCGGCGTGCCACTCATTCTCACCGCGACTGCCGGCCTCGCGGCCAATATCGTCGTCATGCTGCTCATTCGCGGCGACGCCAAGGATTCCCTGGCCGTCCGCGGTGCCTACATGGAAGTTCTGGCCGATGCGGTCGGCAGCGTCGGCGTGCTCGTGGCCGGCGTGCTGATGGTCGTGTTCGGGTGGACCTGGGCAGACATCGTCGTCGGCGTCCTGATCTCGCTGTGGGTTATCCCGCGCGCGATCAAGCTCGCCGGCTCGGCATTGCGCATTCTCACCCAGGCCAGTCCCGGACACGTCGACGTCGACGCGCTGACCGGCGATCTGAACGCGCTACCGGGCGTGACGGGGGTTCACGACCTGCACGTGTGGACGCTGACCACCGGAATGGATGTGGCCACCGTGCATCTCGAATGCGAGGGCTCGTCGTCGATGGTGCTCGACCGAGCCCGGGCCTTGCTGTCCGCCTACGGACTCGACCACGCCACTGTGCAGGTCGAACCCGCCGCGCACGGCCGAACCTGCAAGGAAGAGCTCACCTGGTGACGGTGCGCACCTCGGAGCCGGGACGCCACACGTCGATCTGCATGTGATCGTCCACCAGTGAGGTCAGGACGACCTCGGTGATATCGAGGTCGAACACGTGATACGGCACCAGCTCGCTCGGTGACGCGTCGAATATCGGTTGCAGCACAGCAGGATCGATGATTTCGACGGCACGTCCGCCGATCTTCGCGTCCCCGCCCTCCATGGAATGGTGACCCGGATTGCTGTGCAGCGCGAACCGCCCGTCACGCTGCAGATCTCGCGCTTTGACGGCACCGAGCATCGAACCGAGTCGCAGCACACCGCTGTCGTCGAACTCGACCTCGGTTCCGCTGACGCGCGGTGAGCCGTCCGCCCGGAGCGTCGCGAGTACGTGATGCTTGTGGGCGGTGAATCTGGCCCGAACCGCCGAGGCCAGGTTCGGGGCGGCTGTCGAGAAGTCGTTCCACGTCGTCATGTGTCGAGTGTTTACGACCATCACTGACATCGTGTGTCAGTGATATCGGACAGATGCGTTCCGCACGATTGCTTCGGATCATGTTGCTGCTCCAAGAGGGGCGGCAGGCGACCGCGCAGTCTCTCGCGGACGAGGTCGAGGTATCGGTGCGCACCATCTACCGCGACATCGGCGCGCTCGGGGCCGCAGGCGTGCCGCTGTGGACCGAACCGGGCCCCGGCGGCGGCATCCGATTGCTCGACGGGTGGCAGTCGAAACTGACCGGCATGACCGGTACCGAAACATCGGCGCTGATGCTGCTCGGTATGCCGTCGGTTGCGGCCGACCTCGGATTGTCCGACGCCACCGCCGCGGCCGAGAGCAAGCTCCTCGGCGCGCTGCCGGTGTCGCTACGGGCGAGCGCGCAGTTGTGGCGTGAGCGTGTGCACGTGGATGTTCCCGGGTGGTTCACCGCGCCCGCGGCGAACGAGTTGGTCCCGGTGTTGGCGCGTGCGGTACTCGGTGGTCGACAGATCGAGATCGGTTACCGCGGCAGGAGTCGGGTTCTCGGGCCGCTCGGACTCGTGGTGAAGGCCTCGGTCTGGTATCTGGTGGCCACTCGCGGTGAGCGCATTCTGTCGTTTCGGGTCGATCGGATCGAGAGCGTGGCGGAACTGGCGATCGAGGTGCTTCGGCCGGCCGGCTTCGACCTCGCGCAGTGGTGGGGTGCGTCGATGGCGGAGTTCGATCGGTCGCTGCTGAGGTTTCCCTGTCGAGTTCGATTGTCCGACAACGCGGTGCGTGCTCTGCCTCGGGTGATCGGCGTCGCGGCCACCCCGGAACTCGGTCCGCCCGACAGCGACGGGTGGACCGAGGTGGAGTTGATGCTCGAGAGCGAGGAGGTCGCTCTCGCTCAGCTGATCGCGCTCGGCGGGGGAGTCAGCGTGTTGGATCCCGCATCGTTGCGTCGATCGCTGCGTGATGTCGCGTCGAGCATCGTGCGTGAGAACAGTTGAGTCACAGCCAGAATCGCATCAGGTAGTTGCCGTTGCCGGCGAAGAACTCGGGAACACCGGACAGCCCGAACAGGGTGTAGATCGCCCCGAAGAATGCGGAGTTGACTGCGGGCACGAACAGCAACGCGACGAGAACGAGAATTCCGTAGCCCTTGAACTGGTTCAGCGACGCACGGGTGGCGGGCGAGAGCGAGGGCTCGAGTGCGGCGTATCCATCGAGTCCCGGTACCGGAATCAGGTTGAGGATCGTGGCCATGATCTGCAGGAACGCCAGGAAACTGAGCCCGTACCAGAAGGCCTGATGGGTGCCGTCGGTGCCGAACATGCGAATGACGATCAGGAGTGCCACGGCGACAACGGCGTTGGCGAACGGTCCGGCGAGGGCGATGCGGCGCTGCGTGGACGCCGAAAATTGGCCGGTGCGCAGATACACGGCACCGCCCGGAAGTCCGATTCCGCCGATCGCGATGAACACCACCGGCAGGACGATCGAGAGCAACGGGTGGGTGTACTTCAGCGGGTTGAGCGTCAGGTAACCGCGAAGTTCCACTTCCCGGTCGCCGGCCCGAAAAGCGGTGTACGCGTGCCCGAATTCGTGCAGGCACACCGAGGCGATCCATCCGGCGAGCACCAGTACGAACACTCCGAGGCGCGCGGCGACGGACGTGACGTCCTCGGCCGTCCACGCCAGTGCGCCGCCCACTCCGGCTACGGCGAGAACGGCCACGAACACCGGGCTCGGCAGGACGGGACTGCGGCGCAGCGGAACGGTCATCGGACCAGCAACCACTCTTCGTGGTGACGGTAGAACGTCGATCTCTTCACTGTTCTGTCGCCTGCGATGCCGTCGCGCATCAGGTCTGCGGCGGGGGAGCCCAGCTGCATCGCGCGTCCGCTCACCCAGCGGCGAGGCAGCAACCGTCGACGGCTGATCACTCGCGCGCGCAGACCCGGCAACTCCGGGGTCGGTGCCACCTCGACGCCGGGTACCACTCCGGAGAACAACCGAGTGTCGTCGACGTACGCCTCGCCCTCGAGTTCCGCGCCTCCGCCGCCGCCGAGCACCGCCCGACCGACGACGGCCTTGCCCGCGTCGTCGCGAATGAGGGGCGTGCTCGACGCTTTTCCTGTCAGTGCGACTTTGGCGGCGCGGGATCCGGTCCCGAGTTTGTAGATGTGGGCGGCGTTGGTGGCGGTCTCCGGTACGAACGCGACTTCGACGTGCAGACGGTCGGTGCGCATCAGCCTGGTGAGAACGGCGGCCAGCGAGGCATCGTCGCCCAACACGATGATGCGTGGTGCGGGGGCGGATTCGATGTCTGCGAACAGCGCGCTGCAGTCGTCGTCGGTCGGTACGGCATCGGCGTTGCGCAGTGGGACGTCGGTCAGCGTGATCGGCAACGGCGGGTTTCCGCACTGCAGAACGAACGGTGTCACGGCGCTCCTAGATCTTCGGTGAACCCTCGAACGACCATAGTGCCCTCGTTTCGGCTCGACCGTAGCGGCATGCGGGCCAGCTCACCGCCTCGGCTAGACTGTTCTCCCGGCCACTGTCGCGCCTGCGACAAATGGTGACGGCTGCGTTCGATCGAGCAATATTTGCAGCACGTCCTCGCACGAAAGCAACGTAGGAGAGCACATGCCGGCGATAGTCCTGATCGGCGCCCAGTGGGGCGACGAGGGCAAAGGCAAAGCCACCGACCTTTTCGGCGAACGCCTCCAGTGGGTCGTTCGTTACCAGGGCGGCAACAACGCCGGCCACACCGTGGTCCTTCCGAACGGCGACAAGTTCGCGCTGCACCTGATCCCGTCGGGAATTCTCACGCCCGGCGTGAAGAACGTCATCGGCAACGGCGTCGTCGTCGACCCGGGTGTGCTGCTCACCGAGCTCGACGGTCTCGAAAAGCGTGACGTCGACACCGCGAACCTGCTGCTCAGCGCCGATGCGCACCTGATCATGCCGTACCACGTGGCCATCGACAAGGTGACCGAGCGCTTCCTCGGAGCCAAGAAGATCGGAACCACCGGCCGCGGCATCGGGCCGTGCTATCAGGACAAGATCGCTCGCGTCGGCGTCCGCGCAGCCGATGTGCTCGACGAGAAGATCCTGACCCAAAAGGTCGAGGCTGCACTGGAATTCAAGAACCAGGTGCTCTCGAAGATCTACAACCGGCGGGCTCTCGACTCGCAGCAGGTCGTCGACGAGGTGCTCGAGCAGGCCGAGGGCTTCAAGCACCGCATCACCGACACCAGGCTGCAGCTGAATCTGGCTCTCGAGCGCGGCGAGACGATTCTGCTCGAGGGATCGCAGGGCACCCTGCTCGACGTCGATCACGGCACGTACCCGTACGTCACGTCCTCGAATCCGACTGCGGGCGGCGCTTCGGTCGGATCCGGCATCGGCCCCAACAAGATCGGGACCGTCCTCGGCATCCTGAAGGCCTACACGACGCGTGTCGGCTCGGGCCCGTTCCCGACGGAGCTGTTCGACAATCACGGTGAATACCTGGCCAAGCAAGGTGGCGAGGTGGGTGTCACCACCGGTCGTGCTCGACGCACCGGCTGGTTCGACGCCGTCATCGCGCGCTACGCCACCCGCGTCAACGGCATCACCGACTACTTCCTGACCAAGCTCGACGTGCTCTCGAGCCTGGACACGGTGCCCATCTGTGTCGCCTACGACGTCGACGGCGTCCGGCACGACGAGATGCCGATGACACAGACCGGTTTTCACCACGCGAAGCCGATCTACGAAGAGATGCCCGGTTGGTGGGAAGACATCTCCGGTGCCCGCACGTTCGAGGAACTGCCGATCAACGCGCAGAACTACGTCCTGCGTCTCGAGGAGCTCTCGGGTGCGTACATGTCGTGCATCGGAGTCGGACCGGGCCGCGACGAAACCATCGTTCGGCGGGACATTCTGCGGTAGGCAGCACTGCGAAATTTCACGCCCCGAGGCCCACGGCCTCGGGGCTTTTTCGTACCTCGAACCGTGCCGTGGCAGCCTGCTTGGGTAGCGGCGTCCAAACAGCGACAGTGGCCGGAAAAATCTCCTGAAAGATGTCGTCATCGCCTTTGAATAGCGCTTTTGCAGCGGTGATCTCCTGGTAATCAAGACATTTCGTATCCACTACTGCTTTACATCAAATGTTCATGTGTAATCCTGGAGTTCGAAATATGCAGCCAAAAAGACTACTGGACTTTTACCATCGCTTGGGTAACGGACCGGACGGTCGTTGCGAAACAATGGATATCGCACCCAGTTGCGGAGGCCCACATTCCGGCCGACCGACCCACATCGGGTCACCTCCCCCTCGGCCTCACGAACAAGGCCACCGAAGAAAGCGACAACGAATGAACAAGGCAACCAAGGGCGCCATAGCTGCGGGGGCGGCAGCTGTACTGCTGCTCGGCGGTTTGGGATCCTATGCGCTGTGGCAGGACACCGAGACCGTAACCGGAGGTGAGATCAACTCCGGCGAACTGAACTTCGCCCCGGTCCCCGGAACGGCGGCCTGGACCGAAACCTCGGTCACGCCCAACGCGGATCTCGGAGCCGACCCTTCCGGCTTCCTCATCGTGCCGGGCGACGTTCTCGAGTACTCGACTCAGTACACGGTCGATTGGGCAGGAGACAATCTGCGAGCCTCCATCACGGCGGACTTCACCGCAGTCGGTGGCGACACCGCATTGGCGGCCGCGCTGGACACCGAGGTGTCGGTGAACGGTGGTACATCGTTGCCCAACGGATCCGCCGTCGACCTTCCGTTGACGACGTCTCCGCAGACCATCTCCGTCGAGGTGACCATCACGTTCGACGAAGACACGGCCGGTCTGATCGCCCAGAACGAGAGCGTCGACCTCAATGCCTTCACCCTGACGCTCGACCAGGTTCGTCCCTGATCTGTTGCGGTGACGAACAAGCACGGTCGTTATTGGGCGCTCGCAGCCGCGTCCGTCGCTGTGGTGGTCTTCGGATCAGCACAGTCGACGGGCGCGCTGTGGCGTGACGAGCAGATGGTTGCCGGCGGGACCATCAACTCCGGCACCTTGGACATCGAGGTCGGCCCGAACGGAGCAGAAGTGAACGACTACGTTCTCGCTGCGCTCGGTTCGACCGACCTCGGACCGAACGGTTTCTCCCAGGCACCGCTCTCGATCCGGAACTCCGGCACCGTACCGTTCAACTTTCGGCTGCAAGGAACCACGTCGACCGGAACAGTCCCTCTTGTCTTGACTGCGACAACTGTTGCGGACGAGACGAATTGCCCGGCGTCAGGTACACCGACGGGTCCGACGACACAGTTGTACAGCGGAAGTGCCAGTGGCGCGCAAGCTCCGGTGCCACCGGCGGCCAGACTGTTGGCCGCAGGTGCCCGCGAAGTGTGGTGCTTTCGGCTCGCCGTCGGTGCCACTCCGCCGCAGAGCGCGTCGTCGACGGTGACGTTCTCGTTCCGGGCGGACCAGACATGAATGCCGACGACGACACGGACGTGATCGAAACCGTGACAGGCGTGTCCGAGGAGAACCGGACCGGTGTCTGGTGGTGGGTGAGCCGGATCGCGTCGTACACGCTTCTGGCGGCGATGTTGTTCGTTCTCGGGGTGACCGTCGTCGTTCCGAAAGTCACCGGTTCGACGCCGTACACGATTCTCACCGGCTCGATGAAGCCGTCGTACCCACCGGGGAGTCTGGTTGTGGTCAAGCCCGCAGCTGCAGACGAACTCGAGGTAGGTACTGCGATCACCTATCAAATCCGTTCGGGCGAGCCCGAAGTGGTGACTCACCGCATCGTGGCGACCCAGCAGAGCGGACGAGGTATCACCACCTATGTCACTCGAGGGGACAACAACGGATCCGACGACGAGAACCCGGTGCAGATCGGGCAGATTCGCGGAAAAGTCTGGTACTCGGTGCCGTACATGGGCTACGTCAACAACTGGCTCAACGGTGAACAGCGAAAGATCACCGTGACTGTCATCGTCATCGGATTGGTCGGGTATGCGCTGTTCATGTTCGTCGGGGCCGGTGTCGATCGCCACCGGAGCCGGAAGGAGCAGTCGCCTTGAGACACAGCGCCTTTGTCGCCTACACGGCCGTCTTCGCGGGCGTCGCAGTCGTGTTGTTCCTCGGTGCCGGATCCACCCGAGCGCACACCGTCAAGTACAGCGACGACGGGAGGGAGTGGGCGTCGACCCTTCGAAGCGCATTCTTCGACAACGATATTCGGTGGGTTCCCGGAGACGCGCGTGAATCGCAGTTCCACGTGTTCAACGACACCGACCGGGACGGGCGGCTCTGGCTGACCTTCGACAGCGACAACCCGGCGTACCTGCGATCCCTGAGCGTCTCGATCGGCGGCGGCGAGCTGGCCGAATCGTGCGCGTGGATCGACCTCGCGGCCGGGCAGAAGAGGCGCATCGACGCCACGATCACGATGGCCGAAGCTGCCGGAAACGACACCCGTTCCTCCTCTGCTGCAGTCGATCTCGTTGTGCAGTGGGACAACAGCAACAGCGCCGAGTGCCCGGAGTCATCGGGTGCGCGGACGGATATGGAAGGGGCGCAGCCCTGATGTCGCGTCACAGTGACACCGCCGGTCCGAGGGCGGTTCTCCGCCGAACAGGCTCCGCGCTCATCAGCGCACGCGCCCGGGCCATCATGTCGATCGGCATCGTTCTCGGCCTCGGTGCGGTGGGAACCCTTGCTGCGTGGTCGGATACGGCGACGGCGACGTCGGGCACCTTCACGACGGGTCGACTCGACATCAAGGTCGGCGACCCGGCCGTGGACAACAATCCGACTGCGTTCTCGACGACCTTGGCCAATCCCGCAATTTTCCCCGGCGACACCGTCGCGGCCGGGCTGTTGGTGAGCAACGCGACCGGATCCGTCGCCAACACGTACACCGTCTCCGTAGTGGCCAGTAACGCTGCTCTGGGAAACAGGCTCAATTCCTCGGTGCACACCGGTCTCCCATCCGGCTCGGCGTGCTCCGGCGCGGCAATCAGCACGGTGACCGGCCTGGAAACCTCGAAGCCGTTTCCAGCTCTGAATCGACCTCTCGCCGTGAACGGATCCGATCAGCTGTGTATCAGCGTGACGATGACAGCGGGGGCTCAGCCGACCCCCGCCCTGTCCGGCACCATCACGTACACCATCACCGCGACGTCGACGTAGATCATGTCCGATACCCACGCAGCCACCCCCATGCGATCTCGCCCGCGTCTGCTTCGCGAGATCGCTCTGACCGTCGGCGCTGTCGCCGGTCTCATCTGTGTGCTGTTCGCACTCGCGGCCGTGTTCTTCGGGATCACCCCCTTGATCTTCCGTTCCGGGTCCATGGCCCCGGCTATCGACACCGGCGCTCTGGCGCTGAGCAAGACGACTCCGGTCGCGGACATCGAGGTCGGCGACATCGTCAAGGTGACCAACGCGTCGGGAACAGGAATCACCCACCGCGTGGTCGAGATCGGGGCGGTCGGAACCGATACTGCACAGCTGTTCCTCAAGGGTGACGCGAACGCTGAGCCCGATGCCGAGAGCTACGTGGTGTCCGAGGCCGATCGTGTGTTCTTCAGCGTCGGGAAACTCGGCTATGCGGTCACCTGGCTCAGCGGCCCGGTCGCAGTGTTCATCGGAGGCATCGCCGTCGGCGCACTCCTCATGACCGCGTTCGGATTTCGTAGGCCCACGGTGGAGTCCCCTGCGCAGCCCGACGACGATCGACTGCAGGAACCGCCCAGTGGGCGGCACAGCGCACAGGGACGCGGGACGTCCACCCTCGGTGTGGTGCTCGCGCTGGCGGCCATCTCGGCAGTGGGCATCAGTGCCTCGAACACTCCGACAACCCTTGCTGCGGGACAAGATACGGCAACGGCCCTCAGTGGCACCATCACCACAGCCTTGCCGATTCCAGCACCGCTGTCGCTGACGTGCACGAATGCCGAGCGGGGGCTTCTCGGTGCGATTCGCTTCGTGAATCTCACTTTCCCCTCACGGGGGGCGCAGTACACCTACCAGTTGACACTGAGGAAGGCCGGCGAGAACGACCGTGAGTTTGCGGTAGCCGGGACTGCTGCTACCGGGGTGGTCATCACTCAAGCAGTGGAGAACGGAGCACTCCTGGAATTGCTACCGCTGCCGCTGGCCCCGGTGCTCGACGGCGTCTACACCGCGTCCATCCGAACCAAATCAGGCACGAGGTTCTCGCAGCCGAGCCCCACTGTGAACATAACGATGAACAACGGTCTTCTCATCGGCCTGGCTGCCAGTGCTCGTTGCGGAGGCACCCCGGCTGCCGCTCGCAGCGCCCCACGAGCGATCGTTCCGGAGACCACCACACCTGCACCGCCGGTGACGTCTCCGCTGGTCCCGGAGTCCACCGTCGCACCGGCTCCGACCACGACGGATCCGTCGCTCACCGAGGAGTCTCCGGCTCCGCCACCGGTCGAGGTTCCGCCGACCACGACCACCCCGTCGTCCACCACCGACACACCCGCTGCCCTACCGGAGGAGGTCACCACCCCGCCGGCTCCCGTGGCTCTGTCCGCACCGGTGACCTCGCCGTCGGGCGCGTCGACTGCCCGGGTGGTCGACATCGACGGCGCTCCGACTCTGCAAATCGTCGACGCCACCGGAGCAGTCCAGTACAGCGCCCCCGCCACGTCCAGTGAGGCCTACGGCTACGGCGTCAACTGGTCGGCCGGTGATCAGCTGTGGCTACTCGGTCCCGATGAGCTCGTTCGTCTCGACGGCACCGGCGGTTCGTGGTCGCGGTCGGTGATCGATCCGGCAGATGTGGATCGGATTCCGGCGGATATTCTCGCGTTGCTGAATTAGCGCCGTCACATATATGTCCGAATCGAACTGCGCATCTGCTCACCGGCGTGGATAATTGCGACCAGGTAAAGCGACGGAAGGTCGAGCGATGACTGAAAATTACAACGGATTGGAAGTTTTCAGCTACCAATTCGATCGCTTCGCATACGAACATCCCTGGATCGGCGCTCAGGCCGGTGAATTCATGCTCGGCCCCGAGGGCGGAGGAATGCTCGAATTCACGCACGCTACCGTGTTCGCTCTTCCCGAAGGTGGCGCCCACGAAGTGCACGGTCCGATCCTGGACTGGTACCTCGGTCACGGGGGACCCTATGGCGCACTTGGTTACCCGATCAGCAACGAGCGTCCGACGCCCACCGGATCAGGTCGGTACAACCTCTTTCAACGCGGTGCTATCGGGTGGCTTCCGGATGTGGGTGCATTCACCATCGGTGGTCGGCGCGAGGAATCCGATGTCACCCCGGGTCCGGAAGTCGTATTGGTGTCAGCAGTCGACGCTCCTATCGCGGCTCTCGGTATATCTGCCTGAAACCCATTCTTCCTCCCCGTTTCGGGCGGTTTATTCGGTCGAGCAGTTTCAATCGTTCAGGTAGTAATTCAGAACAACGTCGGCTCGTCGAATCCCGGGACCCCTTCGATACCGAGAATCTTTTGTTTGGTATTCGTACCACCCGGTGCCGAGAAGCCGCCGACTTCCGTGCCTGCGCCGAGCACCCGATGGCACGGGACGATGATCGGCACGGGGTTACGTCCCAACGCGCCACCCACGGCCTGGGCTGCACCGGGGTGGCCGAGCATGCGGGCGATGTCGCCGTAGGTGAGTGTCGCGCCCCGGGGAATCCCGCTACATACGGTGTACACCGAGGCGTCGAACTCCGAGACTTGGAGCAGCAGCGGAATCGGGCTCATGTCGACAGTCCGTCCATCGAGCAGGGCGACAATTCGCTCGATCGCGTCGGCCGCGAGCGCATCGACTGGTCCTTTCGCTACACCGAAGCCGGCCAGGTAATCCAACAGAGCCTCATCCGACGGTTCGGGCAGGGCGACGGCGACCACTCCGTCGTCGGTCCACGCGATGCCGCAACGGCCGATGGCGGTGTCGAAGAGCGTGCTGCTCGGCATCGGTCCAGTATCCACCTGGCCCCGAGCGGCAGTCCAGTGGAATGCGCAATGGACTTGAATGTTCGAGGCCAGTGGGCGAATACTGGTGGGCATGGCTTCGAGAGTCCTCAACGCAACGTCACTGGCCCGCGATCTCGGCAGCTGGCGCGGCGACGCGTCCTCGGACGGATCCGGTAGGCGCAAGGCGTCGCGTCCGACGTATCGCGCGTTGGCCGACGGCGTTCGACTACTGATTCACGACGGTCGCATCCCGCTCGGCGTCGGTCTGCCCAGTGAGCGTGATCTGTCGGCGGCTCTCGATCTCAGTCGCACCACCATCACGTCCTCGTACTCGGTACTGCGAGACGAGGGTTATCTGATCAGCAAGCAGGGATCGCGCAGTACCGTCGCACTCCCCGCTGCACCCACTCCCAACGGAATGTTGATTCAGTCGACTTCGCCCTCGGGTCCGGTCGTGGACATGTCCCACGCTGCGATGGCAGCGGCGGACGGCACCATGACTGCGGCGTACGAGTCTGCGCTGCAAGCACTTCCGACGTATCTGCCGACGCACGGCATGGAGCCCATCGGTCTGGCGGTGCTGCGTGAGGCCATTGCGCAACGCTTCGTCGAGCGTGGCCTGCCGACGACGGCCGATCAGATCATGGTGACTTCCGGTGCGCAGCAAGCAGTTCGGCTACTACTGGGCACCTTGACCTCACCCGGCGACCGGGTGCTGATCGATCACCCGACCTACCCCAACGCCCTCGAGGCCATCAGGCGAGTCGGTGCCCGTCCCGTTCCGGTGCCGGTACGTCCGGCCGACGGCGACTGGGATCTCGACGGGATTCGCAGTGCAGCACGGCAAACGGCAGCCAAGGTCGCGTATCTGATTCCGGACTTCCACAATCCCACCGGGCAGGTGCTCGGTGCCGAGGGGCGGGCCGAACTCGCACGCATCACCCGCGACACTCGTATGACGCTCATCGTCGACGAAACGATGGTGGACCTGTGGCTCGACGCCCCGCCGCCGCCGCCGGTCGCGTCGTTCGGGCGGGTCTCGGGGTCGGACATCGTCACGATCGGCTCGGCATCCAAGTCGTTCTGGGGCGGCCTGCGCATCGGCTGGATCAGGGCGCATCCGTCGCTCGTCTCGCAGCTGGCAGGCTCGCGAGCAGCGCACGACCTCGGCACCTCGATCATGGATCAGTTGGCGTCGTCGTTCCTGCTGCAGGATGCCGAACCCGCGCTCGAGCTCCGTCGATCGCAGCTACGTGAGCGTCGCGACGTCCTCGAAGACGCTCTGGCCGAACATCTTCCGGACTGGCGCTACCGACGCTCCGAGGGCGGCATGTCGCTGTGGTTGCAGCTGCCTGCGCCGGTGTCGAGTGCGCTCGCCGCCACCGCGCCCGCATTCGGCGCAGTGCTGGCGGCGGGCCCGCGATTCGGCGTCGAGGGTGCGTTCGAGCGTCATATCAGGTTGCCGTACACCCGTGAGCCACAGGAGCTTCGGGCCGCGGTGATGGCCACGGCTGCTGCGTACCGCGCCCTCGCGCCCAGCGCCGAATCGGAACAGCCTGCGCTGGTGTTCTGACCGCGAACTCGAAGTTACGGACGAAAATCAGCCGAAAAGCGTCCATAACTTCGAGTTCGGCACCAGTCAGCTCCAGACCGACGCGATGTCGGTTGCCGTGGCGGGCGGTGGCGTCGGGACTCCGTTTTCGGTGCGGGAGAATCGCGGTGCCGGGCGGTGCTGGGTGACGCCGCCGACGTCGATGAGGGAGTCGCGATCCTTCATGTGCGGGTGGTTCGGGGCCTCGGCGAAGGTGAGGACCGGCGATACGCAGGCGTCGGTGCCGTCGAAGATCGCGGCCCATTCGTCGCGGGTCTTGGACAGGAACGTCGAGGTGAATCTCTCGCGCAGTTCGGGCCAGCGCGACTTGTCCATCTGCGGCGGGAGGTCCGCATCGGCGAGGCCGAGGCCGGTGAGCAACTGGGCGTAGAACTGCGGCTCGAGCGATCCGACTGCCATGTACTGGCCGTCGGAGGTCTCGTAGGTGTCGTAGAACGGTGCGCCGGTATCGAGCAGGTTGGTGCCGCGGTCGTCGCTCCAGGCTCCGACGCCACGCCAGGCCCAGATCATGTGCGAGAGTGCGGCGGTGCCGTCGACCATGGCCGCGTCGACCACCTGTCCCTGTCCGGAGTTCTGTCGCTCGTAGAGCGCCGCCATGATGCCGAAGACGAGGAACATCGAGCCGCCGCCGAAGTCGCCGACCATGTTCATCGGTGGGACGGGCCGCTCGCCCTCGCGGCCGATGGCGTTCAGTACACCGGTGACGGAGATGTAGTTGATGTCGTGGCCTGCGGTCTGTGCCCACGGGCCTTCCTGACCCCAGCCGGTCATGCGGCCGTAGACCAGGCGCGGGTTGCGGGCGAGGGCGTCGTCGGGTCCGAGGCCGAGGCGTTCGGTGACGCCGGGGCGGAAGCCCTCGATCAGCACGTCGGCGCGTTCGACGAGCCCCAGCACCTTCTCGATGTCGGCCGGATCCTTGAGGTTGGCTTCGACGATGGTGCGGCTGCGCAGCTGGTGGTCGTGGGGAGAGATCTGCCCGGCGCGCTGCACACGTACGACGTCTGCGCCGAGGTCGGCCAGCAGCAGTGCGGCGTGTGGGCCGGGCCCGATGCCTGCGAGTTCGACTACGCGGAGCCCTGCGAGTGGTCCACCAGTGTTCGACACGTTATTTGCCTCGTTCCGACTCGTCAGCTGCGAATGTGAATGGAGACTAACTTGTACTAGGTCGTCCAACCGATCGGGGTGTGGATAATAGGGCTGTGACTGCCCCAGATCCCGTCCGTATCGGTACTCCGCTCACTCCCGGGGCCACCCGGGTGATGCTGCTCGGCTCGGGTGAGCTGGGCAAAGAGGTGATCATCGCGTTCCAGCGCCTCGGCGTGGAGGTGATTGCCGTCGATCGCTACGACAACGCCCCTGGTCATCAGGTGGCGCATCACGCGTTCACGATCGATATGAGCAACCCCGAAGAGCTACTGGCGCTGATCGATTCGCAGCAGCCGGATTTCGTGGTGCCGGAGATCGAGGCAATCGCGACCGATGCCCTGGCCGAGGTCGAAGCGCGCGGCAGGAGCGTGGTGATCCCGACGGCTCGCGCGACGCAGTTGACGATGAACCGTGAGGGCATCCGGCGTCTCGCGGCCGAAGAGCTCGGGCTGCCGACGTCACCGTACGCGTTCGCCGACTCGCTCGAAGACGTGCGAGATGCCCTGTCCACCATCGGTTTTCCCGCCGTCATCAAGCCCGTCATGTCGTCCTCTGGCAAGGGGCAATCGGTCGTTCGCAGCGAGGCCGACGTCGAGGCGGCGTGGGAGTACGCGCTCAAAGGTGGTCGCGTCGACCTCGGTCGCGTCATCGTCGAGGGATTCGTCGATTTCGATTACGAGATAACACTTCTCACGGTCCGGGCGACCAACGGAACCTCGTTCTGCGAGCCGATCGGGCACCTGCAGGAATCCGGTGACTACATCGAATCCTGGCAACCGCAACCGATGTCCGACGCGGCCCTGGCCGGTGCGCGCGACGTTGCCGAGCGCATCACGACGGCGCTCGGTGGGCGCGGGTTGTTCGGCGTCGAACTGTTCGTGCAGGGCGACAACGTGTACTTCTCCGAGGTGAGTCCGCGGCCGCACGATACGGGTCTGGTGACGCTTCGTACGCAACGGTTCTCGGAGTTCGAGCTGCATGCCCGCGCCGTTCTGGGTCTGCCGATCGACACGGCTCTGCTTTCGCCCGGTGCGTCGGCGGTTATCTACGGCGGTGTCGACGCGGATGGCATTCACTTCGATGGTGTCGCCGATGCGCTTGCTGTCCCCGAGACCGATCTTCGCCTGTTCGGTAAGCCGACGAGTTTCGTCAGGCGTCGGATGGGCGTTGCGGTGTCGACGGCCTCGGACATCGAGACGGCGCGAAGCCGGGCACGCGAGGCAGCAGGCAAGGTTCACCCCGCCGTCTGACCCGACACAGGGCACACTGAGCCCATGAGCGTGTTCGGTGAGGTCCTGGTCGGCCTGGTGATTCTGGTGGGCCTCGTCGGTATCGTCGTCCCGATTCTTCCGGGCACCATCTTGATCTTCGCGGCCGTCGCAGTGTGGGCGTGGGTCACCGGCGGAGCAGCCGCCTGGACGGTGTTCGCGATCGCGACGGTGCTCTTGGTTCTGAGCGGCGTCGTGAAGTACACCTGGCCGGGCCGGCGCATGCGGGAGGCCGGTGTGCCGATGCGATCGCTGATGATCGGCGGACTGCTCGGCATCGTCGGATTCTTCGTCATCCCCGTCGTCGGACTGTTCATCGGCTTCATCGCCGGCGTCTACGTGGCCGAGGTGCCCAGGCATCGCAATCATTCCGAGGCATGGAGATCCACCGTGCACGCCACCAAGGCTGCCGGGCTGTCCATCCTGGTGGAGCTGTTCGGTGCCCTGCTCGCCTCGGCAGTGTGGCTCGGCGGAGCTCTCTTCGTCTAAGGGTCAGGGGACGCGATACCAAGCCCGGGCATTGGCGTCGAGCACCGCCGGGAGATCGCCGCCGACGGCGTGAGAAATGATGTCGATGTCGGTTTCGGAGAACGGACGCGGGGCGCGGGTGCCCGGTAGATCGGTGCCGAACATCAACGCGGCCGGATTCACGCGATGAATCTTCTGCAGCGTGTCGATGATGTCGAGGTCCACCCGGCCGAATCCCGTTGCCTTGACGCGAACTCCGCGATCGACCAGATCGAGTAGATACGGCAGGCCCTGCGTCGAGAGGCCCAGGTGGTCGATGCTCACGGCCGGTAGTTTCGCGAGTATCGGTTCGAGCGAGAGCAGCAGGGACGCATCGACGTACAGCTCGGCGTGCCACCCCACCAGATCGTGGACACGACGCGCCGCAGTGGTGAGCATCTGAAGATCCGTTTCGCCGCGTTTGAGGTTGAACCGCATTCCTCGTACGCCCGCGTCGTGCAGCGCGACGATGTCCTCGTCGGAACATTCCGGATCGAGCTGAGTGACGCCGACCCAGCCGCGTCCCAGGGTCTCCAACGCGGCCAGCAGGTAGGTCTGATCGGTGCCTTGGAACGATCCCGAGATCACTGCGCCGCCGGTGATACCGAGCCCGTCGACGTCGTAGAGGTAGTTCGAGATGGTGTACGGATCGGGCAGGAAACCGTGGTTCTCGATCAGCGGAAACTTCGGGTCGATGATGTGTAGGTGGGCGTCGAACACGGGCCCCAGCATGCCAGCTCACGCATTCGGCGTCGCGGCCACCGTTCGCGGTGTTTGAATTCGAAACATGAAACCGGAGACCACAGTCGTTCTCGATGGATACACCTACTTCGAATGTCCGCGATGGCACGAGGGGAGGATCTGGGTATCGGACTTCTACTCCCATCGCGTCGTGTCCGCCCTCGAGGACGGCTCCGACGTACGAGTCGAAGCCGAGGTACCCAACCAGCCGTCGGGCCTGGGATGGTTGCCCGACGGGCGCCTGCTGATCGTGTCGATGCGCGACTACAAGTTGCTACTGCGTGAGCACGACGGCTCACTGACCGTGCACGCCGATCTGTCGACGTATGTGCGGGCGAATCTCAACGACATGCTCGTCGACGCGCAGGGCCGCGCGTACATCGGGAATTTCGGCTTCGATCTGATGAACTTCGCGCCCGTCGAGACGGCCGACCTGATTCGCGTCGACCCGGACGGTTCGGCTCACGTCGTGGCGTCGGATCTGTACTTCCCCAACGGGATGGCGTTCACGGCTTCGGGCGAACTGCTCGTCGACGAGACGGTCGGCAACCGGGTCAGTGCCTTCGACATCGCCGAGGACGGGTCGCTGGGGGAGCGGCGGGACTGGGCGAAGTTCGGCGAACTACCGACGTCGACGGACATGGCTACGGCCATCGGTGAGGTGAAAGTGGCCGCCGACGGATGCTGCATCGACACCGACGGCACGATGTGGATCGCCGACGCGCTGGGGCAGCGAGTGCTGCACGTGGCGCCGGGCGGGGAGGTTCTCGATCAGCTCGATTTCGATCTCGGAGTATTCGCCTGCGGGCTCGGCGGGTCCGACGGCCGCACGCTGTTCGTCTGCGCTGCACCGGATTTCAACGAGCATCAACGCAAAATCGAGACCGAGGGAAAGCTGCTGGCAGTTCGCGTATAGAGCGCTTCGCGCATGTGAGTGGAAACTCGTAGTGGGCTACGAAGTTCCGCTCACATGCGGCGCCAGCCGCTCTACGCCTTGTCGGGCTCGGAGGCCTTCAGCATGTCCTCGCGCTCGACGACCTTCACGCGCTCGCGGCCCTCGGGCTCACCGAGTGAACGCTCGTGCGCGTCGAGGCGGTACCAGCCGTCCCAGGTGGTGAAGGGAACCTGCTTGCCTTCGAGGAACGAGGTGACCGCATCGAGATCCGGCTCGGCCGCACCGACGAAGCTCGGTGCATCCTCGAGCAGGTTCGCGACGGTCTCGTTGGCGTCGCCCTTGGTGTGACCGATGAGGCCGACGGGTCCGCGCTTGATCCAGCCGGTGACGTACGTGGCCGGAACGGGCGTGGTGGACGACGGGGACTCGACGACGCGTCCGGCCTCGTTGGGGATGGTGCCTGCCTGCTCGTCGAACGGGAGCTGGCTGATGTTCTGGCTGAGGTAGCCCACGGCGCGGTAGACGGCCTGGACGTCCCAGTCGTTGTACTTGCCGGTGCCCTTGACGTTGCCGGTGCCGTCGAGCTCGGTGCGCTCGGTGCGCAGACCGACGACCTTGCCGTCCGCGCCGAGTACCTCGTGCGGTGACTCGAAGAAGTGCAGGAACAGCTTGTGCGGGCGAGCGCCGACGTCGCGGATGGCCCAGTCCTGCAGGGTGTTGGCGACCATGTCGATCTGCTTGGAGCTGCGGCGGGCCTGCTCGGAGCCCTCGTCGTAGTCGATGTCCTCGGGGGCGACGATGACCTCGATGTTGGGTGAATGGTCGAGCTCGCGCAGCTCGAGCGGGGTGAACTTGGCCTGAGCCGGTCCACGACGACCGAAGACGTGCACCTCGACGGCCTTGTTGGCCTTGAGGCCCTCGTAGACGTTGGCCGGGATCTCGGTGGGGAGCAGTTCGTCACCGGTCTTGGCGAGGACGCGTGCGACGTCGAGAGCAACGTTGCCGACGCCCAGTACGGCGACCTTCTCGGCGTCGAGCGGCCAGGTGCGCGGCACGTCCGGGTGGCCGTCGTACCAGGAGACGAAATCGGCGGCGCCGTAGCTGCCCTCGAGGTCGATGCCGGGGATGTTGAGGGCGCGGTCCGCGTTGGCGCCGGTGGAGAAGATGACGGCGTCGTAGAACCGGCGCAGGTCGTCCAACGTGATGTCGGTGCCGTAGTCGATGTTGCCGAGCAGGCGAACCTGCGGCTTGTCGAGCACCTTGTGCAGGGCGGTGATGATGCCCTTGATACGCGGATGATCGGGAGCCACGCCGTAGCGGATCAGCCCGAACGGCGCAGGCATGCGCTCGAAGAGGTCGATGCTGACGCCCGGTCCGCTGACATTGTGGTCGGACTTCATGAGCGCGTCGGCGGCATAGATGCCTGCCGGTCCGGCACCGACGATGGCGACGCGGAGTGGACGAGTCTGATCGGTCATGTGCAGCGAGCTACCTTCTTCGAGGGAAGTGCGGACACCCCAGCATAAATTAAGGACAACCTGAGCTGGGGCAGTGGGCAACTTGCCGGATTTCCCGGTTTCCGGTAGGAATTGCTCTGTGGAGACGACATACCTGGTCCGACGGTTCACCGTCGACTTCTGTCGTACCTGCACCAACATGTGTTGTCGGTGACAAGACCCGACGCTCTCCCCTTCCTGAACAGGACGGGATCCCTCTCTCGACGGCAGCGCTGCCTGAATCAGCCCTCTCGCCGTGCACAGATTCGAGGACACATGACCACCCTGGAACAGACCTCCACGCTCACCATCGACAAGCTCGGCCCGTCGTTCGGTGCCGAGGTCATCGGCCTCGACGTCGCCTCGGCGACCGACGCGCAGATACACGCCGTGGGCCGCGCCCTCGTCGAACACAAGGTCCTCGTGCTGCGCGGGCAGTCTCTCGACGACGCGGGGCACATCGAATTCGGTCGCAGGCTCGGTGATCTCACTGCGGGCCACCCGGTGCACGACAGCGGACACGTCGCCCCCGAGGTCTACGCCCTCGACAGTCAGGACAACGGTTTCGCCGACGTCTGGCACACCGACGTCACGTTCATGGAACGCCCGCCGATGGGCTCGATCCTGCGTCCCGTCGTTCTGCCACCGCACGGTGGCGACACCAACTGGGCCGATAGTCAGCTCGCCTACGAATCACTGTCCGCGCCCGTTCGCACGATGATCGACGGACTCACGGCAATGCACGACGGCAACCGCGAATTCGGCTACTACCTCGCGCAGAAGCGCGGCGGAAAAGGCAACGTGTGGGACGGCAAGGAAGTCACCGCACTGGTCCCCGTCGAACATCCCGTGGTGCGGGTCCATCCGGAAACCGGCCGCAAGGGGCTGTTCGTCAATCCGGGTTTCACCTCCCACATCGTGGGTGTGTCGGAGGCCGAGAGCCACGGAATCCTGGATCTGCTGTACGCGCACCTGACCAAACCCGAACACATCGTGCGGCACCGCTGGCGGCTGGGCGACCTGGTGCTGTGGGACAACCGCAGCACCTCGCACTACGCCAACCGCGACTACGGCACCGAGCACCGCAAGATGCACCGCATCACGTTGCGTGGCGACATTCCCGTCGGACCCCGGTAGTTCCGGGCCCGTCGGATCGAGGAAGATTGCCTACATGGCGTCGTGGAGTGAACGTAGGCAGCAGTGGGTCGACAGTCGTGAGGAAGCGCGCAACAACGCGTCCGAGGCGGCTGCCGACTCCGGTGAGCAGCGTCCGCCCAACGCGTGGCCGTTCATCCTCGCGGTCGGCGTCGTCGTGGTGTTGCTCGTCGGCATCTTCGCGGCCTCGAAGCTCGCACCTGCGGAGGACAACGTGACGCAGGCCCAGTTGCTCACCGACAGCCTCGACGGGTTCCTCAAAGCGCAGAACACCGGCGACGCGGAGCTGCTGCGTCAGAACACCTGCTTCGATCAGGTCGAGCGCCTGATTCCGGGTGACGATGCGCAGTACCGAACCGATCGGGCCGGCGAGGTCGAGCGCAACGGCGAGACATCTATCGACGGTGTGCCGTCCGAGTATCAGGTCAACGGCGACCGCGGAATGGTCAGGGTCCCGCTGAAGGAAGAGAAATCCGGAGCGCAGACCGACGACGTGTGGAACTTCGTCCGCGTCGACGACAAGTGGCTGGTGTGCAATGTGTGATGTTGCCGGTGGAACGAATTGCGGAAGGCTGGAACAGTGACGTATGCAGGTGACATAACCCCGGAAGCTGCCTGGGAGTTGTTGCAGAGCAACCCCGAGGCCGTGCTCGTGGACGTTCGTACCCGCGCCGAGTGGCAGTACGTCGGAGTTCCCGACACCTCCGGCATCGAACGCCCGACGCACCTGATCGAGTGGGTCAGCTTCCCCGACGGTGCCCGGAACACCAACTTCGTCGACGACTTGAAAGCAGCAGGCGTCGACGGGGATCGGCCGGTGGTGTTCCTGTGCCGTTCCGGTCAGCGGTCCATCGGTGCCGCCGAGGCCGCGACAGCTGCGGGAATCGGCCCGTCCTACAACGTGCTCGACGGTTTCGAAGGTGCCACCGACGCCGACGGCCACCGCGGAGCCACGGGTTGGCGTGCGGTCGGGTTGCCTTGGAGGCAGTCGTGAGCGGGAATCCGAAAGGCGGCGGATTCGACAAGCCGCTACCCGAGGGTGTGGGCCAGGCTACTTTGGGTGTGCGCGGCGGTCTGATGCGCTCGGGGTTCGACGAGAACGCCGAAGCCCTCTATCTCTCTTCGGGTTTCGTGTACGAGAGTGCCGGTGCTGCGGAGCAGGCGTTCACCGGCGAGATCGATCATTTCGTGTACTCGCGTTACGGCAACCCGACGGTCAAGATGTTCGAGGAGCGGCTGCGGCTGATCGAGGGTGCCGAGGCATGTTTCGGTACTTCGAGCGGAATGTCCGCAGTGTTCACCGCATTGGGCGCACTGCTGAAGGCCGGTGACCGGTTGGTTGCTGCCCGTAGCCTTTTCGGCTCCTGCTTCGTCGTCTGCAACGAGATTCTGCCGCGCTGGGGTGTCGAGACCGTCTTCGTCGACGGCGAGGACCTCGAGCAGTGGGAGCAGGCACTGTCGGTACCGACGACGGCGGTGTTCTTCGAGACCCCGTCCAACCCGATGCAGTCGTTGGTCGACGTTCGACGCGTCTCCGAGCTGGCTCATGCTGCCGGCGCAACTGTGGTGCTGGACAATGTGTTCGCGACGCCACTGCTACAGCGCAGCCTCGAACTCGGTGCCGACGTGGTCGTGTACTCGGGCACCAAGCACATCGACGGCCAGGGACGGGTGCTCGGCGGTGCGATCCTCGGATCGAAGGAGTACATCGACGGTCCGGTGCAGACTCTGATGCGGCACACCGGTCCGGCGTTGAGTCCGTTCAACGCCTGGACGCTGCTCAAGGGGCTCGAGACGATGCCGGTGCGGGTGCGGCATTCGGTGAACTCAGCGCTGCAGGTGGCGCAATTCCTCGAGCGGCATCCGGCCGTCCGCTGGGTGAAATATCCCTTCCTGCAGTCGCATCCGCAGTACGAGCTGGCCAAGTCGCAGATGTCGGGCGGGGGCACCGTGGTCACGTTCGAGCTCGACGCTCCCGAGGGTGAGGGCAAGAAGCGTGCCTTCGAGGTGCTCGACGCATTGCGCATCGTCGACATCTCCAACAACCTCGGCGACTCCAAGACGCTGATCACCCATCCGGCAACCACCACGCACCGAGCGATGGGGCCGGAAGGCCGTGCGGCAGTGGGCATCACCGACGGCGTCGTACGCATCTCGATCGGCCTCGAGGACACCGAGGATCTGATCGGAGACCTGGACCAGGCGCTGAATTAGTCGGCACAGCGTACGAATCGACGCCCCGCGCGAAGATCCACGCCCCGTTCGACGGGGTGTGGATCCCTGCGCGGGGCGTCGATTGCGTGATGCCGACGAATCGACGTCACTGCTCGAAGACGCTGAGCACCGTTCTGAATTTCGCTGTGGTTTCGTCGAGTTCGGCGTCGGGATCCGAGTCCGCGACGATGCCGCCGCCGGCAGTGGCGGTACCCGACATTCCGTCCGCCGAGAGCTCGATGCAGCGAATGGTCACCATCCACTCGCCGTCGCCGCTACCGTCGGTCCATCCGACGGCTCCGGCGTAGAAGCCGCGGGATCCTTCGACGTTCTCGATCGTGTTCATCGCCGCAGCCCGGGGCACCCCGGCGACGGCGGCGGTGGGATGCAGCGCAAGCGCCAGGTCGAGTGCCGAGGTCGCGGGATCGGCCAGGGTCCCGACGATGGGCGTCGACAGGTGCCACAACTGCGGCGTACTGCTCAACTGTGGCGACTCGGGCACCTCGAGTGTCTCGCAGAACGGCGTCAACGCAGCCCGGATCTCGTCGACGACGAAACGATGTTCGGCCTGATCCTTCGCACTCGCGGCCAACGCTGAGGAGATGCGCGCTTCCTCGTCGGGGTCGGTCGAGCGTGCTGCTGTTCCAGCGAACGGATGGCAGGTGACGATGTTGCCGCGCTTGCGAACCAACAGTTCCGGGCTCGCGCCGACGATGTGCGTTCCTGCCCTGCCTGCGGTCGACAGATCCGCCAGAAAGCCGTTGCCCATCGGATCGCGCGTCACCAGCGCACTCAACACCGACGCAGGTTCGATCGGCGAATCCGCGGTCACCTCGATGGCCCGCGCAAGCACGATTTTCTCGGCCACACCGGCTTTCAATTGCTCGACGACATCGCGCACTCGCTGCACGTGAACGTCCGGATCGGGGATCTGGCGCGCAACAGTGACAGTCGGTAGCGGTGGCAGGGCATCCGTTGTCATCCAGGGCCCGTCGAGGCGGTAGAACTCCTCCGGCTCTATCAGGGCGGTGGCGTCGGACATGTCGAAAGGGATTGCGCCGACGACGTTTCTGCCCTCCCGCACCGCGGCGACCGCGTCGGCGATATCAGGAAACGCGTGCCGGACGCCCAGCCCGACGACGTGGTGATCCTGGCGGGAGAGAACGAATTCCAGCTTCATCAGAACGGGTTCTGTGTGCGGCCCACCAGGTCTGCGACGGAATCGAGAACTTTGGTCGGCCGGTACGGATACTGCTCGACGGACTGAACGGTCGAGATCCCGGTGAGAACCAGGATGGTCTGCAGACCGGCTTCGAGGCCCGAGAGCACGTCGGTGTCCATCCGGTCGCCGATCATGAGCGTGTTCTCGGAGTGCCCGCCGATCGCGCGCAGCGCCGACCGCATCATCAACGCGTTGGGCTTGCCCACGTAGTACGGCTCCTTGCCGGTGGCCTTGGTGATCAGCGCGGCCACCGAACCGGTGGCGGGCAGCGAGCCCTCGCGGGACGGGCCGGTGGCGTCGGGGTTGGTTGCGATGAAACGCGAACCCTTCTCGACGAGACGAATGGCGGTGGTGATGGCCTCGAACGAATACGTCCGAGTCTCGCCCAGCACCACGTAATCGGGGCTCGAGTCGGTGAGTGTGTAGCCGATGTCGTGCAACGCGGTGGTCAGACCCGACTCGCCGACGACATAGGCGCTGCCGCCCGGCCGCTGGTTTCCCAGGAACGTCGCGGTGGCGAGAGCAGAGGTCCAGATCGACTTCTCCGGAATGTCCAGACCGGTGAACGCCAGGCGTGCCCGCAGGTCACGAGGGGTGCGAATCGAATTGTTCGTCAGCACGATGAACGGAATCTCGTTGGCCTGCAGCTCGGCGAGGAACGTGTCGGCACCGGGAATCAGATGATCCTCGTGGACCAGAACGCCGTCCATGTCCATCAGGTACGTCCACTGCTGAGGCTTCTCGATTTCACTCACCTACGTATTTTAGCTACTTGCTCATTCCGCAGGCTGCACTCGCGCTTTCCCGTCTTCTCACCCCCGCAGGCACCCGCGCGCGGTCAACTCGCCTGTCGCTCGGCGGCACGTCGGGAGTTGGTTCTGAGTAGCTGCCGCTCCCGAGCTGTCGTTCCGCCCCAGACTCCGAACGGCTCGTTCGCTGCCAGGGCGAATTGTCGGCACGCCTCGATCACCGTGCACCCGGCGCACACCTGCTTCGCGCGATCCTCACGTTCCCGGCGAGCGGAGCGCGCTTCGCCGTGCGGAGAGAAGAAGATCTCCGAGTCCTGCCCGCGGCACAGTGCGTCGACCTGCCAGTCCCAGGATTCGACGGCAGGGGAGATTCCGCGCTCGATCATGGCAACCGTGCTGTTCCTCGACATCGTTCGATCGTCACCGGATTCCCGACTGCGCACAACGATTCGAATCAGTGTGATTCGAGGATGGATGGGATGTCGCTGCGGGCGCGACCGCCTGGGTCCGTTCCTCGTGCCAACGACGACGCCGGCAGAGATGCACGTGCTGCAGGCAGGGCTGTGCTCTGAGACTGGTTCGGGCCGTCATGCGGGTTGTCGTGGTTCCTCGTCGCCGACAGCGTCGTGGTTGTCGGGTGGGTAGAGGACTTCTTCGGGGTGGTGTGCGTGATTGATCAGCCCGCGCCTGCGCGGGTCCATTCCGGTGGGTGGGTGCCAGAGGGTGCGGCCCGGGTAGCGATGTCCTGCGGTGGTTTTGGTGGTCGCCCATTTGCCTGGTCCGGTGCCGACGAGTGCGTGGTGCATGTCGCAGCCGAAGGTGAGGGAGCCGATGTCGGTGAGGCCACCGGTGGTCCAGTCGGTGACGTGGTGGGCTTGGCACCAGGTTGCGGGGCGGGTGCAGGAGGGGAAGCTGCAGCCGCGGTCTCGGGCGATGAGGACGATGCGTTGGTCGGCGGAGGCGATGCGTTTGGAGCGGCCGAGGTAGAGGGCTCTGCTGTGGTCGTCGAAGAGGGTGAGGTAGTGGTGGGCGTGGGAGGCCATGCGGATGGCGTCGCGGATGGAGACGCGTGATCCGGTGGCGGTTTTGGCGTATCCGCGGCCGGCTTCGAGATCGCGCAGGGTCATGGTGACGATGGCGGTGACGGGTAGGCCTCGGTGGGTGCCGAGTGTGCCGGAGGCGAGGGTGTGCCTCAGTGCCAGTTTCAGGGCGTCGTGTTGGCGTTCGCGTGGGGTGCGGATGTCACGAGCTGCGGCAGCGTCGTGCGCCGCTGCCTTTCTCTGCGCTTCGGCGGTATCGGATTCGGGTTCGGCAGTGTCGTCGGAGTCTGTGCCGCAACCACATTCGATGCCGCCTCCGCAGTTGCCGTCTCCGTCGCATGGACCGTCGCCCCACAGTCCCGCGCCGCTCGGCGGACCGTCGTCCGGCTCCGGTTGTGTTGGGGTGTCGGTATCGGCGACATCGCCCGGTGTTGCCGAATCCTTCTCGGCTGCTGCAGGATCAGGACGCGCACCGTCGCTCGCGGCCCCAGGGCTCGTGCTGTCCTTGCCTCCGGAAGAGCTGTCGGTCTCGTCGTCGACGATCGGTTTTCCGTCGGCGGGGTTGTACATGCCGGGTTTCGCGGCTTTGGAGAA
Source organism: Rhodococcus sp. NPDC076796 (assembly GCF_040702765.1). Classification (NCBI taxonomy): domain Bacteria; kingdom Bacillati; phylum Actinomycetota; class Actinomycetes; order Mycobacteriales; family Nocardiaceae; genus Rhodococcus; species Rhodococcus sp. NPDC076796. Next base: position 250,537 of record NZ_JBFBMS010000002.1, on the reverse strand, counting down.
CAGGGCTTCGAGGTAGGCCCGTAGTTCGGGGTCGACGCAGAATTCTCCCTCGGACATGCCGTCTGCACCTTGTTCGCCGAGGTAGAAGAACGCATCCCGTCGCTTGGGCGGCTTCGGCGGTTTCCCGTCTTCGTCCTCGTCGTCGTCTTCGTCTTCGTCGTAGTCGCCGTCGGGGTTGAGGATCGAGTCCAGATTCGCCACCAACGGCGCGAAGTCGTCAGGCCGCCTGGTCGATGCGAAGCCCACCAACTGCTGTTCGGCGAGATCGCGGGTCTGCGGATCGACGTCCTTGGGCAGGTGCCGAAAGAATTCGCGGATCATCTGGACATACTTGGCGTCGAGCAACCCGGCCCGCAGTGCTTCGGCAGTGTGCGGCAGCAGCGGCGGCAGTACTTCACCGGAGAACGCGGTGCGATCCCCCAAATCCGCGGCCAGACGCACTCGCGCGCTTGCTGCTCGTGGGGTGATCCGCAGCATCCACGCCACCGACGACGGCACCGACCCCGGATACACATCGAGGCCGTGCTGAGAGATCAGTTCGTTGAGCCAGGTGTACGAGTGCGCGGTCAGCGACCTGGTCGCCGTTTCCATCCGCTGGATCACCGCACGCCGGTCCGCGTTCGACCACGCCACCGACGCCTGATCGGCCAACTCCGTGACTGCGGATTCCACCGCGTCCACCAGAGCAGACAGGTCGGGATCGGACACCTCAGGGGCGGGCGGCACCGTCTCGATGCCGTCCACCCCTGATCCGCCGTCCCCCGAAAGCATGAACAGAATCTACCGCGACCCACCGACAAACTTTCGAACAGACGTTCCCGGACCTCTCGAGTTGTACGCCTTAGTGACGCTCACAATTCTCAGTGTCTTGTCGTGGGGCGGGTAACTAGGCCTCGAAATTGTGACGTTGTCGGTTCGGTGTAACGCCGAGTCGCGCTGTCGCTGGTCACGGCGTTCAATAACGGGCAAGGCAGACGTAACGACCACAGCAGCGTTGCTTGTTCGGCGACAGACGCGACTGCATTGCAGCACCTCCGGAGCTCGATTCCGAGCCGGTGTCCGTTGGCTGAGTGTTGACCCAGTGGGGATGATCGACATGAACGACGCTTTTCGCTTCGCCGCTTCGTGCAGTTCACCGAGGGAGCTGATCTCCCGACTTCAATTCGGCATGACGGAGTTGTGGCCCGACGACGCAACAGTTCCCGTCCGCTGGCACTACATGGCAGACCTGATCGATTCGGAGCGAGGCTTGCTCGTCGAACTGAACGGTGCAGTGTCGGGGCCGGTTGTGGATGTGCTCGCCGCTGCAGCGGAACTGTGCAGGCAGTCGGCTTCCGAGCCTGTGCCCCAGTCGGATTGGAGGTTACTCCGTCGCGCCATGGAGTGGCTGGAGACCAGTAGTTCGGAAGTGGATCGTGCTTTGCTCGCGGTGGGAGACGAACTGGCACTGGTCGGTCTCGAAGGTGAAGAACCGGACTTCTCGGTCGTGTCATGGCTTTGCCTGGAAACACTCGCGCAGTTTGAGGCCGATCGGGAAACAATCGACTACTGGGTCGACCGCGCGAACCTGCCTGAGCCGAGTGCTGTTCACCAACGCGCAGGTTCGGTCCTCGACCAGGACGAACTGATCCCGCTCTCAGTGGCTGTCTGAGGCGGCGGCGACGCCGGAGTCGGACCGGAACATTTCGCACCGTGTCAGTCGTTGTACGTTCCATGACAAAAGCAGCGGTTGCAGCGTCCTACGGTGGTCCGGAAGTCATCGAGATCGTCGACCGAGAGCTACCCGAACCCGCCGAGGGTGAGGTGGTGGTCGAGGTGAAGGCGATCGGCGTCAATCCCTTCGACTTCAAGAGCTACAGCGGTGCGTTCGGCACCGACGAATCCAAGCTCCCGATCGCCCTGGGTAGTGAGGCGTCGGGAATCGTGGTGGCAGTCGGTGGCATCGTCGAGGGCCCGGTCGGTCCGATCGCCGTCGGCGACGAGGTGATCGTGTCCGGCGTGAACGGAACGTACACCGAGAAGATTCTCGCGCCCGCGCGCTTCGTGTTCCCGAAGCCGGCGAATCTGGATTGGGACGTCGCTGCCGGGGTGCTGGCCGTCGCCGGAACGGCCTACGACGCACTGGAATCCGTCGGGGTGAAGAGCGGTGACACGGTGCTCGTGCACGGCGCTGCGGGCGGTGTCGGATCTGTGGTGGCTCAGCTCGCGAAGGAGCGTGGTGCCACCGTCATCGGAACTGCCCGCGCTCGGAATCACGAGGCGCTGCGTGCCTTCGGAGCCGAGCCGGTCGAATACGGCGACGGCTTGCTCGGCCGCGTGCGGGCGGTCGCTCCGGATGGCATCGACGCAGCCATCGACGCCGTCGGCACGGACGAAGCCGTCGACGTGTCCCTCGAATTGCTCACCGACCGCAGCAAATTGGTGACGATCGCAGCGCATGGCCGGGCGCAAGCGGACGGTTTCCTCACCGTCGGTGGGCCGGCGAGTATGGAGCGTCGACGCCTCGCGTCGCCGACACTGTTGGAGCAGGCGGGTGCGGGAGTGTTCGAGGTGACTGTCGCCAAGACATTCCCACTCGACGACGTCGCGAGGGCGCACACCGAACTGCAGACGGCTCACCCCCGCGGAAAGTTCGTCCTGATTCCCTGACCTGTTCGGGCAACTTCACACCCATTTTCCTGACCGATCACTCCAACTCGGGTCAGATCAGGGGTGATCGGTCTGCACGAGGGGTGTGAGGTCTCGGGCGTCCGGTACGAATAGCAGCGATCCTCGGTCGACTTCGGTGTCCGCGGCCGATGATGCATCCGCAGTGCTGGCACGAGCGTTGTGGCCGTATCGCATTCCCGCCGAGGGACGCGGGCCCGAGAAGAGCCCGTTGGACGACGTCTCGGCCGGTCGGAGCTAGTTTTTGTCGCTGCGGAGATTTTCAGTTAACGATCGGGTCTCGACACGACCGGGGCACTGCTGTGCAGGCTCTACGATTGTCGGCATGACTGCCGATCCGACCACGCCCGCACCGTCGACCAGTTCGGCCAACTGGAAGCGACGCGCCATTCTTGTCGGCGCGGGCATCGTGCTTCTGCTGATCGCGTACTTCATCCTCGCTGCATTCCTGCCGCGCTGGTGGAGTCTGCGGGTCGAGGAATTGGCCGATCGCACGTTCACCAAGGGCATTCTGTGGGGACTGCTGTTCGGCATCGTCTGCACCTTCGCGCCGCTGGTGTTCTTCTGGAGCGCATGGTCGGTCCGCAAGGGCAGGGCAGGAAAGCAATTGGCTATCGGATCGGTCATCCTGGCCGTCGTCACAGCCATCCCGAACCTGTTGACCCTCACCATCGTTCTCGGAACCAGCAACGCCGCTCATGCCGGCGAACGCACCCTCGACACCAGCGCACCGGGCTTCCGCGGCGCGACGGCATTGGGCGCGATCATCGCCGTGGTCCTCGTGGCTCTGCTGGTCTTCGTGGTCGTGCGCCGAAACCGTCGTCGCAGGTCCGTCGCACTGTCTCAGTAACGGTCAGGCGCTCCGCAGCACGGCCGGCTCGGTGACGACGCGAATGCCCGGCTCCGGGTCGAATCGGTAACCGGCACCGCGGACGGTGGTGATCAGTCGGCCGAAGTGACCCAGCTTGGTTCGCACCCGAGACAGGTGCACGTCGACGCTGCGACTGCCGTCGGAGGTACTCAGTTCCGACCTCCCGATGACGACGCGTGGGCGCTGCGCCAGGTACGCGAAGATCTCGAACTCGGTGTGGCTGAGTCGTACGCTCTTACCGCCGAGGACTACATCGCGGGCGGGTAGATCGATCACCAGGGGAGCGTTGAGCTCGCTGACGCGTACATCGAAGCGCGTCAGGATCTTCGCGTGCGGGGCGTAGCTCTTGGCGGCGCTGCGAAGGGCGTCGGCGAGTGCGTGCAGTTGCGGGCGAGTCAGTCCCTGCAGGGACGATGTGCCGGAATCGGAGATGCGGACGACGACGGTCGCTTCGGTGCTCATGACGGGTGGCTCCTGTGACAAGGGTGCTGCTGATACGGGACGGATGGTCAGCGTGGGCAGCGACAGTTCTCGTTCACAGCCACAGAGTCGTCGACGATCGGCAGTTCCGCCAGGGATCCGTTCACCGTGATCGCAATGGTTGACCCCGTGGCCGTCGGGTCAGGATTTGGGGAGCGTCATGATTTCTGCACCGTCGTCGGTGATCATCACGGTGTGCTCGCTGTGCGCGGTGAGGCAGCCCGTCGTGCTCCGCAAAGTCCAGCCGTCCGGGTCGGTGACCAGTTCGTCGGTGTCCTCCATGACCCACGGCTCGAGCGCCAACATCAACCCCGGGCGTAGACGGTAGCCGCGGCCGGGCCGTCCGGAGTTGGACACGTGGGGATCCTGGTGCATCGTCGAGCCGATGCCGTGGCCGCCGAACTGCATGTTGATCGGGTATCCGGCAGCATTGAGCACCGTGCCGATGGCGTGGGAGATATCGCCGATCTTGTTGCCCGGTCGAGCCGCTTCGATTCCCGCGGCCAGGGCACGTTCGGTGGCGTCGATCATCGCGAGACTCTTCGCGGGCTTGTTCTCACCCACGACGAAACTGATGGCCGAGTCCGCTGCGACGCCGCCGAGGATCACGGCCAGGTCCAGCGTCAGCAGATCGCCGTCGGCCAGCGCGTAGTCGTATGGAAGACCGTGCAGCACAGCGTCGTTGACGGAAGTGCAGATGTAGTGACCGAACGGACCGCGACCGAAGGACGGCGCGTAGTCGACGTAGCAGGACGTCGCCCCGGCTCGCTCGATGATCTCTTTGGTCCACTGATCGATCTCGAGCAGATTGGTGCCGACTGTGGCGCGTTCGCGGACGGTTCGGAGAATCCCAGCTACCAGGGCGCCGGATTCGCGCGCGAGGGGGATCTTGGTGGGGGGAAGAATTTCGATCATGTGGTGCCTTTCGCCGTATGACGAACAACGATACCGGTATAAGTATTGGTGTCGAGTCCGACGGCGCGCAGAGCCGTGAGTCGGTTCGTGCGACGCTGTCTGTCGTGTCTGCTCATCCTCTCGACGACCCCGTTCGTAATTCCCTCGAGGGCTCGCTCTCGCGGTTCGCGGTCCGGCGCGGGCGGATCATCCGTGCCGATCCCGAGGTGTCTCCGTTCCTGGTGCACCCCGACGTCCTCGAGACCCAGGACTGGGACGACATCGCGGCCCTGTTCGGCCCGCGAACCGTCGTCGCCCTTGCCGGCCCCGAACGCGCACTGCCCGAGGGCTGGTCGCACCTCGAGACCTTCGGTCTGGTGCAGCTCCTCGGCACGCACCTCGAGACACGGCCCTTCGCCGAAGCGGTCGAGCTGACCGCTGCGGACGTCCCGGAGATGCTCGATCTGGTTCGCCGCACCGAGCCCGGACCGTTCCTGCGCCGCACCATCGAACTCGGCACGTACCTCGGTGTTCGACGCGATGGCGCTCTGATCGCGATGGCGGGCGAGCGTATGCACCCCACGGGGTGGACGGAGATCAGTGCCGTGTGTACCGACCCGGCGTTTCGCGGGCAGGGGCTGGCCACCGACCTGGTTCGCGCGATCGGCCATGGCATTCGCGCCCGCGGCGAGGAGCCGTTCCTGCATGCGTCGGCCGCGAACGTGCACGCCATCGAGCTCTATCTCTCCATCGGATTCGAGTTGCGTCGAACCTCGCACCTGACGCTGGTCCGCACGCCCGCGCCGAACGCGAGATAGGTTTCGAAATCCGTTGTTGCGTGCTCTGACCTCGAAGACATACCGTTACCTATGCGAATAAACGGCAAAGTGATCTACGACGATGGACTGGTCCGTCTCGACGAGGCAGGCGTCACGCTGAGGTATTACTACTTTCCCTTGGCTACGAAGAAGTTCGTTCCGTACGACCGGATTCGCGCCGTCGACACCGCCGTCCTCGGCAATTGGAACGGGCGGTGGAGGCTGTGGGGAGCGTCCTGGATCGACCAGTGGCTTCCACTGGACGTGATGCGTCCCAAGAAGGACACTGCAGTGGTGCTCACCCTCCGCCGCATCTCGCCGGTCTTCACCCCCGACGATCCGGACCTGGTTGCCCATCTGATTCGCGAGCGCATGGCCGCACAGCAGTGACGCGCCCAGACGAGCGGTTCACGCTGGCCAGTGAACGCACTTTTCTCGCCTGGCTGCGGACGTCGCTGGGGCTCCTGGCCGGCGGTATCGCGGTCGTCCACCTGGTTCCCGATTTCAGCACCGGGTGGGTCCGCACGGGACTCGGGCTGATCCTGATCGGTCTCGCCGCGGCGGCACCGATCATCGGTCTACGACGGTGGATGCGCGTTCGTGATGCCCTGGAGAAGGGTGCACCGATGCCCGAGTCACGAGATCTGTGGATCTTCGCCGTCGGTATCGGCGCGGTGGCCGTATTGGCTGCAGTGGTCACCGTTCTGGGGATCCAGTAGCGCGAGACCAACCACCGCGGGTGCACAATCGAAGAACTAGGACGACCAACGACAGGAGTTCGGCGTGGCGCAGGGTCTCAAGCTGGGGTACAAGGCATCGGCGGAGCAGTTCGGACCGCGGGAGTTGGTCGAACTCGGTGTGCTCGCCGAGCAGCACGGTATGGATTCGGCGACGGTCAGCGACCACTTCCAGCCGTGGCGACACGAGGGTGGCCACGCGCCGTTCTCACTGGCGTGGATGACGGCCGTCGGGGAACGTACGAACACGATCCAGCTCGGCACCTCGGTGCTGACGCCGACGTTCCGCTACAACCCGCCGGTCATCGCTCAGGCGTTCGCGACGATGGGCTGCCTGTATCCCGGACGCATCATGCTGGGTGTGGGCACCGGCGAAGCGCTCAACGAGATCGCGACCGGGTTCACCGGCGAATGGCCGGAGTTCAAGGAACGATTCGCGCGCCTGCGTGAGTCGGTGCGGTTGATGCGCGAGCTGTGGCTCGGCGACCGCGTCGACTTCGAGGGTGAGTACTACACAACCAAGGGCGCGTCGATCTACGACGTTCCCGAGGGTGGTATCCCGGTCTACATCGCCGCAGGCGGTCCCGTGGTGGCGCGTTACGCAGGCCGCGCGGGCGACGGATTCATCTGTACCTCGGGCAAGGGCATGGAGCTCTACACCGACAAGCTGCTTCCGGCCGTGGAAGAGGGCGCGGGCAAGGCCGAGCGCGACGCCGGTGAGATCGACAAGATGATCGAGATCAAGATCAGCTACGACACCGATCCCGAACTGGCGCTGGAGAATTGCCGCTTCTGGGCCCCGCTGTCGCTGACGCCGGAGCAGAAGCACTCGATCGAGGATCCGATCGAGATGGAGAAGGCCGCCGACGAGCTGCCGATCGAGCAGGTCGCCAAGCGGTGGATCGTCGCATCGGACCCGGACGAAGCAGTGGAGAAGGTCAAGCAGTACACCGATGCCGGTCTGAATCACCTGGTGTTCCACGCGCCGGGTCACGATCAGAAGCGATTCCTCGAGCTGTTCGAGAAGGACCTCGCGCCGCGCCTGCGCAAGCTCGGCTGACTCCCGACGAGACTAGAGATCGGCCGTGAGTGCGAACAATCGCATGTCACGGTCGGTCCGGGTCTCGTACTCGCCGTACACCTCGACCATGGCGTCGAACTGCCGGTAGATGCGAGCCTTCTCGTCTCCGGTGATCCGGGTGGCCGTCACCGGAATCTTCTTGCCGCCGATGGCCACCACGGCCTTAGGGTCGGCGATCAGATTCGACGTCCACGCCGGGTGGTGCTGCTGACCGAAATTGGATCCGACGACGTAGATCTTTTCGGCCTCCCGGTAGTACAGCAGCGGGCTCGTCCTGGGTTTGCCGGACTTGCGGCCGGTGGTGGTCAGCAACACCACCGGGGCCGCGATCGGCCCGAGGACGGTGAAGCGGCCGTCCGACTTGGTCAGCAACCACCGGTCGACGCCTGCGAGGTTCCTGATGACCCATGAACCGGGCTTCGTCGACGCGAACTTCACGGCGGGCTTGCGGATGAACGAGGTTTCGCTGCCCCAGCGCACATCCGGGAACGGTGATTCGGCCATGGTTCATGGGACAACCCGACCGCGCCCGGTGTCAACACCCCGCCCCTACTAGGCAGGAGTGGAGCCTGCGGAACGACCCCTACTAGGCAGGAGTGGAGCCTGCGGAACGACCCCTACTAGGCTGGCTGGCATGGCTGAGCCCAGCGGCACCGACGCGTCGGACATGTATCCCTCGAGCATCTACATCGCGTCACCGGAAGGGGACACCGGGAAGTCGACCATCGCGCTCGGTGTGCTGCAGATGCTCGCAGCGTCCGCGGCCCGGGTTGGGGTGTTCCGTCCCATCGCCCGATCCACCGACGAGCCCGATTACATTCTCGAGTTGCTCGTCGAGCACACCACCGCAGATCTGACGTACGAGCAGTCGCTCGGTGTCACGTACGAGCAGGTGCACGCCGATCAGGATGCAGCGCTCAGCAAGATCGTCGACCGGTATCACGAGGTGGCGTCCCAGTGCGACGCCGTGGTGATCGTGGGCAGTGATTACACAGACGTCGGCAGCCCCAGTGAGCTCGGTTTCAATGCCCGCATCGCTGTCAATCTCGGTGCCCCCGTGCTGCTTGCGCTGCGCGGGTCCGGTCGCACGCCCGACGAGATCGCGCAGTTGGCCACTCTGTGCCAGGGCGAACTGCGTCAGCACCATGCCCACCTGGCTGCGATCGTGGCGAACCGTTGCGCGCCGGACGATCTCGACGCGGTGACCGACGCATTGGCGTCGGTCGGCGTGCCTGCGTGGTCTCTGCCGGAGATTCCGCTCCTCGTCGCGCCGACGATGGCGGAACTGCTCGAGGCGGTGGACGGCACCCTGTACTCCGGTGACTCGTCGCTGCTGCAGCGAGAAGCGTTGCGGGTCATGGTCGGTGGTATGACGGCCGAGCACATCCTCGAACGCCTCACCGAGGGCGTCGTCGTCATCGCGCCCGCGGACCGATCCGACGTGTTGCTCGCCCTCGTCAATGCCCATGAGGCGGAGGGCTTTCCGTCCCTCGCCGGCATCATCATGAACGGCGGCATCGAGCCGCACCCGGCGATCGCCCGACTGGTGGCAGGGCTCGGCCCCCGGTTGCCGATCCTGACCACCGAGCTCGGCACCTTCGATACCGCCTCTGCTGCAGCGCAGACGCGCGGCCGCGTCGCAGTGGGCTCGCAGCGCAAGGTGGACACCGCACTCGGCCTGATGGAGCAGCGGGTCGACGCGAAAACCCTTCTGGGTCGGCTCGACATCGCCATTCCCACCATCACGACCCCGCAGATGTTCGAGTACCAGCTGATCCACCGGGCCCGCGCCGACCGCAAGCACATCGTGCTCCCCGAGGGCGGCGACGATCGCATCCTCCGGGCTGCCGGACGCCTGCTGCAGCGCCAGGTCGCGGACCTGACGATCCTCGGCGAGGAAGGTCCCATTCGGCGACGCGCATCGGAACTGGGCGTCGACCTCGACAGCGCTACGGTTCTCGATCCCAAGAACTGCGACTACGCCGAGGACTTCGCGGCCGAGTACACCGAGCTGCGCAAGCACAAGGGTATGACGATCGACCGTGCCCGCGAGATCATGGCCGACATCTCGTACTTCGGAACGATGATGGTGCACAAGGGAATTGCCGACGGCATGGTCTCCGGTGCCGCGCACACCACCGCGCACACCATCAAGCCGTCGTTCGAGATCATCAAGACGACCGAGGGCGTGTCGACGGTGTCGTCGATCTTCCTGATGTGCCTGTCCGATCGTGTTCTCGCCTACGGCGACTGCGCCGTCGTACCCGACCCGACGGCCGAGCAGCTCGCCGACATCGCCGTGTCCTCGGCGCAGACCTCGGCCCAGTTCGGGATCGAGCCGCGGGTGGCCATGCTGTCGTACTCCACCGGCGAGTCGGGTTCCGGAGCCGATGTCGACAAGGTTCGGCAGGCCACAGCACTTGTGCGCGAACGCAATCCCGAACTGCTCGTGGAGGGTCCGATCCAGTACGACGCAGCGATCGAACCGTCCGTCGCCGCGTCGAAGCTGCCCGATTCCGACGTCGCGGGCCGAGCGACGGTGTTCATCTTCCCGGACCTCAACACCGGCAACAACACCTACAAGGCCGTCCAGCGCAGCGCCGGTGCGGTTGCCGTCGGACCCGTTCTGCAGGGCCTGCGCAAGCCCGTCAACGATCTCTCGCGCGGTGCGCTGGTCGAGGACATCGTCAACACCGTCGCCATCACCGCGATTCAGGCACAGGGCATCGCCGCAGCAGCCGATCAGGAGGGCAAGTGAGCATCCTCGTCGTCAACTCCGGTTCGTCCTCGGTCAAGTTCCAACTCGTCGACCCCGGCTCGGGGGAATCCGTGGCCAGCGGACTCGTCGAGCGCATCGGTGAATCCGACGGCCGAGTCGAACTCGACCACCGTGGCGAGAGTGTCGAGCGAATCCAGCACATCGACGACCACGGTGCCGGTCTGGCCCTGGCCTTCGAGATGCTCGCCGACGCAGGCGTCGAACTGGAATCGGTCACCGCCGTCGGGCATCGCGTGGTCCACGGCGGGACGGTGTTCTACCGTCCGACGATCATCGACGACTCCGTAGTGCAGCAGATCTCCGATCTGAGCAACCTTGCACCACTGCACAATCCGCCGAACGTGCTGGGCATCGAGGTCGCCAGGAAGCAACTGCCGAACGTGCCGCACGTGGCAGTGTTCGACACGGCCTTCTTTCATTCCCTGCCCGACGCGGCCGCGACCTACGCCATCGACGCGACCGTCGCTGCCGAGCACGACATCAGGCGCTACGGCTTCCACGGCACCTCGCATCGGTACGTGTCCGAGCAGGTGGCGCAGTTCCTGGGCCGCGACCTCGAGGACCTGAATCAGATCGTGCTGCATCTGGGCAACGGTGCCTCGGCCTCGGCCATCGCAGGCGGCAAGGCGGTCGACACGTCGATGGGACTGACTCCCCTCGAAGGTCTCGTGATGGGTACTCGCAGTGGGGATATCGACCCCGGAGTGATCATGCACCTGCGTCGCAGTGCAGGCATGAGCGTCGACGACATCGACGCCCTGCTCAACCGTCGCTCCGGCCTGATCGGACTGTCCGGGGTCAACGACTTCAGGCAACTGCAGGAACGGATCGACGACGGGGACGCCTCCGCACGTCTGGCGTACGACGTCTACATTCACCGCCTGCGCAAGTACATCGGTGCGTACATGATCGGGCTGGGTCGGCTCGACGCCATCACGTTCACCGCCGGTGTCGGTGAGAACGCCGCAGCGGTGCGCGCGGACGCCCTCGCGAACCTGGAGGGCTTCGGCATCGAGATCGACGCCGAACGTAATACGCTGCGCAGCAAGCAGGCTCGGGTGATCTCGACCGACGCGTCCACCGTCACGGTGTTGGTGGTGCCGACCGACGAGGAGCTGGCGATCGCTCGTGCGGCGGACGACCTGGTTCGACAAGGCGGCTAGAACAACGCGGCAGTCAGAACAACGAACGTGGCCTGATCGCATTCGCCAGATCCACCAGCGAGAAGCGGTGAGCGCGATCAGTGGCGTTGCGGGCCAGTGCGCGAAGCCCCTTCTCGGTGCCGCGCCGCAATCCGTCCTCGGTGAACGGGACGCTGAGAATGGGTTCTCGCTCGGCTGTGGCGGCGTGGCCGGAGACGATCCAGTCCAGGGCCATCGCCAGCACCAGCGTCCGCATCTGCAGCGCCCGGCTCTCGGCCTTGGGTAGCAACGCCACTCGTCGTGCCGCAGAACGGAAATCGGACTCGGACAGCTCGGCTCGCGAGCGATCCATCAGCAACGTCAACACACTGGTCATGCGGGCCATGGAGTAGTGCCGCGAACTGATCGGCACCTGATCGAGCGCGGCGATGGCACCGGTCTGATCGCCGCGGCGCTGCAACTGCCTGGCCAAGCCGAACGCCGAGCTGACGATGCCGCGATTGGTTCGCCACACCGCTCGGTAGAGACCCTCGGCGCGGGCCCGCCACTTCTCGGCTTCCTCGACGTTGCCTGCGGCCACATGCCCGAGCAGCTCGGAGGTGGCTCCGAGGGCGAGCTTGGGTGCGAGTTCGCCGGGCATTGCACCGAGTACGTTGTCGAAACTGGTGAACGCAGAGTCGTATTCGTGATGCAACAGCGCGATCAGGCCTGCGTACCACTGCACTCGCCACGGGTCAGCGGTGTGGTCGGTCGACTGCACCTTGGCCAGAATGTCGGTTGCTTCGACGACGTTCCCGAGATCCAGGTGGGCCTTGACCTCGGCGAGGGTGATCTCGAGACTCAGTTCCACAGGACTCGAGGAGCCGGTGGAACGGCTCGATTCGGCTCCGGCGGTGACGCGTTCGATGCCGTTGCGTTTGGCGTGCTGCAGCGAGTCCAGGGTCTGTCGAGGTTCGACGTGTACGGCCGCCGCCAGCAGCGGCGCGCTCGGGTCGTTGGGATCCACCAGCGGAACCGGGAGCGCGGCAACCACTTCGGCTGCCGTCATTCGTTCGTGGCGGACCGTGCCGTCCACGTAGGTGTCGGTGCGCCCCACCGACTGCTCGGTGCCGAAAGTCGTACGCGGCGGGCTGAATACCGTCGACAGTCCCGGCCGCTCGACACCTGTCCTGATGGCCAGGATCTCACGCAGCACGCCGGTGGCCTGCCCGGCGAATTCGTCCGCGGATCGGAACCGACGAGTGGGATCCTCGTGCGTTGCGCGCAGCAACAGGCGATGCAGCGACGGAAACTGTTGCAGTACGTCGGATTCCTCGGCCGAAGGGAGGCCGTCGAGGTACTTGCCGTTCTTCGACGGCATGTCCAGCGTCAACACCGCGAGGGTGCGACCCACCGTGAAGATGTCCGACGCCACCGTCGGTCCCGTCTTCACGATCTCCGGTGCCTGGTAGCCCACCGTGCCGTACAGGTAGCCGTAGTCCTCGATACCCGCGACCGCGCCGAGGTCGATGAGTTTGATCTGGTCGTCGGAGACCATGATGTTCTCCGGTTTGAGGTCGTTGTAGACCAGCCCGATCGAATGCAGATAGCCCAGTGCCGGAAGCACTTCGAGGACGTAGGCCAGCGCCTGTTCGACGGGCAGACGGGCACCGTCGCCGCAGGCGGTGAGGATGTCGCGCAGTGAACGGCCGCCGACGTATTCCATGACGATGAAGCCGACGGTCGACCCGTCGCTGCGGGGTTGCTCGACGAAGTTGTAGATCTTCACCACGCCGGGATGGGCGACCTCGGCGAGGAACTGCCGCTCGGCGACCGCGACGGCGTGGGCCTCTTCGTCACCGAAGTGCAGCAGTCCCTTGAGTACCACCCAGCGGTCGCTGACATTGCGGTCGATGGCGAGGTAGATCCAGCCGAGCCCGCCGTGTGCGATGCAGCCCTGCACGTCGTACTGGCCGACCACGCGATCGCCCGGCTCGAGCAACGGAGTGAAGTCGAACGTTGCGCCGCAGTGTGGGCAGATGCCCATCGCCACGTCGGGCTCGCCCGGTTCGCTTCGGCCGACCTTGGCATTGCACTTCCAACAGAACCGTTTGTGCTGCGGCACCGTCGGATCCGACATCACTGCAGTGGCGGGATCGATCGGTTCGACGCGGGGCACGTCCACCAGGCCGCCGCCGAGTCGCCGCCGAATGCCGGTGCTGCGCGATCGACCGGATCTCGTTCGACCGGTCTTGGAGCGGGTGGAAGCAGTGTGCGACGCAGTCGACGTCGGGGTCCGATCGCCGACCGATGACCGTGAGACGGCCTGAGTGCGCTCGACTCCGTCCGTTCCCGAGGCTGCCTGCGTTCTCGACACTGCCCGGGTGCGCTCGCTGTCGTCGGTGCGCGAGACCGCCTGCGTTCGCTCCGCCGGGGCCGTGGGCTGCTGTTCGTCGTCGTCCATGTCCAAGGCCCCTAATCGCTGTACGTCGCGCTGGGCGGACCGGGGGAGGGGCCGAGCACCGTCAGCCACCGGTCGTAGATGCGATTCCAGGTGCCGTCGGAGCGGATGCGCGCCAACGTCCCGTTGACGAAGCGCACCAGATCCTCGTTGTTCTTGTTGATTCCCACCCCGTAGGGCTCCGGGCTCAGGCTGTCACCGACGATCTCGAGGTAAGGATCCTGTGCCGCGAGGCCGGCGAGGATCGCGTCGTCGGTGCTGATGGCGTCGACCTGCCGTTGCTGCAGCACCACAAGGCAATCCGACCACATCGGTACCGTCACCACGGTCGCGGCGGGTTGGACTCGTTGGAGGCGTCGCAGCGAGGTGGTGCCCTCCACAGCGCACACTCGCTTGTCCGCCAGGTCCTCGACTCCGCGGATGCCCGATCCCTGCACCACCAGAACGCGGTGCTGCGCTTGGAAATACACGGTGGAGAACTGGACGTCCTTGCGGCGAGCGCACGTGATGGTCATGGTCTTGACCACCATGTCCACCGAAGAATCCTGCAGAGCTTCGAGCCGTTCCGCAGAGGTGAGGATGCGAAAGTCCAGCCGGTTCGGATCGCCGAACAGGTCTCGTGAGACCTCCCGCGCGATGTCGACATCGAACCCGACCAGCTGCCCGGACATCGGATCGCGGAAGCTGAAAAGGTTGCTGCCCGTATCCAATCCGACGACCAACCGGCCCTTGGCGCGTAGTGCGTCGAGTGTCGGCTGTGGCGGCGGCGGAGCATCGGTGCCTGTCGGCAGTGGTCGCAGGCTGGCGGTGGGGCGGGCGCACTCGTCGTCGGCGGGGCTCTCGGTTGGCCGAGCGGCGACGGACGCGCCGTCCGGTAGCGGCGGTTCGGTGAACGTCGTGTCGACCTGCGGCGCAGAGTTTTCCGGCGGCGCACAGCCGACCAACAGAGCGGTGACCAGAATGCCGACGGCGAGTAGACGTTTCACAGGTACTCCCGCAGCCTCGGGAACAGGCCGACACCGAAGGCGACCGACGCGACGACGGTGAGCACGTATGCGCCGTTCGAGAGTCCGGACAGCACCCACACCGATCGGTCGATGTTGGACCGCAGTTCGCTTCGCGCATTCTCGATTCCGTCGACCAGAACGCTGTCCAGCGCGGTGAACGCGGCCGCCGAATCTGACTCGCCGGTCCCGGTGGCAATGGAGACCGCGCCGTTGAAATCGCCGACCTCGAGTGCGGAATCGATCCTCGAGTGCGAGACCGACCACGTGTTCAGTGCATCGATCACCGCGGTATCGCCCTGAAACATCTCCGTGAGCCGAGAGACGTTGGCGTCGAACGATTGTCCGTAATCCTGACCGCCGCCGCGGCGGGCGAGATCGAGAGTCTCGTCCGCCCTGGCCTGTTGCGCCAGAATGAAACCCGTCGTGTAGGACTTGAGCGGAGACACTCCGCGGTCGATCGCGCGATCGGTGGCGATCGAGGACACCAGTCCCACCACCAGCATCCAGCCGAGCAGCCCGGCGACAGCGACTGTGGCAGCGAGGAATCCGACGTTCAACGTGCGGCGAGTGGTCCGCGACAGGTACCACTGGGCCAGGCCGGTCATCAGCAACAGGAACACCAGCGAGCCGATCGCGAACAGGGGCGGATTGGTGAACCGTTCCTGATCGGCCGACACCCGCGACGCCTGCTCGGTGTACAACTTCTCCGCCAGGGGCAGCAAACTCGTCTGCATCATCGTCGATGCCTCACCGAGATACGCCGCGCCCACCGGATTTCCGCTGCGGTTGTTGGCCCTGGCCGTCTCGACCAGACCGCTGTACACCGGCAGCCCAGCGGCGATCTGGGTGAGTACCGCGCTGGTGGCCGCGTCGTTCTCGGTCACCCCGGCCGAGGCCGCGATCAGCTCGGACGACGCCTCCCCGAGCGCCTGCGAGTAGCGCTCGCGTACCTCGGGCGGTTCGAGACCACCGGCGATGAACGCGGTGGCCGCAGCCGCGTCGGCCACCGACAGGGCCCCGTACAGATTCTGTGCCGAGTTCGCGAAGGGCTCGGTGCGCACCAACAGGGTGCCGAGGGTGTCGACCCGATCGTGCACGGCCGTGGACGCGAGATTTCCGACCGTCAACGCGAGCACCACCAGCGCGATTCCCATCGCGACCAACCGCGCAGGCGTCGAACGCATCGTGTAGCGAACCGGTGGCTTGCCTGCAGCGACACCGACGTGCGTAGCCGTTGTCGGGGGGACGGCAGCGGAGGGGGTAATACCGGCCGCGATCACGCACCCGAGCATATAAGTAGGCGGACGGTACTGCAGCCACTACAGGCAGGTGATTCACCTAGGGTGGTGAGCATGCGTGGTGACGGTGACGGCTGGGTGATCGGCGAGAACGGCACTCGGCACTGGGGAAAGCACGGTGCCGCCGGACTGTTGCTGCGTGCGCCGTCCGATGCAGGCGAGCCGGTGGTGTTGCTGCAGCACCGTGCCCTGTGGAGTCACCAGGGCGGAACCTGGGCACTACCCGGCGGAGCCCGCGATTCCCACGAGAGCACCGCCCACGCGGCGGTGCGCGAGGCCCACGAAGAAGCCGGTATTTCGGCCGAACAGGTCAGTGTGCGCAGCGAGCGCGTCACCGCGAGCGTCGAGAGCGGCTGGTCCTACACCACCGTCGTCGCCGATACCGATCATCCGCTGACCACTGTGCCCAACGGGGAGAGCACCGAGCTGCGTTGGGTACCGGAGTCGATCGTCGACGAACTCCCGTTGCATCCGGGGTTCGCGTCCAGCTGGCCGTCGCTCCGCACCGTGCCGCTGCGGGTGCTGCTCGACACCGCGAACGTGCTGGGGTCCCGGCCGAACGGATGGTGGAAGGATCGCGCCGGATCGACCGGCGCACTGCTGACCTCGCTGGCCGAGACGCTGCCCCGCACCGTCGAACTGCCCAGCGGTCAGTACGGCTGGCTCACCTGCATCGAAGCCGTGCTCGAAGGCCAGGCCCGGGACGCCGTGGTCGAAGACCCCCGCACCCGGACGATTCTCGCCGATGGCAGTGGCGACGACACCTTGGCCGAGCAGGCCGACATCGACGGAGACCTGACCGCGCTCGTCACCGCCGACCGCGGACTACGCGACCGGCTGCCGGAATCGGTGCAGGTCCTGACGCCGTCCGCAGTGCTGGGTTGGCTCTAGGCCTGCAGCGCTTGGACCAATTCGCGGGCTGCGGCCTGTGGGTCCCTGGCCTCGGTGATCGCCCGGACCACCACGATGCGGTCGGCTCCGGCCGCTCGAACCTGATCCACGTTGGTCGCGTCGACGCCGCCGATGGCGAACCACGGCCGTTCCGGTAGCGCGTCCGCGGTGGCGCGCAGAGCTTCGAGTCCCGCGGCCTTGCGGTTGGGCTTGGTGGGCGTCGGCCACACCGGCCCGACGGCGAAGTAGTCGACGCCGTCCTCGATCGCGGCGAGCGAGGACTGAGCGCGGTTCTGCGTCGACCGGCCGATCACCACGTCCGGCCCGAGGATCTGACGGGCATAGTGCACCGGCAGATCGCCCTGACCCAGATGCAGCACGTCCGCGCCCGAGGCCAATGCCAGATCCGCGCGATCGTTCACCGCAAGCAGCGCACCGTGCCGCTTGGTCGCAGCGAGCAGAATCGCCAGCGCAGCGAGCTCGTCCTTGGCTTCGAGGGGACCGAACTCTCGCTCGCCTGCGGAGTTCTTGTCGCGCAGCTGAATGATGTCGACGCCACCGGACAACGCGGCCTCGGCGAACTGCGCGAGGTCGCCCTTGTCGCGCCTGGCATCGGTACACAGGTACAGGCGAGCGGACGCAAGACGCTCACGGGGAGTCTGGTTGCGGGCGGTCTGAGATGGATGCACAAAGCGAACTGTATTCTCATGGTGGCTGTAAAACGAAGATTGATCGCGGGAGTCCCAGGGTTCGTGGGGCTGAGAGTGGGTTCGCCGCCCTTACCGTCAATACCTGAACCCGATCATGCGGGCGCAGGGAGTGAGGACGTGAATCGCGTGCATATCGTCGTTATCGGCGGAGGCGTCATCGGGTTGTCGACGGCGCTGCGCTTGGCCGAGGACGGTCACCGAGTGGTCGTGCACGATCCCGCGCTCGGTCGAGGCGCATCCTGGGTCGCAGGCGGAATGCTGGCCCCGTTGTCCGAGGGCTGGCCCGGCGAACACGAACTGCTGCATCTGGGCGCTGCGTCGTTGGCGCGGTGGCCGGACTTCGCCCGACGCCTCCCCGGCCCCTCCGTGTTCTCCGCGACCGGATCGGTGACGGTCGCCCTCGACTCCGCCGACGCCGCCGACCTACGAACCATCGCCGAATGGGTGGGCGAACAGGGGCACGAACTCGAGATTTTGGCACGAGCGCAGCTGCGTGAGCTCGAACCTGCTCTGGCACAGAACATTCGACTGGGCCTGCTGGCTCCGACCGAACTGTCGGTGGACAATCGGGCGCTGATCGCCGCGCTCGAGCAGGGGTGCCTGGACGCGGGAGTCGAGTTGGTGACCACCCCGGTGGAGACCATGCCCGACGCCGACCAGGCGGTCCTGGCCGCCGGTGCCCAGTCGGCCGCGTTGTGGCCCACGCTGCCGGTTCGGCCGGTCAAGGGGGAGATCCTCCGCCTGCGACGGCGGCCGAGCGCCGCACCGCCGCCGAACCGGACCGTTCGCGGAACCGTGCACGGCCGTGCAATCTACCTGGTACCGCGCGGCGACGGATTGGTCGTCGGCGCAACCCAATACGAATCCGGCCAGGACACCCAGGTCACCGTCGCCGGGGTACGAGACCTCATCGCCGACGCCGAACGACTCATGCCGAGCATCGGCGAGTACGAGCTGTACGAAACCGCTGCCGGACTGCGGCCGATGAGCCCGGACGGGCTGCCGCTGATCGGCAGGCTGTCTCCCCGGTTGATCGCCGCCACGGGACACGGCCGTAACGGCATCCTGCTCGCGCCCATCACCGCCGACGCCGTCGCCGCGCTGATCTCCGGCGAGACGCTGCCCGAGGCGAAAGCGGCCGAGCCCCAGAGATTTCCGCAGATCGAGAGGACACCATGACACAGGTCGCGATCGGTATCACCGTCAACGGTGAGGACCACCTGCTCACCGAGGATATGACCATGCGTCGGCTGCTCGAATTCCTGGGCATGCCCGAGAAGGGCATCGCTGTCGCCGTTGACGGAGCGGTGCTGCCCAAGAGTCGCTGGGACACCACCGGCGTCGAAAAGGGTTGGGAAATCGACGTTCTCACGGCGGTTCAGGGTGGTTGAGGCCATGACGGGTCTGACCATCGCAGGCCGCACCTTCACCTCCCGGCTCATCACCGGCACCGGCGGAGCGGCGAATCTCGCGGTGCTCGAGGACGCCCTCGTCGCGTCCGGAACCGAACTGACCACCGTCGCGATGCGCCGCGTCGACGCCGCAGGTGGGACGGGAGTGCTGGATCTGCTGCGCCGGTTGAACATCGCCCCGTTGCCGAACACCGCAGGCTGCCGCGGTGCGGCGGAAGCAGTTCTCACCGCGCAACTGGGCCGTGAGGCGCTCGAGACCGACTGGGTGAAACTCGAAGTGATCGCCGACGAGCGAACCCTCCTGCCCGACGCCATCGAATTGGTCAAGGCCGCAGAACAACTCGTGGACGACGGCTTCCAGGTGCTGCCGTACACCACCGACGACCCGGTGCTGGCCAAGCGGCTCGAGGACATTGGCTGCGTCGCCGTCATGCCGCTCGGCTCACCCATCGGCACCGGCCTCGGCATCTCCAACCCCCACAACATCGAGATGATCGTCGACGCCGCATCGGTTCCGGTGATCCTCGACGCCGGCATCGGCACAGCCAGCGACGCCACCCTCGCGATGGAACTCGGCTGCGATGCGGTGCTGCTCGCGACCGCGGTGACCCGGGCGAAGGATCCGGCGCTGATGGCGTCGGCGATGCGGAACGCGGTGGCGGCGGGCTACCAGGCCCGACATGCCGGCCGTATTCCGAAACGATTCTGGGCGCAGGCCAGCTCGCCTATGTGAGGTGCGGTGTCGTCGGCGCAGCGTCGCCTGTGGTGCTGCGCATCTCGCAAACGCGCGCGCATTCGTGAAACGCGCGCGGAGTAGTGGCGATACGAGGGCGATTCCGCGCGCACCTGGCAAACGCGCGCGCGTTTGCGACCGCATGCCGCCCCTGCGACCGCGTGCCGCCCCTGCGACGGCTGCGTCGTCGCATCTCGCAAACGCGCGCGCATTCGTGAAACGCGCGCGGAGTAGTGGCGATACGAGGACGATTCCGCGCGCACCTGGCAAACGCGCGCGCATTTGCGACCGCATGCCGCCTGCTCGACCCGCAATGCCGCCCATACGACCGACTGTCTCAGGGTGTGTGTCATCCGAAAGGATGATGGAGAAGGCGACTGTGGGTCGATGTGCGGACGCTGTCGATGGGGGACAGTTGTACCCATGATCGAAGTGACAGGACTGACCAAGCAATACGGCGCGGTGACGGCGGTCGACAACCTCACCTTCACCATCAAACCCGGCATCGTGACCGGCTTCCTGGGCCCCAACGGCGCAGGCAAGTCGACCACGATGCGGATGATCCTCGGCCTCGACCGCCCCACCAAGGGAACGGCGACCATCGAGGGCAAGAGCTACAGCCATCTCAAGCAGCCACTGCGTACCGTCGGCGCTCTGCTCGACGCCAAGTGGGTTCATCCGAACCGTTCGGCGCGTGCACATCTCGAGTGGATGGCGGCCTCCAACGGCATTCCGAAGTCGCGCGTCGACGAGGTGCTGCGTCTGGTGGGCCTGTCCGAGGTGGCCAAGAAGAATGCCGGCGGGTTCTCACTCGGTATGTCGCAGCGGCTCGGCCTGGCCGGTGCGTTGCTCGGCGACCCCAAGGTGTTGCTGTTCGACGAGCCGGTCAACGGACTCGATCCCGAGGGCATCGTCTGGATCCGAAAGTTCATGCAGCGCTTGGCGGCCGAGGGCCGCACAGTGCTGGTCTCGAGCCACCTGCTCTCGGAGATGGCGCAGACCGCGGAACACCTCATCGTCATCGGACGCGGCAAACTGATCTCCGATTCCTCGGTGCAGGAATTCATCGACCATGCCTCCGAGGCATCGGTGCGCGTTCGCAGCCCGCAACTCGACGGTCTGCGCCAGGCGCTGACCACCGCCGGTCTCACCGTGCGCGAGCCGGACAAGACCGATGAACTTCAGCCCTCGCTCGTGGTGCTGAACTCGACCACCGACGCGATCGGCGACATCGCCGGTCGGGCCGGAATCACCCTGCACGAGTTGGCCTCTCAGCGAGGCTCGCTCGAGGAAGCCTTCATGAAACTCACCGGAGACACAGTGCAATACCACGGCGCGGGAGCCGAAAACCCCAACACTCAGCAAGCGATGGGCGGGTCACTCTGATGGGCGTCTTGGCAGCAGAAAGAATCAAGTTCACCTCGACCAAGTCGCCGTGGTGGTGCAGCGCGATAGTGGTGGTGTTCGGCCTCGGCTTCGGAGCCATCCTCGGATGGGCGGCCAAGACCGCCATCGGACCCGACGCACCGGAAGGCCTGCCTCCGACGACTGCCTACGACGTCGTCGCCAGCGGTGTGGGCGGGCTGGGCATCATGGTGCTGATGATTCTGGCGGCACTGACCGTCACCAGCGAATACCGGTTCGGTCTGATCCGCACGACGTTCCAGTCGGTCACCAATCGGGCTTCGGTCCTCGGTGCGAAGGCGCTCATCGTCGGTGTGTACGGCGCGGTGCTGTCTCTCATCCTGGCGTTCGGTGCGCTGTTCCTGGCGAAGTCGATTGCAGGCGAGGAGGCGGGGGCGCTCCTCGGCTTCGATGTGGACGGCACGTGGCGTGTCGTCTACGGCGCGGCGATCCTGGCGTTCGTACAGATCGTTCTGGCAGTAGCAGTGGGTGCGCTCATTCGGCAGTCCGCCGGTGCCATTGCCGTGTTGCTGCTGTGGCCGCTGCTCATCGAGAACGTCATCGGCCTCATCCCGAAGGTGGGCGAGAAGATCCAGCCGTTCATGCCGTTCCTCAATGCCAATCACTTCCTCGGCTCCAGCGGCGGAATCGACTTCCATTGGGGTCCGATCGGTAGCCTGATCTACTTCGTCGTCTTCACCGCGGTGATCTTCGGGGCAGCAGTGTTCGTCGTCAATCGTCGGGACGCCTGACGCTGCTCGCCGGTAGGGTGTCCGCTATGCGGATTTCCTTGCTTGCAGGTAGCGCTGTCACTGTCTTGATTCTGGCCGGTTGCTCGTCCACCTCGGACGAGGAACCGGCCAGAGTTTTCGCCACACCCGACGGGCCGGGGCTCTCTGCCGCGGTCACCGAGGAGGCGTTGGTGGGGCACCTCGAACAATTGGAAGCCTTCGCCGCCGAGAACGACGGAAACCGCGCGGCCGGCACCGCCGGTTACGACGCGAGTGTCGATTATGTTGTCTCGCAACTCGAATCGGCCGGGTTCGAGGTCACCACCCCGGAATTCGAGTTCGAGACCTTCGAGGCGCAGACCCAAACGCTGTCGCTGGCGGGCACCGAGATCCCGGTGTTCGCGCTCAGTTACTCGCCGACCACCACGGCCGAGGGGATCACCGCACGCGTCGTCGGCGCTCCCACCGGCGCAGACGGCTGCGAGGCAGCCGATTACACCGGCCTCGACCTGGCCGGAGCCGTCGCGGTCGTGCCGCGCGGAGTATGCCCGTTCGGTGTGAAGCAAACCGTCGCAGCAGAACTGGGAGCGGCCGCCGCGATCATCGTCAACAACGAACCGGGACCGCTCGATTCCGGCACGCTCGGCGACGCCGACACCGCCCGGATTCCGACCGGCGGTGTCAGCCAGGAGGACGGCGCGGCCGTTCTGGCCGCACCCGAGGTGACGCTGACACTCGTCACCGAAACCGAAACGACCAACAGTCGCAACATCATTGCGCAGACCACCACGGGTTCCACCGAGAACGTGGTGGTCACCGGTGCGCATCTCGACAGCGTCCCCGACGGCCCCGGCATCAACGACAACGGAACCGGCACGGCGGCAGTACTCGAGACCGCACTGCAGATGGGCAGTGCCCCCGAGGTCACCAACGCGGTGCGTTTCGCGTTCTGGGGAGCCGAGGAGAACGGACTCGTCGGCTCGACCAAATACGTCGAGGGCCTGTCCGACGAGGACAAGCGAAACATCGCGCTGTACTTGAACTTCGACATGATCGGCTCGAACAACGCCGGCTACCTCGCCTACGACGGAGACGACTCCGACCAGGTGGGTGAGCCCGCCGGACCGACCGGATCCGACGCCATCGAGCGTACTTTCGTCGAGCGACTGGCAGAGGGGGGCGTAGCCGTCGACGGGACCGATTTCGACGGTCGCTCGGACTACGGCCCGTTCATCGAGGTCGGCATCCCCGCCGGTGGCGTGTTCAGCGGAGCGGACGACACCAAGACCGCAGCGCAGGCCGAGAAGTGGGGCGGCACCGCGGATCAGACCTTCGACGAGAACTATCACACCGACCAGGACACCCTGGCGAACGTCGACCGCGCCGCACTGGCGAAGAACGGTGCGGCCGTGGCCTACGGCATCGGCGTCTACGCGCAGTCGGTCGAGGGCCCCAATGGGGTTCCGGTGGGTGCCGAGCGCGAGGCCGCGCGCGCCGAAGGGTGAGGGAAAGTATGTGTAACCGTGGGTTACGCTCGATGCTGTGAACGCAGTCGTCTCCTCGGTCGTGGAGTGGGTCCGCACCACCAACCGAGCGCCCGCGGTGGTCGGGGCGGTTCGACGTGTGCGCCGCGCACTACCGGGTGACCCCACGTTCGGCGATCCCCTCTCGATCGATGGTCCGGGCAGAGCCCTGGCCGTCGCCCGCGTCGCCGACAGGTTCTTGGCTGCGAATGGACTCGACGACGAACCCGGCGCGTCCCGCGAAGTGGGCCTCGGGGCGTTGCAGCTGTGGCAGGCGATCCTCGAACGCGCAGGCCGTGGCCGCGGCGAGCACGACGTCACCATCGTGTTCACGGACCTCGTCGGCTTCTCGTCCTGGTCGCTGCGGGCCGGCGACACCGCCACCCTGACGCTGCTGCGCAAGGTGTCCAAAGCCGTCGAACCCGAGGTCGCATTCCGCGGTGGCCACGTCGTCAAGAGGCTGGGCGACGGCATCATGGCGGTGTTCGCCGATGCGGGCAAAGCCGTCGACGCGGTCTTCGCGGCCCGCGAGGCCCTGAAGGGCGTCGACGTCGACGGCTACACCCCGACGATGCGCGTCGGCATCCACACCGGCAGCCCGCGTCAGGTGGGATCGGACTGGCTGGGCGTCGACGTCACCGTCGCCGCCCGGGTGATGCAGACCGGCGGCAACGGCAACGTCATGATCTCCGCAGCGGCTCTCGAGGCGGTCCCGCCGGAGGTGCTCGACGCCTTACGCGTGGTCTCCAAGCCCTATCGCCGCAGCTTCTTCGCTCCGAAGATCAAGGGCGCACCCGACGACCTACGCATCCTCCGACTCGTGCAGTCGCCACAGCGGTGACACCGGTCCGTGGCCTGCGCCCAGATCGTAGGACGCAGCCAGACAGCGGGTGACCCACTCCTTGCCGAACGCCACCGCGTCGGGCATGGAGTATCCGTGCGCCAGGGCCGAGGCGATCGATGCGGCGAGGGTGTCGCCGCCGCCGTGATCGTTGCCGGTGTCGATGCGCTCGCTGGTGAACTCGAGGAAGGTGTCGCCGTCGAACAGCAGGTCGGTGCTGTGCGTTGACGTCCGCAGGTGACCGCCCTTGACCAGGGCCCACTGCGCGCCCAATCCGTGTAGGGCCTCGGCGGCGCGGTGTGCGCTGGAGTCGTCGACCACGTCGATGCCGGTGATGAGCCGAACCTCGTCGAGGTTGGGAGTCACCAGCGAGGCGATGGGAAACAGGGTGTGGCGGATGGCGTCGAGTGCTTCGGCGTGCAGCAGTGGATCGCCGTGCATCGACGCGCACACCGGATCGACGACCAGGGGAACCGGCTGATCTCGGCCGATGCCGACTTCGGTGCAGACGGCCGTGACCGCTTCGATGATCGCGGTGGAGGCCAACATTCCAGTCTTCGCTGCGCCGACGCCGATGTCGGAGACGACGGAGCGAACCTGCGCGGCGACAACGTCCGGCGGAATCTCGTGGAAGCCCGTCACGCCGACGGTGTTCTGGACCGTGACCGCGGCGACGGCAACGCAGGCGTGGACACCGAGCAGTGCCATCGTTCGGCTGTCCGCTTGGATTCCGGCACCGCCGCCGGAGTCGGTTCCGGCGATGGTCAGCGCGCGGACAGGAGTCTCGCCGTTGGGCGTGAGCGGTAGGAACTTCACGAGAGAAGACAGTACCGGCGGGCGGGGAGTCGGCGGTCTCGGCAGGCGAATCGGATTGCCGAGTACGTGGCGAAATCATGGGCCGGCCTTGAATGTTGTTGTATCACAACGCCGAACAGGGTCACTTATGATCCGTACCAGCATTCGTGCCGTGTTGGACGGACAAACCTACGCAACCGAAGGTTTGTTGGTAGAAAAGGTGACAGAGCCACCGTGCGCATGTTTAATAGTGGTGCACGTCACAGAAGATTTCATTCGTTCATCACTCCACACACAGCGAAGGAGGCGTCCCATGCTGGCAAGTTCTCCTAGCGCTGATGTCTCGATCAACAAAGACCAGAACCGGTTCGAGCTTCGATTGAACGGTGATCTCGTCGGGATCGTCGGCTTCTACGAGGTCGAGGGAAACGGCAAGCGTGCGACGCGTACCCATGTCGTGTCCTTCATGCACACGGTTGTCACCGAGGATTTCGGTCATCAGGGCCTGGCCGGCATTCTGGTGCGCCGCGCACTCGACAGTGCTCGGTCCTACGGCTGGAAGGTCAAGCCGGTCTGCACGTACGTGCAGCGCTTCGCGGCAGCCAATCCCGAGTACAACGACATGCTCGTCGCTCTCTGACGTCTGGCTGACGATCGGCCGCATTGAGGCTGGTCACATTAAGGGCACGACTCGGCGACGATCGATGCACTTACCTCGCGTCACATGGACAACACTGGTCTCATCAGTGATATGAGTCACATACTTCCACGGCGGGTTCACGGGCTCGCTCCGGTCGACCGGCCCGTTGTTCGTATCGAGGACGACGTCGATCACAACAGGTTCGATCTCTTCGTCGACGACGAACTCGTCGGCATTCTCGGGTATCGCTTCGGTGAGGGCGACGACGACGGCGTCGGCCCGGTCGTCGCGCTCATGCACACCGTCGTCAAGGAGGAGTACGGCGACCGTGGGTGGGCGGGCGTGCTGGTCCGAGCGTCGCTGAACACTGCTCGTGATCGGCAGTGGCGCATCGTTCCGATCTGTACCTACGTTCGGCGGTATCTGGCGCAGCATGATGAATTTCTGGATCTGATCGCCGAATAGAGAGCAGTGCTCTTGTTTTCTCGACGCACCGAATGAATACTGCTTCCTATAGAGAGCGCCGCTCTCGAAAGGATGGCATTCCCCGATGCGTGTAGCCCTGTATCTGTTCCTCGGAGTCATGTTCGCCGCATATCCCGCACTGCGCCCCTACTCGGACGAGGTGGGCAGCGCGGGAGCCGACGCCTTCGCATCCTCGAACTGGGTGCTCTCTCACACCTTCGCCATGCTCGGCTTCGTCGCGCTCGGGCTGACCGTGCTCTACGGCGGTCGACGGTCCGATCTTGCGGTGGTGACCACCTGGATCGGCGTCGGCTTGGTGCTGCCGTACTACGGCGCGGAAACCTTCGCGCTGCATGCGCTGGGTGTCGATGCCGTACAGAACGCGAACCCGGGCCTGATCGATCTGGCCGACCCGATTCGGTACTCGCTCGTGCAGTCCGTCATGTTCGGGCTCGGACTCGTGCTGATTGCCGTCGGGCTGGTGGCATTCGCTCTACGCAACCGCTACGCCGCGGTGCTCGCTGCAGGGTTCGTGCTCTTTCTTCCGCAGTTCTACACCCCGCCCGCCGTGCGAATTGCGCACGGAATGCTGATCGCCGTCGGGGCGATTCTTGCCGCGAGGGCAGTGGCGAACAGGTCGGTGGACTCTGCTCAGCCGATCTCCACGATCACCGGAGCGTGATCGCTGGCCCCCTTGCCCTTGCGTTCCTCGCGGTCGATCGACGCACCGGTCACCCGAGCCGCCAGGGCCGGGGAGGTCAACGCCATGTCGATGCGCAGACCCTGCTTCTTGGGGAACCGCAACTGCGTGTAGTCCCAGTAGGTGTACGTCCTGGGCTCGGGGGTGAACTGCCGCGTCACCTCGGTGAAGCCGGCGTCGCCGAACGCGGTGAAGGCATCACGCTCGGCCTGGGAGGTGTGGGTCTTGCCCTCGAACAGTGCGGGATCCCAGACGTCGTCGTCGGTGGGTGCGATGTTCCAGTCGCCCACGAGCGCGATTAGCGCCTGCGGATCCGCTGCCACCCACGCCTGCGCGTCGGCCTTCAGCGCAGCGAGCCACTCGAGCTTGTAGGTGTAGTGCGGATCGGCGAGTTCGCGGCCGTTCGGCACGTACAGGCTCCAGACGCGGACCCCGTCGCACGTGGCACCGATGGCGCGGGCCTCCTGAGCGGGATCGACCTCGGGATCCTTGCTGAACCCGGGCTGATCCTCGAACCCGACCTGCACGTCGTCCAGGCCGACGCGAGAGGCGATCGCGACGCCGTTCCACTGGCTCAGCCCGACGTGGGCGACCTCGTACCCGATGTCGGTGAACCGCTGATACGGAAACTGTGCGTCCTTGCACTTGGTTTCCTGCATCGCCAGAACATCGACATCGGATCGCTGCAGCCAATCGACGATTCGATCCTGACGAGAGCGGACGGAGTTCACATTCCAAGTAGCCAAGCGCACGGGAACGAACCCTATCGAACGCCCCCGACAGGGTTCGGACCGATCGCGTTCTCGGGCCGGGCATAGCGATAGCGATGATGGTCCTCGAAGCCCAGGTCTCGGTACAGGGCAACGGCTTCGGTGTTGTTCACGGCCACCTGCAGGTACGCGTGCGTCGCGCCGTGCCCGCGTCCCCAGCGCACCAGTTCTCCGCACATCAGGGTGCCGAGCCCGTTGCGGCGATGTTCGGGGGAGACCCAGAGCGAGGTCAGTCCCACCCAGCAGCGACCGTCCGGGGCGGTGGTGACGGCCGCGCGACCCACGGCGGCTGCCGACGACGACCGCGCGCCGATCATGCCGAAACCGAGGGTGCCGCCCCGGACTGCGGCGACCACCTCCGCTGCGCCTGCGGGTGCCTCGCTGCCTTGGTAGCGCAGGGAAGTCAACCACTCGGATGTCGGCTCCGCGGTGACGGCGATGGCCGAATCGCCCTCTCGTAGAACGAGCTTCGAGATGTCTGCAGCCATGACGGCGGTCTCGTTGTAGGTCTGCCACCCCGCCGGAGCGCTGCCGAGACGGTCCGGGAGTGACAGCGTCGGCGGCAGTCCGCGCGCGGCGTATCGGTCGACGATCTGCGCGAGAGTCTCGGCCGTCGTCGATGCTCCGGGCTCGAGGGGCGCCGCCGAGTTGGCGCGGCCGGTGAACCCGTGACCGAACCGCAGCTGCCAGCCGTCGACCCATTCCCGCTCCACGCCCGGCCAGCCGTCTGCGGCAGCGGCCTCGAGCGAGCGGATCTCCGAGGTTCGAATCGGTTTGGGCCCC
The DNA here is from genome assembly GCF_040702765.1 of Rhodococcus sp. NPDC076796. Taxonomy (NCBI): domain Bacteria; kingdom Bacillati; phylum Actinomycetota; class Actinomycetes; order Mycobacteriales; family Nocardiaceae; genus Rhodococcus; species Rhodococcus sp. NPDC076796. The sequence continues at coordinate 221,925 of NZ_JBFBMS010000002.1, read as the reverse complement.
AGGGGTTTCAACGCCACGACTCGTTCGGCCGCGACCTGCACCAGCGCACCGTCCCGGCCGCGCACCGAGACCGCACCGGCGTCGATGGCAACCAGTTCGCCGATCACGTCCGTCATCGGGTGGGTGTGGCCGGGTGGCAACCGGTAGCGAAGCATCACCCGCGTACCCACCGGGACGGTCAGTCGTCGTCCTCGTCGTCGTGGCCGAACGGGTCGTCCACCGTGCCGGGCGTCCAGCTCAGCCCGGGCACGCCCCACCCGGCGCGCTTGATGGCCTTCTTCGCGGCCCGCGCATGCCGACCGATGAGCACGTCGGTGTAGAGATAACCGTCGAGATGTCCCACCTCGTGCTGGAGCATCCGAGCGAAGAAGCCGCGGCCCTCGATGTCTACGGGCTCGCCCTCGGCGTCCGTACCGGTCACGCGAGCCCACTCGGCGCGCCCGGTGGGGTGCTGCTCGCCGGGGACGGACAGGCAGCCCTCGTCGTCGTCGTCCGGATCGGGCATCGTCTCCGGGATTTCCGACGTCTCGAGCACCGGGTTGACGACCTCGCCGCGGCGGCGGAAGATCTTGCCGTCCTCGCCTTGATCGGGGCAGTCGTAGATGAACAGGCGCTTGCCGACGCCGACTTGATTCGCGGCGAGACCGACGCCGTTCGCGGCGGCCAAGGTCTCGTACATGTCGGCGATCAGCTCGGCCAGCTCGGCGGGTGACTCGGTGACGGGAGCTGTTGCGGTGTGCAGCACCGGATCGCCGACGATCCGGATGGGAAGAATTGCCATGGTCGACAAGGATACCGGGAGTGGAGCCTGCGGAATGACCCAGTGGTGCGGGAGTGGAGCCTGCGGAATGACCCAGTGGTGCGGGAGTGGAGCCTGCGGAATGACCCAGTGGTGTGCCAGACGCATGTGGTCGAGCACGTGGAACACGCCACGCGCCGGTACCTCGCGGGAGCCGTGCTCGAGCCGTCGAGCATGGTTGAATGATCCCCGAAGTACAACTGTGTAATTCGGTCGGTGCTCCTACGGGTGCCGGCAGTGCTGGGGGAAGCAGATTTCTCCGGGTAGGTGTTCCTGCCGACCCGAGGAAGTCGAGAAGTCGAGGAGTGGGATGGACGGCGCAGCAGCGCGTGACTCGAACCAGTCTCAGCAACCGGGAAGTTCGGACGGCTCTCAGGATCCGAACGAGGTCGGTGCGGACGGACTGAGTCGACGAGAGCACGACATCCTGTCCTTCGAGCGGCAGTGGTGGAAGTACGCCGGGGCGAAGGAAGAGGCCATCAAGGAACTCTTCTCCATGTCGGCAACCCGCTACTACCAGATTTTGAACGCGTTGGTCGATCGTCCCGAGGCGCTCGCTGCGGATCCGATGTTGGTCAAGCGCCTGCGTCGGTTGCGTGCGAGCCGGCAGAAGGCGCGTGCGGCACGTCGGCTGGGTTTCGACGTCTGAGCAGGACCTTCGTTCCGTGTGCCGAGTCGCCGTCGACGGTCGGCTAGGGTCGAGTACGTGAGCAGCCCGAACCCGGAACAGACCGGGCCACCACTTCGTGCCCTGGCCATGGTGTTGATCTCGCTCGCGATCCTGTTCGCAGCGATCGGCGCGTTGTCGCTGACGGGTTCCGATTCCGACGAGGCGGCCGCCGAGTCCGCTGCCGAGACGACGAGTGCACCGGCTGCGGTCGCACCGACCGCACAGGCTCCGGCTCCTGCAGCGCAGGCCCCGGCCGCCGACGCGTCGCCAGGTTCCGCCGCACCCACCACCTCGGCCACCCCCGCCGACGTCGAGGTGCGCGTGCTGAACAATTCCAACGTCTCCGGCCTGGCGGCAGGCACAGCGAGCACGTTGACCGCCGAGGGATGGACCGTCGCCGAGACCGGCAACTTCAGCGAAGCCCAGTTCGCGCAGACCGCGGTGTACTACGGCACCACAGCAGGCGAGGAACAGGCGGCGCAGACGATCGCCACGCAGCTCGGCGTCCCGGCCGAGCCCAAGCCGACCTCGCTCGAATCCACAGCAGGCGTTGTCGTCATCGTGACTCAGTAGTCCTACAGCGACCAGTTCGACAGCATCGACTTCCGTGCCCGATTCGGCTGAATCGGTCGGCACGTTATCATTTCCGAGCCCGGCGAAACTGCCTGAAAGAGGAGCGATTTCCGATGGACATGTTCAAGCGACGCACTGCTGCGACCCGCTCATTGCGTTACGTGGCCCCGGTCCTCGCGATCGCAGCGCTCGGGCTCTCCGCCTGCAGCAACGGCGAGGTTCCGTCCGATGTCCCCGGCACCGTCCCGCCGGTCTGGACCGGCGAGGCCGATCCGTCGGCAGAAGCCGTCGCTGGTGACAGTCCGGCCGAGTCGGGCTCCGGCGACACCATCGAGGGCACCCTGCGCAACGCTGCCGGCGCCGAGGTGGGCACGGTCTCGTTCGCGTCCGAGGGCGACAAGCTCACCGTCACCGCCGAGGTCGAGGACATGGCCCCCGGCTTCCACGGCTTCCACGTTCACACTGTCGCCGCCTGCGAGCCGAACTCCGTGGCACCGACCGGCGGGGAGCCCGGCGCGTTCCTGTCCGCGGGCGGTCACCTGCAGGTCGACGGCCGCACCGAGTACCCGGCCAGCGGTGACCTGACGTCCATTCAGGTCGGCGAGGACGGCACCGGCATGCTCACCACCACCACCGATGCGCTCACGCTCGACGATCTGCGTGCGGACGGCACCGGAACGGCTGTGATCGTGCACGAGGGTGCCGACAACTTCGCTAACATCCCGCCGCGCTACACCCTGCCGGACGGTGCCGCTGTGCCGGACATGACGACTCTGATGACCGGCGACGCCGGCTCGCGGGCGGCGTGCGCGGTACTGCAGTAGTTTGAGCGCTCCCCGGATCGACTTCGCGAGTTCACCGCGCCCGACGCTCGGCGTCGAGTGGGAGATCGCGCTGGTCGACAAGAACACGCGAGACCTGGTCAACTCCGCCGAGGCGGTCATGGACGGCGTCCGCGATCTGGCCGGGGACACCCCGCGGGTGACCAAGGAACTGTTGCGCAACACCGTCGAACTCGTCACCGGAGTGTGCGAGAACGTCGGGGAGGCGATGGCAGACCTCGGTGAGTCGCTCTCGTTGGTCGAGCGTGCCGCTGATCCGCTGGGAATCGATCTGTTCTCGGCGGGCACGCATCCGTTCGCCGAGTGGTCCACCCAGCAGCTCACCAGCTCTCCGAGCTACGACGAGTTGATCGCTCGGACGCAGTGGTGGGGTCGGCAGATGCTGATCTGGGGTGTACACGTGCACGTGGGAGTGTCGTCTCCCGACAAGGTCTTTCCCATTCTCAACTCGTTGCTGCTGCAATACCCGCACCTGCTGGCGCTGTCGGCGTCCTCGCCGATCTGGGCGGGCAACGACACCGGCTACGCCAGCAATCGGGCATTGATGTTCCAGCAGCTGCCGACGGCCGGTCTGCCGTTCCAGTTCGAGGACTGGTCGCAGTTCGAGGGATTCGTCCGCGATCAGCTCAAGACCGGCGTCATCGAGCAACTCGGCGGCATGCACTGGGACATCCGCCCCGCCCCCAAGTGGGGCACGATCGAGGTTCGGGTGTGCGACGGGGCGTCGACCAAGCGGGAGCTCGCGGCTCTTGTCGCGTTGACGCACTGCCTCATCGTCCATCTCGACGAACGTCTCGAAGCGGGGGAGACCCTGCCGTCGATACCGCCGTGGCACGTGCAGGAGAACAAGTGGCGGGCCGCCCGATACGGCCTCGACGCCGAGATCATCCTCGACTCGGACAGCAACGAACGTCTGGTCACCGACGATCTGCACGACCTGCTCGAGAAGCTGACGCCGACGGCCGTCCGACTGAACTGCGTCGACGAGCTGGCAGCGGTAGCCGACATTCCCCGGCGAGGGGCGTCGTATCAGCGTCAGCGGGCGGTGGCCGCGAAATCGGGCGGCGACCTGCGAGCCGTCGTGGAGTCGTTGGTCACCGACCTTCGATCCTGAACCCGCGCTACTGATCCGATTCGTTCGGTTCCATCTCGTTGACGATGAGCAGACCGTCGCGGCCGCGTTGTTCCCGGTAGGCGACGCGGCCGACGGTGTGCGCGATGACCGGGGCGGTGACCAGGGTGAAGATGCCCACCAGCACGAGCATCCAGATGTCGACGTTGCCGCGCAGGCTGATGACGGCCCCGATCAGGACCATGATCAGACCGACCACCTGCGGCTTTGTGGCCGCGTGCATCCGCGAGAGGGTATCGGGAAAGCGGACGATGCCCACTGCTGCGGTGAAGGCGAGCAGCGCTCCGAACAGGATGAAGGCGGAGGCTATCCACTGGGCTGCGGTCATCGTTCGCCCCTCACTGTGTCGATCATTCGTCCCTCACTCTGAATCGTGCGATGCTGACCGACCCGACGAAGCTGACCAGTGACAGCGCGACGATGGCCGGTACGAGGGTGGTGTCGCGGCTGTAGACGGCCCACACGCCGAGACCACACATCGAGAGGGCCAGGATCGTATCCATCGCCACGAGACGGTCCAGCGTGCTCGGCCCGTCGAGCAGTCGGTATGCGGTGAGGATCGCGGCACCGATCAGGAGGGCTCCGGCTATCGCCAGTACGACGGTCACGACCAGTCCCCCTTCCTCTTGTCGTCGGTCTTCTTGTCGTCCCTGGGGGCGTCGAGGTCTTTCGACGCCGGATCGTCGCCGAGCACTCCGTGGTACTGCTCGTACTCCTGGTAGTGCAGCGGGCTCGGCTTCCAGTCGGAGTCTCGCTCGAACGCGGCGATGAAGAGCTTCTCCAGGTTCCGTACGTAGGCGTAGAAACCGTCGACGGCCTTCTGGGTGCCCATGTCCAACACGTGCACGTAGAGCAGGCGTCTGGTCCGGTCGATCTCGAGCACCATGGTGCCGGGCACGAGGTTCATCGCGTCGACGAACAGGGTGAGCACCAGATCGGACTTGACCGCGATACGGCAGCGCAGCACCCCGGTGACCGGCGGAGCCTTGGGCCGGATGGCCAACCAGGCCACGCTGAAGCTCGATTCCATTGCGTAGTAGAGAAATACGACGGCCAGCTTGACGAGTGAGAACACGTGGATGCGGCCCTCGACGGGAACGCGAGGCAACGGCAGCAGCACCATGATGAGCAGCCCCACCGCGATACCGCCGAGGATGTTCGCCGCAGAGACGTTGCCCCACAGCAGAACCCAGATGGCGGTCAACCACGCCAGGGTCCACAGGCGTAGCAGGAAGGAACGGTTCATCTTCATCGAGTGCCTTCCTCGTCTCCGCGTGCCTGCTCGGCGGCCTGATCTCCGACGAATTCCGCACCGCGCACCGCATCGATGTACACCGATCGATCGCGAAGGTCCGCTGCGGCGCGATCGCTGATGTCGATGATGGGCCCGGCGAACACCGTCATGGCCAAGCCGACGGCAACCAGCCCGATCGTCGGGAGCAACATGAAGGCGGGCATCCGGCCCACGTCCTCGCGATCACCGAACGCGATGTCCGAGGAATCGTCGAGCAGCGCGGACGGGCTGTTGTCCGCCAGGTCGCCCTCGGGGGCGTCGGCGCGAGCGCGCCAGAACGCCTTGGTCCAGACACGGGCGACGACGTACAGCGTCAACAGGCTGGTGACGGTTCCGCCTGCGACGAGCAGCCAGGCCAACACACTGCCCTGCTCGCTACCGGCCTGCAGCAGCGCGACCTTGCCGATGAAGCCCGAGAACGGCGGAATGCCACCGAGATTGAGGGCCGGCACCAGGAACACGATCGCCAGGACCGGGCTGGCCGCAGCCAGACCGCCGAGGCGTCGAAGCGACGACGATCCGGCCTGACGCTCGATGAGACCGACGACTAGGAACAGCGTCGTCTGCACCAGAATGTGGTGGGCGACGTAGTAGATCGAGCCGGACAGTCCCGACTGCGTCGACAGCGCGACGCCGAAGATCATGTAGCCGATATGGCTGACGAGGGTGAACGACAACAGTCGCTTGATGTCGCTCTGAGCAATGGAGCCGAGGATGCCGACGAGCATCGTCAGTAGGCCACAGACCATCAGCACGTTGTCGAGCGAGCCGTCGGGGAACAGCAGGGTGTGGGCGCGGATGATCGCGTACACACCGACTTTCGTCAGCAGGCCGGCGAACACTGCGGTGACCGGTGCCGGGGCGGTGGGATACGAGTCGGGCAGCCACGTCGAGAGCGGGAACACCGCGGCCTTGATGCCGAACGCGACCAGCAGGACCGCGAAGATCGCGGTTCTGGTGCCGGAGTTTATGTCGTCCATCCGTACCGCGATGTGGGCCAGGTTCAGCGTCCCGGTTGCGCCGTACACCAGCGCGATGCCGATCAGGAAGATCAGCGAGGACACCATCGACACCATCACGTACGACACACCCGCGCGTACGCGGTCCGCGCTCGCGCCGAGTGTCAGCAGCACGAACGACGCCGCGAGCAGCACCTCGAAGCCGACGAACAGATTGAACAGGTCCCCGGCGAGGAACGCGTTGCAGACACCTGCGGTCAACGCGAGGTAGGTCGGCAGGAAGATCGAGACGGGCTGGTTTTCGCTGCCGTCGCGGATGCCCTGGCCGATCGAGTAGACCATGACGGCGAGCAGCACGATCGACGAGACGACGAGCATCATCGCCGACAGGCGGTCCACCACGAGGGAGATGCCGAGCGGGGAGTCCCAACCGCCGACCTGCAGGGCGCTGGTGCCGTCGCGGTCGGCGAGGTAGAGCATCACCGACGAGATCGCGACCACGGCGGTCAGCGCGACGAGGGTGATGAAACGCTGCGCACGGGGACGTCGACCGAGCACCAGAGTCAACGCTGCCGCGAGCATCGGAATCAGTACCGGCAGCGGAGTGAGAACGTCGATCACTCCTGGGGAGATCGTCACTGGTCGTCTCCCTTCTTCTCTGGCCTGCTGTCGTCCTTCTCGGCTGTGTCGATGCCGTCGAGCCCGCGCACCTGCGGATCGTCGTCGTCGTCGAAATCACCGTCGTGCAGATCCTCGTAGCATTCGAGGTCCTCGCGATTGACGAGTTGTTCGATCGGAATCGGGTTGCCCTTCGAGTCGAACGCGTCGCCGCCGAAGCTCGGCTCGCCCGTCACCGGGTCGTCCGAGCGGTCGCGGTCGGGGGCCTCGGCCATCGAGCGACGTCGGGAGACCTTGGTGTCCTCGGGGTCGTTCTCGACGTCGTCCTTGGTGTTGAGAGTGAACGACCGATACGCCAGCGCCAGCACGAACGCCGCGATACCCATCGTGATGACGATCGCCGTCAGGATCACCGCCTGGGCCAGAGGATCTGCCATCTCCTGGTTGACGGCGTTGTCGCGGCCCACGATCGGTGGTGCCCCCGCGGGCCCGCCGACGGTGAGCAACAGCAGGTTGACGCCGTTGCCGAACAGCAGCAGCCCCAGCAGCATCTTGGTGATGCTGCGTTCGAGCAGCAGGTAGACACCCGATGCGACGAGGACACCGGTGATGATCAGCATTCCGAGATCTGCGGTCATGGGGCGCTCACTCGGCCTTGGCTCTGCATTTCCACCTGTGCGTCGAGACGGGCACCGAGACTACGGAGCACGTCGAGTACCAACCCGACCACGATGAGATACACACCGAGGTCGAAGAACAGTGCGGTGACCAACTTGATGTCGCCGAGGATCGGCAACGTCATCTCCAAAGTCGCCGAGGACAACGCCGGGGCACCGAGGAACATCGACGCCACCGCCGTACCGGCCGCGAAGATCAAACCGAGACCCAGGATCTTCCCGGCATCGATCGGCACTGCCTCGCCGAGCTCGTAGCGCCCACCGGCGAGGTAGCGCAGCACCAGCGCCAATCCGGCGGTGAGGCCACCGGCGAAACCGCCACCCGGAGCGTTGTGGCCGGAGAAGAAGAAGTAGATCGAGAGCACCATGATCGTCGGGAAGATCAACCGCGTCGTGACCTCGAGAATCAACGAGCGATGTCGTGGATCGATCAGATCGCCGCCGAGCAGCCACGTCGTCTCCGCCGCGAAATTCGCATCCGAGGACGAGGCGGGGGCGTCGGACACCCGCGGAGCGCTGCCGAACCGGCGGTTGCGGAAGACCAGGCTGGCCACGCCCGTTGCCGCGACGAGGAGAACACAGATCTCGCCGAGGGTGTCCCAGGCGCGGATGTCCACGAGGATGACGTTGATGACGTTCTTGCCGTCGCCCAGGTTGTACGCGGCGTCCGGCAGGAGCAACGACACCGGGGCCGTGTTTCGCGCGTTCATTGCGAATGCGCCCAGCACGCTGACGGTCGCTCCGACGGCGACGGCAAGCACGGCGCGGGGGGCGCGCGATCCGGCCGAGCCTCGATCGTCGACCTCGGCAGGCAGCTTGCGCAGCACCAACACGAACACCACGAGGGTGAGGGTCTCGACGAGGAACTGGGTCAGGGCCAGGTCCGGTGCGCCGTGGATGGCGAAGATGACGCCGCAGCCGTAGCCGGTGAGCCCGACGAGGATGACGCTGGCCAGGCGGTTGCGCATCACCGTGGCTCCGAGGCCACCGGCGATCATGATCACGCCGATGACCAGCTGCAACGGGGTGTTCCACAGGGTGTAGTCCAAGCCCGAGTCCTGGCCGACGAGCAACACGATCATCGGCAGCAGTACCAGAGTCAGCAGGATCGTGCCCTGGGTGAGGGGGAGCGAACCACGCTGGGTGGTGCCGGTCAGGCGGATGGACAGGGCGTCCATGTACTTGAGCACGTTGTCGTAGATGCGGTCCGCGTTGCCGAGCGGGGGATGCTCGAACTTGAGCCGGTTGACGACCCGGTGGGCGATGAACAGGCCGACACCGCCGGTGACGACGACGACCGTCAGTGCGAGCGGAAGGTTGAATCCGTGCCAGAGGGCCAGGTGGTAGGGCTCCTGGCCGTACGACGGAAGTGTGCGAGCGTAGGGACTGACGATGTGGTCGACGACCGAGGATGCGAACCCAGCGACCAGACCGAGCACCGCCAGGAATGCGGGTGCGGCCAGGAACAGTACGGACGGCGCGTGCATCGCCCTGACCGACGGACTCGCCCGCTTGAGCTGCTTGCGTGCGAACGCGCCCCAGACGAACCGGATGCTGTAGGTGACCGTGAGGATCGAGCCGATCACCAGGCCTGCGACGACGACTGCCGCGACCGTGGGATCGAGCGTCGGCGTGCTGATCACGGCCGACAACGCCGTCTCCTTGCCGACGAACCCGAGCATCGGCGGGAGCCCGGCCATGCTGGCCGCGGCCAGCGCGGCTATCGCGGCGAGCCAGGGAGCCTTCTTGCCCAGGTGGGCGAGTTTGCGGATGTCGCGGGTGCCGGTGGTGTGATCGATGATGCCCACGACCATGAACAGCGCCGCTTTGAACATCGCGTGTGCGATCACCATCGTCAGGCCTGCGAGCATGGCCTTCTCGGAGCCGATGCCGACCAAGACCATGAGGAAGCCGAGCTGGCTGACGGTTCCGAACGCGAGGATCAGCTTGAGGTCGAATGCGCGCAGAGCTCGCCAGCCGGCCAGGATCATCGACAGCAGACCGAGGCTGATCACGGTGGCGCGCCACGGGCCGGAATCGGCGAACCCCGGGGCCAGGCGTGCCACCAGGTAGATGCCTGCTTTCACCATCGCGGCGGCGTGGAGGTAGCCGCTGACCGGCGTCGGTGCGGCCATGGCTCCGGGGAGCCAGAAGTGGAGTGGCACGATGGCCGACTTGCTCAGTGCGCCGATGAGGACCAGCACGATCGCGACACCGGGCAACCAGCCGCCCGGCGCGTCCGCGACCAGCTCGGAGAGGTTGTAGGTGCCGGACACCTGGCCCAGGATGATGATGCCGACCAGCATCGCCAGACCGCCCGCGGTGGTGACGAGAAGTGCCTGGGTGGCTGCGCGTCTGCTCGAGGCTCGCTCGGCGTAGTGGCCGACGAGCAGGAACGACAGGACCGTGGTGATTTCCCAGAAGATGTAGAGCACCAGCATGTTGTCGCTGGTGATGAGGCCGAACATCGCACCGGAGAACGCGACCATTTCGGCGGCGAACAGCCCGAGCCGGGGCTCGTCGTCCTCGAAGTAGCGTGCGCAGTAGAGCAGAATCAGTGCGCCGATACCGAGGACGAGCAGCGACATGATGGCGGCCAGGGAGTCGAACCGCATGTCGATGTTCATCGACAGGCCGGGGACCCATTCGATGTTCAGGTTCTGTTCGGTTCCCCAGTTGCCGAACACCCAGATCAGACTGAGCAGGGGTACGAGCGCGAGGGGGAAAAAGGCATTGCGACCCCACCACCGGACGAACAGCGGCGCGAGCAGCGCGGCGGCGGCGTGCGCAAGAAGAATGGCGAGCAAAAATCACTCCGTCGTCTCGGTCGCATCGGCGGTGAAACCGAGCGGTGGTCGTAGGGCGGCGATGAGTAGGGTGTGCGAAGTCCGTGTGAAATTTGGATGTGAAGCTTTGGGAAGTAACGAACCGGTCGCCGAACGGCAGCCGTGAGTTCTCGCTTTCCACTTTACTTTGCGTGGTCGAACGCGTGCCAAGCGGTACAAATCGGTGAGAGTGGAGCCTGCGGAATGAGCCGGGGCGGTGAGAGTGGAGCCTGCGGAATGAGCCGGATCGCGCGCTCGAGTCGAGGGGAGTGTCGGTGAGCAAGCCGGAGCTGATTCGGACCGCCGGGCTGGCGTACGTCCGGGATCGCCGAATGATCCAGACGCGATCGGCCGGCAAGTCTGCGTTCTACATGGCGGGCGGGAAGATCGACCCCGGCGAGACCCCCGAGCAAGCACTTCATCGTGAGATCAGGGAAGAGCTCGATGCGGCGGTGACGGATGCCCGGCTGCTCGGGGTGTTCGAGTGCGAGGCATGGGGGCACCCTGCTGGCACGCCGCTCGAGATCACGTGTTTCCTCGCCGATCTGGCCAGTGAGCCGACGCCGACCAGCGAAATCGCCGAGATCAGGTATTTCACCCGTGACGAGTACGCGGCGATGCCCGACGTCGCTCCGGGATCACTGATGGTGTTCGACCGGATGAGAGCACTCGATTTGATCGACTGAAGCGGGTATGTTGGGGAACCGAGAGAACGTACGTTCTCCACCGGCCACCGTTGAGGAGTCCCCATGACGAACCTGTCCCAGAAAGCCACCACCCTGCTCGAGCTGCACCAGCCCGGAAACCCGGTCGTACTGCCGACCGTGTGGGACGCCTGGTCCGCCAACCTGGCCGTGTCCGCAGGCTTCACCGCGCTGACCGTCGGAAGTCACCCCGTCGCCGACTCCATCGGCAAGCCCGACAACGAAGGCATGACCTTCGACGAACTGCTCACCCGCATCTCACAGATCTCCGCAGCCGTCGACGTGCCGCTGTCGGTCGACATCGAAGCCGGGTACGGCGAGGATCCGAAGCGACTGATCGACGGCCTCATCTCCGTCGGAGCCGTCGGCCTCAACATCGAGGACACCGTGCACAGCGAAGGCGGACGTCTCCGCGAAGCACAGGAACACGCCGACTTCGTCGGAGCACTGCGTTCAGCGTCCGACGCCACCGACGTCCACGTCGTCATCAACGCCCGCACCGACCTGTTCGTCAAGGCGATCGGTGACGAGAGCGACCGCGTCGAGCGCGCCATCGCACGCCTGAAGCTGTGCGCGGCAGCCGGAGCCGACTCGCTCTACCCCGTCGGATTCCACAACGACGCCGACTACAAGCGCCTCGCCGAGGAACTCCCACTGCCCATCAACGCCATCGCCAACCCGGCAGAAGGCGACCTGAAGCACTTCGCGTCACTCGGTGTCGGACGCATCAGCTTCGGCCCGATCTTCCAGATGACACTCGCCAAGCGCGCCGAGGAAGTCCTCGCCCGCTGGAAGTGAGAGCGGCTTCGCCGCAGGTGAGCAGAACTTCGTAGCCTGCTACGAGTTTCCGCTCACGACCCGTAGGCCCGCAGATGCGCCACCTGCTCGGGATCGAGTGACGGCTTCACCGTCGCCCGAGCGGCGGCGACATCGGCGGCGGTGACGTCGGCTGCATCCATCGACCGACGCATCGCCGTCAACGCGGCCTCACGCAGCAACGCCGCGCAGTCGGCCGCGGAGTAGCCGTCGAGATCGCGCGCCAGCGACTCCAGATCCACGTCCTCGGCGAGCGGGATGGATTTGCCCGACGCCTTCAGGATGTCCACGCGGGCATCGGAATCCGGCGGCGGCACGAACACCAGGCGCTCGAGGCGGCCGGGGCGCAACAGCGCGGGATCGATCAGATCGGGTCGGTTGGTTGCCCCGAGTACGACGACGTCGCGCAACGGTTCGACGCCGTCGAGTTCGGTCAGCAGCGCCGCGACGACCCGATCGCCGACGCCGGAGTCCGAACTCTGCCCGCGTCGGGGCACGAGCGCATCCACTTCGTCGAGGAAGATCAGCGAGGGAGCGGAATCTCGGGCGCGCTGAAAGAGTTCTCGGACAGCCTTTTCCGAGGAGCCGACCCACTTGTCCATCAATTCCGCGCCCTTGACCGAGTGCACGCTGAGCTGCCCGGAACTGGCCAGTGCCCGTACGAGGAACGTCTTTCCGCAGCCGGGTGGACCGTAGAGCAGGACTCCTCGCGGTGGCTCGATTCCCAAGCGCGCAAACGAATCCGGGTGACGGAGCGGCCATAGTACTGCCTCGGTGAGCGCCTGTTTGGTCTCCACCATGTCGCCGACGTCGTCGAGCGTGAGACTGCCGATGGCCAGTTCTTCGCTACCCGAACGCGACAGTGGGCGGATCACCTGGAGAGCGCCCACCAGATCGTCCTGCGTCAACGAGGCCGCGGCCGAATCGTTCGATGCGCGAGCCGCCGCCCGCAGTGCCGCCTCCCGCGTCAGTGCGGCCAGATCCGCGACCACGAAACCCGGTGTCCGTGCGGCTATCTCAGCGAGATCGACGTCGCCCTGCGGAACCTTGCGCAGCAGATGCTCCAGCAATCCCTTGCGGCCTGCCGCGTCGGGCAGGGTGAGGGTGAGCTCACGATCGCACAGGTCCTGACCGCGCACTCTGGGATCGGTTGCCTCCGGATGAGCTGTCGTCGCGATCAGGGCCAGACCGGGAGTGTCGACGGCCCGGCGCAAGACATCGAGGACGAACGTGGACGCCGGTTCGGGGACGGAGGGCAGCAACGCGTCGACATCGGTGATCAGCAGAACCCCGGAGCCGGCGAGTTCGTCCACGGCCGCGGTGACCCGGTCTACCCGAGCCGATGCCTCGAGCGCACCGATCGACGGTCCGTCCAGCACGACGCATGCGCGTTCGCCGATGACCGCGCGCGCCAACGTCGCCTTGCCCACCCCGCCGGGTCCGGTGATCAACACCCCCAGATGCGGCGACGCGCCCAGCGTCGCCAACAACTCCGACTCGTCCAACGCCAGCCGCAGCCACTCGGAGAGTTTCGACTGCTGGGCGCTCACTCCCACCAGATCGGCCACGCTCACCGCCGGTGCCGCGGTCTTCGGCGCGGGACTCGACGCGGCCGACGGCTGTGCACCGGTGACGGTGCCGGAGCCCCACCCGACCGCCGAATTGGGCTGCACACTCACCGGCCCACCCGACGGGTCGACGGCCGAGACCGTCAACAGCTCGGTGGTCCACGCAACCCCGAATGTCCTCGACAGCGCCTGCGTCGCCGATGTGGTCGATGTCCCGGGTCCGAGATCTCGGGGGAGGAGTGAGACCGTGTCGCCCACCGTCAGCACCTTGCCGAGCAACGCTTGGCGCAGGGTGGCGTCGGAGATGGAACCGGTGGCGAGCGCGGATCCTGTCACCGTGACAGTTCTGGCACCGTAGACGGTGGCGGGTCCGACTGCGACAGAGGCATTTTCGCGAAGGCCGGTGTTGGAGAGAGTGACGTCGTCCAGTAATGCGGTGCCCTGCGGCGATCCCTCGGGCGCCGCGGCGACGACGGCGGCCGTGCGACGAGAACCGATGAGCGACACAGCATCCCACTCCCGCAGGCCCAGAGCCGCGAGAACTTCCGGATGCAGGCGCACGACCCCGCGTCGGGCATCGGCGGCCGAGGTGTTGAGGCGGGCGGTGAGCACGAGCTCAGGCGTCGTCGAGCGAGATTCGGTCACACGGTCCAACCTACTGGGGTCATTCCGCAGGCTCCACTCCCGATACCAGCGGCGACCTGCTAACTACGAGGCCGGCGCAGTCCCAGACGAGCCTGCGACCGGCGATTGTTGCCCGGTGCGCGTCGGATGGCCCGACGCTCGGCGCGGCGCTCGGCCGGCTTGGCGTCCCAGGTGTACGGGCGCGCGGCAGTCCAACGCTGCGAGCGCACCGCGAACGGGATGTGCACCAGGTAGGCCAGCACCAAGCCCATCAGCAGTATCAGCGGGAAGGTGATGAGCGCGGCGGCGAGCAGCGCGACGAGCACCAGCAGGATCGCGGCCAGCCGCGGCGGCACCGAGACCGTCTTGAGCGCCAACGTGGGGATGCGGCTGACGATCAGACCGGCGGTGACGATCGCCCATCCGGCGACGACGTAGAACGACGCCCACCAGCCGTCGCCGAATTGCTCGAAGCCCGCGATCGGTGCCATGGCGATGAGCGCTCCGGCGGGGGCGGGAACACCGGTGAAGTACTCGCGCGCGTAGGCAGGCGTGTCGTCCACGTCGAGCAGAGTGTTGAAGCGCGCGAGCCGGAGCACGATGCTCACGGCGTAGACCAGCGCCACGATCCAGCCGCCGCTGCTGCCCTCGAGCAGAGTCACGTACAGCACCAGCGCCGGGGCCACACCGAACGAGATGGCGTCGGACAGCGAATCCAGTTCGGCACCGATCTTGCTGGTGGCGTCGAGCAATCGGGCGATGCGACCGTCCAATGCGTCGAGGATCGCCGCGGCACCGATCATGGCGAGCGCTGTGCCGAGCTGGCCGTCGAGGGCGAATTTGACCGCGGACAGGCCGGAGCAGAGCGCGAGAATCGTGACGACGGACGGGAGCAGACGGATGGCAGCAGGCGGCTTGGCGCGTCTGGTGATCATGTCGGTTTCTACTGCGGAAGCTCGGCGAGCACTGTCTCGGCGCCGACTGCGCGTTGGCCGCGTTCGACCAGCAGGGTGGTGCCCGCGGGGAAGTAGGTGTCCACGCGCGAGCCGAATCGGATCAGGCCGTACGTGTCGCCGATCGAGAGGGAGTCGCCCACCTTGGCGTTGTTGATGATGCGTCGCGCAATGAGGCCGGCGATCTGCACGACTGCCACATCCTGACCGGAGTCGGTCCTGATGTGCATGCTGTTGCGTTCGTTGACCTCGCTGGCCTCGGCCAGGTCCGCGGACTTGAACTGGCCGCGGCGGTGCACGACCTCGATGACGCGACCGGCAACGGGAACGCGCTGCACGTGCACGTCGAGAACCGAGAGAAAGATGCTCACGCGCGGAACCGGCTGCGAGCCCAGATCGAGCTCGGCGGGCGGGACGGCGGTGTCGACGAGCGTGACCAAGCCGTCGGCGGGCGCGACGACGACGCCGGGGCGATTCGGCGGTACTCGTGACGGGTGGCGGAAGAAGGTTGCGCAGGCTCCAGCGGCGACGAGACCGGCGTTTCGGACCCACTTGGAGCGGCGGCCGAGAACTGCGACGGCGAGCGGACCGCCGACGAACGGCAGGCCTGCGGGGTGTAGCGGTGGAACCGTTTCACGAACCAAGTCGACGATGTGAGCCACTCCGGTGCGGGGCGGTTGACCAATCGGGGCGGGACGGCGTGCCACGGTCTCCTCTAACTTTTCGTCGGACAGGTGCTGGCAGGTCGTTGTGCTGCACGCAATCGAGGCGTGGACGCACGACTGCCGAGGCCCTCACAGCGTACGTGAGGTGCCCCGGCAGTCAGGAGGCGCAAGTGCGATCAGACGCGGCTGCGTCCTGTCACGAGCTTGACCAGGAACAGCAAGATGCATGCGCCGAGAAGGCAGGTGATGAAGCTGAAGATGATTCCGCCACCCTCGACATCGAGGAAGGTGCTGAGCAGGAAACCGCCCAGGAGGCCGCCGATGATGCCGACGACGATGTTCAGGATGATGCCCATCTGAGCATCCGTCTTCATGATCTTGCTACCGATCCAACCGGCCAATCCGCCGATGATGATCCAGCCTATAAATCCGAGTCCCAACATAGGGTGCCCCCACTTTCCGTTCGTGTCTATTGCTTGTCGAAACGACGGATGCCCGTGGGAAACGAACCTGAAACATTCCTGAGAAAAGTTATTTCTTGCTCGACTTCTCGCTCTCGGTCTTGATACGACGCAGAGTCTTGTTCATGCCGTCGATCAACTCGACGTCGAATTCGTCGGTACCACCGAGGATGCGTTGCACCAGAAACGACGACACCGCCGACGTGCCCGTCGGCGCTTCCCGCTTCTCGACCACGGTCGTTCCGGTCGCGGTCGGAGTGAGGGTGTAGGACCAGATCGTCTTGTTCTCGACGACGCGGAACGCGAGTTCACGGTTGGGTTCGAAGGTGACGACCTTGGAGGTGGTCGGCCAGACGAGCATTCCCTTGCGATTGACGTTGAGCGTCTTGGTGCCCTTGCCGACCGGGCCGCCGAAGACCTTCATCTTCTTGCACTGCGGGCTCCACTCACCCATGCGCTGCAGATCCGAGACGATCGACCAGACGGTCTCGGGGCTCGCGGCGATGTCGATCGTGGCTTCGAGAGTCTTGCTCAACGTGGGCCTCCAGGTAGTGAGGTAAATGCAACTGACTGTCACACTCAATCGTGCGCATCCTATGTGTCGACGGCCACAGCTGGCTACGCAGGTGAGCAGTAATTCGTAGCAGGGGTCGAACTTTCGCTCACATGCGAGCGAAGCGAGCCAAGACGAAGGCATAGAGCCCGTAGAGCGCGATGCCCACTCCGGCGAGGATGAGCAGAACCTGTCCGTAGGGCTGCGAGCCGAGGGTCTTGAGCGCGCCGTCGATGCCGGTGGCCTTCGACGGATCGGATTGCAGAACTGCCACCACGACGAGGAGTCCGGCCCCGACGAGGGCGGTGCCCTTGGCGGCGTATCCGGCGATGCCGAGTTTGACGACGGCCCCGCTCTGGTGCCCTTCGAGATCGTCGAGGAAGTTCTTCGAAACGCCCTTGTAGACGTGGTAACCGCCGACGCCGATGACGACCAGCGCGACGGCGATGAGCACAAGCTTGCCGCCGCCCGATTCCATCAGTCGCGCGGACCAGCCGGCGTTCTGCTGTCCGCTGGACTTGCCCGAGCCGGTAGCGAAGCCGTAGGTCGAGAAGGCGAACGCAATGTAGACGACGGCCAGTGCTGCCGCTTTGAGACGGTCCATCGCACTACCGGCGTCGGCGTCGGACTTCTTGCCGACGATCGCTTCGACGATCCGCCACAGCGCCAGCGCCACGAAAGCGACCACTGCTACCCAGAGCGCGATCTTTCCGCCGGGCTTCTCGGCCAATTCGGCGAGTGCACCGGACTGGTCGGCGTTGCCTGCCTGGCCGAACGCCAACCGAACCGCGATGTATCCGATGAGGATGTGCAGCACTCCGCTGACGAAGTGGCCGGCACGCGCCGCCTTCTCGAATGCGCTGTTGTCCTGTACCGAATCGGCCACCGACTTACCCGACGTGTTCACTATCGTTCCCCGATCAGTAGATTTGGGCAGCTGTTTACCCCGACCGGGGGCGGAGGAAACTGTCTCGAGCTGCGAAACGCCGCACGAGATCCCACCGCGGCGTTAACACCGGGCGGACACTGATCGATGTAGCAAGCGGAGTGTCGGGACCAACGAAGAAATTGTTCGGAGTGATCCACCGTGAAATTACAGTCGATAATACGTCGTACCAGCAGTGATCTGCCCCTGTTGAAGACCGCCAGGATGAGTGGCAGCCCGCGTACCTGGCCGGCCGAGAAGCTCGAGCGGCTGCTCACCCCGCAGGAAATCGATCTGATTCGACGCGGCCGAATCTGACCCTGCTGGTGCCAGGTCTGCTTGCCTCCCATTCGGGGCGACGCGGTGGCATGCTCATGAGGTTGACGAGCATCAGTCCTGGAGGGTCATGAAACCGGTCATTCTCAGCGTCGACGACGATCCCGGTGTGTCGAGATCGGTCGCCCGCGATCTGCGTCGTCGCTACGGGGAGCAGTACCGCATCGTGCGCGCGGAGTCCGGTGCCGGGGCGCTCGACGCCCTGAAGGAACTCGCGCTGCGCGGCACCCCGGTCGCCATTCTGTTGGCCGACTACCGCATGCCGCAGATGAGCGGCATGGAATTTCTCGAGCAGGCCATGGACATCTTTCCGACGGCCCGTCGCATTCTTCTGACCGCGTACGCGGACACCGACGCTGCGATCGACGCGATCAACGTCATCGATCTCGACTACTACCTGCTCAAGCCGTGGGATCCGCCCGAGGAAAAGCTCTACCCCGTGCTCGACGCCCAGCTCGAGGCCTGGTGTGCGTACGACCACCGAGCAGTCGAGGACACCAAGATCATCGGCCATCGTTGGTCTGCGCGCTCGTCGGAGATCCGCGAGTTCCTCGCTCGCAATCAGCTGCCGTATCGCTGGTACATGTCCGACGAGTCCGAGGGTGCGCGGCTGCTGGCCGCCGCAGGCGTGGACGGTGGCCGCTTGCCGGTGGTCATCACCACCGAGGGCGATGCGTTGATCGAACCGTCGGATGCCGAGCTGGGCAATCGGCTCGGGTTGACGGTGTCGCCGTCGGAGGAGTTCTACGACCTGGTCGTCATCGGCGGCGGACCGGCGGGGCTCGGAGCTGCGCTCTACGGTGCGTCGGAGGGCCTGCGGACCACCCTGATCGAGAGGACCGCAACCGGCGGCCAAGCCGGTCAGAGTTCGCGAATCGAGAACTACCTGGGCTTTCCCGACGGTGTCTCGGGTGCGCAGCTCGCCGAGCGGGCACGGCGGCAGGCGTTGAAGTTCGGGGCCGAGGTGGTCACCACCCAGGACGTCGTGGGCCTGGAAACCAACGGTGCCGCGCGAACCGTGCGGTTCGCGGACGGCCGCAGCATCAGTGCGCAGACGATCATCCTGTCCACCGGTGTCGCCTATCGCCGGCTGGACGCACCCGGGGTCGACGACTTCACCGGCCGAGGCGTGTTCTACGGATCGGCGATGACCGAGGCGGCGCGGTGCGCCGAGCAGGACGTGTACATCGTGGGCGGCGCGAACTCGGCGGGTCAGGCGGCGGTGTACCTCTCGCGCGGGGCCAAGTCGGTGACCATTCTGATCAGGGCCTCTTCCCTCGAAGCGTCGATGTCGTACTACCTCATCAAACAGATCGAAGATAATCCGAAGATCAGCGTTCGGCCCTGCACCGAGGTCGTGGGAGTGTCGGGCGATGGCCACCTCGAGTCGATCATGCTGCGCAACAGAGCAACCGACGAGACGACGACAGTCGACGCGCAGTATCTGTTTCTGTTCATCGGTGCGGCGCCGCGCACCGAGTGGCTCGATGGGGTGCTCGTGCGGGACGACCATGGATTCGTGGTCACCGGGCCGGATCTCGTCGTCGATGGGCGTGGGCCTGCCGGGTGGACGCCCGCCCGCCTCCCGCATCACCTCGAGACGAGCGTGCCCGGCGTGTTCGCAGCCGGTGACGTGCGATCCGACTCGGCCAAACGCGTCGCGTCGGCAGTGGGAGAGGGAGCAATGGCCGTGATGTTGGTGCACAGATATCTGGCGAACCCGTGAATACCCCCGCGTGTGATCCGGAGGAGTTGCGGACGCTGTTTCTGTTCGAGCATCTCACCGACTCGCAGCTGGCGGAGCTGTGTCGGGACGGACGTATCGAAACGATCGAACCGGGTCCGGTGTATGCCGAGGGTGATCCGGCGACGTGCTTCTACGTGCTGATGGACGGAGCCGTGGTGCTCTCGAAGCTCTCGGGCGGGGAGGACCTGGTGGTCAACCGGACCTCGCAGCGCGGGGTGTACGCGGGTGCGTGGCAGGCGTACCTGGGTGATCGGGTGCCGCAGACGTACCAGGGTTCGATGCGGGTGACCGAGCGCTCCCGGTTCTTCGTGCTCGACGCCGAGTGCTTCGCGTCCATCGTGCGGGAGTGGTTCCCGATGGCGCTGCACCTGCTCGAGGGTCTGTTCTTCGGCAATCAGAACACCAAGCAGATAGTGGAGCAGCGAGAACGGCTGTTGGCGTTGGGTTCTCTGTCGGCCGGGTTGACGCACGAGCTGAACAATCCGGCGGCGGCTGCGGTGCGGGCGACGTCGGCGCTGCGGAATCGGGTGGCGCACATGCGGCAGAAGTTGGCGATGATCGCCGGCGGCACTCTCGATCGCGGCAGCATGGCGCATCTGGTGGGATTGCAGAACGAGGCCGTGGAGCTGGTGGCCAAGGCTCCGAAGCTGACCGCGATGGAAGCGTCGGACCGCGAGGACGAACTCGGAGAGTGGTTCGAGGACAAGGGCATCGGTGACGGTTGGGATCTGGCTCCGACGTTCGTCTCGGCCGGTCTCGATGTGCCGTGGCTCGACAAGGTATCCGCCACAGTCGACGATCCGACGATGCTCGAGGGTGCGATCCGGTGGCTCAACTACACCGTCGAAACCGAGTTGTTGATGAACGAGATAGCGGATTCGACCACTCGCATCTCCACGCTCGTCGGTGCCGCGAAACAGTATTCGCAGATGGATCGTGCGCCGTATCGAACGGTGGATGTGCGCGAGCTGCTCGACAGCACCCTGATCATGTTGGGCCGCAAGATCGGTGACGACATCCGTGTGGTGAAGGATTACGACCCCGCGGTGCCGCCCATCCCGGCCTACGCCGCCGAACTCAACCAGGTGTGGACGAACCTGATCGACAATGCTGTGCAGGCGATGGCGGCGACCCCCGAGGAGAAGGGGGTGCTGACGGTGCGGACATCGTTGGACGAGGATCAGGTTCAGATCGAGATCTGCGATACCGGACCCGGTGTGCCGCAGGAGATTCGGTCGCGCATCTTCGAGCCGTTCTTCACCACCAAGCCGGTCGGCGAAGGGACCGGTCTCGGCCTGGACATCTCGTGGCGCATCGTGGTGAACAAGCACCAGGGTGATCTGCGAGTGATGTCCGAACCCGGAGACACGCGATTCATCGTGCGACTGCCCGTCGACCCGGCGATAGAGGAGGCATCATGACCATCGAAGGCATCGACCCCAAGGTTCCGCCGTCGGGCCCGGGGTGTGTGGAATGCACTCGCACGCAGGGCTGGTGGGTGCACCTGCGTCGGTGCGCGCAGTGCGGTCACATCGGGTGTTGTGACTCCTCGCCGTCGCAGCACGCCAGCAAACACGCCGAGTCCACCCGGCACCAGTTCGTGCGCAGCTACGAGCCCGGCGAGGAATGGTTCTACAACTATGCCGACGAGCAGATGTACGACGGTCCGGAATTGGCTCCACCGCAACATCATCCACTCGATCAGACGGTTCCCGGTCCGCGTGAGCGGGTGCCGTCGAACTGGCAGGCCCTGATCAATTGAACGAGAACCTGACGCGACCGACCGACGTATCGGCCGAGGATTTCCTGGCCGCCGTGCAGCATCCGGTTCGGCGTGCGGACGGGCTTGTGCTCGCCGAGATGATGGGTCGCGTGACCGGGCAGCCGGCAGTGATGTGGGGGCCGACGATGGTGGGCTTCGGTGCCTACCGGTACACGACGGGCAGTGGCCGTCGGGGCGAGTATTTCGTCGTCGGGTTCTCCCCGCGCAAGGCGAATCTGTCGGTGTACGGGGCTACTTACGCCCCGGAATCGGACTCTTTGCTCGAACAGCTGGGTAAGCACAAGCGAGGAGCAGGTTGCCTGTACGTGAACAAACTTGCCGATGTGGACAAAGCGATTCTCGAGCAACTGGTGGCTCACAACTACCCGTACATCCTGGGTAACCTCGCGTCATGACCTTGATCGCGGAGGACCTCCTGTTGTTGTTGCTCGACGACGACTCGGGCAAGCCGCTGGCCGACAGCACGAAGTTGCCGCGCGTGCTGGCCGGTGCGCTCGTGGTCGAACTCGCATTGAGCGGGTCGTTGCGCATCACCGGCCCAGGTGAGCAGATCAAGAAGGATCATGTGGTCGTCGCAGGAGAACTGCCTGCGGAACCTGTGCTGCGTCGAGTCTTCGATCTCGTCGCGTCGGCGTCGCGGCCGATGAAGCCACAGAAGGTGATCGAGAAGTCGCAGAAGAATCTGTCGAAGGAGCTGGTTGCGCGGCTGGTGGCTCAGGGCTTCGTCACGGAGAAGAAGGACAAGGTGTGGGGGCTGTTCCCGACGACGACCTGGCCTGCGCGTGAGACCTCGCACGAGAAGGTGTTGCGAGATTCCTTACGCAGCGCGCTCGTCGACGGTACGACGCCGTCGCCCCACACGGCTGCGTTGATCTCGTTGATTTCGGCGGTGGACCTGACGCACAAGGTGATCGTGGACGCGGACAAGAAGCAGCTCAAGCACCGCGCGAAGCAGATCGCCGAGGGAGAGTGGGCAGGCGCGGCGGTGCGCAAGGCCGTCTCGGATGTGAACGCTGCGGTGATGGCCGCGGTAATGGTGCCCGTCATCGTGTCGACCACGAGTAGCTGAAGGCCAGGATATGAGTAGAAGCGTTGCAATTCTGATGTTCGACGATGTCGAGGTGCTCGACGCGTGCGGTCCGTTCGAGGTGTTCTCGGTCGCCAACCGGGTGGCCGAACGTACCGGCAGCGCAGCGCCTTTCGAGGTGACGCTCGTCGGGATCGAAGACAGGGCGGTTGTTGCTCGGGGCGGAATGAGGATCGGCGTCGACACCACGATCGACGATCCGCGGGGATACGACGTCGTCGTGGTGCCGGGCGGTGTCGTCGATGCGGTCTCGGCCGACGGTCGGGTTCTGCAGTGGTTGAAGGGCCTTCGCTCCGACGCCGAGTTGGTGGCGTCGGTGTGCACGGGTGCTTTCGTGCTGGCGGCGGCGGGACTGCTCGACGAGCGTCCGGTCACCACACACTGGGAGGATCTGGAATTGCTGCGGGAGAGCTGGCCCGCGCTGGTGGTGCACGAGGGCGTTCGGTACATCGACCACGGCGATCTGGCGACGTCCGCCGGTATCAGCGCCGGCCTGGATCTGGCGTTGCATCTGGTCGCGCGGTGGTCAGGAGCGGATCACGCCCTCGCCACCGCGGGCCAGATGGATTACGACTGGTCAGGCGCTGAGCACCCGTAGAACCAGAGCGACGACGGCGAACACGGCCAGTCCGGCGGCGGGTGCGAAGTCCTTGTCCTTGGCGCGCAGGTGTGCGGCAACGGCCCCGACGAAGTAGAGGATGACGCCGACGGCGGCAGCGACGCCGATGGGCCAGACGGCCAATCCCACCAGCAGGCCGACGGCTCCGAGTAGTTCCGCGTAGGCGAGCCAGGGAATCTTGTCTGCGGGAACGCCGACCTGCTCGAGCATCGGGATGACGGAGGGGTTCTTCGTCAGTTTCCCGATGGCGGAGAACGTGAGTGCCACGGCGAGCATTACCGAGACGATGACGGTTGCGATGAACATGAGTCCTGCTTTCATTTCTGAGGCCACTAGTAATTCAGAAGCAGCGAGTCGGACTGTAGCACCCTCGGTAGGGTGGAACCATGGCAACGAATGGAGAGATCGATGATCCGCGTGCCTGCGACGGAGCGCTGACGAAAGCCTTCGGCTTCCTCGGCAAGAGGTGGAACGGAATTCTTCTTGCGACGCTGATGAACGGGCCGATGGGATTCTCGGACCTGCGCCGTGCCGTCGGTGGTATCAGTGATTCGGTGTTGTCCGAGCGACTCGGCGAACTCGCCAAAGCAGGTCTGGTGGCGCGCACCGTCGACGACGGGCCACCCATCTCCGTGGGGTACAGCCTGACGTCCTCCGGCGAGGCGCTGCTGCCGTCGTTGGAGGCTCTCACCGACTGGGCTTCGAAAAACCTCTGACCCCCGCGAGAGGCTTGCGAGGGTCAGAGTCGGTCGATAGCGATCAGCTGGGGTTGCTGTCCTTCTGCCCCTCGGCCGAGTCGGCGAACTCCTGGGTGTCGAAGACCTCGCCGCCGAGTGGGTCGACCGGAGCGTTGTCTCCGGAGTACTCGACTGCCCCGGTCTCGGGATGAACCTCGAGCTGTTCGTTGGGCACCTCGTGCACCGCAAGTACGACGCCTCCGTCGCCACGCGAGGATGTCAGTCCCTCCCGAGACGGCGACAGTCCGGAGAACGTCGAGGAGATCCCGGCCGTCGCTCGCTTTCGAGGTGCGGCAGGCGTGGACACCGTCGGTTCGTCGCCTGCGACGTCCGAAGTGGTGGTAACGCGCACGTACCGCGGTGTGGTGGCGACGTCGTAGCGGAACGCCTTGAGCATCGACACACATGCGAGCGCCAGCACAATCGAGAACGGCACCGCCGTGGCTATCGACATCGTCTGCAGTGCCGTCAGAGAACTCGTTCCACCGACGAGCAGCAGCACCGCCGCAGCCACGCCCTGCAGCACGGCCCAGTAGACCCGGGTGATCTTCGGGGTCTCCAGCTCGCCACCGGTCGAGAGAATGTCGATGACCAACGATCCCGAGTCCGAGGACGTGACGAAGAAGAACACGATGACCGCGATGGCGATGACGCTGGTGATCACCGCGATCGGGAGGCCGTCGAGCACCTGGAAGAGGCTGGTGTTGTTGTTCACCGCGCCCTCGGCGTCGAGCAGATCTCCCTCGTTGCGCTGTCGCAGGATGCCGGTGTCGCCGAAGATGGTGAACCACAGCGAGCCGACGATGGTCGGAGCGAGCAGCACACCGAACACGAATTCACGGATGGTGCGGCCGCGGGAGATACGCGCGATGAACATGCCGACGAACGGTGCCCAGCTCATCCACCAGCCCCAGTAGAAGATGGTCCAGCCGCCGGCCCAACCGTCGTCGGAGAACGGCGAGGTGCGCAATGCCAGCTCGGGCAGAGCCTGGACGTAGCCGCCGAGGTTCTGTACCCAGGACTGCATCAGGAACAGTGTCGGACCCAGGATCAGCACGAACAGCGCGAGCGAGGCCGCGAGGCCCATGTTGATGTTCGAGAGCCACTTGAGGCCCTTCGAGACGCCGGTGACGACAGAGAAGGTGGCGATCAAGGTGATGACCGCGATGAGCGCGACGATGAACCAGTTGGACCTGTCCACCCAGCCCAGGAATTCGAGGCCCGCCGAGATCTGCTGGACACCGAACCCGAGCGATGTCGCAACGCCGAACAGGGTTCCCACGATTGCGACGGTGTCGATGGCGTGGCCGATCGGACCTTCGATGCGCTTGCGGCCGAGCAGCGGCTCGAGCAGCCAGCGGACGGTCAGTGGGCGACCCTTGCGGTAGGTCATGTACGCCATGCCGAGGCCGACGACGACGTAGATGGCCCAGGCGTGCAGGCCCCAGTGGAAGAGGGTGAGCTCCATCGCCTGTCGGGCAGCGGGGTCGGTGCTACCGGGAACGCCGCCCGCCTCGGGTGGCGTCACGTAGTGCGAGAGCGGCTCGGCGACGCCGTAGAACACCAGGCCGATGCCCATGCCCGCGCTGAACAGCATGGCGAACCAAGAGAGAACGCCGAACTCGGGCTTCTCGTCGTCGCGGCCGAGGCGGATGTTGCCCACTCGACTCAGGCCGCAGTAGAGGGCGAACAGCACGAAGCCGGTCGCGGCCAGGATGTACCACCAGCCGACGCCTGCGGTGATGGCTTCGTTGAGCGTCTTGAACGAATCCGCCGCCGTGCTCGCATAGACCACGGAGAAGGCGATCATGACGAAGATGATGATCGATGCGGGGACGAAGACCGGCTTGAGCAGGCCTCCCCAGGCTTCTTTTATTGCTTTCACTTACTTGACTTCCTTACAACTCGAGTCACCGTAATCGGCTGACCGCTATCGGTTTGCCGTTCTTTTTCTCTTGTTTCGGTCAAGTACCGGCTCTCACCATAAACGACATCGGCGCTGGTGGCGAAACTCGCGAGGGCCGCCGAACTGGGAAACAGGAGCGTACGCGCCTTCTTTCGAGTCGCCCCGAACAGTCGAACGGACTACAGTTCTGCCGATGCTGCGGACGTGTCCGGTCGTGTCACCCGTCGACTTCTCCGTCGCGAGTGATCCTGTGCGGCAGGCATTTCCGTGACAGGCAGATTGCAGTCGGGTTCGGAGTTCGCCGGCTTTCGAGTTCAGCGCCGCCTCGGAGTGGGCGGCATGAGCGAGGTGTATCTGGTTCTCGGGCGCGGCCACGATCGGCCCGAGGCTCTCAAGATTCTGGATCGGGACGCGTCGCGATCGCCGAGGTTGCGCAACAAGTTTCGGATGGAAGCGGCCGTCGCCGCACAACTGGTGCACCCGAACATCGTGTCGGTGCACGAGCACGGTGAGTTCGAGCACCAGCTGTGGATGTCGATGCACTACGTGGACGGCTACAGCGCCGCGCGGCTGGTCGCCCGCGGGCAGATCGCACTCGACGTGTCCCGGGTGGCGCGCATCGTCGCCGAGGCGGCCAAGGGGCTCGACTACGCCCACTCGCAGGGCGTCGTGCATCGGGACGTCAAGCCGGCGAACATTCTCATCTCTACCGAGCGAATCGACGGGTACGAGCAGGTGTTGTTGTCCGACTGGGGAATTGCACGCCTACTGGGGGATTCGACTCCGCTCGCTGCGGGTGGGACGGTGCTGGCATCCATCCCGTACGCGGCACCGGAACTGCTTCGCGGGGGCGTGCTGAGTGCGCAGACGGACGTTTACGGTCTGGGGGCGACGCTCGTCGAACTGGCGACCGGCCGAACTCCGTATCCGCTGGCCACGCCGTTGGCCATCACCGCCGCACATCTCACGGCCGAGCCGCCGTCGGTGACGCGTCGTCGACGCTCGTTGCCGCGGGGGCTCGACGCGGTGGTCGCGAGGGCGTTGGCGAAGGATCCGTCGGATCGCTTCCGAACCTGCGTCGAGCTCAGCGACGCGGTGGCGGCAGCAGTGAAAGCCGGAGTTCCGGAACCGCCGCCGCGACGGTCACCGTTCACGCGATCTCGATGGCTCAAGTTCTCGTGACCGGGTGACGGGACCGCCACGCGTATCGGCTACTCCTCCTGGTCGGTCGGACGGTTCGCGACTACCGGGTACTGGCCGGTGTAGCCGAGGCGTTCCTCGGCGACGGCGAGCACCTTGGTGCGCACCAGGAACCAGCCACCGATCAGTGCCGGGATGATGACCACCAGGGTGGCGATGGTCCAGCTGCCGATCGGGGCGTCGAAGGCCATCAGTACCAGCACGCCGAACAGGAACACCAGGGTGGCGTAGCTGGTGTACGGCGCACCGAACAGCCGGAACTTGGGCCGCTCGAGGATGCCCTTCTTGGACCAGCGGAACAGCTGGATCTGGCACAGCACGATGGTGGCCCAGCTGGCGATGATGCCGAGCGCGGACATGTTCAGCACGATCTCGAAGGCCTCGCCGGGGGCGATGGCATTGAGGGCGACACCGAACAGCGTGATGAAGCAGGTGAGCAGGATGCCGCCGAACGGGACGCCGCCCTTGGTCATCTTCTTGGTGAACTCCGGGGCGCTGCCGTTCATCGCCATCGAGCGCAGAATGCGGCCCGTCGAGTACAGCCCGGCGTTCAGGCTCGACAGCGCTGCGGTGAGCACCACGATGTTCATGATGGTGCCCGCACCACCCAGGCCGATGCTCGAGAAGAACGTCACGAACGGCGACGTCCCGGCCTGGTACGCGGTGTACGGCATCAGCACGGCCAGCAACACCAGCGAGCCGACGTAGAACAGTGCGATACGCGCGATGACCGAGTTGATCGCGCGCGGCATGATCTTCTCCGGGTTCTCGGTCTCGCCCGCGGCGGTGCCCACCAGTTCCACTGCGGCATAAGCGAACACGACGCCCGAGATCACGATCACCAGTGGCCATGCCCCGGACGGGAAGAGTCCGCCGTTGTCGGTGATCAGGCTGATGCCCGGCACCTCCGTGCCCACCGGAATGCGGCCGGCGAGGAACACGATGCCCACGATCAGGAAGGTCACCAGCGCGACGACCTTGATCATCGCCGCCCAGAACTCCATCTCACCGAACCAGCGGACCGAGACGAGGTTGATGGACATGACGATGACGAGGGCGATCAATGCGATGACCCACTGCGGGATCACCTCGAAGCTGCCCCAGTAGTGCATGTACGTCGCGATGGCCGTGACGTCGACGATGGCCGTCATCGCCCAGTTGAGGAAGTACATCCAGCCCGCGACGAACGCTGCCTTCTCGCCGAAGAACTCGCGCGCGTAGGAGACGAAGCTGCCCGACGACGGACGATGCAGGACCAACTCGCCGAGGGCGCGCAGGATGAAGAACACGAAGATGCCGCACAGGGCGTAGGCGAGGAACAGGCTGGGCCCGGCACTGGCGAGGCGTCCACCCGCGCCGAGGAACAGACCGGTGCCGATTGCGCCGCCGATCGCGATCATCTGCAACTGACGAGGCTTGAGGCCCTTGTGGTAGCCCTCCTCCTCGTGGTCCAACGCCGAATTGTCGTACGAAGTATCGACCGTATCGGACATGTTTCGATCCTTACTGTCGCTTTTGTAGGGGATTGTCCGAATTGAAATGACCTGAAAGTTACTGTCTCAGAACGATATTAGCGCTCGACGTTCGTTCGGAAGATGCCGAATGTTAACAATGGCTCCGTATGTGAAGAGTGCGTGAAGAACCCTCGCGAAGGTGATCATCTGCTCGCGACTTTCGCCGCGCGGTGGCGTCGGGCATGGGGGTGTCGGTGGTTCGCCCGCGGCGGACGACCTTGCACTCGCCATGGTCGAGTGCTAGAAATGCAGTTGGCACTCTCGACACGTGAGTGCCAGGTCGGGACACGGTGAGGCCGGGGAATCAACGACACCCCTGGTCGTCCGTCGCGGGCACCGAGCTCGGCCAGCAATGTGTCACCCCCAATCCGGAGGATCACTTCGCAATGGCCAAGATCATCGCGTTCGACGAAGAGGCACGCCGTGGCCTCGAGCGAGGCCTCAATGCCCTCGCCGACGCAGTAAAGGTGACGTTGGGCCCCAAGGGTCGCAACGTCGTACTCGAGAAGAAGTGGGGAGCTCCCACGATCACCAACGATGGTGTTTCCATCGCCAAGGAGATCGAGCTCGAAGATCCCTACGAGAAGATCGGTGCCGAGCTCGTCAAGGAGGTCGCCAAGAAGACCGACGACGTCGCAGGCGACGGCACCACCACCGCTACCGTTCTCGCTCAGGCACTCGTCCGTGAAGGCCTGCGCAACGTCGCAGCCGGCGCGAACCCGCTCGGCCTCAAGCGCGGCATCGAGAAGGCTGTTGCAGCCGTCACCGAGTCGCTGCTCGCGTCCGCCAAGGAGATCGACACCAAGGAGCAGATCGCTGCTACCGCCGGCATCTCCGCAGGCGACCCGTCCATCGGCGAGCTCATCGCCGAGGCAATGGACAAGGTCGGCAAGGAAGGCGTCATCACGGTCGAGGAGTCCAACACCTTCGGCCTGCAGCTCGAGCTCACCGAGGGCATGCGCTTCGACAAGGGCTACATCTCGGCGTACTTCGCCACCGATGCAGAGCGCCAGGAAGCCGTCCTCGAAGACGCGTACATCCTGCTCGTCAGCTCCAAGATCAGCACCGTCAAGGACCTGCTGCCGCTGCTGGAGAAGGTCATCCAGTCCGGCAAGCCGCTCGTCATCATCGCCGAGGACGTCGAGGGCGAAGCTCTCTCCACCCTCGTGGTGAACAAGATCCGTGGCACCTTCAAGTCCGTCGCCGTCAAGGCTCCCGGATTCGGTGACCGTCGCAAGGCGCAGCTCGCCGACATCGCCATCCTCACGGGCGGCGAGGTCATCAGCGAAGAGGTCGGCCTCTCCCTGGAGACCGCCGGACTCGAGCTGCTCGGTCAGGCACGCAAGGTCGTCATCACCAAGGACGAGACCACCATCGTCGAGGGCTCGGGAGATTCCGACGCCATCGCCGGTCGCGTCAACCAGATCCGCGCCGAGATCGAGAACTCCGATTCCGACTACGACCGCGAGAAGCTGCAGGAGCGCCTGGCCAAGCTGGCCGGTGGCGTTGCAGTCATCAAGGCCGGAGCGGCAACCGAGGTCGAGCTCAAGGAGCGCAAGCACCGCATCGAAGATGCCGTGCGTAACGCCAAGGCAGCCGTCGAAGAAGGCATCGTCGCCGGTGGCGGCGTGGCACTGCTCCAGGCAGCGCCCGCACTCGACAACCTCAAGCTCGACGGTGACGAGGCAACCGGCGTGAACATCGTTCGCGTCGCGCTGTCCGCTCCGCTCAAGCAGATCGCATTCAACGCAGGCCTCGAGCCCGGCGTCGTTGCGGACAAGGTCTCCAACCTGCCCGCCGGTCACGGCCTCAACGCCGCGACCAACGAGTACGAGGACCTGCTCGCTGCAGGCATCAACGACCCGGTCAAGGTCACCCGCTCGGCACTGCAGAACGCAGCGTCCATCGCGGCTCTGTTCCTCACCACCGAGGCCGTCGTCGCCGACAAGCCCGAGAAGGCCGGAGCGCCCGCTGGCGATCCGACCGGTGGCATGGGCGGCATGGACTTCTAGAGTCCGCTCTTGCACCGAAGAAGCCCGACTCCCTTTCGAGGGGGTCGGGCTTTTTCGTGCTGCTGTGCCCCGAATCGGGTGCAATGGGCCGCGCTCAGCGCGGTCAGCTGCACCCGATTCGCAGTCGTGGAAGCATGGACTTCATGATGATTCGCGCAGGTGTGTTGGACGTAGCGTTCGACCGCCACGGTGATCCGTCCGGTCGTTCGGTGGTGCTGCTGCACGGGTTTCCGTACGACCCGCGCAGCTACGACGACGTCGCCAGGCTGCTCGCCGAATCCGGCTACGACGTGGTGGTGCCGTACCTGCGCGGTTTCGGACCCACCCGGTTCGTCGACACCGACACGATGCGCTCCGGTGAGCAGGCCGCGATCGGCCACGATCTTCGCGAGCTGATCATCGCGCTGGAACTGAACGAGCCCATCGTCGCCGGCTACGACTGGGGTGGGCGAGCGGCGTGCGTCGTCGCCGCGATGTGGCCGGAGTTGATATCCGGACTGGTGAGCGTGTCCGGATACCTGATCCAGGACATCGCCGCGGCAGTGTCCACACCAGTGCTACCGCACCTCGAGAAGCGGTACTGGTATCAGTACTACCTGCATTCCGAGCGAGGCCGGGCCGGGCTCGCGGCCCACCGCGCGGAGATCGCACAAACACTGTGGACGGATTGGTCGCCGACCTGGCGGTTCGGCGACTCCGAATTCGCGGCTACGGCACCCTCGTTCGACAACCCCGACTTCGTGGACGTGTCCGTGCATTCCTACCGGCACCGCTACGGCATCGAGCCGGGGGATGCTGCCTACGCAGTGACGCAGGAGTTGCTGGCCGAGCAACCGAGGATCACGGTGCCCACGGTCGTGATCGATCCGACCGAGGACACCGTCGCCTCGTTGTACGGCCGCCCGGACCACGCGGCGCACTTCACCGATCTGATCGACGTTCGCCAGATCGACTGCGGCCACAACCCGCCGCAGGAGTTGCCCGGCCAGTTCGCCGACGCCGTCGTGACGCTGGGCGAGGCGGTCCGGGATCGAGACTCGAACTAGTCGACCGCGAGCTCGCCCAGTTCGTTCCAGTCGGTGCCGTCGACCTCTTGGCTGATGATCTTCGGCGTCTCCTGCAGGTACGGCGGGAGATCCTTCTGGGCCTGCTTGAAGTGATCCGAGTTCACATGAGCCGCACCGGCATCGGGGTCCTTGAACGCTTCCACCAGGACGTACTCGGTGGGATCGTCGAGCGTGCGCGACCAGAAGTACCAGAGACACCCTTCCTCGGCCTGGCAGGCCTGCGTGAAGTCGCGTGAGATCTCGGGCCAGTTGTCCGCGTGCTCGGGCTTGACCTTGAACTTGGCGGTGATGAAGATCAACGTTGCTCCTTGTTGTCGATGGCCTTGTTGCTGTACCCGGATTGAGTGGAGAGCATGCCTGCCGTCGGGGGAATCGCCTACTCTCGATCTCATGGCCAGTAGCTCACCGTCGATCGAGATACCGGTGGGCGAGCGCAGCGTCCGCATCTCCAACCCAGATCGGGTGTATTTCCCCGAGAGTGGTGCCACCAAGCTGGATTTGGTGAACTATTACCTGAGCGTGGGCGACGGCATCGTGCGGGCGCTGCGGGAACGACCGTGCATGATGCACCGCTTCCCGAAGGGCCTCGCCGGCGACAAGGTGCATCAGAAACGCGTGCCCAACGGAGCGCCACCGTGGCTCGAAACGGTGCAGGTGACGTTTCCCCGCTACAACCGCACCGCGGACGAATTGTGCGTGACGGAGCTGGCGCACGTGGCCTGGGCGGTCCAGATGTCGACCGTCGAATTCCATCCGTGGAACAGCCGTCGCGCCGACGTCGAGATGCCCGACGAGTGGCGCATCGACCTCGACCCGATGCCCGACTGTTCCTTCGACCGAGTACGACGCGTGGCCGGGGTGGTCCAGGAAGTGTTGGACGACCTCGGTGCCGTCGGCTGGCCCAAGACCTCCGGCGGACACGGGCTGCACATCTACGTACGCATCGACCCGGCCCACGGATTCAAGGACTTGCGAAGGGCTGCACTGGCTTTCGCGCGCGAGGTCGAGCGACGAGCCCCGGACGACGTGACGACGACGTGGTGGCGCAAGGACCGCGACCCGTCGAAACTGTTCGTCGACTACAACCAGAACGCCCGAGACCACACGATCGCCAGCGCGTATTCGGTGCGCGGAAATCAACAGGCGACGGTGTCGACGCCGATCTCGTGGGACGAGGTGGCCGACGTCGACCCTCGTGAGTTCACGATGTTCACGGTGCCGGCCAGGTTCGCCGAGTTGGGCGATCTCCACTCGGGCATCGACGAGGCGGTGTTCGCGATCGACGAGCTACTCGAATGGGCAGAGCGGGACGAGCACGAGGGTTTGACGGAGCCCGAGGAATAGCCGCCGAACTCGCAGTTATGTAGAGAAATCAGCGGAAATCCGTACATAACTGCGAGTTGGGCGGCAACAGATCAGTCAGTACCGGACTCGATGGCGGCGTGGTCGAGTGCCGAGGAGTCCACGGAACCGTCGGGACCGCTGGCGGCGATGGCGTCGGCTCCGCCTGCGGGGAGTTCGCCGATCAGTTCGCCCCAGGCCGTGAGTTGATTCTGGGCGGCGTACTGCTCGAGCTTGCTGCGCGAATCTGCGATGTCGAGGTTGCGCATCGTGAGCTGACCGATGCGGTCGCCGGGGAAGAACGCCTGGCCCTGGCTGCGTTCCATGGACAGCTTCTCGGGGTGGTAGCTGAAGTTGCTGCCCTGGGTGTCGACGATCGTGAAGTCCTGGCCGCGGCGCAGTCGCAGCGTCACGCTGCCGCTGACGACGTTGCCGACCCAGCGCTGCAGGCCCTCGCGCAGCATCAGCGCCTGAGGATCGAACCAGCGTCCCTCGTACAGCAGGCGGCCGAGTCGACGGCCCTCGTTGTGGTACGAGGCGACGGTGTCCTCGTTGTGGATGGCGTTGACGAGGCGCTCGTAGGTGATGTGCAGCAGCGCCATGCCGGGAGCCTCGTAAATGCCGCGGCTCTTGGCTTCGATGATGCGGTTCTCGATCTGATCGCTCATGCCGAGGCCGTGGCGTCCACCGATGGCGTTGGCTTCCATGACGAGGTCGACGGCGCTGTCGAAGCTCTTGCCGTTGATGCGGACGGGGCGGCCGCGCTCGAACTCGACGGTGACTTCCTCGGGCGCGATCTCCACCTCGGGGTCCCAGAACCGCACGCCCATGATGGGGCTGACGATCTCGAGCGAGGTGTCGAGGTATTCGAGCTTCTTCGCCTCGTGGGTGGCACCCCAGATGTTGGCGTCGGTGGAGTAGGCCTTCTCGGCCGAGTCACGGTAGGGGAGGGTGCGCTGGGTGAGCCACTGCGACATCTCGTGCCGACCGCCCAGCTCGGCGACGAACGCCTCGTCGAGCCAGGGCTTGTAGATCCGCAGCTGCGGGTTGGCGAGCAGGCCGTAGCGGTAGAACCGCTCGATGTCGTTGCCCTTGTACGTCGATCCGTCGCCCCAGATCGAGACTCCGTCTTCGGCCATCGCGCGCACCAGCATGGTGCCGGTGACCGCGCGGCCGAGCGGGGTGGTGTTGAAGTACGTCTGCAGCGACGAGCGGATGTGGAACGCGCCGCAGGTCAGCGCCGCCAGGCCCTCCTCGACGAGCGGTTCACGGCAGTCGATGAGCCGCGCCTGCTCGGCCCCGTAGGCCAGACCGCGCTCGGGCACATCGGACAGATCCGGCTCGTCGTACTGGCCGATGTCGGCGGTGTAGGCATACGGGATCGCGCCGTGTTCGCGCATCCAGGCGACAGCCACCGAGGTGTCGAGACCACCGGAGAATGCGATGCCGATTCGTTCGCCGACCGGGAGAGAGTTCAGTACCTTCGTCACGGCCCGCAGCTTAGTCGTAGGGCAACCTGGGCCGAACGACTAGCTGGGTCGATCGGCGAGCGACTCCACGGCATTGCGCACCGCATCGAGGTGCGCGGTCATGGCGCGTGCTGCCGCGTCGTACTCGCCGGATCGGATGCCGTCGACGATCGCGTCGTGCTCGACGTTGGATTGCTCCTGCCGGTGCGCAACGAGGTTGAGGGTTTCCGATTGCCGCGTCAACGCGTCGCGTATGTCGACGATGATCGACTCGAACACGCGGTTCTTGCTCGCCCGCGCGATCGCGGTGTGGAATTGCGCGTCCAGCAGTACCCAAGCCTCGTGGTCGTCCTCCGAACGCATCTCGTCGGCCAGGCCGGCGAGCACCGTCAACTCCTCGTCGGTGCGACGCTCCGCGGCCCAGCCGGCTGCGGGAATCTCCACGTGAGGGCGGGCCTCCATCAGTTCGCGGGCCGCGTAGTTGCCGATGTCGAGGTCGTTTCCGACGCGGTCACGAATGACGAAAGTGCCGAGGCCCGTTTTGGTTTCGGTCAGGCCGAGGGCGTGGCAGGAGCGCAGCGCCTCGCGAATGACCGAGCGGCTGACGCTGTGCCTGGTGGCGAGCGCGGCCTCGGACGGCAACTTCTGCCCTACGGGTAGATCGCCCGACGCGATCGCTGCGCGGAGGTCCGCGAACACCGCCTCGGCTGCGCTCATTCGGGCATTCGTGGGCGCACTGACTGCCCAGCTGTCCGACAAGTTCATGACGTGATCCTAGCGTGGGGTTGACCGGCGAGGTGTTCTCCGCCACACTCTACCTGTCAGACAGCCGGACAGCTGGACACCCTCACCTAGGAGCGCACCGTGGCCGATACCCGCATCGAGAAGGATCTTCTCGGGGAACGTGAAATCCCGTCGAGCGTGTACTGGGGAATCCATACCCTGCGCGCTCTCGAGAACTTCCCCATCACCGGGCGTCCGATCTCCACCAATGCGCACCTCGTTCGCGGACTCGCGGCGGTGAAGTGGGCAGCTGCGTCGGCCAATCAGGATCTCGGAATTCTCGACGCCACCCGCGGGGAAGCGATCCGCACGGCGTGCCAGGAAATTCTCGACGGCCAGTGGCACGAGGAGTTCGTCGTCGACGTCATCCAGGGCGGTGCCGGCACCTCGACCAACATGAACGCCAACGAGGTCATCGCGAATCGCGCGCTGGAAATCCTCGGCCACCCGCACGGCGACTACAGCATGCTGCACCCCAACGAGCACGTGAATGCGTCGCAGTCCACCAACGACGTGTACCCGACGTCGGTGAACATCGCGACGATCTTCGCCGTCCACGAGTTGATCGCCTCGATGAAGGTGTTGCGAGATTCGTTCGGCCGCAAAGCAAGCGAGTTCGCCACCGTGGTCAAGATGGGCCGCACGCAGCTGCAGGACGCAGTGCCGATGACCCTCGGTCAGGAGTTCGGTACCTACGCGATCATGATCGACGAGGACTGCTCGCGGCTCGAAGAAGCAGCGCTGCTGGTGCACGAGATCAACCTCGGAGCCACCGCCATCGGTACCGGGCTCAACGCCCCCGCCGGCTACACCGAATCGGCCGTCGCGCACCTGCGGACCATCACCGGTCTGCCGCTGGTGACTGCGACGGACCTGATCGAGGCAACGCAGGACGTGGGCCAGTTCGTGCACCTGTCCGGTGTACTCAAGCGTGTCGCGGTGAAACTGTCGAAGATCTGCAACGACCTCCGGCTGCTGTCTTCCGGGCCGCGGGCGGGCTTCAACGAGATCAATCTGCCTCCGATGCAGGCCGGTTCGTCGATCATGCCCGGCAAGGTCAACCCCGTCATCCCCGAGGTGCTCAACCAGGTCGCCTACGAGGTGATCGGCCACGACGTCACGATCACGATGGCAGCCGAGGCAGGGCAGTTGCAGCTCAACGCATTCGAGCCGATCATCGTCAAATCCCTGTCCGACGGCATGGCGCATCTGAGTGCCGCGTGCCGTACCGTCGCACATCGGTGTGTCGACGGCATCACCGCAAACGTGGACCTGCTGCGCGAGCGCGTCGAGAACTCCATCGGCCTGATCACCGCGCTGAGCCCGTATCTCGGATACGTGGAATCCACTGCGATTGCACAGGAAGCGTTGGTCAGTGGCCGCAATGTCGTCGACCTCGTCCTCGAGAAGGGGCTGCTGGCCCGGGACGAGTTGGATCGACTCCTGAGCCCCGAGCATCTCGCGAACCTGCGGGTGGCCCCCGTCGAGCATGCAGATGCCCCCGAAACGTCGACGAGGTAATGCGATGACCACAGAGAATCGGAGTGTCGATACCCGCAAGGCCTTCACCGAGGAAGACCCCGGCTATCGAAAAGAGTTGGCTCCACGCCAGATCCAGATGATCGCGATCGGCGGCGCGATCGGCACCGGGCTGTTCATGGGTGCGGGCGGGCGACTGCGTGACGCCGGGCCTGCCCTCGTGCTGGTGTACGCACTGTGCGGATTCTTCGCCTTCCTGATCCTGCGCGCATTGGGCGAACTGGTGATGCACCGGCCGACGTCCGGATCGTTCGTCTCGTACTCGCGCGAATTCTTCGGGGAGAAGGTCGCTTTCGCGGCCGGTTGGCTGTACTGGATGAACTGGGCGATGACGGCGGTGGTCGACGTGACGGCCGTGGCGTTGTACATGAACTTCTTCAAGAAGTACTGGGCCCCGCTCGGCGACATCGACCAGTGGGTGTTCGCACTCGCGGGCCTGCTGCTCGTCCTCGGTCTGAACCTGGTGTCGGTGAGGGTGTTCGGTGAGTTGGAGTTCTGGTTCGCGCTCATCAAAGTTGTGGCCCTGGTGACGTTTCTGTTGATCGGTACCTACTTCGTCATCTTCGGAACGCCCATCGACGGCCAGGAGCCGGGGCTGAGCGTGCTGACCGACAACGGCGGACTGATCCCCAACGGGCTGTTGCCAGCGATCGTGGTGATCCAGGGTGTGGTGTTCGCCTACGCCTCGATCGAGCTGGTCGGTACCGCGGCCGGGGAGACGCAGAATCCCGAGAAGGTGATACCGAAGGCGATCAATACCGTCATCATCCGTATCGTCGTGTTCTACGTCGGCTCGGTGCTGCTGCTCTCGTTGCTGTTGCCGTACAGCAGTTATCAGGCGGGCGAGAGTCCGTTCGTGACGTTCTTCGGAGCCATCGACGTCGAGGGCGCTGACGCAATCATGAATCTGGTCGTCCTCACCGCGGCGCTGTCCTCGCTCAACGCCGGTCTGTACTCCACCGGGCGCATCCTGCACTCGATGGCGATCGCCGGCTCGGCACCCGCATTCGCTGCGCGGATGAACAAGTCGGGTGTGCCCTACGGCGGCATCGCACTGACGTCGGTGGTGACGTTGCTCGGCGTCGTGCTCAACGCAGTGGTCCCGGCGCAGGCCTTCGAGATCGTGCTCAACCTCGCCGCGCTCGGCATCATCAGCGCCTGGGCCGTCATCGTGGCGTGTCAGCTCAAGTTCTGGTCGCTGTCCAAGACCGGCGCGGTCACCCGACCTGCGTTCAAGCTCTTCGGTGCCCCGTACACCGGGTACGCAACGCTAGGCTTCCTGGCGTGTGTACTCGTGCTGATGGCCTTCGACAAACCGGTCGGTACCTGGACGGTGGCGTCGATCCTGCTCATCGCGCCGATGCTGATCGGTGGTTGGTTCGTGTGCCGCAAGCGAATTCGAGAGGTGGCGGCGCGCAGTGACTGACCATGTCGCATTGCTGACGACCGGCGGCACGATTGCCAGTAGTCGCGACGAGTACGGGGTGTCTCGTCCGGTGGCCGGTCTCGGGATCGATGTCGACGGTGTTCGGGTGCGCGGGGTGATGTCGAAGGACAGCTCGGCGTTGGACTTGGTGGATCTCGACACCATCCGTACGGCGGTGGTCGACGCGCTCGCCGAGGACGGCTGCGTCGGAGTGGTGGTGCTGCACGGGACGGACACGATGGAGGAGTCGGCGTTGTACGTCGATCTGTTCCATGCCGACGATCGCCCGGTTGTCTTCACCGGTGCGCAGCGCACGGCCGATCATCCCGATCCGGACGGCCCCGGCAACATCGCCGCGGCGGTGGCGGCGGCGCAGTCCGAGCGCGGTGTGTTGATCGCCTTCGGCGGGCGGTTGCTGCCGGCGCGTGGTGCGATCAAGAAGCACACCTCCGAGCTCGACGCGTTCCGGTCAGCTGCGTTGCCGCGACCGAAACCGTTGCCGTGGAAGCCCATTGCCGGGATCCGCGTGGACATCGTCGCCCTGTATCCCGGTGCAGACGGTGTGCAGATCGAAGCGTGCCGCGAGGCTGGGGCGTCGGGCATCGTGCTCGAGGCGATGGGCTCGGGCAACACGAACGCCCGCGTTGTGCATGCGGTGAAAGAAGCTGTGGCTGCCGGGGTACACGTGGTGGTCACGACGCGGGTGCCGTTCGGTGAGACCTCGCCGACGTACGGCGGCGGCGGGGGTGGACACGATCTGGTCGATGCGGGTGCGGTGTTCTCCCGCGAACTGCGGGCGGGGCAGGCGCGAATTCAGTTGGCGGCGCTGGTTGCAGCGGAAGCAGGTGCGATGGTTGTCCACGATTTCTTCTCGTAGGCGGAAAAACCGTCTGCGAAAGCAAATAGTGGACAAAAATCGCACCACCCGCGAGTTACAACTCCGACTCGCCCCAACTCTCGACGCGTAGTTCATCGCCGACGGTCACCGTGCCGTCCTGCAGCACAGAGAATTTCGACCCGAAGGCGACGCCCTTCTGCCGACCGCGGCGGTAGTCGCCGAGTGTGCGCAGCGGTTCGGGGCCGGTGCGCACGCCGGTGGTCTGCTCCACGGTGGTGACGGCGCAGCGGATGGCGAGTTTGGTGTACGCCAATCGCGCCCCGCCGATGGTCACCTCCCGCAGCTCGTCTTCCCGGTGTGGATCGTCCCAGCCGTCGACGACGATGTTGGGCCTAAAGCGATCCATCGGCAGCGGTACGTCGAGGCGAGAATTGAGACCGGCCAAGGTGGCGGTCGAGAGGATGTGCACCGCCGAGCTGTCGGCGAATTGCGCTGATCCGGGCGAGATTCCGTCGGTGACGCGGCCGAGGTTGCGTGGCGCGGCCACCAGACGTGACGGCTCCTCGATCACCTCGGTGAGCCAGCCGGCGACCTCGTCGCCCTGATCGATTCCGCGCATCGGGCTGCGGAACATCGTGATGTCGCGCGCCTCGGAGTCCCGGTCCACCGGCACGGTCACCGAACCGGTCGACGCGTGTGTGAGGGTCAACGCCTCGTCCGTCACCGAGCATCGGACGACGGCGAGAACGGGGTCGCTACGTTGACTGCGGAATGCGCCGTCGGAGTCGACGATCATGAATGCCCGGTCGTGTTCGAGGCCGGTAGCGCTCACGTGAGCCGAATGCAGCGTCGAGCCTGCACATCCCTTGACGGGGTAGGTCACCAGAGACGACACGCGCACCCGTCGAGGATACTGGGATCCATGACTCGTGCTCTGTTGGTAGTGGATGTGCAGAACGATTTCACCGAGGGCGGCGCGCTGGCGGTGACCGGCGGCGCGGAAGTCGCGCGCAAGATCAGTGAGTATCTCGCGCGCCACGGGGACGAGTACGACCTGGTGGTGTCCTCGCGCGATTGGCACGACGCGGAGGGCGACAACGGCGGACACTTCGCCACCGACGCCGCCCCGGATTTCGTCACCACCTGGCCGGTGCATTGCGTCGCCGGCACGGTCGGCGCCGAGTATCACCCCGATTACGCCACCGGTTCCGTGGACGTGCACGTCTACAAGGGGCAGGGCAAGCCGTCGTACTCGGCGTTCGAGGGTGTCACCGAGGACGGGACACCGCTGACCGAGATACTCACCGCCAACGAGGTCACCGACATCGACGTCGTCGGACTTGCGACCGACTACTGCGTCCTGGCCTCGGCGAAAGACGCTGTGGCCGAGAAGCTCGAGGTTCGTGTTCTCACCGACCTCGTTGCGGGAGTAGCACCGGAGTCATCGGCCGCGGCCCTCGACGATCTGCGGGCATCCGGCGCTTCGGTGGTCTAGGCCGAGGTGACCACCGTCGTCAGCAGAACAGCCGCATCGGTGGTGGCCCGCAGCGAGTGCGGTGCATCGGGAACCACCAACAGATCGCCGGTCATCCCGCTCCAGACGTCGTCGCCGCTGAGCAATTCGACCCGACCGGACAGGACGTGCACTGTGGCCTCGCCTGGATTGCTGTGCTCGGACAGTTCGGCACCGGCCGCGAGTGCGATGAGGGTCTGCCGGAGAGCATGCTCGTGGCCTCCGTACACCGCCGACGCCGCCCGACGCGACGACGCCGAGGTGGCCTTGACCATCAGCTCGCGCGTAAGGGCGTCGAGCGAGACCTTCTTCACCCGGCCACCGTGACGGGAGACCACAGGTCCGGACCGAACACCTCGTAGGAGATGCGTTCCGAAGGCACACCACGCTGGAGGGCCGCGAGGCGGACGGCGCGCAGGAACGGCAACGGTCCGCAGCTGAGCACGTGGGTATCCGGGGTGAAGGCGAGCCGATCGAAATCCATCAATCCGGTGAACGACGTCGAATCGTCCGCTTGGACGGTCTCGTACC
This sequence comes from Rhodococcus sp. NPDC076796, assembly GCF_040702765.1. Taxonomy (NCBI): domain Bacteria; kingdom Bacillati; phylum Actinomycetota; class Actinomycetes; order Mycobacteriales; family Nocardiaceae; genus Rhodococcus; species Rhodococcus sp. NPDC076796. The sequence continues at coordinate 180,819 of NZ_JBFBMS010000002.1, read as the reverse complement.
AGGCGTGATCGACGACGTAGTCGAGTGCTTCGGCCGCAGTGGCGATCGCCTCTCGTAATGCGTGGTCGGCGCGGCTACGGTCCGCGTGGGCCAGTATCAGCTTTCGGGCGGGCTGAGTTCGGGCGAGGTGCTCGACGAGCGGCAGCACGGTGGTGATTCCGGCACCGGCGGTGGCGATCAACAGCGGCCCGTCGCCGATGGGCACTCCGAAATCACCTGCGGGACTGCTCACTTCGAGAATGTCGCCGACGGCAACAGCCTCCTGAAGGTGCGTCGAGACCTGCCCGGGCGGACCGTTGCGTACCTGCGCCACCGTGATCTGAAGGCGGGTGTCGGAGGCGATGGACGAGACGCTGTACTGACGCGGCTGCCGAGTGCCGTCGGCGAGGTCGGCGAACACCGTGACGTACTGGCCGGCCTCGAGTGCGGGAAGGGGAGCGCCGTCCGCGGGTTCGAGGACGAGCGAGACCGTGCCGGGGCTTTCCTGCGTGCGCCGCATGACGCGGTACGGGCGCAGCGGATTGTGGGGGTCGATGTCTGCCGCTGCGTAGAGTCGGGCTTCGGTGGCGATGAGCTGCGTGGCGAACAGCCAGTAGACCTCGTCCCACGCGGCGGCGACGGCGGGAGTAACGGCGGCACCGAGGATGTCGGCCACGGCACCGAGCAGGTGTCGGCCGACGAGGGTGTACTGCTCCGGGGTGATGCCGAGCGTGATGTGCTTGCCGGCGATGCGGCGCAACACCGGCTCGAACGACGGTGCGTCCGGGTCGATCAGCTGAACGGCGTAGCCGACCACCGATGCGGCCAATGCCCGACTCTGCTCGCCGGTTTCCTGATTCGCGCGATTGAACAGACGCCACAGCTCGGGGCGTTCACCGAGCATCGACTCGTAGAAGCGGGCACTGATCGTTTCGGAGTGTTCTGCCACCACACCGGCAGTGGCGCGGACGACGGCCTCGGCGGCGGGAGACAGAACGGGATGGGCGGCGGGCACGGGACGTGCGGGAGCGGTCAGGGTCACGCCGCAATCCTGTCCGCTGTGGGGCCGCGAAAGCAGCCCTTTACGTCCCCACCTCGGGGGACTTTCGTCCTTCGGTCAGCTGTCGATCGTCGTGGTGATGGATGTGACCGACGGTGCCGCCGGGGTGCTGCCGAAGCCGAACGTCACCGGGGGAGTGACGGGGGTGAGCGATCCGAGGTCCTCGCCCTGCCAGGACGCCGAGACATCGGTGACGCGATGTTGGTGGCGGGCACCGTAGTACTCGCGTCGGTCGTTGCCCGCGCTGCCGCGGGTGCGCACTCCGCGCAGCACCACGCGGGCGATGGGGTCGCTGATGCTGCAGAACCACGGCGCGGTGGAGATCGAGTCGGGAACGATCGACAGCAATCGCCCCAGGGCGGTGGGCCCGGCGACTCGGATCCTGACGGAGAGGTCGCCTGCCTGCACCGATCGCCAACCGGCGGGAGTGGAGCCTGCGGAACGACCCATGTGATCGGGTTCCGCCGTGAAGGTAACCGGGACCAGTTCGGTGTCGTCGAACGTGTATGTGGCGGTGACGAATTCGCGTACGTCCTCGTCGGGGGCGATCAGCAGACGTCTCCCGTCGGCGAACTGGATCATGACGTCGGTGAATTCGCCGAGCGGCGATCGCGTCCAGTGGCCGACGACGATCCGCACACCGGACGTCGTACCTACCCCGTAGATCTCACCGTGAAACCGTGATCTGGTCATCACACCGACTGTAGCCATGCTCGGCTCGGGTCGGTGCATAGTGGAGGTCATGGCGTCCTCGCAACCCACTGTATTCGTCCTGTTCGGCGCAACCGGAGACCTCGCGAAGCGAATGGTCCTGCCGTCGTTCTACCAACTCCATCTCGAAGGTCTGCTCCCCGAGAAATGGGTCCTGATCGGCAACGGCCGCAAGGATTCCTCCGACGACGAATTCCGCGATCACGTCCGCAGCGTCCTCGACGAATTCGCCGAGAACGTGGCCGAGGACGATTGGTCGACATTCTCCGAGCGAATCCGCTTCGCGGGCAACGGCTTCACCGTCGACGATCCCGGTGAGTTGCCCGAGGTCGTCGCCGACGCGAAGAAGGGCATCGGCGACGACGCCCAGCTGGTGCACTACATCGCTCTGCCGCCGAGCACCTTCGTCGATTACACGAAGGCCCTGGGAGCACACGGTCTGGCCGACGGCTCCCGCGTGGTCTACGAGAAGCCGTTCGGCACCTCGCAGAGCAACTTCGAGGAACTCGACAAAGCGGTGCACGAGGTGGTCGACGAAGAGCAGGTCTATCGCATCGACCACTTCCTGGGGAAGGAGGCGACGCAGAACCTGCACGTGCTGCGGTTCGCCAACGGCATGATCAGCGGGATCTGGAACTCCGAGCACGTGGCGCAGGTACAGATCGACGTCCCCGAGACGCTCGACATCGACGATCGGGCCGAGTTCTACGACGAGACCGGTGCCGTGCTGGACATGCTCGTCACCCACCTGTTCCAGGTTGCCGCGGAGGTCGCGATGGAGCCGCCCACATCGCTGAAGGCGCAGGATCTGCAAGCGGCGCGCGAGACGGTGATCGGGCAGTTCCGGCCGCTGGACACCGACGAGGTGGTGCTCGGGCAGTACGACGGGTATCGCGACGTCGAGGGCGTTGCCGATGATTCGAAGGTCGACACGTTCGTCGCGGCCACGTTGTGGGTCGACACCGACCGTTGGCGTGGCGTCCCGTTCCTGCTCCGCACCGGAAAGATGTTGGGTGTCAGCGAGCAGCGCGTCTCGTTGGTGTTCCGCAAACCGGCCGACAGTCCGCTGGGCGAGCTGCCGGAGGACGGCGCGGTGCTCTCGTTCGACCTCTCCGGCGACGGCAGCATCGACATCGCGATGACGGTCAAGGAGCCGGGCCCGGATTTCGATCTGTCGGTGGGGCATCTGGCGTTGCCGTTGAAGTCGGTGCCCGATGCCGAGCCGCTGAGCCCGTACGCGCGCCTGATCCTCGATGTGCTCAGCGGCGACCGGTCACTGTTCACCCGTCCCGACGGCCTGGCGCATGTCTGGGATGTCGCCGCTCCCTTGCTGAGCAATCCGCCCGAGGTACAGAGCTACGCGCCCGGTTCGATGGGACCCGCCGAGGCGGACGAGCTCGCCGGACCCTGTGGCTGGTTGATCACCGAGACGGAGTAGTTCACCCGCGGTCCAGCGGGAGTTTTTTCGACAACAAACGGGGCGCAGGACTTTTTCGGCGAAACGGCGGATCGGACAGAACGGGCGCGTTATATTTCTGCCGCCTGGTCCAATGTTCAACCAGGCCTCGTCGTTTCTCCGAAAGGTGCTCACCCCATGCTTCTCGATCTCATCACCGGTCTGCTCGGCGGCGGCACCGAAGGAGGCGGCCTCGGCGGAATCATCACCGACGGCATCTCCGCAGGCATCGCCGACGCGATCTCCGAGCTCTTCACCGGAAGCGCCGAAGGGCTTTCCAGCGTCGCCGAGTAGTCGGTCGCGGGGCCCCGGACCTGTTGTCGAGGTCCGGGGCTTCGTCGCGTTCGGGCTTCACCGGAGCGGCATCAGCATCAACGCCGCGAGGTAGATCAGCACGACGGTGCCGCCGGTCAGGACCGTGCCGGCAACGGTCGCGAGTCGGACGATGTTGACGTCCCAGCCGAAATATTCGGCAACTCCGCCGCATACACCTCCCATCATCTTCTGTGAACTCGACCGGGTGAACTCTCTGGGGGAACCGCTCTCGAATGTCATGCTGAAAAGTCTGCATCAGCAATGCCTTTCGGCACATCGGGGATTTCACCCATATCGACCCCGACAAACGAGCGGTCCGAAAACGGCGCGCGAACAAGATCCTCGACTTTTCCGGGCCGACCCCTGGACCTACCGCTGCGAGGGCCGCTACGGTCGCACGTGATCGGCGAGTGCGCGACCGGCGCTACCCGGTCCGTCCCCCTTGCGGACCGGGTGGTGCCTGCGGTGAAACCGGATGCATCGGGTGTTCACCGAATCGCCATGGATTGGTCACCGATGAGCACTAACTTTCGGCCCATGACCGACAACGATCTCCGCAACGGCACGGCTGCGCGTACGAATCTGAGCGACTTGCTCGACATCACCAAGGCCGTGAATCTTGCCGACACGTCGGGCTTCGCCGTCGACGACTCCGATGACGACGATCCGGTGCTGCTGACCGTCCCCGACGGCCATATCGTCGACACCTGGCGCGAGAACTACCCGTACGACGAGCGCATGACGCGTGCCGAGTACGAGCTCGAGAAGCGTCTACTGCAGATCGAACTCCTCAAGTTGCAGATGTGGACCAAGGAGACCGGACGACGGCACGTCATCATCTTCGAGGGCCGAGATGCCGCCGGTAAGGGCGGCACGATCAAGCGCTTCATGGAACACCTCAACCCGCGCGGTGCCAGTGTCGTCGCACTGGAGAAGCCGTCTGCTCGTGAGTCGACCGAGTGGTACTTCCAGCGCTACATCGCACATCTGCCCGCGGCCGGGGAGATCGTCATGTTCGACAGGTCCTGGTACAACCGGGCCGGCGTCGAGCGGGTCATGGGCTTCTGCACCGACGAGCAGCACGCTCAGTTCGTTCGGCAGGCACCGCTGTTCGAGCAGATGCTGGTGGACGAGGGCATCAGCTTGACCAAGTTCTGGTTCTCGGTGTCGCAGCACGAGCAGCGCACCCGCTTCGCCATTCGGCAGGTCGATCCGGTGCGGCAATGGAAGCTCTCGCCCATGGACCTTGCCTCGCTGGACAAGTGGGATGCTTACACCGCGGCGAAGGAAGAGAATTTTCGCGCCACCGACACCGATGTCGCGCCGTGGACGGTCGTCAAGAGCAACGACAAGAAGCGGGCCCGCATCAATGCGATGCGCTTCGTGCTCAACAAGTTCGACTACGCGAACAAGGATCCCGAAATCGTGGGCGAAACCGACCCGTTGCTCGTGGGGCGCGCCAAAGACGTGATCGGCGAATAGTTTTGGTCGGTCAACCGGTGAAATTTCCGCTGAACCGTTGCGGCACCACCTCTTCGGGATCTCGAGTTGGTACCGGGGGCTGCGCCAAACCTTAGCGTGCGGTAAGAACGAGGGAGGTCGTATCGCTTACGGCTGTCCTTGCACACGAGCAACAGGAGTTCTCATGGGTTCAGCAGCACAGTTCATTTCCGACATCGCATCGGGCGTCTACGACGGAATCGTCGACGCGATCGTCGATCAGATCGTCGGCGTGCTGACATCGGGTAGCGCCGCGTAATCGTCCGACATCGTCGCGGTCGCCGTCGGGGGCGGCCGCGACATCTCGGTCCCGTGGCTGTTGGCCGTTTTGTGATGTCACACCAAGATTTTCGACTTTTACTATCTTTTCCGTATACAGAGCGTGACCTTCTGAGGTAGAAATCTTCTTGCAGAGATCATCGCGTGACATAAGTCACAGCAGATCTGCACACCCCCTCGATGAAGGAGTTTTACGTATGTCCGCTGAACTCGGATCCATCCTCCAGATCCTCCTCGCACTGTTCAACGCCGGTAGCTCCGAGACCCCCACCGCGCTCTGATCCCAGTTCTGAGATCCGAATGACCGGTGCCCACCCTGTCGTGGGTGCCGGTCATTCGTTCGTTCGAAACGTATTCGAGCCGTGAAAGATTCGGTTGCATCCCAGGCGCATCATAGGGTTGCCCCATGCAGACGGTTCCGATTCAGATGCCCGACGGTTCGACGGTGCCGGTCTCACTGTTTCCCGGTGAAGGCCGTGACGATGCACCCGTGATCGTCGTTCTTCCCGGCCTAGGCATTCCCGGTGGCTACTACCGACTGTTCGCCGAGGCGCTCGTCGCGCGCGGGTTCCAGGCCGCGATCGGGGACCTGCGCGGCCAGGGAGACAGTGTCCCCAAACCGAGTTCGGCGAGTCGGTACGGGTATCAGGAGCTGGTCTCGGTCGACTTTCCGGCGATCTTCGAGGTGGTTCGTGAGCAGTTCCCGGCGGCGACGCCGTATTTGCTCGGGCACAGCATGGGTGGGCAGCTCGGCTCGATGTACGCCGCCCGCATCAGGGGAAGGCTCGGCGGATTGATCCTGGTGGCGTCTGGGTCGCCGTATCACCGCGGTTTCGGCACGTCCCGTGGTGTGCCGCTGTACGTGGGCGCCGCGGCGATGGCGATCACCAGCAGCATCGCCGGGTTCTGGCCGGGGGATCGAATCGGAATCGGCGGCTTCGGTCGGCAGTCGCGGGTTCTGATCGACGATTGGTCGCGGTTCGCGCGGACCGGATCGATCGAGCCTGCGGGGGCCGATATGGACTACGAGGAACGGATGGGCCGTCTGACACTTCCGGTGCTGGCGGTGACCATCGAGGGCGACGACCTCGCGCCCCGTGGCTCGATGGACAACCTCGTGCGCAAGCTTGCCAACGCCGATGTCACCTCGGTGCACGTCGACGAGCCGCTCGGCCACAACGGGTGGATTCGAAACCCCACGGCGGTCGCCGACCTGGTCGCCGAATGGATGCACAAGTAGTTCACTCGAATTAACTTTCAGTTGTTTTGCTCGCTATTGGTCATTTCTACATACTCATGGTTCGTTTTGGTGTAGAAAGCTGTTGAACCAACAATTGTTCGACGACGTTAGTGAGCACGACTATGAACGGCCTGGGGGCTTCGGTCCGTCGAATCGGTGGTGGTCTGCTCGTTCGCTACTCCGTAGCACTGCGAAGATCAGCCATGGTGGGCGTGGTGGCATGCCTGGCCATCGGCGCCCATCCGACTGCCTCCGCCACGCCGTCATCGTCGACCGATCATCCGGCGACGGTGCAGACGGGCTCGTACGTGGTGCGGACCGAGGTGGCCGACGACACCGCGATGACGGCATTCGTTCACTCTGCCGCGATGGACCGAACCATTCCACTGAAGATTCTGCGATCTCCTGATCGGACGGCTCCGAGCCCCACGCTGTACCTGCTCAACGGCGCGGGCGGCGGAGTCGACGGAATGGACTGGTACACCCAGACCGACGTCGTGTCGTTCTTCGCCGACAAGAACGTCAATGTGGTGACCCCGGTGGGTGGGGCCTACTCCTACTACACGGACTGGCAGCACGACGATTCCGTGCTCGGCCGCAACAAGTGGGAGACGTTCCTGACCGCCGAACTGCCACCGCTCGTCGACGATCTGTTGGATACCAACGGCCGCAACGCGATTGCAGGCATCTCGATGGCCGCTACCTCTGTCCTGAACCTGGCCGCGCACCATCAGGGGCTGTACCGAGCCGTCGGTTCGTACAGCGGATGCGCGTCGACCACCGACGCGTTGGGACGGGCATACGTCAAGACGGTCGTGTCCATGGCGCTGGGCGCGAACGTGACGAACATGTGGGGGCCGGACGATCATCGGGACTGGGTGCGCAACGATGCGGTGGTCAATGCCGAGAAGTTGCGTGGCACAGCGCTGTACATCTCCAACGGCAGCGGACTGGCCGGGGCATCGGACACCCTCGACGGCACCAATCCCAACGGACCCGGCTTCGTGTTGCTCAACCAGATGGTCGTGGGCGGTGCCATCGAGGTGGCGACCGGAGACTGCACTCGCAGGCTGAAGACGGCCCTCGAGCAGCTCGACATCCCGGCACACTTCGAGTTGCGTGACCGTGGCACCCACTCGTGGGGCTACTGGCAGGACGACCTGCACGATTCCTGGCCGATGTTCGAGGACGCTCTCGCTGCCTGACCGTCAGTTGCGAGCGAGGTGCCGCCACAGAAATTCGTAGGTCAACGCCGTTTTGAACGCCAACTGCGCATTGTCCGACGCCCCGCCGTGCCCGCCTTCGATGTTCTCGTAGTAGCTGACGTCGTGACCGAGTTCGGCCAATCGAGCCGCCATCTTGCGTGCGTGTCCGGGATGGACGCGATCGTCGCGGGTGGACGTGGCGATCAGAATCGGCGGATACCGACGCTCGGATGCGGACACCACGTTCTGGTACGGGGAGTACTGCGAGATGAACTCCCACTCGTCCGGGTCGTCGGGGTTGCCGTACTCGGCCACCCAGGACGCGCCCGCGAGGAGCAGGTGGTATCGCTTCATGTCCAGTAGTGGGACCTGACATACCAACGCGCCGAACAGTTCCGGGTACTTCGTCACCATGATGCCCATCAACAGGCCGCCGTTGCTACCACCCTGTGCGGCCAACTGTTCGGTGGTGGTGATCCCTCGGGTGACGAGGTCGCGTGCGACGGCGGCGAAGTCCTCGTGCACAAGATGGCGTCCGGCGCGCAGTACCTGGGTGTGCCAGGACGGCCCGTACTCACCGCCGCCGCGGATGTTCGCGACGACGTAGGTGCCACCACGTTCGAGCCACGCCCGTCCGGTTGCGCCGCTGTAACCGGGCGTCATCGAGATCTCGAAGCCGCCGTAGCCGTAGAGCAGTGTCGGTCCGGGGCTGGAATCGGCGCGTCGGACCACGAAGTAGGGGATGTCGGTGCCGTCGTCGGACCGGGCGAAGAACTGTTCCACCGTCAGCCCGTCGGCGTCGAAGAATGCCGGAGCCTGCTTGAGGACTTCGAGTTCGCCGCCCACCGTGCCCACCAGCAGTGTCGCCGGCGTCAGATAGCCGGACGAGGAGAGGAAGAACTCGTCGCCGTTCTCCTCGGCGTCGGTGCCGATGATCTCGGTGGAGGTCAGGTCCGACAGTCCGTCGACGGTGGTGCTGACCCACTCGTTCGTGCGAGGGGTGAGCACGTGCAACTGCGTCCGTACGTCCTGCAGCGTCACCAGCAGCAGATGATTCTCGGTCCACGCGTACTGGTGCAGTGACGTGTGCGTGTCCGGGGCGAAGAGGACGGTGAGAGCGATTGTGCCGGAGATGAACTCGTCGAAATCCGCAGCCAGCAGTGCGCCGGCCGGATAGGTTTGCTCGCCGACCGTCCACGGCGTCATCGTTCGGACCAGCAGCCAGTTCTCGTGCACCGAGGTCGACGCATCGGTCGGCGCCGGGATCCGGGTCAACGCAGATCCGTCGAGGACGTAGGTCTCGGAGTTGTAGAAGTCGGTGGCACGCTGGACGAAGTCGCGCTCGAATCCCGGCGTGCGATCGTGCCAGGCGGAGATCGAGATGTCCTGCGACTCACCCTCGTACACGGTCTCGGCGTCGTCGAGCGAGGTGCCGCGACGCCACCGCTTGGTGATTCGGGGGTAGCCCGATTCGGTGAGCGAATCGGGCCCGAAATCCGTTCCGACGAAGACGGTGTCCGCGTCGATCCAGCCGATGTCGGTCTTGGCCTCGGGGAGGGCGAATCCGCCGTCCTCCGGGGCGCGGAAGGTGCGGGAGTCCAGATCGAACTCACGGACCACCGTCGCGTCGGCCCCGCCGCGGGAGAGCGTCACCAGAGCCAGTCGTTGATCGGGGCGGAGCACCTGCGCGCCACCCCACACCCAGTTCTCGTCCTCGCTGCTGGCCAGCGCATCGAGATCGAGCAGTACGTCCCACGCCGGGTTCTCGGTTCGGTACTCGTCCATCGTGGTTCGACGCCACAGGCCGCGGACGTGCTCGGCGTCGCGCCAGAAGTTGTACAGGAACTGCCCGCGACGACGGGCGTACGGAATGCGGGCGTCGGTGTCGAGAATTTCTCGGATGCTCGCCTCGGTGGCATCGAAGGCCGTGCCGCTCAGCGCCTCGACCGTCACCTCGTTCTTCTCGCGCACCCACGCGAGTGCAGCGTCGCCGGTGACGTCTTCGAGCCAGAGGTACGGGTCGTCCGAGATTGCCATTCCACAGTTCTAGCAGCAGTCGGGCCGTCGGGGTGGTCGGCGCTCGCGAGGCTACCGGCTGGTAACGAAGACCAGGTCGAGACAGCGTCGGACGGCACGACTACGCTGGGGACTCGTGACCTCACACTATGACGTCGTTGTCCTCGGAGCCGGTCCCGGTGGGTACGTCGCTGCTATCCGCGCGGCACAACTCGGACTCAGCACTGCCATCATCGAGAAGAAGTACTGGGGCGGTGTGTGCCTCAACGTCGGCTGCATCCCCTCGAAGGCTCTTCTCCGTAACGCCGAGCTGGCGCACCTCTTCACCAAAGAGGCGAAGCTGTTCGGCATCTCGGGTGAAGCCTCCTTCGACTTCGGGGCAGCGTTCGATCGGAGCCGCAAGGTCGCCGACGGCCGCGTCAAGGGCATCCACTTCCTGATGAAGAAGAACAAGATCCCCGAGTACGACGGCAAGGGCACGTTCACCGATGCCAACACCATCGAGGTCGAGCTGACCAAGGGTGGCACCGAGACGATCACGTTCGACAACGCGATCATCGCGACGGGAAGCACCACCAAGCTGCTTCCCGGCACCGAACTGAGCGAGAACGTCGTCACGTACGAAGAGCAGATCATGACGAAGGACCTGCCGGGTTCGATCCTCATCGTCGGTGCCGGTGCTATCGGCATGGAGTTCGGCTACGTCCTCAAGAACTACGGAGTCGACGTCACCATCGTCGAGTTCCTCGATCGCGCGCTCCCCAACGAGGACAAGGACGTCTCGAAGGAAATCGAGAAGCAGTACAAGAAGCTCGGCGTCAAGGTCATCACCGGCGCAGGCGTGCAGAGCATCGACGACGACGGCTCCAAGGTCACCGTTGCGATCAAGCACAACAAGTCCGGTGAGAGCGAGACCTTCACTGTCGACAAGGTGATGCAGTCCGTCGGCTTCGCTCCCCGCGTCGACGGATTCGGCCTCGAGAAGACCGGCGTCGAGCTCACCGATCGCGGTGCCATCGGCATCACCAACACGATGCAGACCAACGTGCCGCACATCTACGCCATCGGCGACGTCACGGCCAAGCTTCAGCTCGCCCACGTGGCGGAGGCGCAGGCCGTCGTGGCTGCCGAAACCATCGGCGGCGCAGAGACATTGCCGATCGACGACTACCGCATGATGCCGCGCGCGACGTTCTGCCAGCCGCAGGTCGCCAGCTTCGGCCTCACCGAGGACCAGGCCCGCGAAGAGGCTCAGGCCCGCGGTTCCGACATCAAGGTCGCGAACTTCCCGTTCGCCGCCAACGGCAAGGCGCACGGACTGGGCGACGCCACCGGCTTCGTCAAGCTCATCGCCGACACCGAGCACGGCGAACTGCTCGGCGGGCACCTCATCGGACCGGACGTGTCCGAGCTGCTGCCCGAGCTGACCCTGGCCCAGAAGTGGGACCTGACGGTCAACGAATTGGCGCGCAACGTGCACACGCACCCGACGCTGTCGGAGGCACTGCAGGAAGCTATCCACGGACTCGCAGGCCACATGATCAACTTCTGATCTTCACGGAACGACAAGGGCGGCGACCACTTCGGTGGTCGCCGCCCTTTCTCGTTCGTGGGTCCTGCTCCGGCGCTACGACTTTCGCCAGTGATCGAAGCGCCCCTTGATGTCCGAGGCCACGTCGCCGATTCCGTTGCCGACGGCGTCGACGGCTCCGGTGAAGCCACTTCCGATGTCTCGCACCGTCTTGATCAGCGGGTCCTCCGAGGTATCGAAGTTGTTCTTGTACGTGCGCGCTGCGTTACGGAACTCCTCCGAGACCTTGGCCTCGTGGTCGGTGGACCTGCGCGGGTAGTCGCCGCGAAGTACCGCCGCATACTCGCCGTTGTCGACCCACTTCTTCAGCTCTGCGGCGCGCAGCACCGAGAACGGGTGCGAGAGGAGTTCGAGGTTGAGCAGCTTGAGCACGCCGTCGCGCAGATCCCCACTGGCCTCGTACTCGGCGGCCTGAGCGAGGAAGGCGTCGACGTCGATCTCGCTGATGCGTGCGCCGCCCGCCAATTTCAGTTGCACGCTGATTGCTGTGTGCACATCCTGCCCGCACAGCAAACCTGCTCGGTCGCCGGACAATTCGGACTTGCGCTGCCATTCCATCAGCCCGGCGATGACCGCACGTAGCGCCCAACCGCCCACCGGAACCCAGCCGACGGTGCCGGCGAGGCGCATCAGATGCATCAACACGGTGCGGTACACCGCGTGACCGGACAGCGCGTGCCCCAGCTCGTGACCGACGACGAAACGCTGCTCCTCGTAGGTCATGATGTCGAGCATGCCGGTGGTCAGGACGATGAACGGGCGGTCCATTCCGATCGTGAACGCATTGACCATCGGCGACTGAACCACGAAGAGTTCCGGTGTCTCCTCGGCACCGAGAATCTGCACGCAGTCGCTGCGTAAGTCGTTCAGGTCCTTGAACTGTCGCTCGTCGACGCGCACTGCCGTGGCGAGGTACATCAGTCGATGCTGTCGCTCGCGCAGCAGCCCGGACAGTGTGCGCAGAACGGTGTCGAAACCTTTGAGGGTGCGCAGGGTGACCAGGGCGGCGCGATCGGACGGGTGTTCCCAGGTGCGAGAGGAGATGTCGGGGAATTCGATGCGGGTGCGGTCCGGGGCGGATGTCAATCTGTTCTCCCAGCGTCGATGAAGATCCAAAGTATCAGTAAAGCGGGGCAAGCGGTCCGAACTCGAAGCTCATCGCGCCCTCGCCACACTGCGATTTTCGAGCGCTCGATGACCGTTCCGAACCCCGATCGACTCACCGGAAGTCTGTGATCAGTCATAGCCCACCAAGTGATGAAAACGTCACTTGGTCGTTTGTCGGCTGGTAGTTTTCGTTTTCTGCGCGAGGGGAGTCGCGCCGAACACGAGCTGGGGGGTGGGAAATTGTCGTCGCCGATGTCGGCGCTCACACGCGTCAGCGGCGGGGTTTCCGGTGGATTCAGAACGTTCGGTCAAACTCTGGAGCTGGGCGTACTGGCCTTCGTTCACCTCGCGCGAGATATCGTCACGCTGCGTCATCCGTGGCGTGACACCATCGACCAGGCCTGGTTCGTCGTCACCGTCACAGTGGTTCCCGCAGTACTGGTATCCATTCCGTTCGGCGTCATCGTGTCCGTCCAGGTCGGCAGTCTCACCGATCAGATCGGGGCGACGTCCATCGCAGGAGCAGCGGGTGGCCTCGGGGTGATCCGCCAGGGTGCCCCGATCGTTGCGGCGCTGTTGTTGGGCGGTGCCGCAGGCGCGGCGGTCGCTGCCGATCTGGGGGCACGCACCATCCGCGACGAGATCGACGCATTGTCGACGATGGGAATCGACCCGGTTCGCAGGCTTGTCGCGCCGCGGCTGGCAGCCATCCTGCTGGTGGCACCGTTCCTGTGCATCCTCATCATCTTCATGGGCTTGGCCGCGGGCTATGCGATCAACGTCGGCTTTCAGAGTGGGACGCCCGGCAGCTACATCAGCTCGTTCGCGTCCTTCGCCTCGGTGGCGGACCTCGTGGTAGCCCTGGTGAAGACCGAGATATTCGGCGTCATCGTCATTGTCGTCGCCTGCCAGCGCGGGTTGTCCGCCGCCCACGGACCCCGCGGGGTCGCGAACGCGGTGAACGCCTCCGTGGTGCTCGGTGTGGTGTCCGCGTTCACCGTCAACGTCGTGATCACGCAGGTGGTCGCGATGTTCATGCCACAGAAGTTGGGCTGAGATGGCAACTCCTTCGCGCTACACCGTGCACGGCACCGCCCACCTCACCCGCAGCGCCAGGTATCTCGGACGCAAGCCGTTCGACGTTCTCGAAATGCTGGGTCATCAACTGACGTTCTGCGTCAAGGTGCTCACCGCCATCCCGCATACCGTCCGCTCCTATCGGCGCCAGATGCTGCTCATTCTCAGTGACATCACCTGGGGCAGTGGGAAACTGATCGTCGGTGGCGGGACGGTGTCGGTCCTCGTCGTGCTGGGTGTCGCGGTGGGTGCATCCGTCGGAATCGAAGGATTCAATTCCCTCGGCATGGTGGGGATGGAGCCGTTGACCGGTTTCATCTCGGCGTACGCCAGCACTCGCGAACTTGCCCCGATGATCGCGGCCATCGGATTCGCGACGCAGGCAGGATGCCGGATGACGGCCGAGATCGGCGCGATGCGTATCTCGGAAGAGATCGATGCCCTCGAAGCTCAAGGCATACAGTCGATGCCGTTCGTCGTGACCACCCGGGTCATCGCGGGAATCGTCACGATCGTGCCGCTCTACCTGCTGACGCTCATTCTGAGCTACCTGTCGTGCGCCGTGGTGGTTCGCGTGGTCGGCGGACAGTCGTCCGGCACCTACGACCATTACTTCAGTGCATTCCTGCAGCCGCTCGACGTTCTCTTCTCGCTGCTGAAAGCCGCGGTGTTCGTCGTGACGATCATCCTGATCCACGGCTATCAGGGTTATTACGCCTCGGGCGGTCCGGAAGGTGTCGGCCGCGCGTCGGGACGCGCCATCAGAGCCAGCCTCGTCGCGGTGGTGGTCCTGGACATGATCATGACGTTGGTCCTGTGGGGATTCGACTCGGGCATAAGGATTTCGGGGTAGAGATGGCAGTGTTCGACGATCTGACGGGTCGATCGGCCGGTCCCGCCGCGCTCCGTGTGCGCGGGCTGGCGGTCGCCGTGGCCATGGCCGTAGTGGCCGGCGGCCTCACCGCGTATGCACGCGGGGCCTTCGAGTCACCCTTCGAGTTGACGCTCGATGCGGCGTCGGTCGGGGACGGGCTGACCCCCGGGTCGGAGGTGAAGTTCCGTGGTCTGTCGATCGGCACCGTGGACCACATCGAGACCGTCGGCTTCGGCCATCAAAGACTCGAACTCGAGATCGATCCGAGTCAGGCCGGCGAGCTCACCGACACCATGCAGGCCCAGTTCTCGTCCTCGAACGTATTCGGTTCCACGGCAATCGAATTGCTATCGGATGGGACGGGCAATCGACTCGCCGACAACTCGACTCTCGAAGTGTCGGGAGACCTGCGGGGCGCAACGGTGACCGGAGTGTTCCGACGAGTCGCCGACCTCACTGAGGTTCTCGACACCGAGCAGGTACAGAACCTGCTGGATCTCTTGGCGAACACGTCGGTAGAGGTGAGCCGAAATCTGAAGCCGTTCTTCGACACCGCACAGATGATGGCGAACAATCAGATCGATCCGTTGGCCTGGAAGCTGCATCGTGGTGCCGAGCTGGGTGAGGGAATCGGCAATCTGATTCCGCCCCTGCTCGATCTGGTGGTGGGAGTGGTGGACAAGAGCGCCTACGTGGAGGCACCCGCCGACAGGGCGAGGACCATCGCGGCCAACGACGGCCTCAGCGATCAGTTGCTGGTTCCGGTGGGCGATCTGCTGAAGAAGAACAATCCGGACCTGACGCCGCTGCTGTCGACCGTACTGGATCTGTTGGTGCCCATCACGGCGTCGATCGGCACGTTCGCGCCCAGCTACAACCGGGTTCCGCAAGTGCTCGACGGCATCTCCGACGCTTTCCCCGTCGTCGACGGGAAGCCCCAGTTGCAACTCGACCTGATCGTCGAGACCATGCCCAATCTGGCCGGAGCCGTTGCCGCACACGAGGACGCGAACCGATGAAGAAGGTAGCGGGCCCGGCCGTCAAACTGCTCGCCTTCTTCACGGTGACCGCGGTATGTGCCGTGATCATCGTGGCCGCACTTCGTACCCCGGTCAGCGGACCGTTGTCGTCCTACGGCGCGGAGTTCGACGATGTGTCCGGGTTGTACGTCGGTGACGACGTGCGCATGTCCGGGGTGCAGATCGGCAAGGTCTCGTCGGTCGAACTCGACGGAGCCATTGCCCGAGTCGGATTCGAGATAGAAGGCCGGCGACCGATCTTCGCCAACACACAGGCTGCTGTCCGCTATCAGAATCTCCTGGGGCAGCGATATGTCGAGCTGATCCAGAAGGATGCGGCCACCGGTGCTCCGCTGGCGTCCGGCGAGACGATTCCGCTCGAGTACTCGATTCCATCGTTCGACATCTCCACGCTGTTCAACGGTTTCGAACCGATCTTCGACACCCTCGACACCGCCCAGCTCAATCAGTTCACCGAGAACATCCTCCGTATGGTGCAGGGTGACGGTTCCGGACTCGCTCCGGTACTGCGGGACGTGGATCGCATCACCCAGTTCGCCGTTCAGCGAGAGTCGATCATCGGACTGCTGATCGACAATCTCGGCCAGATCTCGGACTCGATCGGCGGACAGTCGGCGGCGGTCGCCGATCTCCTCGAAGAGCTGCACGGTCTGGTATCGAGGTTGAGCACCCAGATGGACGGCGTGCTGGCGTCGCTGGATCAGGCGAACTACGGACTCGGACCACTGGTCGGCTTGCTGGAGAGCCTGCAAGATGCGTACGACAACAGCTATGCACCGGTCGACGGAGCACTGCGACGGCTACTGCCGCAGACCGATCAGGTGACCGAGTTGCTCGCGCTCACCCCGTCACTGCTGACCGGGCTCAACGCGAGCATTCCCGATCCGGGTGCCCAGACCTACTCCTGCAGTCAAGGCCGACAGGACATTCCGGGCATCGGACAGATAGTGCTCGGCGGACAAAATTTGGTGGTGTGCAAATGACACGCGTGGTTCGCAAGGGCGTTCGCGACGAGCAGTCGGAGAACAAGACGCATGTGTTCTGGGGTGCGGTCGGTGTCGCGTTCGCCGTGGTGCTCGTTCTCGTCGCGGCTGCGCTGTACACGATCCCGCTCGGCGAGCGGACGTACACCGCGGAGTTCGGCTCCGCGGCCGGCGTGAAGCCGGGCGACGACATCAGGATCGCCGGTATCTCGGTCGGTTCGGTGCGCTCGGTTCAGCTGGCAGGTGCACATGTCGACGTCCAATTCAGCGTCGACTCCGACGTTTTCGTGGGTGATGCCTCGACCCTGACAGTGAAGTTGCTGACTCCCATCGGGGGTCACTACGTGATGCTCACCTCGCACGGTGACGACGAGCTCGGGTCGGCACCGATCCCACCGGAACGGGTCGAACTTCCCTACGAACTGTCCGACGCGATCCAACAGGTAACACCGTTGGTCCGCGATATCGACGGTCCGACGTTGCGACAGACGGTCGCCGAGTTGGACCGGGCAGTCGGTACGCAGCCACAGTCGACGCGTGCCATCGTGGACAATCTGAGCTCGCTCACCGACGTGATCGCCACCCGCACCGACCAACTCGAACGCGGGCTCGTGGTGTCGGACGAGTACGTCGGTGCGTTGGCCGCCGATCGTGTCATGCTCACCGAACTCGTACGTGAGCTCGGCACCCTGACCAAAGGATTCGGCGACAAGCGCGCAGAGGTCGTCAGTGCCTTCGACCTCCTCGGAAGACTCTTCGAGCTGTTCCACCGCCCCGTGGTCGCATTCGAGAAGGGGCTGGAGCCGTCGATCGTCCAGCTCGAAGAGATCACGCAGAAGCTCTTCGCTCAGCTGGGTGATGTCGACGGGGCGATCACGACCATGAAGGAAAGCGCGGACGGCCTGTCCGCCCTGATCGGCGGTGGTGAAGGTCCCGTCGTCGATCAGTCGCAGGACACGGTCGTCGGCGTCGGTGTGTGTATTCCGTTGCCGGGGAGGGTGTGCTGATGAACCGCAGATCGGTACGGATCGCCGTGGCGGCGGCAGTCGTCGTCACGCTCGTCGGCTCGGTCGCGTCCGCGACCGCTGTCATCGATACCGGCTCGGGCACTTCCTCGATGTGTGCCGAGTTCACCGACACGGTCGGTTTGTACGAGGGTAATTCGGTCATGATGCTCGGCGTGGTCGTCGGAACGGTGACGCACATCGAGAACACCGACACCGCGGTGCTGGTCACGATGGATGTCGACGGTGGCCTCCGGTTGCCCGCGGGGGTGGGGGCAGTGACACTGTCGAGTTCGATCGTCACCGACCGCCATGTGGAATTCACGCAGCCATACATCGATGGCCCGGAGTTCGATCGGGCGAGCTGTATTCCGTTGGAACGCACCAGAACACCGCTGGGGATCAGCGACACGCTCGACGCCGTGTCGGGGCTGGCGTCGGACCTGCTCGGTCCGGCGGACGCCGAGGGTAACCACGAGCAGATCCTGGGCGACACATTGCGTTCGGTCGACGGTTCGCTGCGTGGCTCCGGCACCCAGCTCAACGAGAGTCTTCGACAATTGGCCCAGCTGGTCGGCGATCCGGCCGACCGGGATACCACCGTGCGTCGACTGATCGACAACCTCGACGGTCTGATCGACACGTTCGTGGTGAGCTGGCCCGAGGTGGCGAAGCTGCTCGACAATCTGAAGCGGGGAATGATCACGCTGTCGGAGTTCACCCAAGCCTTCGGGACCACAGTCGCTTTGACCACCGAGTTCATTCCGCCACTGGCGCGCAACGTCGCGAAGTACGACGACAAGATCTACGGATTTCTCGACCAGGTGGTGCCGGTGGTCGATGTACTGCTCGGGCGGGTGGGCGATATCAAGGACATCCTCGAACAGGTGCCGACCATAGGCGAGAACTTGATGACGATGTACGACAACGATTCCAAGAGCGGGCGCGTGATCTATCACCCGCCGCAATTCGAGATCGATACCAACTCTCCCAACGAGGTCTGCGCTCTGCTCAACAAGTACAGACCGACGTGCTCGGCGGACCAGCAACGAGGCGACGTCATCGATGTCGGATTGGTGCAGCTGATCCTCGGTTCGGCGGGTTGGCGATGAGGCGCGCGCTCACCGGCCTGTGCTGTGTTGCGTTGCTGTCGGCGTGCAGCATCGATCCGGCCGACCTTCCGATACCCGGTAGCTATGTCGCCGGCGACAAGTATTCTCTGCGAATCGAATTCGCGAGCGTGCTCAATCTTCCGGAGAAGGCGAAGGTCATCGTCGAGGGCGTCGACGCGGGCGTTCTCGACACCGTCGAGCTGGTGGGTTCGACCGCCGTGGCGACGGTGGACCTGTCCGCCGATGTTCGGCTACCCGCCGATACCGTCGCCGAACTTCGACAGTCGTCGATTCTGGGCGAGATCTACATCTCGCTGCAGCCACCGGCCGATTCCTCCGGCGCGGGATCGAGCTCGGCATCGGGCACCGGCGGGCCCTACCTTCGTGACGGTGACGTCATTCCCGTGGAGCGAACTGTTCCGGCCGACAATGTCGAGGACGTGCTGCGCGGACTGTCGAACCTCGTGACCGGCGGCCATTACGTCCAATTGCAGGAAGCGGTGAACAACGTCAATGCCGCGATTCCTCCCGATCAGGCCGAGGTCGACAAGATCAACCTCGCAGCGAGGGCCGCGCTCACCGATATCGGCGACAACACCGGGGAAATCGATCGGATACTCGGTGCCGCGGAGAGTATCTCGAATACTGTTGTGACACAACGTGATGGAGTCGAGCGTGTCCTCGAGCTCGGCCCGAGACGTTCGGGAGGGTTGTCCGAGGTTCTGTTCAGCGTCGTCCACATGATCTTCAGCCTGGGGTACATGTCACAGCACGTCGGGGACGTACTGTCCGGCCCGTATCCGGAGCTGAAGGATGCTGTGGACATCATCGCGCCGGCGTTGATCACCATCGCGAATGCCGACTCGTCGGTGCCGATGAACGTGGACAAGGCCAATACCCTGCTCAGGGAGCGCTTGATTCCGTACTTCGAGTCGACGCCGAACATCGCAGTGCGGTCGGTGTCTGCAGACGGAGGGCCGAGTGCGCGCGCGGACGACATGATCGGGATCCTGCGCGGGATAGGAATTGTCCGATGAAGCCGGGCACACTGTTCTCGCTCGTCGCACTCGTGGTGATGACGGTCGTCAGCGTCGGATACCTGACCGTCGGCGTACTCGACATCGATCCGACTCGAACGACGAACCATGTCGTGGTTCGGATGGAGTCCTCCGGCGGACTGATGGACACCTCGCAGGTCACCTCACGCGGGATCCAGGTCGGTCGGGTCGAATCGATCACCGTGGTGCCGGGCGGGTTGGACGTCACTCTCGGTCTCGATGCAGACCATCGCATCCCTGCAGATTCCGAGGTGGTCGTGGCGAACCTCTCTGCCGCAGGCGAGCAGTATCTCGATCTTCGCCCTCGAAGCGCCGGAGGTCCGTACCTCACGGACGGAGACGCGCTCGGGAGCGAGCAGGTTCGAGCATCGGTCACCGTCAGTGAGGCGCTGGGCCTGGGCGATGCCCTTGCCTCGCAACTCGATACGAACGCACTGAAAGGTCTGACGGAGACAGCATCGGCCGCTGTCGACGGGCGTGACGGCGACGTCGACCGTCTGGTGGAGGCATTTCGATTCCTGGCAGCCACAGTGCGAGACAAGAGCGGCGAAATTCGTCGACTGTACGACAATGCTCAGCAGGCGGGTCGCAATGCGTACGGATACGGCCCGGTCATGACCGACGCGGCGCCGTGGGTCGGCGCGACGCGCGACGGGGTGGCCAACTTGCTCGAGGGCTTCAACGAGTACTCGTACGTCGGCGCGGATGTCTGGGACGATCCACTCGGGCAGATCACCCCGAAGATCGATCAGTACCTGACGCCTCTGTCCCCCGATCTTGCTTTGATCGCAACGCTTCTCAAGCCGTATACCGCACCCATCAAACCGATGCGGGTCGACGCCGGGTCCATCGTCGACGTACTGCAGACCGTCTTTCCTCCCGGCGGGCCGGCGAAACTCTCCGTAGAAATTCCGAACTGATTGGAGCTACCCCCTCATGGTCGAGACAGACGCAGCCGAGGCGAAAACACCAGTGCCCGAGGACAAGGCAGCAACAGTGCCCGAGGGCTCCAGACGGCACCGGATTCGGTGGCCGGTGGTCGCTGCAGCAGTACCGGGTGTGGTGCTTGCGGTGGTCTTCGGCGTGCTGTGGCATTCTGCAGCAGGCGATCTGGCTGCCGAGCGTGAACAGGAACAGGACCGGCAGATGGCGGTGAACACGGCGACCGAGTACACCGCGCGGTCGTTGACCTACGACTACCGCAACCTCGACGCCTTCTTCCAGGGTGTCGACCAGGGGGCGTCGCAGTCCCTGCAGGACAGGTACGACGGGGTCCGCGAGGCGCTGACGGCGATCATGAACGAGTCGCAGGTGGTGGCGACCGGCGAGGTCCTTTCGGCAGCAATCGATTCCGAGTCCGGTGGTGAGTACAAGGTGGCGGTGTTCGCTCAACAGACGACGCAGAACGTGCAGCAACCCGACCCGGGGAAGGTGCCCAATCTTCTGCTGGTGACGGTCACCGATCAGGACGGGCAGTGGATCGTCAGCGACTACGGACCCAAGACCTGAGACTTCGTCAGTGAGCGTTGGTGGCGCTGACGAACTGCGCCAGGCCGCGTACTTCCTGCTCGATCTCCGTCATGCCGCACTGCTCGAAGATCGACGTGAACTGATTCTTGTCGAACATGCGGACCCCGATGCGTCCCGACACCGCCCCCAGCACCGATTTGACCGGAGCGGCGTTGCGGCCGTAGCTGGACATGATCGCGATTCGACCGCCCGGTCGGAGAACTCGGACGAGTTCGTCGACGACGGTCAATGGATTCGGTATCAGGTACAGGGCAGCGAAGCAGCAGACGGCGTCGAATGTGTTGTCGGCAAACGGAAGTGACTGCGCATCACCGCGCATGTAGGCGGCGTGGGGGCCGCGGTTGTCGCGAACGGCGCGCCTGATCATCTGCTCGGAGATGTCGAACCCGATGGTGATGCCATCACCGCTCAGGTGGTCGGAGAGGTACCTGGTGAAGTTTCCCGGTCCCGCTGCCACGTCCAGTACCTTCATGTCTCCGGACAGCCGTAGGTCGTCGACGGCCTTGTCGCGTTCGGCGGACATCGAGATGCCGCCTACTCCCATCATGGCGACACCCGCAGGACGCCAGAGCCTTTCGTAGATCGAGGCCACCAGAGGGTTGTTCATGGCGCGACTCGCAGCCGTCGGTGACGGGGCAGGAGTACCGCCCAGCAGTTCCACATAGCCGTCGGTGGTGACCGCAGCCGTACGAAATTCGGGTTCGAGTAGCTCTGCGGCGCGGTGGAGGGCCTGGTCCTCGGGGGAAGGCGCGACAACGTCGTCGGACTCACTGTCCGGGTCTTCCTCGGGTACGAGCGGATACGGCGGCATCCCGGTGCCTTGCAGGCGGTATCGGCCCCAGAAGTCCACGTCGCTCACCAGGACCGGCACATCACCGCTGTCGGTGCTCAGCCTGCCTTCGCGGCGGCTGCCGGCAGCCGCCATGAAACTCTGCAGTGCCTCGTGTGGCCGGACGCGGCCGTACCAGCGGAAGATCCCGTCGATGGGTTGGGAGTGTCCGCGCAGATCTACCTGCACCTCGAACTCGGCAGGAGGGGCCTCGAAAGTCAGAGTTGCCGGTCCGCGGAAATCGGGCTTGCCGGATAGATCACTCACAGGTTCACTCCTCCTGGTCGCGAACGAACGCGAGATGAATGGGCCGGTCGAACTCGATGCGGATGCCGAGGAGCGCGCTCGAGGACTCGACGAGCCCTCGCACTATGGCCGCCAGATGCGCGGTGAATGCGTCGATGTTCATAGCGGATTCATGGTCGTCCGAGCTTCCGAGCCACCAGTCCGTGGCAGTCGCTACAGCGCCGAAGGCCGAGTACGAGATCAACTCCACCGTCGCCCTGTTCACTCCTGGTCCCTGCACAGCGTCGGCCAGAACGCGCGCCACGGTGTCGGTTGCAGCACGGGCCGACTCCAAGGCCGGGTCCGACGAAGACGTCTGCGACTTTCGGCCGACAGTGCGGGCCAGAAAGTGGCCGTGGACGAGGAACCGGAACAGATTGGGATGGTCTGCGACCACTGCCGCGTATCCGGCAGCGCTGTGATCGATGAGTTCGGCCACCGAGTCCGCGAACAGATCCGCCGTGGTCATGATGCTCGCCAACAGCATTTCCTGAACGTGCTGGACTATCTCAGCATAGAGATCGGACCGGTCGGCGAAATGCCGATACAGCTTGGGTTTGGCGGTGCCTGCAGCCTTTGCGATATCGCCCATGCTGACGCTCGGTCCGTGCGTATCGATGGCGACCAGAGCGGCCGCGACGAACTCTCGTCGCACCGCGAGTCGATGCTCACGCCAGCGTTCGGTGCGCGCATCGATCCTCTTGCACTGTGGCTTGCGCCGTCCATCTTCTGGGTTGACACGTCCGGTGACCTGAACCACACTTTGTCACATTACCTACTACCGCCGGTACTGGCTACCGTGAGTTTCGGATAGACGGAGTCTCGGCGGAGTCGTCGATCGCGAGGGGTTCGGTTGTGAAGCGTGCAGTTGTCGGTGAACGGAACAGTGACGGGGGGACGTCGAGGCGCGCTGCGCTGGTGACCGAGGACCTGTCGGCTACGCGGGCGCGGGCGGTCGGCCCGCGCGAGAAGACGGCCCGGCGGCTGCTGAAGTCGACGGCCGACAAGTTCTACGACGGCGAGGTCGACATCGATTGGGACGCTCCGGTGGTCGACGGCATGCGGTGGATGCCCGAGCATCGGGTTTCGCTCTATCGAACCAAGTTGTGGGACAAGCTCTCCGAAGAACAGCGCCGCGAACTGGGTCGACACGAGATCGTCAGCATTCTCTCGTTCGGCATCTATGCCGAGGGTTTTCTCAGTGCAAACTTGCTTCGGGTGTTCGGGAGGGGCACGTTCTCCGATCATTCGATGTACTCGATAGCCGAGGTCGGCGAGGAATCGCGCCACTCGATCATGTTCGGAAAATTGATCGAGAAGGCGGGCCTGAAGCCCTACCTGCTGCCCAGAGTGGGACTCGTCATTGCGAAGATCGGTCAGTTTCTTCCTCTCGGACCGGCCACGTACGGCG
Source organism: Rhodococcus sp. NPDC076796 (assembly GCF_040702765.1). Lineage (NCBI taxonomy): Bacteria > Bacillati > Actinomycetota > Actinomycetes > Mycobacteriales > Nocardiaceae > Rhodococcus > Rhodococcus sp. NPDC076796. Next base: position 157,157 of record NZ_JBFBMS010000002.1, on the reverse strand, counting down.
GGACTCTTCTCATCGAGGAGGTCCTCGATCGGGCGCAGCGAGAAGCGCAGAACGATCCCGAAATGCAGCCGCACCTGCGCCAGATGATGCGCATCCACGTGATCGAGGAATCGCGTCACATCACCTATGCCCGTGAAGAAATGGTGCGCGCGATGCAATCGACCAATCGGGTGAATCGTGCGGTCCACCGCGTCATCCTTGCGACGATCGCCAACTTCACGTACATCGCACTCGTCAATCCGCGCGTGTACAGATCCGTCGGCATCAACCCCATTCGCGGGATCGTCACCGCAATGGCGAGTCCCACCTACAAGACCAACATGCAGTTCTTCTCCGAACCGATGATCCGATTCTTCGCCGACGCCGGTATGTGCGACGGTGTGGTGACCCGCCGCCTGTGGAAGATGACCCGCGCCATGCCGGACGATCTCGCATGAGCCGACGCTCGTCGGCGGTCCAGTACGATCCGCATGTCGACATCGACTGGGAATCACCCTGGGAGAGTGAAGCGTCGGCGTTGCCGCGAGACTCGGTGACGTTGTACGGGACCCGCCTGTGGGGCAGGTTGGCCGAGCAGGATCGGCGTACCTTGGCACTGCACGAGGCAGTGAGCAGATGGAGCACGGTGTCGTATCTGTCGGCCATGCTGATCGGTAACCAGCTCAGGCGGGTAGCGGAGGAGGGGCTCAACAGTACCGATTCTCGCAATGCTCTCGACGAGGTCGCAGGCGGTTCGCGGACCACGATCACCTTCGGACGGCTGGTTCGCGCAACGGAAGTCCCGCCCTACAAGCCGCCACGGGGGACGGCCACGGCCGTCAAGCTGTTGGGCTTTCTACCGCTGGGCGCAGCATCGCACGCGTCCATCCTGTTGGTCGAGGAGACCTTCGCTCGGTCGATGGCCGGTGCGGTGACCGACCCCGGTATCGAACCCCACGTTCGACAGGCCGTGAAGATCCATGGGCTCGGGAGCGCCGATCGTTTTGCGTCCGCTCGATCGGAAGTGGTTGCTGCGCAGACCAACTCGAATGCGGTGGCTCGCGCGTACAACCGTGTGCTGCTCGCTCTGCTGGCCAACGTGATTCTCCGTCTCGGAGTGTCGTTCGAGGTGTACCGATCCATCGGAATCAGTCCTGCCCGAGGAGCATTCGCGTCGAGGCGTCGCCGAGTGGAGATAAGGCGGCGGGACGCGGCGAACACCGTCGCCTTCCTGGATTCGGCCGGGATGCTCGACGGCACCCTCACCGCGGCGCTGTGGAGATTGACCGGAGTCGGAATCGACAAACAGAACGCGGAAGAAGTGCGCAAGTGAAGAATTTCGAGAACAAAGTGGCCGTCGTATCCGGCGCGGGTTCGGGAATCGGCCGAGCCCTCGCACTGAATCTGGCGAACCGTGGAGCGCAGCTTGCACTGTCCGATATCGACGGAGAAGGGCTCGGAGAGACCGTGGTTCTGTGCGAGAAGATCGGAGCCCGCACGGTTCCGTACCAGCTGGACGTATCGGACCGGTCTGCGGTCTACTCGCATGCCGACGCCGTCATCGGCGAATTCGGACGCGTCAACTTCGTTGCGAACAATGCCGGCGTGGCACTGGGCGCCGATGTGGTGGACATGACCTGGGACGACTTCGAGTGGGTCATGAACATCGACTTCTGGGGTGTTGCCAACGGCACCAAAGCTTTTCTGCCTGCGTTGATCGACTCAGGCGAAGGTCATCTCGTCAATGTCTCGAGCGTGTTCGGCCTGATGGGTATCCCCGGTCAGAGTGCGTACAACTCCGCGAAATTCGCCGTCCGCGGCTTCACCGAGGCGTTGCGTCAGGAAATGAAGGTCGCTCGCCATCCTGTAGGAGTCACGTGCGTGCACCCCGGTGGGATCAAGACCAACATCGTGGCCAACGCCCGCGGAATGGACGATCTCGGGACTCCTGACGAGGCCTCGCGTCGCTTCCAGCAGATTGCGCTCACCACACCGACGAGGGCCGCCAAGGTGATCCTCGCGGGAGTGGAAAGGAACAGGCCTCGTGTTCTGATCGGCCCCGACGCCCGAGCGTTCGATCTGATTCCGCGCGTGGTCGGTCCGCGGTACCAGGACCTGCTCGCCCCGCTCAACCGGCTCGGCTCGGCGGCCGGTAGGAAACTGGCGAAGAACAGCAGTACCGGCCCGTAGGTTCGTTTCTGCCCGTTACTGTTTCGTGGCACTGACGAACTGGGCCAGTCCCCGGACGTCCTGCTGAATCTCGGTCAGTCCCGACGCTTCGAACACGTCGACGAACAGGTTCTTCGGAAACATCCGCACGCCCGCGAGGCCGGTGCCGAAGCCGACGACGGTGCCCAGCGGGGCCGGACGAGGCTCGCAGCTGGTCATGATCGCGATGCGTCCACCCGGGCGGACCACGCGAATCAATTCGTCCAGCACTGTCATGGGCTTCGGAACGAGATACAGTGCGGCGTAGCAGCATACGGCATCGAAAGCGTCGTCCGAATACGGCAGGTGGGCGGCGTCACCGCGTACGTACGCCGCGCGCGGTCCTCGATTGTCCGCCACGGCGCGGGCGATCATCGCCTCGGATATGTCGAACCCGACGGCGAGGCCGTCGTCGGTGAGAGCCTCGGAGAGAAACCTGGTGAAGTTGCCGGGGCCGCAGGCGACGTCGAGTACGCGCTGGGAGCCGTGCAACCTCAGGTCGACGACGGCTTTGGCGCGCTCGGCTGCCATCGACATGCCGGCGATGCCCATCATGGACACCCCGAACGGACGCCATAGTCTTTCGTAGATGGCTGCGACCACCCGGTTGTTCATCGCGATACTGGCAGGCGACGGGTTCGGTGCGGGCACGTCCGGCAGCAGTTCGACGTAGCCGCCGTCGCTGCGCGCCAGCTCGCGCAGCGTCGCCGGCTCGATCATGGCGAGCGCTCGGTGCAGCGCGGTCTCGGCGGACTCGCTCACGGGCGCGGTGGGCGGTCGCCGTAATCCCGTTCGACCCGCAGGGTCGCGAGAGTGGTTGCCAGGCCGTCGTATTGGGTGACCAGCAGGACGAATTCGATGAGTCGCCGTTCGTCGAACTGGGTGGCGAGTTCGTTCCAGGTCGCGTCGGAGAGAATCTTGGTGGCGATGAGTTCGTCGACTGCGGTCAGAATGGTGCGATACCGCGTCGACAGTCCCGGTGCGTCGGGTCCGGTCTTGATCAGCCCGAGCAGATCCCGGTCGATGCCCGCCCGCTTGCCCAGCCGGATGTGATGGTCCATCTCGTACGCGGAATCGCGCAGGTGCGCCACGCGCAGGATCACCATCTCGGTTTCCTTGCGGGAGATCTTGCCGCCCGGCATCAGATGGCCGCTGTAGAACAGCCATGCTCGGTAGAGACCGCCGGTGCGCCCGAGGGTGGTGAACAGGTGGGGATTCGGCACCCCCGTGCCTTTGGCGATCACCTTGCAGATAACCCAGTTGATGGGTCCGAGAGTTTTGGCGGTACCGGACGGAATGCGTGGTGTGGTCACAGCCACACCGTACCGACTGCCCGGCCGGGCGTCACCGGGAAGTAGAAGGATAGGCTACCCTCTTTATGATTCTGCACAACTTTCCTTCGGAGGACCCTTGACAAAGTCCCATGCCCGCATCACGGCCCTCGCGCTCACCATCGCCGTTCTCGGTGTGGCTGCGACGGCGTGTTCGTCCACCGACACCACCTCCGACAGTGCAGGCAGCGCGACGCGATCGATCGAGACGGTCCGGGGAACGGTCGACGTTCCCGAGACCCCGCTGCGCGTCGTCACCCTCGAGCCGGTCGAGCTCGACACCACCGTCGCTCTCGGCGTCGTGCCCGTCGGGACCGCGGTGCTCAGCGAGGACAGTGGCGTGCCGTCGTACCTCGGAGCGGAGGCCGCGGACATCGCGACCGTCGGTACGGTTGCCGAACCGACCATCGAGGACATCGCGGCCCTGCAACCGGATCTCATCCTGGGAACGGAGACTCGGCACGCCGAGTACTACGACCAACTCGCCGCCATTGCTCCGACGGTGTTCATGGCATCCCAGTCCGATCCGTGGCGCGAGAACGTCCGGTTCGTCGGACGCACCCTCGGCAAGGAGGACACAGCGGAGGACCTGCTCACCGCCTACGAAAATCGGTGTGCCGAGATCGCCGAGAAGCACGACACCGCTGGAAAGACCGCACAGTTGATTCGCCCCCGCGCAGGCGAACTGACCCTGTACGGGCCGACGTCGTTCGCCGGAAGCACCCTCGAGTGCGCAGGCTTCACCACCCCGCCGAGGCCGGAATGGGCCGACGAGATCTCGGTCGACCTCTCGCCCGAGCTGGCGGCCGAGGCGGCCGCTGATCTGATCGTCGTCACCGCCTCCGACCCGTCGGACCCCGCAGCGATTCCGGCGTCGATCACCGCCAACGCCGCGGTACTACCGAATCCGCACGCGGTGGACCTGTCGTACTGGATCACCGGCGTCGGGCCCATGGGCGGGCAGACCGTGCTCGACGACATCGATCGGATTCTCTCGGAGTAGACCGACTCACATCCGAACCGCGCCCGCCAGCGCCGCGGCTTGCTCGGCCCGCTCGACCACTCGGTCCCGCGAGGAATCGATGTGTGCCAGTAGCAGTTCCAAAGCCGAGTCCAGCGCCCCGGCGAGAACGCGCTCGACGATGTCGATGTGTTGATCGATGGCCGAGACGACGGCTGCGGCGTCGAGTCCGCCGAGTATCCGAACCGGTCGCACCTTGGCGTTCACGGTGCACAGTGCCTCGGTCAGAGCCGGGTTGCCCGAGGCAGCCAACAAGGTGACGTGGAAGTTCTCGTCCAGGGACACCAGATCGTCGGTGGTCCCGGGCGGGTCGGCACGCAGACCGATCCAGGTGTCCAACAGGTTCGACAGCGACGACCGATCGACCGGGTGCGACATCGATCGAGTGATGCCGCGGGCTTCGAGAGTGGAGCGCAGCTCGTACAGGTCGGGCAGGTCGCCGATCCGGGGGCGATAGGCGTGCAGCCCGGCTTCGTCGCGGGTGACGAGGCCGTCGGCCTGCAGCCGCGCCAGTGCCTCGCGCACCGGTGTACGCGAGACACCGTACAGCTCGGCGAGACGCTCCTCGCCGAGCCGTTCCGTGGAGCTGATGGCGCCGGAGACCAGATCCCGGCGCAGTGACGAATAGACCTTCTCGCGAAGGTCCTTGCGCGGCACGATGTGTCCGGTCAGATTGCCATGGCTGCGCGGACGTCCGCCTCGGACTCGGTTCCGCCCACGCCGGTGGACGTGATGCGGCCGGCCTCGAGGATGTAGTAGTTCTGCGCCGACTCGAGGGCGAAGCCGATGTGCTGCTCCACCAACAACACTCCCAGTCCTCCGCGTCGAGTGAGTTCGATGACGGTCCGTTCGATCTCGGCGACGACCGACGGCTGGATGCCCTCGGTCGGCTCGTCCAGGATCAACATCCGCGGTTCGGTGATCAGTGCCCGCGCGATCGCGAGCTGCTGGCGTTGACCACCCGAGAGCAGTCCCGCTCGGCGACCGAGCAATTCCTTCAACGCCGGAAACAGATCGAGTGCCTCGTCGACGAGCGCTTTGCCGCGCTTGCGACCGTCGGCGACTACCTGCAGATTCTCGGCCGTGGTCAACTGGCCGAACGACTGCTGACCCTGCGGCACGTAGGCGAGTCCGCGGGCGACGCGGGCGCTGGGACGCAACGCGCTGACGTCCTCGCCGTCGAACATGACCTTGCCGGAGTTGACCTTGAGCAGTCCGACCGCTGCTCGCAGCAGAGTGGTCTTGCCTGCACCGTTGTGTCCCATCACCGCCGCGACACCGTCGGCGGGAACCGTCAGCGACGCACCGTGAATCACTTCGCTGCGCCCGTAACCGGTACGCACATCCACCAGTTCAAGCATGATCGGCTCCTTCTTCTGCAATCTGGTCGAGTTCCTCGCCCGCAGCGGCGGTACCGAGATAGACCTCTTGGACCTTCGGATCTGCCTGCACCTCGGCCACCGTGCCCTCGGCCAGGACCCGACCGGCGGCCAACACCGTCACCGAGGTGGCGAACATGCGCATGAAGTCCATGTCGTGCTCGACCACCACCACCGTCCGCTCACCGCCGATGCGCTGCAGTAGCTGCCCGGTTTCCTCGCGTTCCTCGTGACTCATGCCTGCGACCGGCTCGTCGAGCAGAAGCACGTCGGCGTTCTGCACCAACAGCATTCCGATCTCGAGCCACTGCTTCTGACCGTGCGCGAGAATTCCTGCGGGCTTGTCGCGCTCGGCCGTCAGACCGATGGTCTCGAGGGCCTCCTCGATCTGAGGGAGCACCGATCCTCGACGTCGCAGCATCGTCAGCACGGACCGACCGGAACCGGCGGCGATGTCCAGGTTCTGCAATACCGTCAAATTCTCGAAGATGCTGGCGGTCTGGAAGGTTCGGCCGATGCCGAGGCGGGCGATCTGATGTACCTTCTTGCCGAGCAGTTCCACGCCGGACTTCGTCACCGAGCCGGTGGCCGGGACGAGGCCGGTGATGGCGTCGATCAGCGTGGTCTTGCCGGCGCCGTTGGGCCCGATGAGGAAGCGGAGATCGCCCTGCATCAGCGTCAGATCGACGTTGGTGTTGGCCTTGAAACCGTCGAAACTGACTGTCAGGTCTCGTACTTCGAGGTACTGACTCGACATGCCGGCGTTGCCGCCGAACGTGGGATGCGGACCTTCGACATGAATCATCGCGTCAGTTCCTTCTCTGGCTCTTCGCTCGACTCGGGGACCGGTTCGGATTCCTTCTTGCGTTTGCGCAGTGCGAACAGTCCCGCGATACCGGCGGGGAAGAACCCGACGACCACCACGAACAGCAGACCCTGCGCGTACGTCCAGCCGGACGGGAACTGCTCGGACAATGTGGTCTGAGCCCAGGCGACGCCGAGCGCGCCGAGGACCGGGCCGAGCAGCGTGGTTCGACCGCCGATCGCGACACCGATGAGGAACGCGATGGATGGGACGATGCCGACGTCGTTGGGGGAGATGATGCCGACGATCGGAACGAACAGCGCGCCAGCGAGACCCGCGAAGAACGCCGCGGCCACGTAGGCCACGATCTTGACGTTGGCGGGGTCGTACCCGAGGAACCGGACACGCTCCTCCTGATCTCGCACCGCCACCAGCAGTTCGCCGTAGCGTGAGTACATCAGCTGGCGGGTGATGGCGACGACGACGAGCAGTACGCCTGCGGCGATGAAGAAGAGCATCTGCTTGTTGGCGGGATCGTTGAGGTTGAACCCGAAGAACGTGCGAAACCTGTTGAGCCCGTTGGAGCCGCCCGTGGTCTGCTGACCGATCAGCAGAATGGCGAACGCGGCGGCGAGTGCCTGGCTGAGGATCGCGAAGTACGCGCCCTTGACCCGACGCTTGAACACGCCGAGACCGAGCACCAGTGCCACCAGGGCGGGCACGAACAGAATGCCCAGGACGGTGGTGATCGGCGAGGTGAACGGCACCCAGTACGAGGGCAGTTCGCGAATACCGGCGATCGACATGAAGTCCGGTACGTCGTCGCCGCGCAGATCGGCGTCGGAGATCTTCAGGTGCATGGCCATGATGTAGGCACCGATACCGAAGAAGACACCCTGACCGAGGGTGAGCATTCCGCCACGCCCCCAGGCCAATCCGATTCCGACAGCCACGATGGCGTAGCAGATGAACTTGCCCAGCAGGTTCAGCCGGAACTCGCTGAGGACGGCCGGAGCGACGGCGAACAACAGAATCGCGGCGAGCGCGAATCCCAGTAGAGCGCCGCGCTTGGCGATGAACTCGCTCATACCAGGCTCCTTGTCTTGACGGCGAACAAGCCCTGCGGGCGGGCCTGCAGGAAGATCACGATGAGCACGAACACGATGACCTTGGCGATCGACGCCGTGGTGCTGTACTCGATGAACGAGTTGAGAATTCCGAGAGCGAAGGCCGCGATGACCGCACCCTTGATCTGGCCGAGGCCGCCGACGACGACCACCAGGAAGGCGTCGATCAGATAGCTCTGCCCCACAGTGGAACTGGTGGAACCGATCAGGGTGAGCGCGACGCCGGCGACACCGGCGAGACCGGAGCCGAGGAAGAACGTCGAGATGTCCGTCCTACGGCTCGAGATACCCGAGGTCTCCGCGAGATCGCGGTTCTGCACCACCGCGCGGATGCGTCGACCCATCGCGGTCTTCTTCAGTGCCACTGACAGTGCGACGACGGCGACGATTGCGAGCACGAGGATGAAGATTCTGGTCTTGGGAACCACGGCACCGAGGATGTCGACGCCGCCGCTGAGCCATCCCGGGGAGACGACGTTGACCGCGGGTGCTCCGAAGATGTCGCGAGCGAGCTGCTGCAGGATGAGCCCGACGCCGAACGTGACGAGCAGGGTGTCGAGTGGCCGGTGGTACATGCGCTGAATCAGCGTGACCTCCAACAACACTCCCATGGCACCGCCGACGAGGAAGCCGACGACCAGAGAGATGAACAGTGATGCGCCGCCGGTGGAGACGATCTGCTGCACCACGTAGGCCGTGTACGAACCGGCCATGATGAACTCGCCGTGCGCCATGTTGATGACGCCCATCTGACCGAACGTCAGTGAGAGCCCGAGGGCGGCGAGGAGAAGAATGGATCCGATCGACAGGCCGGTGAACAACTGTCCGATCACGACGTCCATGGAGGGCTCCTTCGGAGCCATGTGAGTGGAACTTCGTAGCAGGCTACGAAGTTCCACTCACATGGGTGGTGGTCAGTTGAGGTCGGCGGCCCAGTCGTAGGTCTCGAGGAACGGGTCGGGTGCGATGGGCTCGGGGGACTCCCACACCGTGTAGATCAGTCCGTCGGCGCGGATCTCACCGATGCGGGCGGTCTTGGAGATGTGGTGGTTGTCGCCGTCGATGACGACCTCGCCCTCGGGAGCGGCGAAGCTGACGCCGTCGGCCGCGGCCTGAACGTCCGCCACGGCAAAGGAATCGGCCTTCTCGACGGTGTTCTTCCACAGGTAGACCGAGGTGTACGCGGCTTCCATGGGGTCCGAGGTGGGCTTGTCGGCACCGTACTTCGCCTTGTAGTCGGCGACGAACTTGTTGTTCTCCGGGGTGTCGACGGTCTGGTAGTAGTTCCAGGCGGTCAGCTGGCCCTCGATGTTGGCCGCACCGATGCCGGCGACTTCCTCCTCGGCGATGGAGACCGAGATGACCGGCATGTCAGCAGCTCTGAGGCCGGCGTTGGTGTATTCGCGGAAGAACGCGACGTTGGAATCTCCGTTGAGAGTGTTGAACACCGCGTCCGCGTCGGCCGAGCGAACCTTGTTGACGATGGTGGAGAAGTCCGTCGAGCCGAGTGGGGTGTAGTCCTCGCCCTTGATCTCGATGTCGTTCGCGGCTGCGTAGGCCTTGATCTCGCGGTTGGCGGTCTGCGGGAAGACGTAGTCGCTACCGACGAGGTACAGCGACGTGACGCCCTGTTCCTTGAGGTAGTCGAGGGCCGGGATGATCTGCTGGTTGGTGGTGGCGCCGGTGTAGAAGATGTTCTCCGACGCCTCCAGTCCCTCGTACTGGACGGGGTAGTAGAGGAGAGCGTCGTTGTCCTCGAACACGGGCAGCATGGCCTTGCGGCTCGACGAGGTCCAGCCGCCGAATACCGCTGCGACACAGTCGCTGCTGATCAGCTTCTCGGCCTTCTCGGCGAACACGGTCGGCTCCGACGCGCCGTCCTCGGCGACGACCTCGATCTGCTTGCCGTTGACGCCGCCCGCTGCGTTGATCTGCTCGACGGCCAGTGCGATCGAATCACGCACCGTCACTTCGCTGATCGCCATGGTGCCGGACAGGGAGTTGAGCGAGCCGACCTTGATGGTGTCACCGGAGGTGTCGACACACGAGGTGGCAGAACCGCCGCCGCCATCGGCGGAGGTGGTGTCGCTCGCCTTGCTTCCGCACGCGGTGGCGACCAGGCTCAATGCAGCCAGCGCTGCGGGAACGACCATGACGCGCTTGACGGATATGCGCTTCGAGACAGCAGGCATCTACGGGCCTTTCGGAAGTTTTGTATACGGAGTTGTATTCGCGATTGCGAACAGTAAAGGGCGAGTATTGCGTTGGTATTTTCTGCGGTGACGAGTCTGTTTCCCGCGTTACGCGGACGTAAAAGCGTCGAAATGACAAGCAAGCTTGACAAAAAATGACAAGCAGAGTTGACTTTTGGGTATGTCCGGAACGAACAACGTTCGCGCACATCGCAAACTGGCACGCATCACCCAGGCCGAACTCGGCAGCATCTGCGGGGTGAGCCGTCAGAGCATCGTCTCCGTCGAAGGCGGCGACTATGCGCCGAGCGTCTACCTGGCGCTGCGATTGGCCCGCGCACTCGATACGACAGTGGAGACACTGTTCGGAGAGGAAGAATCATGAGCGCATTCGTCAGAGCAGCCCGATTCGTCGGCGACCTCGACGACGAGTTCTACGCAGACGAACTCCAACGCGACGCCTGGAACGAGGCCTCGGCCGTCGGATTCCAGTCGCTGCTGTGGATCGGACTCGTGTCGGCGGCAATCCTGCCCTATGTGGCGGGTGTCACCGGGGCGTGGATTGCGATCGGGATAATCGTCGCGCTCCTCACCGTCGCCTATGTGGTCATCGGGTACGCCCGGGCTCGGGGAATCGACATGTACACAGTGCAGGAATTGCGCCGCCCCCGGCTCATGGTCGGCTTGGTGCTGTATTTCCTGAGCTTCGGCGGAGCTGGTATTCGGCTACTGATTCATTACGGTGGCGGGAGCTTCGGGCCGGTGTTGTTCGGGGCCGCGATCGGTGCACCTCTGGGGCTCGTCGCCGGCGCTGTGGGAATCAAGCGCAGACGGCGTCGCCGGCACGACGCCGAGCTCGCCGCCGAGAAGGCCGAGCTACAGGGCTTCGAGGAAACGGACTGATTCTCGCGTCGCGAATCAGCAGCGCTCAGTAATACAGGGTGCAAGGATACGTAAAGATATCGGTTCGAACAGTCCGCTCGCAGATCCGCGGTACGAGAGGTATGTTCTGACCGATGACATCGAGATTCCCTGGATGTTTGCGGCTGTGGGTGGGCTGGTCGGAGGCGGGTTCGTAACGCGGACGGTTTCGCCCCCGATGTAAAGAGAGGCTCGGGTCGAGGCCGATGACGACGTGTGAAACCAATCCGTCTTCCATCGCGCCACGAAGCACCAACGAGACCACGTCGGACGTTCACTTTCGGGTGGAGCACGCTAACAGGGAAGTCGAGGCCGTGCGCAGAGACAAGAGTTACCTCAGACTCGTCGGATCGAGCACGCCGCAGCCCACCATCGAGGCTCTCGGCGGACCGAAGACCATTACGGTTCACGTCGACAATGTCCTTCCGGGGCAGATGTGCGAAGTTCTGCACAACGGGATGCTGTCGCTGAGTCAGCGCGTGATCGTGGACGAGAACGCCACCAGCATCACCATCACCACGTTCAACCTCAAGCAGGGTGAATACAACGTCTCACTGCGTCTCGACGGACGCTTGGACTGCGTGACCGAAGCGCACACCGTCGCCGTCGGCCAGCAGCTCGAGGTTCGTCGCAGCTCGTAGGACGCAACCTTCAGTCGAGATTCTTCGGCGAAGGCTGGTGCTGGGTGATGCAGTGGATCCCGCCGCCTCGCTCGAACAGCGGCCTCGCGTCCACGGTCACCACGTCTCGGCCTGGGTACGCCTCCCGCAGGATCGCTGCCGCGTCGGCGTCGGACGGGTCGTCGTAACTGCAGGCGATCACGCCGCCGTCGACGACCAGATGATTGATGTAGCTGTAGTCGACGAAGCCGTCGGCATCACGCAGTGTCCGCGGAGCCGGCACCTCCACGATGTTCCAGTCCTCGCCCGAGCCGTTGTGGGTGGCACGTAGCGCGTCGACGATCAAGGAACTGGCCTCGTAGTCGGGGTGAGCCCGATCGTGTTGCCGATGCACCAGCACCGTTCCCGGCGACGGGATAGCCGCGACGATGTCGACGTGTCCGCGGGTACCGAAACGCATGGAATCGCGCGTCAGTCCGCGCGGCAGCCAAATGACATGCTGCGCACCGATGGTTCGTGCCAGTTCCGCTTCGACGTCGGCTTTCGACAACCCGGGGTTGCGGCCCGGATCGAGTTGCACGGTCTCGGTCACCAGCACCGTGCCTGCGCCGTCGACCGCTATGCCGCCGCCCTCGTTGACCATCGACGACGTGATGCGCGGTACTGCAGCCTGATTCGCCACGAACTCGCCGATGCGGCTGTCCTTGTCCCACTGCGCCCAGTCCTGTGCACCCCAGCCGTTGAAGACCCAGTCGACGGCGGCGACCGAACCGTCCTGTGCATGAACGAATGTCGGGCCGATGTCGCGCATCCAGGCGTCGTTCAACGGTGCTTCGACGATGTCGATGTCGCGCGAGAGGTATGTCGATGCGACGGCGCGTTCGGTGGGATCGACGACGACGGTCACCGGCTCGAACTCGGCAACAGCGTGTGCGACGGCAGCCCACGTCGAGCGGGCCTCGTGCTTGGCTTCCGGGTCGTCGCCGAGGGAGTAACCCTCGCACGGGAACGCCATCCACACCTTGTCCTGCGGAGCGGTTTCGGACGGCATCGTGAACGTCGTTGCGGTGGTGGTCATTTGATCACCGGCGTCGCAGCGTGTCCGTCACCGTACGGTGCGTCGGCGTTCACCGGCTCGGTGAGGCGGCCGTACGTGTCGGGTCTGCGTGTCAGTAGGAACGGGAAGAGCTCCAACCATTCTCGACGCTGATCGAGGTCGAGATCCGCGACGAGGACGGCCGGTTCGTCTCGGGGTGCCTGAACCAGGATGCGGCCGTAGGGATCGGAGATGAACGACGAACCGTAGAAGGTGATCTCGCCTTCGTTGCCGCAGCGGTTGGGCACCACCATGAACAGGCCGCTCGAGATGCCGTGGCCGACGATGACGTGCTGCCACAGCGGTTGGGTGTCGAAGGCCGGGAACGAGGGCTCGGACCCGATGGCCGTCGGATACGCGAGAATCTCCGCGCCGCCGAGTGCGTAACTGCGCGCGACCTCGGGGAACCACTCGTCCCAGCAGGTGGGCAGGCCCACTCTGGCACCGCCGAGTTCCGCCGGGGAGTACACGGGATACGGGTCCTCGGCCGGACCGGCCCGGAAGTAGGTGTCCTCGTAGTATCCGGCCGAGATGGGGATGTGCAGCTTGCGGGTTCGCGCCAGCAATTCGCCCGTCGGAGAGACCATGATGGCGGTGTTGAACCCCAATCCGTCTGCGGCTTCGGACTTCTCGTACAGCGAGGCATGGACCACGATCCCGTTCGCTGCTGCGGCCTCGGCGGCGAGGGTGAACGTGGGCCCGGTCAGCAGATCCTCGGCCTCACCTCCCGGGTTCGCTCCGGCGCGGGTATCGGCGGGGTAGCGCAACAGGGTGATCTCGGGCAGGAAGACGACCTTCGCCCCGAGGTCCGCCGCTGCGGAGATTGCCTCGAGTAGTTCGGCTTTCAATGCCGCCGCATCGGGGTTCCAGCGATGCTGCACCAGTCCGACGCGGAGCGGTGCCCGATCGGTCGGGGTGGTGCGGGTCAGGGCCTCGGGTGCGGTGAGTGCGGTGAGTGTCAGCATGCTGATCTCCTGTTAAAACGAATGCGATTCGTTAAGTATCGTGGATGTCTGCCTCGAACGCAACAGATACGGGAGAAATGCTGTGGGACGACCGTCGGCACCCCTGCTCGACCTCGATCGCATCACGACGGCGGCTCTGACTCTCGTCGAAGAGTCGGGTGGATTCACCATGCCTCAGCTGGCCAAGAAGCTGAAAGTGAGTCCGTCCTCGCTCTACAACCACGTGTCCGGACGCGACGAGATCATCGAGTTGCTGCGGGGGCGGGCGATGTCCGAGGTGGCGATGCCGGAGGTCGGTGTGCCGTGGCGTGAGGCGCTCGCCTGCATCGCGCGCGGCTACCGAAACAGCTACGGACGCTACCCGCGGCTGATTCCACTGCTGACGGCTCAGGCCGTGAACAGTAGTGCTGCGTTCGGGATGTACAACACGTTGGCGCGGGTGCTGACAGACGCCGGCTTCGCGCCCGCCGACGTGCTCCGCATCATCACTGTGCTCGACAGTTATGTGTTGGGTTCGGCGTTGGATCTGGCAGCTCCCGAGGCACCGTGGCGCAGCAGCCGCGACGTGGAGCCGGAACTGAAAGCTGCACTGGACACCGCGGGAGATCTGCGCGAGCGATCCGAGGATGCCTTCGAGTACGGACTCCGAGCGCTGCTGGCCGGGTTCGATCCCGGGCACCCGGACATGCTCGACGGCTGACTCTCTGGAAGCAACTGCAGCTCAGCTGGATTCAGCTGACGTACTCGAGTGCTTCTATCTTCTTCGCAACTGCAGTCATGTGCGCGGGCTAGCCTGAAGCTGTGAGCCCTTTTCTAGCCGAAGCTGGTTTCAGTGAGTGCGTGAACGCTGGCGTCTGCGACGCTGGATTTGACGCATTCTTCGTGAAGATGGGTATCGGTTTGCTTCTGGTGTTGCTGTGGTTCGGTCTTGCTGCCTATGTGTCTGCTGCCGCCGGGCCACCTCTGAACGCGCGGCGTACGGCGATTTCGATTCTGGCAGCTTGGCTTTTGCCGATCATTGGTTCGGCGTTCTTCTTCTACTACAGAGAGGATGCTCGTCAGCACAAGTGGCCTAGCCTATGAGCGAGCAGTAGGTCGAGATACGATCCGTCACTGTCCTGCACCCGCTTGCAGGACGTCGTCGACCGTGTGGCCGATCCAACGTTCGTATTGGTCGGCGGGGGCCAGTTTCGGAAAGAACTCCCGACGCACTTCGGAGATGAGCCCCGCGTGGTCGTAGTCCGGCCTTTGGAACGGCAACTGGTCCGGGTGATCGACCCGGTGCTGCACCTTCAGCAGGGTTTCCAGCGCGTAGAACAGGGCCGCGAACGGTTCGTCCCCGCTGGAATCGGACAAAGCATTCATCGCTACCGATGCCGCCGTCGGGGTCTGTTCGCCGTTATTCGATGTTGCCCGTAGTTGGATGCGGGGGTCGGCGTCGAAGGCGTCCCACACTTTCGTGCTGTGCCTGTCGTCGAACGGTGCCGGGAGCTGAGTGCCGTGTTCGAACGCCTCGAGCCCGGCACGAATCCAGTCGATATCTGCGATGCCAGCCAGCGTGTAAGACCGGCGCACGGCCCACGCCGCGATCTTGCGCAGTTTCGGTGCGCGGGCGCGCGCCAGTGCGTCGACGAGCATCCTGTCGTGAAATGCGAACTGTTTGGAAACGTAGGCGCGGTTGAGCTTGTCGGTGGGCGGTCGCCCACCCCAATTGATCGCGTCCTGTTTGACTTGGTTCGCCATGTATTCGTAGCCGTATTTGATGTACAGGGTCGCGTCTGCGACGGGATCGGGGTCCCACCAGCTTCTGACCTTGTGGACGGTGATGTCGTCGTTCCACACCGTGTCGCTCTTGTGGAGTCGTCGCAGAGCGGCAGGCTGGGTGACCTTCCAGACCTGGACGAGGTACGACTCGGTGGGCTCGGTGACGATCAGGCCAGGTTTCACATCTCGACCTCGCGCGCTGACTCGAAAGGTGTTGAGACCCTTCGTAATCGGCAGCACAGGAAAATCGTGCGCAATCTCGCCATCGAGGGTGACGACTCGGAACGGCTTGCTCACCTTGACGGTGGCTTCTTCGATGATCTCCCACTCGGCTCCGGCGCTGGGGTCACCGGGGTCGGCGGTGAGTAGTTCGACCGTCACCGTCACCGGGCCGTACGCGACACCTGTCATGACAGTGACGAAATTCCGTCCTATTTCGATGACGCTGCCGGTGACAGCTGGTTCGTAGGTCTCCGCGGATTGTGACCCGACCACGAACTGGTGACGGTCGGCTTCGACAGTTCCGGAGTACGTCACGAAACCGGCTCGCCGGGAATGGATGTGGATACGTTCCGCGGATTTGCGCTGCCACGATAGTCCCACCTGTCGACGCACGATTTCATGACCAAACCTTACGAGATCGCCAACGGGATTACCTCCTGCACCGACATGCTGTTTCGGACGGTCTTCAATTCCACTCTGACGCTGGCGTCGGGCATGTTCATCTTGACCTTGACGCAACGTCAATGCCGATCATCGAAGCATGAGTCGCATTCGTATTGCTGTCCCGCTGTACATCGGTGGCGCGTCATTGTCGCTTTTCGGCAACTCGGCCATCACGATCGTCCTGCCCTGGTTGGTGCTGGCCACGACCGGAAGCCTGTCGTCGGCAGGTCTGATCGCAGCGGCAGCCGGCATCGCTGCGGTGCCGGCAACATTCGCCGGTGGTCGACTGATCGACCGATTCGGGGCACGCAACGTGGCCGTCGTCTCCGACCTCGGCAGCGCGACTGCGGTACTCGGCCTGATCGTGGTGAGCGCGACGGTGGGGTTGTCGGTGCCATGGTTCGTTGTGCTGGGAGTCGCAGGCGCTGTCTTCGATGTTCCGGGGATGACGGCTCGTCAAGCGATGCTCGCCGACGTCGCGTCGATCTCGGGAACGTCGGTCACCACGGTGGCCGGGTTCTTTCAGACCGGGTTCTCACTGGCCTTCCTGGCCGGACCGGCTCTGGCAGGCCTGCTGTTGAGCGTGCTGGATCCGATCGACGTCGTAGCCGTCACCGCCGCCTCCTCGGCGGCCGCAGCGGTGCTGACTGCGTTGGTTCCGGTCATGGGGCAGGCATTCCCGACTGCTGCCACGGGGTCCGGGAGTGCCCTGGACCTGATCCGTGCCACGCCCGCACTGCGAGCGATGCTGATTTTTGCGTTCCTCGCGAGTCTGGTCACCCCGCCGATGATCAGCCTGCTGCTGCCCGGCCACTTCAACGAGATCGGCGAACCCGGGCAGCTGGGCCTGGCGATGTCGGCGTTCGCGGTCGGTGCACTGGCGGGGTCGGCACTGTTCGCTGTGTTGGCCGCCCGATCGCGACGGGCCACCTTCGTGACGGGAATGGCCGCGATGACCGCAGGTATCTGGCTGTTCGCACAGCTGCAGGGATTCTGGATCGTCGCGGCCGGGATGCTCGTCATGGGTCTCGGATCCGGGCTCTTCAGTCCGATCTGGAACGTCTACGTGGCCGAACGCGTTCCCGCAGACGTCCGGGGGCGCGTCCTCGGCTGGCTGAACATGAGCGGGCTCGTGGCGGGTCCGATGGGGCTGGGACTGATGTCGGTGGTGCTCGTCGGCGGTGATCTCGCTCTCGGGGCCGTCGTGATGGGAGTCGGATGGACCGCTGTCGCTGCCTATGCGGTGCTGAGTCCGGGTGCGCGTGAGCTCACCGAACCGGTGCCGGACTCTGCCGGGGTGGACGGTTGATCGGCAAGAATGGTCGCCATGCTGCGCATCGGTGAGCTGGCTTCCTACGTGGGCGTGACGACCCGAACCGTGCGGTTCTACCACCAGCAGGGGCTGTTGGACGAGCCACACCGCGACACTTCCGGTTACCGCCTCTACGACGGGGAGGCCGTCCTGCGGCTCTCCCGCGTCGTTGCTCTTGCCTCGGCCGGTGTGCCACTGGCGCGCGTCCACGAGCTGCTCGACGCCTCGCAGGAATCACTCGACCTGGCCTTGGTCGAGATCGACGCCGATCTGAGCACCAGGATCGAACGTCTCGAGAAGGATCGCGACAGACTCAGGCTGCTGCGTGCAGGCGACGCGCTGGTCCTTCCCGATCTGATCGTCGGCCTGATCGAGCACCTGCGCGAAGCGGGCATCGACTCCGGAGTGGTCGATCACTATCGCGATGCCTGGGTGCTGACGTATGCCGTCTACCGGCCCAGGCTCGATCCCTGGCTGGAGGAATTCGGTGCCGTCATGCTCGAGGACCCGGGCTATCTGGCACTGATGGTGCGCTCTTTTCGAGCAGCCGAGCTCGAACCCGAGGACCCACGGATCCAGGAGCTCGCGGACGACACGGTCGAATGGATGGTGAACGCCTGGGACGGTGATGCCCTCGAGTGGTCGTTCGAGCGCGGTCTCGACGACCCTCGAGCCAACGCACTGCTCGAGGCGCAGTGGGCCGACCGGCCTGCCTGGGTGCGGGTCGGCGAGCTGATCTTGCAAGGCCTGCAGCAACGTGGCGTCGAGCCGCCCGGGCGTCGACGAAGTCCAGGGGGATCGTCAGTCTTCGACGATCAGTGACGGAGTATCGCGGCGGAGGATGTTGCCCTTGAAGAACTCCGGCTTGCGCAGTGCTACCACCGCCATGACGACCATGCCGAGAACGATGATGCCGACGCCGATGAGGAACACCATCCCGATGCCGAAAAGCGAGGAGCCGCTGCCGAATTCGGGATCCCAGGCGTCGACCGAGGTCTGCACGAACACCACGGCCATCCCGACCCCGCCGAGTAGCGGTGCCAAGAACTTGAAGAAGAAGTTCCGGGTGCTGGTGAACAAGTCCTCGCGGAAGTACCAGACACAGGCGAATGCGGTGATGCCGTAGTAGAAGCAGATCATCAGTCCCAGAGCGGCAATGGTGTCGGTGAGAACGTTGTCGCTCACCACCCGCATCACGGCGTAGAAGCCGGCGGATGCCCCGCCTGCGACGAGCGTCGCGAAGCCCGGAGTGCTGAATCTCGGTGTGATGGAGGCGAACCGCTTCGGTAGGGCCTGGTAGTGACCCATCGCGAGCAAAGTACGCGCCGGTGAGATGAACGTGGCCTGCAGTGAACTGGCGGAGCTGCTCAACACGGCCAGTGACAGCAGGATCGCGAAGGGACCCATCACCGGCCCGGCGAGGGCGGCGAACACGTTGTCGGTGGTGTCGGGATTCTGCAGTCCGTTTCCGGTGTCACCGGTGCCTGCGAAGAGCAGGGTGGCCACTGCGGTGAGCAAGTACAGCACGATGATGAAGAACACCGTGACCAGCGCTGCGCGCCCGGGAATCTTTGCGCTGCCCGAGGTTTCCTCGTTGACCGTCAGACAGACGTCCCAGCCCCAGTACATGAAGATCGACAGCGACAGCCCGGCGGTGAAGGCGGAGAAGCTCGGGATACCGAACGGGTCGAACCAGTCCAGGCTGAACGAGATGTCCTGGGCCCCGTCGCCCGCACCGACCTTGACGAATGCCGCCACGATGAACCATGCCATCACCAACAGCTGGAAGCCGAGCATCGTGTACTGCACACGCTTGGTCTCCTGCATGCCGCGGTAGCAGAGCCACGCCGCCAACGCCATGAACGCCAGGCACGTGACGATGTTGACGAGCTTGTTGCCGGTCAGATCGGCCAAGGAGTCGTTGCTGGTGACCTGGGCGAGAAAGAGGTAGAAGAAGTCGACGGCCACTCCGGCCAGGTTCGAGAGCACGATGATGGTGGCCGCGATCAGACCCCATCCACCCATCCAGCCGACGTACGGGCCGAAGGCTTTCGACGCCCACGTGAACGACGTGCCGCTGTCGGGCTCGGCCGCGTTGAGCTCTCGATAGCCCAACGCCACCAACAACATCGGGATGAAGCCGACGATGAAGATCGCGGGCAGGTGCACCCCGACCTCGGTGACCGTCGGGCCGAGCGACGCGGTGAGTGCGTACGCGGGTGCGATGGTCGAGATGCCCAGGACCACACTGGCGAGCAACCCGAGCTGGCCGGCGGACAGGCCCTTGGACTCGACGTCGACTACCTTGTGCTCATTCATCGCCGGCCTCTCTCGGAACAACGATCATCGGAACGGGAACGACCCGAAGCATCTTGGCGGCAACCGATCCCAGGAAGAGACGGTGAGGTTGCGCGAGTCGAGACGACCCCACCATCAACACGTCGCCGTCGTGCCAGTCGAGCGAAGAAGCGGCCTTCTCGATGCCGGAGCCCTCCGCCACCCTCAGCTGCACGTCCGATCCCGCAGGCAATTCCGCTTGCACGGTACGCAGCACTTCCTCGGCCTTGGCGAGACCACTCTGTCCCCGTGTCGATTGCTCTTCGGCGGACACGAGGGAGAGCAGGCGCAGTGGCAACTCTGCGGTGACGGACAGGTCGGTGGCTGCTTCGACGAGTTCTGCTGCCCCCGGCCGATTTCCGATGGCGCAGGTGATCTCCCGAATCCGCTGCGGCGGAGAATGCCGATACCCCCGCGGAGCCAGCGCGAGCGGCACATGCGCCACGTGCAGCAGATCGCTGGTGACGGTACCGATCGAATGGCGTCCGAGCAGACCGTCACCGGCCGCACCGACCACGATCATGTACGCATCGAACTCGTCGTCGCCTTCGGTCGTTCCGCAGGCTCCACTCCTGGCCGCGTCGAGCAGGCCCTGTGCGAAGGACTCGTCGAACAACAGGTGCGCGCGTGCCTGCACATCATCGGGTACGAGGGTGAGTGCCTCGTCGAGCCAGGCGGTGGCCCGATCGATGAGGATGTCGTCGTATGCGGCCTCGACCGGCGCTTTGGACGGCACCGGACGCTCCTGCGGCAGCACCAGACAGATGTCCAGCGAAGCCTGCAGCGAACGCGCGAGCGTTGCGCCCAGGGCGATTCCGTCCGCGCCACTCGGTGTTGCCTGGTACCCCACGATCAGACGCATGGGCGGACCTTCCCTGAAGTCGGTCGAGCTAATGGCAGGTGCTACCGGGATCGGTGTGGCAATGCTTCTGCTCCGACGGTGCGACGTCGAGCGAGGGATTGCGATCGAAGAATCCGAACGGCTTGAGCCAGAACGAGACCGTGTCCGCGGGCATCACCGGCCAGTCCTCCGGCCGAGTGATGTGATGGATGCCGAAGGTGTACCAGACGACGACATCGGTGTTCTCGATGCTGCGATCCTTTTCGGTCCACTCCGGCAGCCCGTGGTCGACGCCGCTCTGGTTGACGAACTCGCCGCTGGGCCAACGCTCCTCGGGCGAATTGGGGGTGACCCAGACGGTGTGGCCGATCACCTGGGCGCGCTGGAAGATCGGCGACGCGGGATCGAACATGGACGGGATCGCCGCTCCCGGAACCAACTTGTACGCGGGCCGGGTGCCGAGGCCGTTGGTGACGTTGTCGTTGACGACCTTCCATGCCTTCTGGGTGTTCCAGTCGTAATCCTGCTTGCCCTCGGACTCGGTGGTGAGAGGGGTGTTGACCTGAGTCAGCGCGAGACCGTAAGGATTGTCGGGGCCCATCGGAACCCGTTGCGTCTCACTGGCGTACACGGTGTTCTCGGTGCCGTCGATGTCCAGATCGAGCCGGGCGACCAGGAAGTGCTGGTGATAGGGCGCGTAGGTCCGATTGTCGACCAGCGTTCCGGACGGATGGGAGCCGCCTTCGTCGAAGTGGGTGACGACCATGATGCCCGTCGCACGGACCTCGCACTCGATGTTGCCGTCCTGATAGAACCGCCAGTAGACGAGGTACTCGTAGTTCGCCACCGTGGCATGGAAGCTGACCGTGAGTCGACGCATCCGTCGCACCTCGGCTCCGGCGTCGTGATCGACGTGCTTCCACAGCACGGCGTTGTCTTCCTCGTGAATGCAGATCGCGTTGGTGATCGTGTACGGCTCACCCTTGCTGTTGTGCAGCACCGCGTCGAGGTACCGGATCTCGCCGAGACAATCGCAGCCGAGCTCGAGCGAGGTGGTCATGAATCCCAGGCCCCACTCGCCGATGTCGAACGCGGTGCGCCGATAGTGATCCTCGGTGTGATCGCGATAGGGAACGACCATCTCCGCGAACGACATTCGATTCGCCACGGACCGCACGTTGCCGTTGTCGTTGTAGTTGACGGCGTGCAGTGTCATGCCCTCGCGATAGTTGAATCCCACGCGCAGCGACCAGTTCTGCCAGGTCAACTTGTTGCCGTCGAGCTCGAACGAGGGCCCCTCGGTCTGAGTGATCTCGAGGGGCTTCAAGGGTGGACGTGTGCTCGAATTCCTGATTCGCTCCGGGATGTGGCGAGGCACGTACTCGCCCATGATTGCCGGCCGTTCGACGCGATACGTGTCCTCGATCTCGAGCAATTCCATCGTGTTCACGTCGATGACGCAGTGAAATCCGCCCACCGGTCCGGCATAGGGGTTGGCACCCTCCGCAGCTTTGACCCACGTGTCGGACCAGCCGAGGCGTCGACCCTTGTACTTCTCGGGCGTCACCGCCTCGCCGTAGGTCCAGGTGTCCATGAACACCAGATCCAGATCGGTGATACCGCGATCGGCAAGGGCGGCAATCACATCGGGGTGGGCACGCAGGGCCGCGTCGGCCTCT
This sequence comes from Rhodococcus sp. NPDC076796, assembly GCF_040702765.1. Lineage (NCBI taxonomy): Bacteria > Bacillati > Actinomycetota > Actinomycetes > Mycobacteriales > Nocardiaceae > Rhodococcus > Rhodococcus sp. NPDC076796. The sequence continues at coordinate 134,914 of NZ_JBFBMS010000002.1, read as the reverse complement.
TCCCACTCGTCGACGGTGAAGTTGGGCTGCACGTCGGGGATATGTGTCCACGATTCGGTGGTGCGATCGTCCAGCGACACCACGGCCTTGAAGGTGGTGTTCTCGTTGCGGTTCAACACCACCGACACTGCTCGACGCGCAGGCACGGTACCGTCCGCGTCGAACGCGGCGACCTCGGACTTGGCCGGTTCGATCATCTCGATCGAGGCGTAGCGCCAGCCGTCGCCGACGCCGTGATCGCGGCCGAGAACCTCGGCCACGGCGGCGAATTCGTCGCTGGACATGGGATCGAGGGGATGCCAGGTCATCGAAGAGTCTCCGTCGAGCTCATGACGTGCTTGATGCGGGTGTAATCCTCGACGCCGTAGGCCGAGAGGTCCTTGCCGTAGCCGGAGTACTTGAAGCCGCCGTGTGGCATTTCCGCTACCAATGGAATGTGGCAGTTGACCCAGACGGCACCGAAGTCCAGAGCTGCCGAGATGCGCAGTGTGCGTGCATGATCGGAGGTCCAGACGCTGGACGCGAGACCGAAGTCGACGTCGTTGGCGAGCGCGATGGCCTCGGCCTCGTCGGTGAACTTCTGTACCGTGAGCACCGGGCCGAACGTCTCCTCTTGCACGATGGGGTCGGACTGCTGCACGCCCGTGATGATGGTGGGCTCGAAGAAGAAGCCCTTGTCGCCGATGCGCTTGCCGCCGGTGACGATGGTGGCATGCGCGCCGATACCGTCGACCTTGGCGCTCACCTGACCGAAGTGGTTGACGTTGTTCAGTGGACCGAGGAAGGTGTCGGGGTCGTCGGGGAGGCCGACTTTCAGCGTCTTCGCCTTGGCGACAAGGGCATCGACGAGGGTGTCGTGCACCGACTCGTGTACCAGGACACGGGTGACGGCGGTGCAGTCCTGACCGGCGTTGAAGAACGCGGCCTCGGCGATACCGTCGGCGGCCTTGCTGATGTCGACGTCGTCGAACACGATTGCCGGTGCCTTGCCGCCGAGTTCGAGGTGCGCCCGCTTGAGCTGCTTGGCGGCGGCCACGGCAACAGCGATGCCGGCGCGCACCGAACCGGTGATCGATACCAGGCCGGGAGTCTTGTGCTCCACGATGGCCGCCCCGGTGCCGCCGTTACCGAGAACGATGTTGAGCACGCCGTCGGGGACGATGCCCTTCGAGAGCTTCGCCAGCACCAGCGTGCTTTCGGGGGTGGTGTCACTCGGCTTGAGCACGATGGTGTTTCCGGCGGCCAGCGCGGGACCGATCTTCCAGATCGCCATCATGAACGGGTAGTTCCAGGGCGTCACCTGACCGACGACACCGATCGGTTCGCGTCGAACATAGGAGGTGAAGCCGTCCATGTACTCGCCCGCCGATTTGCCCTCGAGCATCCGCGCCGCGCCTGCGAAGAACCGAATCTGATCGGCACCGACGGTGACTTCCTCGGCGGCAATGGTGGCCTTGGGCTGACCGGTGTTGCGGCTCTGCGCTTCGACGATCTCGTCGCTGTGCGCCTCGATGGCGTCGGCGAGCTTCAACAGCACCTTCTGCCGTTCGCCCGGCGTCGTCTTGCCCCAGGTCTCGAATGCACTGGCGGCGGCCGACATCGCAGCATCGACATCGGCGGCGTCGGAGATGGGGGAGTGGGCGACGATCGACTCGTCCACCGGACTCACTACATCGAGCATCTCGGTGCCCGAGGGCGTCACGAACGCCCCGTCGATGTAGTTCTGCAGGACAGGCACCGTCATCACTGAACCCCTAGCGTCGACTGTTTCGGTTCTGCAAAGCCTGCACCTACGGACGAGACTTCGCCACCCGACAAGATGTCCAGTGGTTTACTTTCGATCAGGACGAAATGTCGTTCTCTCGGGCGAGGGCCCGGACGCCCGCGATGAAGGTGTCGAGACCGAGCTTCTCGAACGCCGCCCGAGCCGTGGCATCGGCCAGATGCGGGGCGGCAGCGAGGATGTTCGGAAACTCCTGGGGATCGAGGGATTTCATCGTCGACGCCACCTCGTCCTCGACGTGTGCCCGGCGCGCCGGCTCGACATCGAAACCGGTGAACAAGGGCTCCGTGATCAGCGAAATGGCGACCCGAACACCCTGGCGGGCGAGTTGGGTGGCGTCGGGAACGGAGAAGCCGGCCTCACGCAGGAGCTTCAGGCTCAGTTCCATCGCGGCTCTGCTGTTGGGAGAGAACAGCATTCGCGGCACCACGATGGTCGCGGCCCCCGGGTGTGCGCGCAGGGCGCGCATGAAGTCCTCGTGCACGGTGCGCAATTGGTCCCACCACGCGGCGGTGAGATCCACGGTGATCTCGAGGTCCTGGCAGACGCGGTCGCCCATGGCGTCGAGTAGCTCGTCCTTGTTCTCGACGTGCCAGTAGATCGCCATGGGGGAGACGCCCAGTTCGGTGGCGATCTTGCGGATGGTGAGCGAGTCCAGCCCGCGACGGTATGCGACGTCCAGTGCGGCATCGACGACGGCAGTCCTGGTCAGGCGGGGCATCGGCACAACTATACAGATGTACGAGTCGGTGTTAGCGTGACTCGTACTTAGTACGAGAAAGGGGCGGAAAATGGACGACGTCATCCTCGTCGGCGGCGGAATCATGAGTGCAACGCTCGGAACACTGCTGCAGCGACTGGAACCGAGCTGGTCGATTCGGGTGCTCGAACGATTGCCTCGCGTGGCAGCGGAAGCATCCGACGGATGGAACAACGCCGGAACCGGTCATGCCGGTCTGTGCGAGACCAACTACACGACACTGCGATCCGACGGGTCCGTCGACATCGATCGAGCCGTGGGGATCGCCGAGCAGTACGCGACCACCCGGCGCTTCTGGTCGACGCTTCCTCAGGTGGACTTCGTGCGCCCGGTGCCGCACATGACGCTCGTACGGGGTGCCGACAACGTCGAATTTCTGCGCGCACGGCACCGTGCGTTGCGCGCGCACCCGCTGTTCGAGGCGATGGAGTACACCGAAGACGCTGCGGTGCTTCGGCAATGGGCACCGCTCGTGGCAGAGGGCAGGACGGGGCAGTGGGCGGCGACCCGAGATGCGACGGGTACCGACGTCGACTTCGGTGCAGCGACGCGGCAGCTGTTCGAGGCCATGGAGGTCGCAGGCGCGAGCGTCGAGACCGGCCGTGAAGTGCGAGGGTTGAGTCAGGATCGCGATGGATCCTGGCGACTCGACGTGCGCGGCGGTCGACCGGTGGAGCGCGCCCGCTTCGTGTTCGTCGGAGCCGGTGGCTGGGCTCTGAAGTTGCTGCGCCGAGCCGCAATTGCCGAGGCGCGCGGCTACGGACTGTTGCCGATCAGCGGACAGTTCCTACGCTGTGATCGACCCGAGCTGGTCGATCGGCACCACGCCAAGGTGTACGGTACGCCACCCATCGGAGCTCCTCCGATGTCGGTGCCGCACCTGGATACTCGCGTCGTCGACGGCCGGCGATCGATTCTGTTCGGACCGTATGCCGGGGCGAACCCGAAGTTTCTGAAACACGGATCGATGCTGGACCTTCCGCGATCGGTCGGTAGGGACAACATCGGCTCATTGCTGTCGATGGCTCGCAAGAACACTCCGTTGATCGGATTGCTGCTCTCCGAGTTGACCGCCACGAGAAGCAGGAAGATCGCGGCCCTGCGTGAATTTCTGCCACACGCCGAATCGGCGGACTGGTCCATCACCAACGCCGGTCAGCGCGCTCAGATCGTGAAGGACGGTGCGCTGCAATTCGGCACCGAAGTGGTTGCCTCGCAGGATGGCACGATTGCCGCGGTACTCGGCGCGTCGCCCGGTGCGTCCACGGCCGTGCCCATCATGATCGAGCTGTTGAATCGGTGCTTCCCGGAACGACAGTGGGACTCTCACATGCGGGAGCTTCTCAGCGGCTAGCCTGTGGCGGTGGGAGACACAGAGGTGGGGTACCGACAGATCGCCGACGACACCTGGGCATTCATGCGGCCGCCCGGAAGTTGGGGACAGACCAACACCGGACTGATCGTCGCGCCGGGTTCCGCGTCGATGCTGATCGACACCGTGTGGGATGTGAACTGGGCGCAGCGGGTCGTGGCCGACACCGCCGAACTGGTGGCCGACGCGCCGATCACCGAAGTGCTCAACACTCACTCCGACGGAGATCACTGGTGGGGAAACGACACCGTCCCCGCCTCCGCTCGCATCACCACCAGCGCCGCGTCACTGCACGCGATGAAGGAAGAAACGCCACCGAAAGGGGTGGACGCGTTCGCCTCTCTCGGCGCGAGGATCGGCTGGGTGCCGGGACTGGTCGGTGCGATGGGCTCCTACATGAACCGAGTCCGCGGCGACGCCACCTTCCCCGGGGCTCTGCCTCGGCTGCCCGACCACACCTTCGAGACCACCGAGACCATCGACGTGGCCGGACGACCCGTACACCTGCGCTACCTCGGCCCGGCGCACACCGAAGGCGACCTCATCGCCCACCTCCCCGACGTCGGGGTCGTGTTCGCTGGTGACCTGCTGTTCATCGACGCCACCCCGGTGCTCTGGCACGGCCCGCTGCAGAACTGGATCGACGCCCTCGACCACCTCCTCGCGCTCGACGCCGCCGTCTACGTTCCCGGCCACGGACCGCTGTGCGGCACCGACGAGATCCGCGCCGTCCGCAACTACTGGACCTGGGTGTCCGAGGCCGGACGCAGCTGCTTCGACGCCGGACTCGACTCCACCGTGGCCGCCCGAAACCTGCTCAAATCAGGCGAATTTCAGCCATACGCGCACTGGGACTCACCGGAACGACTCATCCTGAGCATGAGCACCCTCTACCGCCTGTGGCGAGGCGAGAAGCCTGCGCCACCCACGCTGACGCGTCGAGCACGGGCTTTCGCGGACGCGGGGCGGTTCTTGCGAGAGCGCTAGGACCGCTGCGTCGACGACGCGGCGTGCGTGAACAGGCCGGCCAGATCGAATCGATCCGCGGCCGGCTCGAGTACGACGGTGGTAGCACCGGCGTCGATCCAGCGTTGCAGATTGCTCGGCGCGGCATCGGAATCGGAACTCATGGCCACGTAGACGACGATCTCGTGTCCCGGTCCACCATCGATGTGCTCGACGGCAGCGCGCACCTGATCCGGTGACGTCTCGCTGGTGAGGATGGTCCCCGTGCTGTGGCGGCCGCTCAGGGCGAGAGTCTTCGGCCCCGTCGCACCGACGAGCAGTGGCGGTGGTTGCGGCGGAGGCCAATTCAGCTGCACGTTGTCGAGTGAGACGTACCGCCCCTGCACGGTGACGCTCTCGCCCGCCAACAGTGCGGTGAGCGCGGCCATCTGTTCGCTCAGCAATGTCAGAGGCGACTGCGCTCGCGCCCCGATCTGACCCATCCACGACTGAACACCGTGCCCGAGCCCGACGCGTAGCCGCCCAGGATGGACTCGGGCCACGGTGGCGATCTCCATCGCTGTGGCTGCCACGTTGCGCATCGGAGTGGGCAGCACCCCGATGCCGACGTTCACGCGTTCGGTGCTCGCGAGAACCAGTGCAGCAGTGGACAGTCCGCCGGAGTAGAAGCAGTCTTCCCACAACCACACCTCGTCGACGCCTGCGCGGTCGGCCGCACGTGCCGCCGCGACGAGATCTTCCGGCGAAAGTTCGGGTCGGAGTACAACGCCGATTCGCGTCATTGCAGTCTTCCTTTCGTCTCAGCGAACGAGGTACGGGGACACCGAACTTCGGTGCTCGTCGATGTCGAGGTCCTTGCCCAGGGGCGGGAATGCGCGTTGCGGGCAGTTCGAGCGCTCGCACACCCGGCAGCCCGCTCCGATCGGCGTCGCCGCCGCCGAACCCTGCACGTCCAGACCGTCGGCGTACACCAGCCTTCCGGCGTGGCGCAGTTCGCAACCGAGGCCGATGGCGAAGGTCTTGCCGGGCTGACCGTATCGCGCAGCGCGTCGCTCCACGGTGCGGGCGATCCACAGGTAACTGCGGCCGTCGGGCATCTCGGCGATCTGCGTCATGATCTTGCCCGGATAGGCGAACGTCTCGTACACATTCCACAGCGGGCACGTGCCACCGCTGGACGAGAAGTGAAAACCTGTGGCGGACTGTCGCTTCGACATGTTCCCGGCGCGATCGACGCGCACGAACGAGAACGGCACGCCCCGAAGCTCGGGCCTCTGCAAGGTGGACAGGCGATGGCAGATGGTCTCGTAGCTGACCGAGAAGAAGGCCGAGAGCCGCTCGATGTCGTACCGAAAATCCTCGGCCACATCGTGGAACTGGTGGTACGGCAACACCGTCGCGGCGGCGAAGTAGTTCGCGAAACCGAGCACCGCCAACTTCTTCGACGACTCACTGGTGAAATTGCCCTCGTCGGCCATCTTCTTCAGCAGATCCCCGCATTCGAGATAGGCGAGTTCGGCGGCGTACTTGAACACCTTCTGCCCGCCGGACAGATGCGGTGAAATCTCCAGGACTCGCGTCTGTGGGTCGAACCGGTGCAGCACGTTCTCGCCGAGGTCGATGCGATTGACGATCTGCACATCGTGAACGGTCCGCAGCCGCTTGGCGATCTCGCCGCCGACGTCGGCGCGATGGAATCGGATCCTCGACGTCAGAGCCTCTGCCGCAGTGTCCAATTCGTGCAGATAATTCTGCCGCTGATAGAAGTAGTCACGCACTTCCTCGTGCGGCTTGCTGATGGAACCACTGCCACTGCCGTCGGAGAAACGCTCCTCGGTAGCGGCCAACAGCTGAGCCGTCGTATTGCGGTATCGGCGGTGCATGTTGACCATTGCCCGTGCCAACTGTGGGTGTGAGCTGACCATCTGCGCGATCTCGTGCGCATCGGCGTCGATTCCCATGTCCTGATCGAGCGCCACCTCGCGGAGTTCGGCGACCAGCCTGGTGTCGTCCTCGGAGGCGAAGAACGACGTGTCGACGCCGAACACCTCGGAGATCCGCAGCAGTACCGGCACCGTCAGTGGACGCACGTCGTGCTCGATCTGGTTGAGATAACTGGCCGAGATTCCCAGCTTCTGCGCCAGCGCCACCTGACTCATGCTGCGTTCGCTGCGGAGCTGCCGAAGCCGCACGCCGACGAAGGTTTTGGACATATCGCCAGGCTACGCCTGTGAAGAATTGGCTTAACAGCATTGGCAACTAGCTGCTGGATCACAATTCGGTGTTGTTCGGGAACATTAGCCGAGGTAAAGGCGTATACCGGTATACGAGGTATTCACCACGCACCACGAGGAGCGGTCATGTCCAACCGTCAACGCACATCCGAAATCGTCAGGGACGTCGTCGTATTCGTCACCGGAGCCGTGCTCGTCGCATCCACCGTCTGGCTTCCCGTCCAGGGAGACCAGGAAGTCACCGGTGCGATCCTCGTGCTCGGCATTCTCGCTGCATCGACCGCGCTGTGGGCCATCGGATCGTCGTCGAGGCAAAGCCACTGGACCCACGTCGGTCTCGGCCTGCTGCTCGCAGTCTCGCCCGCGCTGATGGTGTTCCCGTCCGGATTGCTCGCTGCGGACCTGTTCGCCATCATCGGTGGACTCGTGATCGCCGCGATGGGTGCCCTCGGGGTGCTCTCCTCGCGTCGGACACCGATCACCTCTCGGGTGGTTGCACACAGTGACGACCGAACCGGCGTCCGTATCTGATCTCGGCAACTGGTGCTCCACTCCCGGGGGCGTGTGCGATGAATATCGTGCGCGGCTCCGGGAGTGGAGCATTTCGTGCATTCAGGGCCTGGTGCAAAAGGTGCTCCACTCGACGCGGCAGATCCGATAGATCCCGCATACGGGCACGGGAGTGGAGCATTGTGTGCAGTCATCGCCGCGATTCCCGACGTCGCCGGATCACCGACGCAATCTCGCCGGCGATGACGTCCGGTGCGGCCAGTACGTCGAATGCCGAGTAGCGCAGCACCAGCCAGCGATCGAGCACCAAAGCGTTCTGCCGACGCCGATCCTTGCTGAACACCTCTGCAGCGCTGTGGAATTCGCGCCCGTCCACTTCTATGATCGTTCGGCTGCGACGGTCGACGAGGTCGCAGATGTACGGACCGACTGCCGCATTCATCTCCAGGAACAGCCCGATCCGGTGCAGCGCGCGTCCCAATGCCCGCTCCGGTTCCGAGGCGAATCTGGTCACTGCCAACCGAACTTGGCGAGCCAACTCTGCGTTGCCGCGTCGACCTGGGAACCGCTCGAGCAAGCAGAGGAGCGATGCGGGGTCGAGTCCGAACTTCAGGCGTTCGTCGATCAGCAACTCGGCCTCGGCGCGGGGGAGTACCGCCAGGCAATCGAGAATCGTCTGCGCAGGGGTGGTGCAGGGCAGAGTCCCGACTTGGTCGATTAACACGGAATCGAGTGCGCGACGGTGTAGCCGAAGCCATGGCGGTGGCCGCAACCTCGCCGAGCGAGGGACGGTGGCATCGAGAGTGGACGGCTCCGTCGTCCAGCCCCGCAGGTATGCGGCCGACCGGTGACTGAGCACGGCGTCCGGTCGCCACAGCGAAACGGCCCGACACCGATCCATCGTCGACGGTTCCCCTCGCATATGGACCGTCGGCAGAACACGGGTGAAGCGCCGCGAGACGGTGGTGGGGTGGAGTCCGGAGGCGACCAGCTGCTGAAGGGTGGCCGGGCCGGGAGTGGAGCCTGCGGAACGACCTGTGGGGCCGGGAGTGGAGCCTGCGGAACGACCTGTGGGGCCGGGAGTGGAGCCTGCGGAACGACCTGTGGGGCCGGGAGTGGAGCCTGCGTCGGTGTTGTCGGGAGCCATCGGTGCAGCATCGGGGATGTGTCGGCCGGCCCCAGATGCTCGAACTGGGGAAATGCAATGGCCTGTGGATAGCTGCGTGTCTGTGGATGAGTGCGCGTCGCGCTCCACTCGGGAGCGACGGACGCGGAATCCCCGCGAACGTGATGGCGAGTGGAGCACCCCGTGCATGTTCACATCGTGGGATCGGAGTACTGTGATGTCGGTCACATGGAGGCCGGTTTCTGACTCGATTCAGACGCCCTCCTCAAACCGTACAAGCGTCCGGTAAGGAATTTTGTTCATTCCGTTCATCAACTGGGGATTCATCGCTACCGGCGAGTAACCACGCCGTCCGATCGGAGCGGTTTGCGTCGCCCGAAAATTAGCAACATTAGCAATGGTGCCGGTAAAGCTAGCCAAGATTGGCACTAACAACTGGTAGACGCATGTTTTCGGGTGTGCCATTGTTTTGGAGTACACCAGAAGGGCCTGGCAACGATGTGAAGATTCGTCTCGAGGCAGGCCGAGAAGCAGAAGAGACTGGAGCTGAAGATGTCGACCACCGGCACCCCGAAGACCATCGCCGAGATCCAGCAGGATTGGGACACCAACCCCCGCTGGAAGGGCGTCACCCGTAACTTCACCGCGCAGCAGGTCTCCGACCTCCAGGGCACCGTCGTCGAAGAGGCGACACTCGCTCGCCGCGGCAGCGAGATCCTGTGGGACCTCGTGAACAACGAGGACTACATCAACTCGCTCGGTGCCCTCACCGGCAACCAGGCCGTGCAGCAGATTCGCGCCGGCCTCCAGGCGATCTACCTCTCCGGCTGGCAGGTCGCAGGCGACGCCAACCTCTCGGGCCACACCTACCCGGACCAGAGCCTCTACCCGGCCAACTCGGTGCCGTCGGTCGTCCGTCGCATCAACAACGCACTGCTGCGCGCCGACGAGATCGCCAAGATCGAGGGCGACACCTCCGTCAAGAACTGGGTTGCACCGATCGTCGCCGACGCCGAAGCCGGCTTCGGTGGCGCACTGAACGCCTACGAGCTGCAGAAGGCCATGATCGTGGCCGGCGCTGCAGGCGTGCACTGGGAAGACCAGCTCGCATCGGAGAAGAAGTGCGGCCACCTCGGCGGCAAGGTTCTCATCCCCACCCAGCAGCACATCCGCACCCTGACCTCCGCGCGTCTGGCCTCTGACGTCGCCGACGTCCCGTCGGTCATCATCGCCCGCACCGACGCCGAGGCAGCCACGCTGATCACCTCCGACGTCGACGAGCGTGACCGCGAATTCCTCGACGGAACCCGTACCGCCGAGGGCTTCTTCGGCGTCAAGAACGGCATCGAGCCCTGCATCGCTCGTGCGAAGGCCTACGCACCGTACGCAGACCTCATCTGGATGGAGACCGGCGTGCCGGATCTCGAGGTCGCCAAGAAGTTCTCCGAGTCGGTTCGCAGCGAGTTCCCGGACCAGCTGCTCGCCTACAACTGCTCGCCTTCGTTCAACTGGAAGGCGCACCTGGACGACGCGACCATCGCCAAGTTCCAGAAGGAACTCGGAGCCATGGGCTTCAAGTTCCAGTTCATCACCCTCGCAGGCTTCCACTCGCTCAACTACGGCATGTTCGACCTGGCACACGGCTACGCCCGCGAAGGCATGACCGCGTTCGTCGACCTGCAGGAGCGCGAGTTCAAGGCTGCCGAAGAGCGCGGCTTCACCGCCATCAAGCACCAGCGTGAGGTTGGCGCCGGCTACTTCGACCGCATCGCCACCACCGTCGACCCCAACACCTCGACGGCTGCACTGAAGGGCTCCACCGAAGAAGGCCAGTTCCACTGAGCCGCCTCTCCTGACCTTCAGCGCACTAGTCGGGCGGCCCGCAACATCCGTTGCGGGCCGCCTGATTTGTATCGCGAAGGTCTTGGGCGTGCCCGGCAAGAGTTACCCTCATCTCGCTTTAAGCTGTTGTGCTGCAACATTATTCGCTAGGAGTTTGCCTTGACGGTGGAGAGGGTGGGGATCGTCGGAGCGGGGCAGATGGGGGCAGGAATCGCGGAGGTGTGCGCCCGCGCCCATGTCGACGTGCTGGTCCACGAACAGACCCGCGAACTGGCGACGGCCGGTCGCAGCCGCATCCTGCAGTCCCTGGACCGCGGCGTCAGCAGCGGCAAGATCACCGAACGCGAGCGAGAGCACGCTGCGGCCAGGCTGCGATTCACCTCCGACCTCGCAGACTTCGCCGATCGTCAACTCGTCGTCGAGGCAGTGCTCGAAGACGAGAAGATCAAGGCCGACATCTTCGCCGAACTCGACTCGGTGGTGACCGACCCCGACGCCGTCATCGCCTCGAACACCTCCTCCATTCCCATCGTCAGCCTGGGAGCCGCGACTACGGAACCCGGCCGCGTCGTCGGTCTGCACTTCTTCAACCCGGTCCCGGTACTGCCACTCGTCGAACTCGTCACCACCGACCTGACCTCACCGGCAGTGGCCGACCGTGCCGAGCGATTCGCAGGCGACGTTCTCGGCAAACAGGTGGTGCGCTCGGCAGACCGCTCGGGCTTCGTCGTCAACGCGCTGCTCGTGCCCTATCTGCTCTCCGCGATTCGCATGGTCGAATCCGGATTCGCCACCAAGGAAGATGTCGACAAGGCGACGGTGCTGGGGCTCGCGCACCCGATGGGGCCGCTCGCACTCGCCGATCTCATCGGCCTCGACACCGTCAAAGCAATTGCCGATTCCATGCACTCGGAATTCGCCGAACCGCTCTTCGCCGCACCGCCGCTGCTACTGCGCATGGTCGAGGCCGGGCAGGTGGGCAAGAAGACCGGAGCCGGGTTCTATCGCTACGAGAACGGCCGGGTCGCAAAGTAGCCACCGTCGCGTAGCGCTATTGTCGTTTTGCCAGTTCAATCACCTCGATCACAGGAGCGTGTCAGTGAGCAAGTCCACGAAGTCGAACGGTGTGGTTCCCAAGGCATTCGGGATCGGGTTGGCCGCCACCGGCGCCGCCCACTTCGTGGTGCCGGAGGCGTTCGAGGGAATCACCAAGCTCCCGTTCCCCAAGGACACGCGAACCTGGATCAGTCGCAACGGAGCCACCGAACTGGCGGTCGGTGCGGCGATCGCCTACCCCAAGACCCGCAAGATCGGACTTGTCGGTCTGGTGGCGTATGTTGGGTGGCTGGGCGTCAATATCGCCAAGAACAGCTGACGTTACTGTTGCGAACGACTCGTTTAGAGCAGGAATAGCCTGGTCGAGGCGGTAGCTGCCTTGCGCTTGCACTGATGCGTAGGTAGCAATGTAGATATGACTTCAGCTACCGCTTACCAGGCCACCGCTCCGGACGCCCCGCTCGAGAAGGCGACGATCGAGCGACGCGCCGTCGGACCGAACGACATCCTCATCGACGTCAAGTTCGCCGGCATCTGCCACTCCGACATCCACACTGCCCGCAACGAATGGGGCGGCACCACCTACCCCGTCGTTCCCGGGCACGAGATCGCCGGCATCGTGGCCGAGGTCGGCTCCGAGGTGACCAGCCGCAAGGTGGGCGACCGCGTCGGCGTCGGCTGCTTCGTCGATTCCTGTGGCGAGTGCGAGGCGTGCAAGGACGGCGACGAGCAGTACTGCACCAAAGGCGTCGTCCAGACGTACAACTCGAAGACCTACGAGGGCGAGTTCACCCACGGCGGCTACTCCACCCAGATCGTCGTGACGGAGAAGTTCGTCCTCGGCATCCCGGAAGGCGTCGAGCTCGACGTCGCCGCACCGCTGCTGTGCGCGGGCATCACCCTGTACTCGCCGCTCAAGCACTGGGGAGCAGGACCGGGCAAGAAGGTCGCCATCATCGGCATGGGCGGCCTCGGCCACATCGGCGTCAAGATCGCGCACGCACTCGGAGCCCACGTCACCGTGCTGAGCCAGACGGACGCCAAGGAAGCCGACGGCAAGGCCTACGGTGCCGACGAGTACTACGCCACCAAGGACACCACCGCCCTCAAGGATCTGCAGGGCAAGTTCGACCTGATCCTCAATACGGTCTCCGCGAACCTGCCGATGGGCAAGTACCTCGGACTGCTCGCTCGCAACGGCACCCTCGTCGAGCTGGGTGTTCCCGAGAAGCCCCTCGAGGTGCCCGCGTTCAACCTGCTGGCCAACCGTCGTTCGTTCGCCGGTTCGATGGTCGGCGGCATCGCCGAGACCCAGGAAATGCTGGACTTCTGCGCCGAGCACCACATCGGTGCCGAGATCGAGGTCATCCCGGCCGAGAAGATCAACGAGGCATACGACCGCGTCGTCAAGTCCGACGTGCGCTACCGCTTCGTGATCGACGCAGCCACGCTGTAACAGTCTTCTTGGACGCGTGAATGGTCCGTTGACCTGCCCAGACGGGGGTCAATGGACCATTCACGCATTCGAAGCGGTCTTCAGCTCTCGGCCAGCCGCTTCTTCTCGTGTTCGACGTCGAAATCTGCTGCGGGCCAATCGAGATCGAGTTTCTCCAACGTGTCGATCAGGATTTCCGTGACGGCCAAGCGGCTGTACCACTTGCGGTCGGCCGGAACGACGTACCACGGTGCATGGTCGAAGTCCGTACGATCCAGCACCCGCTGATACGCCGCCCGGTACTGCGGTAGGAAGCCACGCTCGGTGACGTCGCCCGGGTTGTACTTCCAGTGCTTCTCGGGTCGATCGAGCCGCTCCTGCAATCGCTTCTTCTGCTCGTCCTCCGACACGAACAAGGCCACCTTGACCACGACCGTGTCCTCGTCGACCAATCCCTTCTCGAAGGCGTTGATCTCGTCGAATCGCTTCTCCCACACCTGCCGTGGCACGAGGTCGTGGACCGCGACGACGAGAACGTCCTCGTAGTGGGATCGATCGAACACCCCGATTCGGCCTGCCCGCGGAAGTGCTTTGCGGATGCGCCACAGGTAGTGGTGTTGCTTCTCTTCCTGAGTCGGCACCCCGAACGAGGCGAGGTCGACGCCCTGCGGATCGACCATCCCGATGACGTGCTTGACCATGCCGCCCTTGCCCGCGGTGTCCATGCCCTGCAGCACGAGCAGAACCGACTTGGTGCCGCCTGCGCGCCCATGTGCATAGAGCTTTTCCTGCAGCGCCGCGAGTACTGCACCGCGCTGCTCGAGGACGTCGTTGCCGTGTGCTTTGGCACCGTCGAAGCCCGGAGTTGCCGTGAAATCGATGTCCTCCACACGGGGAGAGGCGCTGGCGCGCAGCACATCGACGGGAGAGAGAGTCCACAGTTTCGACTTGTCGGCCATAGGCGAGAAGACTACTTCTCTACCATGGGATTCATGGCCCCTACCATTGCAAAAGCCGAAACCGTTTCGCGTGAGCAACTGCTCGAATTCGTATCTCCGCGACACCACCACACTCTCATCACTCGCAAGCGCGACGACGGTCTGCAGGTCTCTCCGGTCTCGGCCGGGGTGGACTCCGAAGGCCGCATCGTGATCGCCACCTACCCCGAGCGCGCGAAGGTGCACAACATCCGCCGCAATTCCGCCGTCACGGTGCTGGTGCACAGCGACGACTGGAACGGCGACTACGTCCAGGTCGACGGCACGGCCGAGATCATCGATCTTCCCGACGCCGTCGAGCCTCTGGTGGAGTACTTCCGCAGCATCGCCGGCGAGCACTCGGACTGGGACGAGTACCGCGCGGCGATGGTGAAGCAGGGAAAGTCGTTGATACGCATCGTGATCGACACCTGGGGACCGATCGCCGCGGGTGGATTCCCGCCGGGGAGAGTGTGACAAGCCCGCCAGGGAGAGTGTGACAAGCCCCCGGGAAGAGTGTGATCTAGCCCTTCAGTGGTGCCGCGAACAGTGGGACCGCGTTTTCCAGTGCGTATCGGGTGCCGGCCACGGACGCGGCCGAGAATGCGTTGGACAGGTTCAGGTCGCCGAGTACGACGAGCCGTCCGTCGCGTGCCGACGGCAGGCCCTGGATCGACGGGTTGTCGGTGATCACCTCGGGTCCGGTGCCGATGGGGAACATGACGGTGAGGTCGGCGTCGAGGGCGGAGATGTTCTCCTCGGACAGTTCGATGTTGAACGCTCCCGGCTCGGCCAGGTTCTGGATGGCCGGGGTGTTGGTCAGTCCGAGGGATTCGAGGAAGTCGACGCGGGTGTCGCCGCGTACGTAGGCACCGACCTGTCCGCTGTAGAGCGTCCCGACGGCGACGGTCTTGTCGGCGAACTCCGGGTTGGCCGCGATCGTGTCGTCGATCAGTGCCTGGGTGTCGTCGACGAGCTTCGTGCCCTCGTCGACCTTGCCGAGTGCCTGCGCGACGATCTCGGTCTGGCCGTCCCAGGTGGTGCCGTAGGCGATGTCGGTTCCGGGCGGTGCCGCGACGGTGGGGGCGATCTCGGAGAGGTCGTCGTAGACGGCTTTGTCGTTGGTGCTGCGTGTCCACAGGATGAGGTCCGGTGCAAGCGCCGCGATCGACTCCATGTCGACGTCGAAGGTACCGACGATGGTGGGGTCGGTGTCGTAGGTTTCGTCCACCCACGGGCCCAGGCCGTTTCCGCCGACGCCGAGCCAGTCGCTGGCACCGACCGGTTGCACGCCGAGCGCCAGTGCGGTCTCTGGATCCGACCAACCCAGCGCGACCACTCGCTGCGGATTCGCAGGGACTTCGACGTCGCCGAACATGTCGGTCACGACGGTGCTGCCGGACTCGGCCGAGTCGGCACTACCACCATCGGAACCGCTGTCGTCGGAACTGCATGCGGTCAGGGTGAGGGCGAGGGCGAGGGCTGCCGCAGGCAGAGCCAACGAACGAGAAATGCGCATAGGGCACGCTAACCTATCAAGCGCTGAAATGCTCCACGATCTTCGCGCAGAAGGCCGGCAGGTCGTCCGGGTTGCGGCTCGAGATCAGGTTGCCGTCGACGACCACTTCCTCGTCGACGACGGTTCCTCCCGCGTTGCGAATGTCGGTGCGGATGCTCGGGTAGGACGTCAACGTCCGGCCCTTCAGAACGTCGGCCTCGACGAGGGTCCAGGCTCCGTGGCAGATGACGCCGACGGGCTTGCGGGCTTCTACGAACGCGCGGACGAACTCCACCGCGTCCGCGTCCACGCGCAGTTGATCGGGGTTGGTGGTTCCGCCGGGCAGGATCAGTGCGTCGAAGTCGTCCGCGGAGACGTCGGCGACGACGCGGTCGACGGTGAAGGTGTCGGCGGCGTTGACATCGCTCTCCATGGCTTGGATGTCGCCGTGGTCGAGTGCAACCAATGTGACTGTGGCTCCGGCCTTTTCGACGGCCTCGCGGGGCTGAACCAGCTCGACTTGCTCGACGCCGTCGGTAGCGAGAATGGCGATGCGGCGTCCGGTCAATGTTTCGGTAGTCATACTTTCTCGGATGTCCGACCGGGCCTGATCTCAAACTGTCGAGCGATGGTACGAATGGAGACATGAGCGACTCACCCATCGAAACCCCGACCGAGGATCGCGTCGAACAGAATCTCCCGATCGCGGACGAGCCGGACGAGCCGAGTGCCGATGATCTGCCCATCGAGGCCGACGCCCGGGACGTGCTGGATCAACGAGCAGAAGTACCCCTGGACGACGACGGGTACGACGAGCGCTAAGGCGTGTTCGGCTCGTCGTCCACCAGAGGATGCGGCTGCGACTTGAACTTCGCGGGGGAGCCGTCGGCCATGGCGACCCCGTGGATTCCGCCCCACATCATCATGCAGAGGTAGTCGATCAAATCGTCCGCGGACATCGACTTGTTGGAGATCCACCAGTGCGTGGCCAGCTGGACCGCACCGACGATGGCGAAGGCCCACGGCACCGAACCGCCGGAATCCATCTCGCGTTGCCGTAGACGTTCACCCAATACCGTGGAGAGCAACTCGGCGATCATTCGCTCGGACTCGGCGACCACGTCGCGGTTGTTACCGGCGTTGTTCGCCATGACGTACAGGTACACCTCGGGATCGGTGGCCACCGTCTCGACGTACGCGGTCACCACGACGCGAGTGAGCTCGTACTCGTCGAGCTCGTGCGAGATCGCGGCATAGATGCGCGGGGCGAGAGTCGTCTCGACGTACCGCGACATGGTCGCGCTCGTCAGATCGTTCTTGTCGGTGAAGTAGCGGTAGAGCACCGTCTTGGAGATACCGATCTCCGACGCGATCTCGTCCATTCCGATCTCGCGGCCTCGCAACCGGATCGCGGCCAGCGTGCCGTCGACGAGCTCTTCGCGGCGCGCGATCTTGTGCTCACGCCACCGACGTTTGCGACCGTCCGGCTTCTCGACCTTCGGCTTGTCCTCGCTCGGCTCGGACTCGTCCAGCTTTGCCTCCGTCGTATTTCTCGCCACGACCACCACCCTATGCGCCCCCGAAGACACCGTCGCAGGCTGCGTCCGGTTGATCCGCCGCAGTTATGGGCACAATGTCGGTTGTGCAGCTCATGAACTTCGACGACGACACCAAACGTCGCGACCTCCGCAAGATGAAAACGGTCGCGACCGGGTTTCTCGTATTCGCATCGATCGTCTACCTGTTCTGCCGGTGGCAGGAGTCGACGGGGGCAGGTGCCTGGGTGGGTTACGTCCGGGCGGCGTCGGAGGCGGGCATGGTCGGCGCGCTCGCCGACTGGTTCGCGGTGACGGCACTGTTCAAGCACCCGCTGGGTATCCCGATTCCGCACACGGCGCTGATCAAGAAGAAGAAGGACCAGCTGGGCGCGAGCCTGAGTTCGTTCGTCGGCAGCAACTTCCTCGCACCCGAGGTGGTGTCCGAGAAGGTCGCGTCGGCGCAGGTTCCGTTGCGGTTGGGTACCTGGCTCGCCCAGCCCGACAACGCCGAACGCGTCGCGGCCGAGGCGGCGACCGTGCTGCACGGAGTGGTCGACGTACTCAACGACGAGGACATCACCGCCGTCATCGACAGCACCATCGTGCGTCGACTCGCCGATCCGCAGTGGGGTCCGCCGATCGGCCGCATCCTCGACGAACTGCTCCGCGAGAACCGTCAGCTGCCGTTGATCGACATGCTCGCCGAGCGCGCTCACCAGTGGGCGCTCGGTAGCCAGGAGATGATCGATCGCGTCGTCGCGCGGGATTCCCCGAACTGGTCGCCGAAGTTCGTCGACACCCTGTTGGGCGAGAAGGTCTACAAGGAACTCGTCGAGTTCACCTGGAAGATCCGCTCCAACCCCGAGCACGACGTCCGTCAGGCCGCGAACAAGTTCCTCGTCGACTACGCCAACGACCTGCAGCACGACCCGGTGACCATCGAGAAGGCCGAGAAGCTCAAGGCGCAGATCATGGGACGCGAGGAGATCACCGGCCTCGCCGCGGCGACGTGGAAGGTGGCCAAGCGTCTGATCACCGAGTCGGTGGACGACCCCACGAGCACACTGCGCACCAAGATCAAGGAGAACACCGCCAACCTCGGTGTCCGTCTGCGCGACGACGAGGATCTGCGCGGCAAGGTCGACGGTTGGCTCCTCGGTGGGGCGAGCTACATCGCCTCGAACTATGCCGACGAGATCACCACGATCATCGGCGACACTGTCGCTCGCTGGGATGCCGAGGAGGCGAGCAAGAAGATCGAACTGCAGGTGGGACGCGATCTGCAGTTCATTCGCATCAACGGAACCGTCGTCGGTTCCATCGCCGGTCTGGCCATCTACACGATCTCGGATCTGATCTTCGGGCACTAGTGCTAGCAGAGTGCTTGCAATAGTTAGCACCCTTCGGTACCGTCCAGTAGGACACCGAAAACAGGAGGCCGAGATGGCCGATGACGAGGGGGATCTGGTCGCCAAGGCGACCGAGGCGACGCAGGTCGTCGCCGAGGCAGGGGATCTTGTCGCCGCAGTCGTGACGACCGCAGCTCAGGACATAGGCAGCTACATCCGGTCGCAACGGGAAGCCGCACAGGTATCGATGCGGCAACTCGCCAGCCGAGCCGGAGTGAGCAACCCCTACCTCAGTCAGATCGAACGCGGACTGCGAAACCCGTCCGCAGAAGTGCTAGCGCAGATAGCCAAGGGTCTGCGCGTCTCCTCGGAGGTGCTGTACGTCCGGGCCGGGATCTTGGAAGCGCGTCCCCACGGTCCGGTGCGCGAAGCTCTGCTCGGCGATGAGCACATCACCGAACGGCAGAAGCAAGTGCTGATCGAGATCTACGACTCGTTCTGTCGTGAGAACGAGTCCACGCAGGAGCCCGAACCCGACGAACAGGAGACACCCGATGTCTGATTCCAAGAACTTCGAGAACGTCAAGACCCCCATCTTCGCAGCCGTCGGTGCAGGCGACGCCGTCGTCCAGGCCGTAGCGGACGTCGTCGCTCAGGTGCGCTCGCGCGCCGAGAGCCGTACCAGCGAGGTCAACGCCCGCTTCGCCGACATCTCCGAGGATGTCACCGAAGGCGTCGAGAGCCTGCGCGAGCGGCTGGCGAACCTGCCCGCAGAGCTTCCCGACGAGATCGCCGAACTCCGCGAGCGCTTCACCCCCGAAGAGCTCCGCAAGGTTGCCGAGGCATACCTCAAGGTCGCCTCCGACCTCTACACCTCGCTCGCCGAGCGCGGCGAAGAGACCGTCGAGCGCATCCGCCGCACCCCGGCCGTCGAAGAGAGCCTCGAGCGCGCGAACTCCGCCGCCAACGATGTCGTCGACCTCACCGAGCAGGCCCTCGGAACCGTCGCCTCGCAGACCCGCGCAGTCGGCGAGCGCGCCGCTGCCCTGGCCGGCCTCGCGTCGGACAAGGTTCGTGAAGGTGCCGACGAGATCTCCGACGCCGCCGACGAGCTCGCCGAGAACATCGACGAAGCAGGCGACGAGGCCAAGGACAAGGCCGTCGAGGCTTCCGACAAGGTGAGCGGCGTGGCAGGCAAGGTCGAGGCCAAGACCCGCAGCAGCGCCAACTCGCCGATCAAGAAGACCCCGGCTCCGGCCAAGAAGACGGCACCGGCACCGGCTGCCAAGAAGGCCACCCCGGCTCCGGCCAAGAAGGCTCCGGCGAAGAAGACCACTCGCTAAAGCACTCGTAAAGAAAACGACCCCTGCGCCGCGCGGCGCAGGGGTCGTTTCTCGTACACTGGCGGGTGTGATTGCGAGCAGCTTCTCCCAGACGATCTTCCTGATCCTGCAAATCATTTCGATTGCCGGAGCCGCGTTCGCCATTTTCCATGCGCTGCGCCAACGGCCGGACGCGTTTCCCGCGGCCGGGAAGCTGACCAAGAACGCCTGGTTGGGCATTCTGGCGGTAGGGCTGCTGCTGACGCTGATCGGGCCCATGGTCATCATGTTCTGGATCATCGGCATCGTCGGCATCGCGGTGTACCTCGTCGACGTGCGGCCCAAGATCGACAGCATCCAGCGCGGACCCCGCTGGTAGGCAGCCGCGTCGACGCTCGTTCGGTCGTGGGCGTACCGTCTACCGCACCCGCCAGGGGGTCGAGGTAGAGGGGATTTTCTGTGGTTTCTCGCAAGGTAGTCGAACGTGTGCTGTTCGGAATAGGCGGCGCGGCCGCGGCGGCCTCCGTCGGTGCATTCGTGGTTCGGCGGCGTCGCCTGCACTCGTTCACCAAGACGACCGACGTCCAGCCCGACGAGTTGCTGCAGTACCCCACCTTCGAGCCGCACATCACCGAGGTGGTCACCGACGACGGTGCACACCTGCACGTTCGCAGCTACGGTGACGCCGATGCCGCGCCGATCGTCTTCAGCCATGGCTGGACCTGCTCGGCCGACTACTGGTACCCGCAGATCAACGCCCTCGCCGGCCGCTACCGGGTCATCGCGTACGACCAGCGCGGCCACGGCCGCAGCGACGTGGGAACGCGACCACTGAGCCCCGACGTGCTGGCCGACGACCTCGCCGCGATCCTCACCGCCACCGTCGACGAGGACAACAAGGCCGTCCTGGTTGGACACAGCATGGGCGGAATGTCCATCATGGCCTGGGCCGGAAACTATCCCGAACAGGTCGACCGGCTGGTCAGTGCCGTGCTGCTCGCCAGCACTGCGACCGACTCGCTCGTCCGCGAAACCACCGTCATCCCGCTGCCGCAACGCTTCCCACGCCTCCCGACCCCCGTGGGAAAAGCCGTGCTCAGCTCGGCGCTTCCGCTGCGGCCGTCACCGGTGACCCGCCAAGCCATCAAATACATCTCGATGGCCCCCGGAGCGACACCTGCCGAGGTGGCGTTCTGCGAGAAGATCGTGCTCGAATGCGCGCCGCGCACCCGCGGCATCTGGGGCGCCGCACTCACCGACCTCGACATCCGCGAGGCACTGGAAAACATGTCCGTACCCACCAGCGTGCTCGTCGGATCTGCTGACCGCTTGACCCCGCCGGTGCACGCCCGCAAACTCGCCCGCGCCCTGGACGACCACGACCACCTGAGCAGACTGATCGTGATCCCCGGCATCGGACACATGAGCTCGGTGGAAGCAATCGACGAATTCAACGCCGAAGTGGTTCGGCTCCGGAACCTGTGATTCTTCGGGTCTCGCCTAGCTGAACACCACGGTCTTGCGGCCGTGCACCAGGACACGATCCTCCAGGTGCCACCGCAGGCCACGGGAGAGCACCAGCTTCTCGATGTCGCGGCCCTGACGCACCATGTCGGACACCTCGTCGGCATGGTCGACGCGGATGACGTCCTGCTCGATGATCGGACCTGCGTCGAGCTCGGCCGTCACGTAGTGGCACGTCGCACCGATCAGTTTCACGCCCCGCGCGAACGCCTGGTGGTACGGACGCGCGCCGACGAACGACGGCAGGAAGCTGTGGTGGATGTTGATGGCCCGCCCCGCCCAGTGCGCGCACAGCGATTCGGGGAGAACCTGCATGAACCGTGCCAGCACCACCGCGTGCGGGTCATAGGAATCGACCAGCGACCGCACCTCCTCGAAGGCAGGAGCGCGCTCGGCCGGATCCTTCGCGAACTCGACGTGATGGAACGGGGTGCCGTGCGCGGCGGCGATCGGCTCGAGTGACTTGTGGTTGCCGATCACCGCGGAGATCTGAGCGGGCAGCTCGCCGCCCGCAGCGCGCCCGAGGAGATCGTGCAAGCAGTGTGCTTCCTTGCTGACGAGCAGGACCACGCGCTTGGGTTCACCCGAATCGTGAAGTGTCCATTCGGTTTCCGGGCCGAGCTCGGCGGCCACCGCGGCGAACCGCGTGCGTAGCTCCTCGATACTCATGTCCACGGACGACGCGCGTACTGCCTGCCGGGTGAAGAACCAACCGGTGTCGGGATCGGCGTGATAAGCGGCCTCTACGATCCATCCACCGACCTCGGCGAGGAAGGTCGAGATGCGGGCGACGATGCCCGTCTTGTCGGGGCAACCGAGCGACAGAACGTAACGGCGATCCTCGGATACGGAAGAACTCATACCGCCGATTGTCTCAGGGCGTCCGCACCCCGGTTGCCACCAGTGTCCCGAGATCGATCGAATCGATTCCGCGCTCGGTCAGCAACGCAGTGAACTCGGCACGGACCTGCGTCCGGGTCGCATCGTCGAACGAAGTCAACGCGCCCCGCATCGCGCTACCCAGCACGAGATCCCACACGAACGACTCCGTCGCGGGAACGTGGTTGGACAGCTCGACGACCTCGACATCGGTGGTGCCGGCCGCGGTGAGCCACGCGCGGAGGAGATCCACGGTTTCCATCCGCCGGATCGGATGCTTGTCGTAACCGTCCTGCGCGAGTGGCCCGTCGTGCTCGCTCGGCGGCGAATGCGCACCGATCACCTCGAAGAACGTGCCCGCGAACGCCTCGATCGCACCCTTGCGCCACACCGTCACCCCGACGCGACCGCCCGGACGAACCAGAGACACCAGACGCGCGAAGTCCCGCTCGGGATCGGGCAGGAAGAAGATGCCGTACGAACAGGCCAACGCGTCGTATCCGGCATCGGGAACCGTCGACGGCGGCTCCCACTCGGTGGCGTCGGCAACGACGAAGTCGATGTTGCGCAATGCCCGATCGGTGGCCTTCACCCGCCCCACCTCCAACAGGTCGTCGGCGAGGTCTATGGCATGCACGAGACCGTCGGGGCCGACGGCCGCCGCCGCGGGAATCGCCGACGCGCCCGTACCCGAACACACATCGAGAACCGCGTCGCCGGTGGCCAACCCGAGCGCGAAGGCGAGCGACTGCCCGGCCGGCCCCCAGACCTGCGGCGTCACCGCGTCGAACTCCCTGCTGGTGGCATTGAAGGTAGCGGCGAGCGAGGCTGCGGTCATGAACGAAAATCGTAGACCGTCAGGGCTGTGAAATGCAGAGCTGTGAAAAGCTGGACCGCATGACACTCACCCGCGCCGCCCTCGCCGGAATGGTCGACCACACGCTGCTCAAGCCCGAAGCCACCGAAGCCGACGTGACCGCCCTCATCGAGGAAGGCCGCGAGCTGGGAGTGCTCGCGGTGTGCGTATCCCCGTCGATGCTGCCGATTCGCGCCGAGGGAATGCTCACTGCCGTCGTCGCCGGATTCCCGTCGGGCAAGCACCATTCGTTGATCAAGGGATCCGAGGCCAGGCTCGCGGTGCAGCAAGGTGCCGACGAGGTCGACATGGTGATCGACGTCGGCGCGGCCATCGCGGGGGACTACAACGCGGTACTGGCCGACATCGTCACCGTCCGCGAAGGGATCGCCGGAAGCGCTGTCCTGAAGGTCATCATCGAATCGGCAGCACTGTCGGACGACGCGATCGTCGAGGTCTGCCGCGCCGCCGAGAAGGCCGGTGCCGACTTCGTCAAGACGTCCACCGGATTCCACCCGGCCGGCGGCGCGAGCGTCGAGGCCGTGCGCTTGATGGCAGAGACCGTCGGCGGACGACTGGGCGTCAAGGCCAGTGGCGGCATCCGCACCACGGACGTCGCCCTGGCCATGATCGACGCGGGCGCAACACGATTGGGGCTATCGGGAACGCGCGCGGTGTTGGACGGACTAGCTGCGCACGTGAGCGGAAACTCGTAGCAGGGGGCGAGTTTCCGCGCACATGGGTTATGCGACCAGCGAGCAACCCTCGGGTGTCGGCTGATTCTGATCCTGCTGGGTCACCGGAATCGTGTACTGCCCGCCTTCGAGGGCGAGCTCGATGCCGGAGTCGGTGACGGTCAGCGACGTCGGAGCCATGTCCAACGGGTAGGCCTGCAGACTGTCGGTCAGCACGCCGACGACGGAGTCGACCAGATCGGTGGGAATGCCGAGGCCCAGGATCGACGCGTCGACGGTCTGGAAGTCGACCCTGCCGTCCACGACCTGTGGCTGGACGGTGAGATTCGCCAGAGCCCCGACGGCGAAGTCGAGGGTGCCCGCCGACGCATCCGAGGTGACGCCCGAGACGATCGCGCCGATTCCCTGGCTCTGCAGGGTGCGGGTGATGCCGTCGGTGGACCACGAGATGTCGGCACTCGAGCTGCCGATGGTGCCGCCCGAGTCGGCGGTCTGCGTCAGGTTCAGGTCACGTGCCTCGGCCTGCACGACCATGCCCTCGGCGGGGCCGAAGCGCGCGTCGTCGCTGTCGACGGTCACCGAGGAGACCTTCTTGTCCACCAGCGAGAGCAAGACCGGCTTGAGGCCGAGACCGACCTCGACCTGGCTGCCGAGCTCGGACTCGAGCTGACCGGCGAGGCAGGATTTGATCTGCTGACGGACGAACAACTCGCCACCGATGACGGCGACGAGGAGGACGACAACGACGGAGACTGCGATCAGCGGTGCGGTGCTGCGCCTGGCTGTGGATGACATTCCTGGCAGTCTTCCCGATGATTCTGAGCAAGCTCTGTGAAACTCGCCGAACCTGTGTTCTCGGTACCAAAGTTTGTGACCTGTAACACATTGTGACGTACGCTTGCGTCATGAGTACGACAGGACCGAGCGTGCACGAACTGCACTCGTTGGCCACTCGTCAGGACGGCTATTTCACGGCCGAGCAGGCCGGTGAGCTCGGCTTCGATTCTGCGATGGTGCGCGTCAATCTGGCCACGAACACGTGGACTCGCGTCGAGCGCAACCTGTTCCGACTCGGCCAGTGGCCCCGCAGCGAACTCGAAGTGTTCGCCATGTGGTGCGCCTGGTTCGGCGGCGAGGCCGTGATCTCGCACCAGAGCGCCGCCGAGCTGCACGGATTCGGGCACCTGCACCCGCAATTCGTGCACGTCTGCGCGTTCGGCGACCTGCGACTGACCGACACCAGGCTGGCGGTTCATCGTCTGCGACTCGAACCACGGGACGTCGAATCGGCAGGCACGTTCAACCTCACCACCCCGGTGCGTACGGTGCTCGACCTCGCCGCAGGTGGCATCTCCCAGATCACCCTCGACGAGGTGGTGTGCGACGCCGTCGCGATCGGTCGCGTCGACCCGCACACGCTGTATTGCGAGGCGGGAAACAGTACCGACCGGGTGGCCGAACGCGTCGAACTGGCACTGTCCGCCTGCACGTAGCTGCAGAATCGGGTGCATCCGACCGCGCTCAGCGCGGTCAGCTGCACCCGATTCACGTTGCCGGTGCGACCGTCGACCAGGGGACCGTGAGCACGTTGTCTCGCATCCGTCGGCGGGGGAGTGTGATCGGAATGCCTTGTTCGGCAAGCACTTTCATGGCCGCGCGCCACCGAATTCGAGGCCCGAACGGTGCCAGCGGTGCCGACACCGACCACGCTCGGTCGGCCCGTCGAAGTAGATCGTGCACGAGTTCACCCTCGATGTTGCGGTGTATCAACACCTTCGGTAGCCGCTCCGCGATGTCCGACGGCATCTCGACGTCGAACGGATCCCATGCCAGCGTCAGTGAACGCGGCCCATCGGCGTCGAGCAACACCCAGGCGCAGCGTCGACCGAGCTCGTCGCATGTGCCGTCCATCAACAGGCCGCCGGGAGCCAGGCCCGACAGAATGCGTTGCCACGCAGCAGGAACCGCGTCCTCGGGATACTGCCGCAGTACGTTGAACGCGCGCACCAGATTCGGTCGCAGTCCCGCCAGCTCGAAACCGCCGCGGGCGAACTCCACGCCGTCACTGCCCGGGACGACGCGAGCGGGGTCGATCTCGAGACCGGTGACTCGGAGATCGGGCCGGACGGTGCGCAGTCGACCGGCCAGCTCGAGCGTCGTGTTCGGCATCGCCCCGTACCCGAGGTCGACGACGAGGGGATTCGGCGAGCCCTGCAGAACACGTCGAACATCGGGGTTGTGCATCAACCACCGATCGCTTCGACGCAACCGATTGATGCCGGTGGTGCCGCGAGTGATGACGCCTTCGGGCCTCTTCAGTGGGCTAGGCGTTCTTGTCGAGCCAGTCGGCGGTCACTTCGCCCTCACCGCGCCACAGGTCGATGAGGTTGACGAGCATGAGCTGCTCGAGCTTGCCGCCGATGAACGGCAGGAAGACCTTGGCCTCGGAGGAGGTGCGCAGCGTCGAACCGCCGTTGGTGGGGAACAGTGAGGTGGTGCCCTTGAGCGAGCCGGGTCCGGCCGGGATCGACGCGTCGTAGTGGCCCGCGGTGACTTCCTCGAAGGCGTCGAAGTGCACGTTGCGGGTGATGACCATGTCTTTCTTCATCACCGTCTGCGCGATGTCGGGCAGTTCGGTGCGCGGGATGACGTGATGCATCACGATGTCGATTCCGGCGTCGGACACCTCGAAGCTCTTCAGCTCGTTCTCCGAGTACTTACGCATCTCCTCGATGCGCGCATCCCAGTGATCGCGACTGGAGAGCGCTGCATAGACCTGCTGCGTCGAGTGGGTGAACCGGGCGGAGTAGTTCATTCGGCGAGCCATAGTGCGCCAGGCTAGCTGTTCGCCTGCGCGGCGATCCAGTTACCGGTGAAGTCCTGTTCGTTGTCGATGAGCGAGAGCACCTGCTCGCTGATCATCGCTTCGATCTTGCCGCCGAAGATGGGGACCTTGACCTCGGTGGTGCCGGCCAACGCGATGGTGGTCGTCTCGCCCTTGGCGTCGAGGGTGGTGGTTCCGGTGATGCGCGCGGGTGCGCCCTCGACAGTTGCTCCGAAGGTGCCGTCGGCGTGGGTACCGTCGAACGGTCCCCAGCTCTCGGTGCGTTCGATGATGAGGTCGCCCTTCTTGAAGGCGGTCACCGCGGACGGCAACTCCTCTTCGGGGACGGCCTGGGTCATGACGACGTCGATGGTTCCGTTGCCGACGGTGACGCTCTTCAGGCTGGCACCCGGTCCGCCGATCTGCTCGATGCGGTCCTTCCAGTACTGCTCGGACGTCAGTGCGGCGTGGACCTTGTCGGCGGAGGCGGGCACAGTCGAGCTGTGCTCAATGGGGCGAGGCATCCCCGCAGGTTACCGGGTGACTGAAGACACCGGTGCGCGACCGGTAGCGTCATAGTCCGTGCCTACTGCAATTTCCGAGCTCACCACCATCCGGGTGGGCGGCCCGGCCCGTGAATTCACTGTTGCGACGAACGCTGACGAGTTGGTCTCCCTGGTGCGCGACGCGGACCGCGCAGGGACGGATGTGCTGGTCATCGGCGGCGGATCGAACCTGGTCGTCGGCGACGACGGGTTCGACGGCCGGGTGGTTCGGGTGACCGGATCGCGGCTCGAGATCGACGGTGAGATCGTGACGGTCGATGCAGGCGTCGAGTGGGATGCCGTCGTGAAGGCGACGATCGATGCAGGACTGTCCGGCATGGAAGCGCTCTCGGGTATTCCTGGAACCACCGGCGCGACGCCGATCCAGAACGTCGGCGCGTACGGCGCGTCGACGTCGGAGCTGTTGCACAGCCTCACCGTCTACGACCGTGAGAGCGAGCAGACGGCGGTGTGGACGCCGGAGCAGTGCGGTTTCGGAACGCATCGATCGTCGGTGTTCAAGCGATCCTCGCGGTACGTGATTCTGGACGTGACGTTCGCGCTGAAGAAGACGACCGAGTCGCTTCCGGTGCGATACGCGGCGTTGTCGGAGCGTCTCGACGTGCAGATCGGCGACGTGGTACCGGTGCCGGACGTGCGCGCGGCCGTGCTGGCTCTGCGCGGCGAACGCGGCATGGTGCTCGACGGAGAAGACCACGACACGTGGAGTGTCGGATCGTTCTTCCTCAACCCGGTACTGCCCGAGGTGCCCGAGGCCGCCGCGCACGCGCCCAGCTTCCCCGACCCCGCAGGAACGAAGATTCCGGCCGCCTGGCTGATCCAGAACGCGGGCTTCCCGCGCGGCTACGGCACCGAATTCGGCCGCGGCACCGCAGCGCTGTCGTCCAAACACGTACTTGCCGTCACCAACAGGGGTGGGGCAACCGCGTCGGACATCATGGCGCTGGCCGCGCACGTCCGCGACGGGGTGCAGGAGAAGTTCGGCGTCACGCTCACGCCCGAATGTGACCTCGTCAACTGCGCGCTGGGTTAGGGCCGGTCGAAACGGCGCATACGATGGAGCTTTGTTCGTCGGGCTCGTAGGAGGTAAATCAGTGCAGGTCACCAGCGTGGGACATGCGGGATTCCATATTCGGACCGAGGCAGGAAGCATCCTGTGCGATCCGTGGGTGAACCCGTCGTTCTACGCGTCGTGGTTCCCGTTCCCGGATAACTCGGGCCTGGACTGGGACGCCCTCGGTGATTGCGACTACCTCTACGTCTCGCATCTGCACAAGGACCACTTCGACCCGAAGAACCTGGCCGAGCACGTCAACAAGGACGCCACGGTTCTGCTGCCGGACTACCCGGTGCTCGATCTCAAGCACGAGCTCGAGAAGCTCGGCTTCCACAAGTTCTACGAGACGACGGACTCGGTCAAGCACACGATCTCCGGTCCCAAGGGCGATCTCGACATCATGATCATCGCGCTGCGGGCGCCCGCCGACGGTCCGATCGGCGACTCGGGTCTGGTGGTCTCCGACGGCAAGACCGTCGCGTTCAACATGAACGACGCGAGGCCGGTGGACCTGGATGTGATGACCGAGAATTTCGGTCCCGTGGACGTGCACATGCTGCAGTACTCGGGTGCGATCTGGTACCCGATGGTCTACGACATGGTCTCGCGCGCGAAAAAGAACTTCGGTATCCAGAAGCGTCAGCGTCAGATGGATCGCGCGCGCCAGTACATCGAGCAGGTCGGCTCGACGTGGGTGATCCCGTCGGCTGGTCCGCCGTGTTTCCTGGACGACGAGCTGCGCTCACTCAACGACGTCTACGGCGACCCGGCCAACGTGTTCCCCGACCAGATGGTGTTTCTCGAGCAGATGCGACTGCACGGGCACGACAAGGGCCTGCTGATGATGCCGGGCACCGCCGCGACATTCGACGGTTCCGAGTTGATCTCCCACGAGCACCCGATTCCGACGGCCGAGGCCGAGGCCATCTTCACCACCGGCAAGGCCGACTACATCGAGGCCTACGCCCAGCGTCAGGCATCGGTCATCGCCGCGGAGAAGGCAGCCTGGGCTCCGGCCGAGGGCGAGCCGCTGCTCGAGCCGATGCGTGGCCTGTTCGAGCCGATCATGGCGCAGACGGATCTGATCTGCGACGGCATCGGCTACCCCGTCGGAATCACGATGGGCGACGAAACCGTTGTGCTCGACTTTCCGAAACGGATCGTGCGCGAACCGATCTCGAACGAGAAGTTCCGCTACAGCTTCACCATCCCGCCGGAGCTCGTACGCACCGCGATACGTGACGAGGAGCCGGACTGGGTCAACTCGATCTTCCTGTCCACCCGCTTCCGGGCCCGACGCGTCGGCGGCTACAACGAATTCCTCTACACGTTCTTCAAGTGCCTCACCGACGAGCGCATCGCGTACGCCGACGGCTGGTTCTCCGAGGCGCACGACGACACCGCCACGATCACGATGGGCGGCTACGAAATCCAACGTCGCTGCCCACACCTGAAGGCGGACCTGACGAAGTTCGGCATCGTCGAAGGAAACAAGCTCACCTGCAATCTGCACGGATGGGACTGGAGCCTCGATTCCGGCCGCTGCCTCACCTCGAAAGGCCACGAACTTCGAACGCGCAAACTGTGAGACTGCCCCCGAAAATCGGGGTAGTTCGCAGACGCAGGTACGTTGGACAACGTGCATGAGCAGGTAGAACAGACAAAACGGACGCGTACGGTGTGGTTGATCGCCGTGCTCGTCGCCTTGGTGGCACTCGCGGCAGGCTGCACCGTCGGATCGGGTGCGGGCGGCTCGGGCACCGCGGCCCCGACCACCGAGGCAGCCCCCGTCGCCCAGGTCACCGAGAACCCGGTCGCAGGTGCCGTCGACGTCAGTCCCATCGCGCCGATCTCGGTCTCCGTGGCCGACGGAACGCTCACCCAGGTCGCGTTGACCAACCCCGACGGCAAGGTCGTCCAGGGCGCGCTCTCGCCCGACAAGACCTCGTACGCCATCACCGAGCCGCTCGGCTACGGCGTGCAGTACACCTGGTCCGGCTCGGCGCTGGGCAGCGACGACAAGACCGTCGACATCACCGGTGCATTCACCACCGTCGAACCCGACAGTCGCACGTCGGTGAGCACCAACATCGGCGACGGCCAGGAAGTGGGCATCGCCGCGCCGATCATCCTGCAGTTCGACTCCGCGATCGCGGACAAGGCCGCCGTCGAGAAGGCGTTGACGGTGACCACCAACCCGCCGACGCCGGGCGCGTGGGCATGGTTTCCCGACGACAACGGATCCCGGGTGCACTGGCGCCCGACGAACTATTGGGCTCCGGGCACGACGGTGGACGTGAAGGCGAATCTCTACGGGGTGAACTACGGCGACGGTGCCTACGGTGCGGACGATGTGACGCTCGACTTCTCCATCGGCCGCAGCCAGGTCGTCATCGCCGACGCCACCAGCCACCGCATGCAGGTGGTCCGCGACGGCGCGACGATCATGGACATTCCCGTCAGCTACGGCGAGGGCAACGAGGACCGCAACGTCACCCGCAGCGGCATCCACGTCGTCACCGAGAAGCACGAGGACTTTCTGATGTCCAACCCGCCGTTCTACGAGAACGTCCGCGAACGCTGGGCGGTGCGCATCTCCAACAACGGCGAATTCATCCACGCCAATCCGCTGACCACCGGTGTGCAGGGCGCGTCGAACGTCACCAACGGGTGCATCAACCTCTCCGATGCCGACGCTCAGGAGTACTTCCAGACGGCGATGTACGGCGATCCCGTCGAGGTCACCGGAACTCGCATCGACCTCTCGGCAGCCGACGGCGACCTGTACGACTGGGCCATCGACTGGCCGACGTGGGAGTCGATGAGTGCGGTGTGAGCGCTGCGCGCATGTGAGCGGAAACTCGTAGCAGGGGTCGAGTTTCCGCTCACATGCGGCGAAGCCGCTATTTCCGGGAGAAGCGCCCCGGACCGGCCTGATCACGTGGCTTGATGATGATCTGGTCGAGGTTGACGTGTGACGGGCGAGACGCGACGAAGCCGATGACCTCGGCGATATCGCTCGCCACCAGCGGTGTGATGCCCTGGTAGACCGCGTCGGCCTTGTCTGCGTCGCCGTCGAACCGGACGAGCGAGAACTCGGTTTCCACCGCACCCGGCGCTACCTCGGTCAACCGCACCGGCTTGCCGAGCAGCTCGCCGCGCAACGTCCGATGCAGCACTGCCTGAGCGTGTTTGGCCGAGGTGTAGCCCGATCCGTTGTCGTAGGCCTCGAATGCCGCCACGGAGGTGATGGTGACGATCAGGCCGTCACCGGAGTCGATCAGCTTGGGCAGCAACGACTTCGTCACCCGCAATGTACCGAGCACGTTGGTCTCCCACATCCAGCGCCAGTCGTCGAGGTCGGCGTCGATCACCGGGGCCAAGCCCTTCGCGCCACCGGCGTTGTTGATCAACACGTCGACGCGGGGGATGACTGCGGTGAAGGCGGCGACCGAATCCTCGTCCGTCACATCGAGTTCCAGGGCAGTACCACCGATCTCCGACGCCAACTCCTCGAGCCGGTCGAGTCGGCGGGCACCGATCACGACGTGGAAGCCGTCGGCGGCGAGTTGGCGGGCGGTGGCCGCGCCGATGCCGGAGCTCGCTCCGGTGACGACGGCGATTTTGGCATCGGGGGAAATCTGTTCGGACGAGGTCATGGCGAAATTCTATGCCCGACGTGCCCCGTGCTTTCCGATGCCCGATTGGACATCGAACGCGAGGGTGCTAATTTTGGATCCATGTCCGCCGGTGAGACGACCGCGATGCGGGTCACCTATGTGACCGCGTCCCTGGGTTCTCGCTTGCCGCTTCCTCGGGAACTGTGTTGTCCCGGCCAAGGAATCTGTCTCTAGCCTCTTCGAGCTTCGGACAGTCCATTCGCGTGCCGTGGTCCCTTCGTGGCCGCCGCACTCGCCCTTGACCTGCACCACTTCTCCCTTTCTTCGCTGTTCGTTCGCGATGAGAGGCATGCAACTGCTGAGGATCTTCGACGGATGTCTGTCACCACGCTGCACCACACCCGCTCCGCCGCGCCGCGATCGCGTCTCCAACTGGTCCCACCCGATCTGCGGATCGCCGACAGTCCCGCTGCGTCGGTGCTTCGGGTGGCCTGCTCCGAAGGTCCCATCTCGCGCGAGCGTGCTGCTCGCGCAACCGGATCGAGCATCGCCACAGTCAACCGTCAGGTATCGGCCCTACTCGCCGTCGGACTGCTCCGTGAGCGCGCAGACCTGACGGCACCGGGGGCGATCGGACGACCGCGGGTGCCGTTCGAGGTCAACCACGAGCCGTTCTCGACCATCGGAATCCACATCGGAGCCGTCGTCACCGGCATCACCGTCAGTGATCTGCGGGGACGCATCCTCGGTGCCGTCGAGATGCCCACGCCCGCTGGATCTTCGGAGACAGCGCTTGCCGCCGTCACCCGCAGCGCGGGCGCTTTTGTCGGACGCTGGCACCGCCGCACCCCGCTGTGGGTCGGGGTAGCGATCGGTGGCCGCGTCGACACCGCGAGCGGAACCGTCGACCACGCGCGGCTGGGATGGGAGAACGGACGCGTCGCCGGCATCATCGGCGGCGGACTCGGCCTTCCGATCTCGGTTTCGGGGCACGTCGAGGCCATGGCGGCCTCGGAGCTGCTCCTCGCGCCGCGTCTGTCGGGCAGTGTTGCGGCGCAGAGCAACAGCGGAACTTCGCTGTACTTCTACGCGCGCGAGACCGCAGGCATGGCGCTGACCATCGACGGCCGCGTACACACTCCTGCGAGCGGTCCGGGTTCCATCGCGCACCTACCCACCGGATCGTCGGCGCTGTGCGGCTGCGGCAATCGGGGATGCCTCGAGGCCTCCGTCAGCGATCGAGCGGTGGTCACTGCCGCCGTCGACCGTAAGATTCTTGCGCCGCAGCCACGTCCGAGTATTGCGGCGGTGTATCAGGCGGCGCAGTCAGGCTCTGAGGCCGCGCGGGAGCTGCTCGTCGAGCGGGCGCAGATTCTGGGTCGGACGGTGGCGCTGCTGCGCGACATGTTCAATCCGGACCGCGTGGTACTCGGAGGCCAGGCGTTCACCGCGTATCCGGCCGGAATTCCGTACGTGGGGGAGGCCTTCGCGACGTACTCGACGTTGGCGCGCAGGGATATTCGAGTGACCGGCTTCGGTGACAAGGTGCAGGAATACGCCGCAACCGTGGTCTCCCTCAGCGCCCTGTACTCCGATCCGCTCGCCTCGATGCGCAGGGCTGCCGCGTAGGTTCACCAACTATGAGCAAGCCCGATACGAGCACCCCTGCAGCAGGACCGGTTCGTCAAGCCACCGGCGTCGACGGAGCCAACATCATCTACCGCGTCAGCGGGGACCCAGCGGCGCGGCCACTGATCCTGCTGCACGGGTGGGCACAGAGCTCGGCCTGCTGGGGCGAGGGACTGCTGGCCGACCTGGCGGAGCGCTACCGCATCGTCGCCGTCGACCTGCGCGGACACGGCTATTCCGACGCCCCGTCGGACGGTTACGACGACCCGAAGAACTGGGCTGGAGACGTGGCTGCCGTGCTGGTCGCCGAGGACATCACTGCCGACGCGGTGCTGCTTGGTTGGTCGTACGGCGGACTGGTGATCTGCGACTACCTCGCCGAACACGGCACGGGCGCGGTGGCGGGCATCGTGCTCGTCGGTGCGATCACCAGCATGGGCAGAGGAGAGGCAGGCGGCCGCGTCGGGACGGCCATGCGCGCGGCGATCCCGGGTGCGATGGCCGAGGAGCCCCGCGTCGCGATCAAGGCTCTGGGAAGTTTCGGGCATGCGCTCACCGGGCCCACCGAAGGCAAGGGTACGGAAGCACAGGCGTTGTTCGGGTTGACGCTGTCCACGAGGCCGCGAGTTCGCGCCGCCCTGTTCGATCGAACGGTTGCCCACGACGACCTGCTGCGCGGCCTCGACGTCCCGGCGTTCGTCCTGCACGGAACCGAGGACACCGTCGTCGACGTCTCTGCCGGACGGCACGCTGCGGAGCTCATTCCCACGGCGGTCGCGTCGTACTGGGAGGGGGTCGACCACGGCCCGTTCGTAGCCGATCCGCAGCGCTTCCTCACCGAGGTGACCGAGTTCGTGGACGGTCTGAGTCTGCCCGGTCGTCAGGAGGGGTAGTTATCGAGACGTAATGTGGAGGCGTGCACACTGAAGAAGTGATTGGACGCCAGCTGAACAGGGTCGCTGTGTTGTCCTTGCATACCTCCCCGCTGGCGCAGCCCGGAACGGGTGACGCGGGCGGCATGAACGTCTACGTGCTGCAGAGCGCGAAAGAGCTGGCCAAGCGGGGCGTGGAGGTCGAGATCTTCACCCGCGCGACGGCGTCGACCGACGCTCCCGTCGTCGAGGCAGCTCCCGGTGTGCTGGTGCGCAACATCGTCGCGGGCCCGTTCGAGGGGTTGGACAAGCACGACCTGCCCACCCAGCTGTGCGCATTCGCGGCCGGGGTGCTGCGAGAGGAAGCTCGCCACGAACCCGGCTACTACGACCTGGTGCACTCGCACTACTGGCTCTCGGGTCAGGTCGGCTGGCTGGCGCGCGATCGCTGGGGAGTGCCGCTGGTGCACACCGCGCACACTCTCGCCGCCGTCAAGAACGCATCTCTGGCGCAGGGCGACTCGCCCGAGCCCGCCGCGCGTCAGATCGGTGAGCAGCAAGTGGTGGCCGAGGCGGACAGGCTGATCGCCAACACCACCGAGGAAGCGAAGTCTCTCGTCGAGATCTACGGTGCGCAGCAGGGTTCGATCGATGTGGTTGCACCGGGAGCCGATCTGGCGCAATACAATCCGGGTGACAAGCTCGCGGCGCGCGCCGAACTCGGATTGAATCCCGACGAGTCGATCGTCGCATTCGTCGGACGCATCCAGCCGCTCAAGGCCCCCGACGTGCTGATCGCCGCGGCTGCCGAAGTGCTGCAGCGCAATCCGACGACACCACTGCGCGTCCTCATCGTCGGCGGCCCGTCCGGCAGCGGACTGGATCGACCCGGCAGCCTCATCGATCTGGCCGAGAACCTCGGGATAACTGCCCGGGTGACGTTCCTGCCGCCGCAGCCGTCGGCGCGCCTGGCCCAGGTCTACCGCGCCGCGGACATCGTCGCCGTGCCGAGCTACAACGAATCGTTCGGCCTGGTTGCAATCGAAGCCCAGGCCTGTGGAACTCCGGTCCTGGCCGCCGATGTCGGCGGACTCGGCGTGGCGGTGCGATCGGGCGAGACCGGACGCTTGGTGCAGGGCCACCGCACCGAGGATTGGGCGGATGCTCTCTCGTCCATGTTGGCGGACCCAGTTGCCTTGGCCGACATGGCGACCGCGGCACCGCGGCACGCCCGCAACTTCTCCTGGGAGCACACCGCCGACGGACTCATCGAGAGTTACCGGCAGGCCAAGTTCCACTTCGACCGAGGCGAGGGACCGAGCGAGTTCTCTCCGCGACGCGTCCGAGGATTGTCGAAACTACGCAGATCAGGAGCTGTGACTGCATGAGCGAGACTGCCGAACTGATCGACCGGGCACTGAAGGACCGCGAGCTGGACTACACCCGGCGGGGCGAGGTGTTCACCGTCGAACTGCCCGGGGAACGCAAACTCAAGACGACGACGATGCTGAACGTCGGGCATCACGGGGTGCGCATCGAAGCGTTCGTCTGCCGCAAACCCGACGAGAACTTCGAGGGCGTCTACAAGTACCTGCTGCGACGCAACCGCCGCCTGTACGGGGTTCACTACACGATCGACAAGGTCGGCGACATCTACCTCGTGGGCCGAATGTCGTTGCACGCCGTCAACGGTGACGAACTCGATCGCATTCTCGGCCAGACCCTCGAGGCCGCCGACGGCGACTTCAACGTGCTGCTCGAGCTGGGCTTCGCGGAGTCCATCAAGCGCGAATGGGCGTGGCGCGTCTCGCGCGGCGAATCGTTGGCGAACCTGAAGGCATTCGAGCACTTGGTGGACAAGCGGGAAGCGTAACTCGCTCGAAATGAGTCGGAGTCGCTGCCGGTAACGTCCGGTTCCTAGCCTGAAGCGATGACCAGGCCAGAGGACGCGCGCCCGCCGGTGCTGCAGATGTTCGGATACGGTCTGCAACACATTCTCTCGATGTTCGGCGGCGTCATCGCCGTTCCGATCATCGTCGGTGGAGCGGCCGGGCTCTCGGGGGCCGATCAGGCACTGTTGATCTCGTGCGCGTTGTTCGTCAGTGGCGTGGCAACGGTGCTGCAAACGATCGGCATCCCGTTCTTCGGCTCGCAACTGCCGCTGGTACAGGGCATTTCGTTCGCGTCGGTCTCGACGGTGCTCACGATCATCGGCAGCGCGGAGGACGGGCGAACCGGACTGCGCACGGTGCTCGGAGCAGTCCTGGTGGCCGCGCTGATCGGATTGGCGATAGCCCCGTTCTTCTCCAAGATCGTTCGGTTCTTCCCGCCGCTGGTGACCGGATGCATCATCACCGTCATCGGACTGTCACTGATGCCGGTGGCGGCACGCTGGATCACCGGCCAAGAGATGGTGGGCGGTGCGCCGAACCCGAACTATCTGGACCCCGGCAACATCGGGTTGGCGATGTTCACCCTCCTGGCCGTGCTGGTGATGACCAAGATCCCCGGACTGTCGCGGCTGTCGATCCTGCTCGGACTCGTCGTCGGCACCATCGCGGCGCTGATCGTCGGCAAGACCGACTTCGGCGGCGTTGCCGACGCGTCCGTGGTAGCCGTCCCGACACCCTTCGCCTTCGGCTCACCGATATTCGCGATCGGCGCGATCGTATCGATGACCATCGTGATCCTGGTGATCATGGTCGAGACCACCGCCGACATCCTCGCCGTCGGCGAAGTGGTCGGAACCGACGTCGACTCCAAGCGCGTCGGTGACGGCCTGCGCGCCGACATGGTGTCCTCTGCCGTCGCCCCGATCTTCAACACCTTCCCGGCCACGGCCTTCGCTCAGAACGTCGGGTTGGTCGCGATGACCGGCATCAAGAGCCGCTTCGTCGTCGCGATGGGCGGCGGCGTGCTTGCACTGCTGGGCCTTTCGCCGGTACTCGCGGCCGTCGTCGGGGTCGTCCCGCTTCCGGTGCTCGGCGGTGCCGGAATCGCGCTGTTCGGAACCGTCGCCGCCAGCGGTATCCGCACCCTCGGCAAGGTGGACTACGACAACAACACCAACGTCGTCATCGTGGCGGTGACCTTGGCGTTCGGTCTCATACCCGTTGTCGCGAGCGACTTCTGGGACGAATTCCCGGACTGGTTCGTCACGATCTTCCACTCCGGAATCAGTGCCGCCAGCATCGTCGCAGTGGTGCTCAACGTATTCTTCAACGTATTCAAGCCCGGTACGCCAGCGAACCCATCGGTGGTGGCAGCGGGCCCCGCAGTGATGGTGCGTGAGGACGAAGCGAAGGTGCTCGGCGACGGCGGAAGCTTGCCCGACAAGGCCGCGTCGGAGAAGGCTCTGCCCGACACGGCTCTGCCTGATAAGGACGCCTGAGTGAAATCCTGCGCGCCCCCGCCCGCACGAGTACCGTCCCGGACCAGAAGAAACACATCTAAATTGGAGGACATCTTGTCATTCGTCACCCGCACGAGCACGCGGAAGGCAGCACTCGGCGGCGTCGCGTCGCTCGGTGCCATCGCCCTGATCGCAGGCTGTGGATCTGCCCCCGAAGACGAAGGATCGGGCGGAGGCGGATCGAGTGACTTCCTGCCCTGCATGGTCTCCGACAGTGGCGGATTCGACGACAAGTCGTTCAACCAACTCGGGTTCGAGGGCTTGACCGAAGCATCCGAAGAGCTCGGCGTCGAGCCACGCACCGTCGAGTCCGCATCGCCCACCGACTACGGCCCCAACATCAACAACCTCGTCGATCAGGGCTGCAACCTCATCGTCACCGTCGGATTCGATCTGGCCGACGCCACCAAGGTGGCAGCCGAGGCCAACTCCGACATCGACTTCGCAATCATCGACGATTCCACGATCGATCTGCCGAACGTCAAGCCGCTGACCTACGACGCGTCGCAGTCTGCATTCCTCGCCGGCTACGCGGCCGCGAGCTACAGCACCACCGGAGTGGTCGGCACGTTCGGTGGCTCCCAGTTACCGACCGTCACCATCTTCATGGACGGGTTCGCCGACGGCGTGAACTACTTCAACGAGCAGAAGGGTGAGGCAGTCCGCGTCATCGGCTGGGACGTGCCCTCGCAGAACGGCTCGTTCACCGGCGGATTCACCGCCAACGAGGTCGCGAAGAACACCGCCCAGGGTCTGATCGACCAGAACGCGGACGTCATCTTCCCGGTCGGTGGTCCCATCTATCAGAGTGCGGCACAGGCCATTCGCGACTCCTCGCGTCCCGTCGCCCTCATCGGTGCCGACGCCGACGTCTTCGAGTCCGACCCCTCGGTCGGCGACCTGTTGCTCACCTCGGTGACCAAGGGACTCAAGACCAGCGTCGACGAGGTCGTCGCCAACTCCGGTGCCGATGCGTTCGACAACACCCCGTACGTGGGCACGCTCGAGAACGGCGGAGTCGGTATCGCACCGTTCCACGACTTCGAGTCCGAGGTCGACCCCGCACTGCAGGGCGAGCTGGACACGATCGAGGCCGGCATCATCGACGGGTCCATCACCGTCGAGTCGCCGTCTGCACCCAACTAGTTCATGAAGCTCGAACTTCGCGGAATCACCAAACGATTCGGCTCGTTGATCGCCAACGACCACATCGATCTGAGCGTCGAATCCGGCGAGATCCACTGTCTCCTCGGCGAGAACGGTGCAGGCAAGTCCACGTTGATGAACGTGCTCAGTGGTCTGTATCGCGCCGAGGAGGGTCAGATTCTGCTCGACGACGTCGAGCAGAATTTCGCCGGACCGGGCGAGGCCATGACTGCCGGAATCGGC
Source organism: Rhodococcus sp. NPDC076796 (assembly GCF_040702765.1). Lineage (NCBI taxonomy): Bacteria > Bacillati > Actinomycetota > Actinomycetes > Mycobacteriales > Nocardiaceae > Rhodococcus > Rhodococcus sp. NPDC076796. The sequence continues at coordinate 95,823 of NZ_JBFBMS010000002.1, read as the reverse complement.
ATGGTGCATCAGCACTTCATGTTGATTCCGGTGTTCACCGTTGCCGAGAACATCGTGCTCGGTAACGAAACCACCTCGCTGGGTGGACGACTCGACCTCGTGGCAGCGCGGAAGCTGGTGCGGGAGATATCCGCGAGGTTCGGCTTCGACCTCGATCCCGATGCTCTCGTCGACGACCTCCCCGTCGGCGTGCAGCAGCGGGTCGAGATCGTCAAGGCACTCTCTCGTGAGGCGAAGGTGCTCGTGTTCGACGAGCCGACGGCCGTCCTGACGCCGCAGGAAACCGACGATCTGATGCGGATCATGCGGGAACTCGCGGCGTCGGGCACCACGATCGTCTTCATCACCCACAAGCTGCGCGAAGTACGCGAAGTAGCCGACAAGATCACCGTCATCCGGCTCGGCAAGGTCGTCGGCGAAGCGAAGCCGACCGCCAGCAACACCGAGCTCGCCGCACTGATGGTGGGACGCGATGTGCAGCTGACGGTCTCGAAGGACCCGGCCACGCCCGGGGACGCGGCACTGGTGATCGAGAACCTGTCGGTGTTCGACGCCCAGGGCAACAAGACCGTCGACGACGTCAGCCTCGAGGTCGCGGCGGGAGAGATCCTCGCGATCGCCGGCGTGCAGGGCAACGGTCAGACCGAGTTCGTCGAAGCCCTACTCGGCTTGCAGGACAACGTATCCGGCAAGATCAGTCTCGACGGCAACTCGCTCGTCGGGTCGACGGTGCAGGACGTGCTCAACGCAGGCGTCGGCTTTGTGCCCGAGGACCGCACCGTCGACGGACTGGTGGGTGAATTCTCCATCGCCGAGAACCTGATGCTCGATCGCTCCAACAGCATGCCGTTCGTGCGGCGCGGCGCGGTGCAACGCGAGTATCTGGACACGTTCGCGTCGGAGAAGCTCAGCGAATTCGACGTTCGCGCACCGGGAATCGGCACCGCCGTCGGACGCCTCTCCGGAGGCAACCAGCAGAAGGTGGTGCTCGCACGAGAACTGAGCCGTGATCTGCGACTGTTCGTCGCAGCGCAGCCGACTCGTGGAATCGACGTCGGATCCATCGAATTCGTGCACAAACGCATCGTCGCCACCCGGGACTCGGGGATCCCGGTCATCGTGGTGTCGAGCGAACTCGATGAGGTCGCCGCACTGGCCGACCGCATCGCCGTCATGTATCGAGGAGCAATCGTGGGAATCGTCCCCGGGGATACGTCCCGCGAAACACTCGGCTTGATGATGGGCGGTGAGCGCAGTGAGTGAGGCCGAGCAGCCGTCGAAGTCTCATGTCGTGTTGCGGCAGATCTTCACCGGCAGCGCCATCATCTCGGTTCTCGCGGTACTCCTCGCGCTGATCGTCGGTGCGGTGCTCATCGCCGCCACCAACTCCGGCGTGCAGGAATCGGCCGGGTACTTCTTCTCCCGTCCCTCGGACATGCTGACGGCGATCTGGGATTCCGTTGCGGGAGCGTACTCCTCGTTGTTCCAGGGCTCGGTGTACAACTTCCGGCGCCCCGGATTCGAGAACGGCATCCGGCCGCTGATGGAGACGCTGACGTTCGCGACCCCGCTGATCGTCGCGGGACTCGGTGTGGCACTGGCCTTCCGCGTCGGAATGTTCAACATCGGTGGCCGCGGCCAGATGCTGATCGCCGCGGCGTGCGCAGGCTGGGTGGGATTCGGAGTGAACCTGCCGGCGGGTATCCACCTGCTGGTCGCCGTCGTCGCCGGAGTTCTGGGCGGGGCAGTGTGGGGCGGCATCGCCGGCTTCCTCAAGGCGCGCACCGGCGCTCACGAAGTGATCGTCACCATCATGCTCAACTACATCGCGTTCTACCTCGTCGCGTACCTGCTGCGTACTCCCGGTGCTCTGCAGGCACCGGGATCGAACAATCCCAAGACCGCGCCCATCGCGTCGACTGCAGTGTTCCCCAAGCTCTTCGGCGACCGCTACAGCCTGCACCTCGGATTCGTGCTGGTGATCATTGTGACGATCGCGGTGTGGTGGCTGCTCGAGCGATCGAGTCTCGGCTTCCGCTTCCGCGCCGTCGGCGAGAACCCGCACGCGTCCCGCGTCGCAGGCATGAACGTCAACCGGATCTACCTGTACGCGATGATCCTGTCGGGCGCACTGGTCGGCTTGGCCGGAGTGGCGCAGGTACTGGGCACCGTCACCACCGGTTTCAGTGCAGACATCGACGCCGGAATTGGATTCGACGCCATCACCGTCGCACTGCTCGGCCGATCGAAACCCTGGGGAGTGTTCTTCGCGGGAATCCTGTTCGGCGCGTTCAAGGCCGGCGGGTTCGCCATGCAGGCAGCCGAGGGCGTGCCCATCGACATCGTGCTCGTCGTGCAGTCGGTGATCGTGTTGTTCATCGCCGCGCCGCCACTGGTCCGAGCGGTGTTCCGATTGCCCAAACCCGGTGAGGAGAAACTCGCCAAAGCCGAGACCGCGAAGGTGGGTGCACTGTGACCACCTCTACCGAGTCCGTCGGTGCCCCCGCCGGGGCGGTACTGGGGCGCAGCTGGAAGGTGCCGTCGATCCTCTGGGTCGTGACACTGCTCGCGCTGGTGCTGTTCGTCGTCAAGAAGGGCTCGGGGACAAGCACATTCGCGTTGGCGTCGGAGGACGACTTCTTCGCACTCCCGGCCGTGGGCGTGCCGTCGTTCGGCACCGGTCTCGTCGTGGTGGTGCTGCTGGCCGTCATCACCGCGTACGCGACGTTCCTGGCCTCGCAGTACCGCTCGACGCCATTGTGGCTGCTCGCGGTGTTCGCCGTGCTGTTCGTCTTCGGATTCCTGGCCTGGGCCGCGGACGGTGAGACCATCCCCGTTCCCGGATTGCTCATCGGCGCAGTCGCTCTGAGCACCCCACTGATCTTCGGCGCGATGGGCGGTGTGATCTCCGAACGCGTCGGCGTCATCAACATCGCCATCGAAGGTCAGCTGCTCGCAGGTGCTTTCGTCAGCGCCGTCGTCGCGTCGATCACCGGCTCCACGTACGTCGCGCTGCTCGCTGCACTGATCGCCGGCGGATTGACCGCGTCCCTGTTGGCCGTGTTCTCCATCCGCTACTTCGTCAACCAGGTCATCGTGGGTGTGGTGCTCAACGTGCTGGTCGTCGGACTGACCAGCTTCCTGTACTCGGTGGTGCTCACCAAGAACACCGAGACACTCAACTCACCACCGCGCTTCGCGCGCATCGACATTCCGGTTCTCTCGCAGATTCCGATTCTCGGCCCGGTGCTGTTCCGTCAGACACTGATCGTGTACCTGATGTACATCGCCGTTGCGCTCGTGTTCTTCGGGCTGTTCCACACCAAATGGGGTCTGCGACTGCGCGCGGTGGGTGAACACCCGCAAGCTGCCGACACCGTCGGAATCAATGTAGCCCGCACCCGCTTCTGGAACGTCTGCCTCGCCGGTGCCATCGCCGGACTCGGTGGCGCGTACTTCACGCTCGGCTCCGTCGGAGCGTTCGGCAAGGAGATGACGGCCGGTGCCGGCTACATCGCTCTCGCCGCCGTGATCTTCGGCCGCTGGGATCCGGTACGCGCGACGCTCGCCGCACTCCTCTTCGGGTTCGCGTCGAATCTGCAGAACGTACTGGGCATCATCGGCTCGCCGGTACCCAGCGAGTTCATGCTGATGCTCCCGTACGTGGTGACCATTTTCGCCGTCGCGGGCCTGGTGGGCCACGTCCGAGGACCGGCTGCAGCCGGCAAACCGTATGCGTCCCGAAGTTAGCGCCCGCACTACCTGACTCGGCGGTAGGGTCGCTGTCCGTTGTGACCGCTTTCACTGTAGGGTTCGGTCATTGTTGCCGCAGTTTTTCGAAGGAGAGCCATGAGCTTCCGCAGTCCCTTTCCCGATGTCGAGATTCCCGAACTCAGCGTCTACGACTTCCTGTTCGGATCGATCGCCGAGTCCGACCTCGACAAGCCTGCACTGATCGACGGAACGTCGGGTGCGGTCACCACCTACAAGTCGCTGATCGGTCAGATCGACGCCATCGCAGGCGCTCTGGCCGCGCGTGGACTCGAGGTCGGCGACGTCGTCGGACTCCACTCGCCGAACGTGCCCGCGTTCGCGTCGGTGCTGCACGGCATCCTGCGTGCAGGCGGAACCGCAACGACCATCAATGCCCTGTACACGGCCGAGGACATCGCCAAGCAGCTCACCGGCTCGGGCGCGAAGTTCCTGTTCACCGTCTCCCCGCTGTACCCGCAGGCCAAGGCCGCCGCGGAGAAGGTCGGCCTCGACGCCGATCACGTCATCGTGCTCGACGGCGCAGAGGGCCACCCGAACCTGCGCGACCTGCTCACCCAGGGCGCACCTGCCCCCGAGGTCTCGTTCGATCCGGCCACACACGTTGCAGTGCTGCCGTACTCCTCCGGTACGACGGGTGTGCCGAAGGGCGTCATCCTCACCCACCGCAACCTCGTCGCGAACGTGGCGCAGATGGAACCGCGCGTCGGAATCGACAGCGACGACGCGATCCTGGCGCTGCTGCCGTTCTTCCACATCTACGGCCTGACGGTGCTGCTCAACATCGCGCTGAAGCTGCGTGCGCACCTGGTGACGATGCCGAAGTTCGACCTCGTCGAATTCCTGCGGATCATTCAGGATCAGAAGCTGACGTACCTGTTCATCGCACCGCCGGTGGCCGTCGCGCTCGCCAAGCACCCGCTGATCGATCAGTACGACCTCTCCAGCGTGCACACCGTCTTCTCGGGCGCGGCACCGCTGGACGAGGAACTGGGCAAGGCCGTCGCGAAGCGTCTGAACACCCGGGTGCGTCAGGGCTACGGCATGAGCGAGCTCAGCCCCGTCAGCCACGCCATCCCGTTCGATCGCGACGACATGCCGCTCAGCTCGGTGGGTCAGCCGCTGGCGAACACCGAGAACAAGCTCGTCGACCCGGGCACGCTCGAGGAGATCGAGCTGCCCACAGAGGGATTGAGCAAGCCCGGTGAACTGTGGGTCAAGGGACCGAACGTGATGGTCGGGTACCTCAACAACCCCACCGCCACCGCAGAAACCCTCGACTCCGACGGTTACCTGCACACCGGCGACATCGCAGTCGTCGATCCCGAGGGTGTCGTCTACATCGTCGACCGCCTCAAGGAACTGATCAAGTACAAGGGCTACCAGGTGCCCCCGGCCGAGCTCGAGGCATTGCTGCTCACGCACGAGGAAATCGCCGACGCCGCCGTCATCGGTGTACTCGACGACGAGGGCGAGGAAATCCCCAAGGCATTCGTCGTCCGCCAGCAGGGGGCCACCATCGACGAGGAAGGCATCATCGCCTTCGTCGCCGAGCGAGTGTCGCCGCACAAGAAGGTACGACGCGTCGAGTTCATCGACATCGTCCCCAAGTCTGCGGCCGGCAAGATTCTGCGCAAAGACCTGCGCGCCGCGGAGGCCGGAAAGTAAGACTGGCGTTCCACGACAACACCCCGTCCCACACTGTGGGGCGGGGTGTTGTTTATGTGTGGGCCAACGTATTAGGTGGAACCTCACACCGTTTTTCCCGACCGCGCGGCCCTGATCCGAGGCGAGTACGGGCGCGCGGTCGGCAGTGGGGGCGTGAGGTTGCGTGGAACCGGGTCGGCGTTCGCTGCGTCCAAGGGGTGGGTGGGTTCGACGAAGGGGAGCGGTGTGAGCGTGACGCGGTGGTGGGCGGCGGGCCTGGTCGGCGTGATGGTGTCGGTCGCTGGATGTGGCGGAGCGACAGAGGGTGCGCCGCTTGCAGAGCCGACGACGACTTCGGTGGTTGCGACGCCGGTGGCAGACGAGCCATGGGATCCCTGCACCATCCCGGACAGTGCCGTCGAGGCAGCGGGATTGGATGTGGACAGTAAGAGCACGAACCTGTTCGGAGACGCGCCGTTGTCCACCGACTGGAAGACGTGCATCTGGACGGACCCTGATCCCGGGTCGTGGTACTTCCTGGGAGTGTTCTCGGGTCACCACGATCTGGCTTACCTCGAGTCGAACGAGCAGTTCGGTGACTTCACGGCACCCGATAGTGCTGGTGCTGTGCAGTTTCGGCGAACTGCGAATTATGACGAGGTCAGCTGCGGTGTCGCCTACGAAGTGGTCGGAGGAATCGTCTACTTCATGCTCGACGGTAGGGCTGGGCGCGAGCCCAAGGGTGAACCGTGTTCGGAAATTGGTCGAGTCACGGATTCTTTGCAGACCAACCTGCCGGCGCGGGCGCGGTAGACCGAAAGGTAGAGGTTCGATGACTTCTGGAAACGGCGATCTATTCGAGTCGATGCAGTATTGGAAGGACCTTTCAGAACGTGCCGAGGCGGGGCTGATGGAGATCCCGGAGGGCGTTGCTGCCCAGTGCGACCAGGTCTGCGCTGAATACATCGACCATCTTGCCGAAATGCTGGGGAAGACCAAGTTTCTCGTCGATCTCGAGGCATTCGGCACGCTTCCTTCGGCTCAACAGCTGGGTCGCAAGTTCAAGCGACTCTCCGATGGGGAAGAGCGGTCGGCGGCTGTCGCGATCAGGCAACACATCGAGGTCATTCAGTTGATGCGGTCGGTGTTTCGTCGCTATTTCGTCGAGACCGAAGAGGTCGATCAGAGTGTGCGAGCTCGGATCGGCGGTATCGGGGCGGGCTTGGGGGAGTGAGTCCGCAACCTCACACCCTTTCTGCACACCTCACACCCCGGATTCGACGTGAATACGCGCGCTCGGTCGGCAAAAGGGGTGTCAGGTCCCGACATTCCCCGCGGCGAAGCGTCGAACAATGTCCGAAATGTCGGCAATGTACAACCCGCAACACAATCGAGACAACACCGGCGAATCGGATGACTTAGTCTGCGATCGTGAATCTCTCCGTTGCCCGTCTGGTGCCGATGCGACCGCGCGATCCTAAGGAACCGCATCGCTCGGCGAGCCCGCTCGAGTTGTTCTTCGACCTGGTGTTCGTTGTCGCCGTGGCGAACGCCGCCGTTCAGCTTCACCACGCGCTGACCGAGAACCACGTGGCCGACGGCCTCCTCAGCTACGCCCTCGTGTTCTTTGCTATCTGGTGGGCGTGGATGAACTTCACCTGGTTCGCTACCTCGTTCGACGTCGACGACTGGCTGTATCGGGTCCTGACCGTCGTGCAGATGGCGGGAGTCCTGGTGCTCGCTGCCGGAATCGAACCGGCATTCACCGAACAGAACTTCACGATCGCGGTGCTCGGATACGTCCTGATGCGGGTGACGATGGTGACTCAATGGCTTCGCGCCGCGAGAAACCCCGAGTACCGGACGACCGCACTGACCTATGCGACGGGAATCGCCGGGGTGCAAGTGCTGTGGGTGCTGTGGCTGCTCGTGTTCGACGGAGTTCCGGCGCTGATCGGGTTCGTCGTACTCGTCGCCGTCGAACTATCGGTTCCCTGGGTCGCCGAGCGCAAAGGCGCAACACCCTGGCATCCGCATCACATCACCGAGCGCTACGGCTTGTTCACGTTGATCCTGCTCGGCGAATCTCTGCTGGCCTCGGCCAACGCCATCATCGAAGCGCTACAGGACGAGACCGCGCTTGCACCGTTGATCTCGATCTCGATCTCGATCCTCACTCTGGTCGTCACCGCGAGCCTGTGGTGGATCTACTTCTGGCCCCCACATCACCGCGCGATCGGCACGCTCGGCAGCTCGCTGTTCTACGGCTACACCCACTACTTCATCTTCGCGGCCGCAGGCGCGTTCTCGGCCGGCATCGAGGTCGAGATCGACGTGCTCACCGAGCACAGCAAGCTCGGCGACGTCGCCGCGTCGTTCACCGTCACGATCCCGATCGCGGTGTTCGTGCTCGGTGTCTGGCTGATTGCGATTCGCGCCAACGCGGATCGCGTCGTGAACGTCGTGGTGCCCGCCGGTGCGGTTCTGGTGCTGTTCGACCCCGTCATCCCCATCCCGATCACCCTCACCGCAGTCGTCATGATCGTGGTCGTCGCGGTCCTCGTCGCACGCGGGCCAACACAGCCTGAGCATGAGAAACTGACCACATGAGTATCGGAACCTTGATCCTGCTTCGTCACGGCGAGAGCGAATGGAATGCGTCCAACCAGTTCACCGGTTGGGTGGACGTGCGACTGACCGAGAAGGGTGAGGCCGAGGGCAAGCGCGCCGGCCAGCTCCTCGCCGAGGCGGGCATCCTGCCCGACCTGCTGTACACCTCGCTGCTGCGTCGCGCGATCAGCACCGCCAACCTCGCACTCGACGCGGCCGACCGGCACTGGATTCCCGTCGTCCGCGACTGGCGTCTGAACGAACGGCACTACGGTGCGCTGCAGGGACTGAACAAGGCCGAGACCAAGGACAAGTACGGCAACGAGCAGTTCATGCTGTGGCGTCGTAGCTACGACACCCCGCCGCCGCCCATCGAGATCGGCAGCGAGCACAGCCAGGACGCCGACCCGCGCTACGCCGACCTGGACAGCGTTCCGCTGACCGAATGCCTGGCGGATGTCGTCGAGCGCCTGATTCCGTACTTCGAGGAGACGATCGTCGCCGATCTGAAGGCCGGCAAGAACGTCCTCGTCGCCGCGCACGGCAACTCGCTGCGCGCTCTCGTGAAGTACCTCGACGAGATCTCCGACGCAGACATCGCCGAACTCAACATCCCTACCGGCATTCCGCTGAAGTACGAGCTCACCGAGTCGGGCGGCAAGCTGAAGCCCACCAACCCCGGCGGCACCTACCTCGACCCCGAAGCAGCGGCTGCAGGTGCAGCTGCCGTGGCAAACCAGGGCGGCAAGTAACTCCGCCTCGCACAAACCGACGTTTTGTCGTAACTGCAGGTGAACGATCGAAGAACACTGCCGACGGGGACTATGACGACCAGGGAAATGCCTGCACCCTGCGTATGTGAGCTGTCCATCGAACGTACGATTCCGGTGTGAGTGTCGCATCGGCCGTACTACTGGCAATCGCCACGGCCTTCGTGGGATACCTCGTCGGCGGTGTTCTGATCCCGTACCTCAACACTCGACACTCGGAGCGTCGCCGAGCCACCTCCGGGCTGACGATGTCGCAGGTACTGGACCTGATCGTCCTCGCATCCGAGAGCGGCATCGCCGTCGTCGATCAATTTCACGACGTCGTCCTGTCGAATCCGCGAGCCGAGGAGCTCGGACTGGTGCGTAACCGTCTGATCGACGACCGGGCCTGGGACGCCGCGCTCAAGGTCCTCGCCGACGGCAACCCCGTCGAAGTCGACCTCAGCTCGAAGAACCCGAGAACCGGCCGGGACAAGATCGCCGTCCGCTGCGTTGCGCGGCTGCTGAGCAAGGAAGACAAGCGGTTCGTCGTGCTGTTCGCCGACGACGACTCCGAGCAGGTCCGGATGGAGGCGACGCGTCGGGACTTCGTGGCCAACGTCAGCCACGAACTCAAGACACCCGTCGGCGCGATGAGCCTGCTGGCCGAAGCGCTGCTCGAATCGGCCGACGACCCGGACTCCGTCCGGCACTTCGGCGGCAAGGTCGTCGCCGAATCCAAACGGCTCGGCAACATGGTGACCGAACTGATCGCCCTCTCGCGACTGCAAGGTGCCGAGAAGCTACCCGACCTCGAGGTGGTCGACGTCGACACCGTCGTCAACGAGGCGATGGATCGATCCAAGCTCGCCGCCGAGAACGCCGGGATCTCCGTCACCACCGACCACCCGAGCGGTCTCGAAGTTCTCGGCGATCAAGCGCTGCTGGTGACGGCCCTGGCCAACCTCATCCAGAACGCCATCGCCTACTCCTCGGACGGTGCGCCCGTGTCGGTGAGCCGAGCCCTGCGCGGAGACAATGTGGCGTTCGCCGTCACCGATCGCGGCATCGGCATCGCCAAGGGCGACCAGGAACGCGTCTTCGAGAGATTCTTCCGCGTCGACAAAGCTCGGTCGCGGGCAACCGGTGGCACAGGCCTTGGCCTGGCCATCGCCAAACACGTCGCAGCCAACCACAACGGCAGCATTTCGCTGTGGAGCAAGCTGGGCACCGGATCCACCTTCACCCTCCAGATCCCTGCGTACTTCGAAGAAGAAGACGACGCTTCGGTTACAGAAAGAGAGAATCAGTGACCAACGTTCTGATCGTGGAAGACGAAGAGTCGTTGGCCGATCCACTGGCCTTCCTGCTCCGCAAGGAAGGTTTCGAGGCCACCGTCGTCGGAGACGGACCGTCGGCACTAGCGGAATTCGATCGCGCAGGAGCCGACATCGTGTTGCTCGACCTCATGCTCCCCGGCATGAGCGGAACCGACGTGTGCAAGCAATTGCGTTCGCGCTCAGGCGTTCCCGTGATCATGGTGACCGCGCGCGACAGTGAGATCGACAAGGTCGTGGGGCTCGAACTCGGGGCCGACGACTACGTCACCAAGCCGTACTCGGCACGCGAACTCATCGCCCGCATCCGCGCAGTTCTGCGGCGCGGATCCGATGCCGAGGTCGACGGTGGAGTCGACACCGGAGTGCTCGAAGCCGGACCGGTGCGGATGGACGTCGAACGCCACGTGGTGATGGTCGGATCCGAGCAGATCACGTTGCCGCTCAAGGAATTCGACCTGCTCGAGTATCTGCTCCGTAACTCCGGTCGAGTGCTGACCCGCGGACAGTTGATCGACCGCGTGTGGGGAGCCGACTACGTGGGCGACACGAAGACACTCGACGTGCACGTCAAGCGACTGCGCTCGAAGATCGAGTCCGACCCGGCCAAGCCGGAACACCTCGTGACCGTGCGTGGACTGGGCTACAAGCTCGAGGGGTAGAGCCTGCGGCATGTGAGCGGAAACTCGTAGTGGGCTACGAAGTTTCGCTCACGTGCGGCGCAGCCGCTCCGCCTCACGAGTGGCAGGGTGCACCGCGATCAGACCGAGCCCGCGGCGACGCTTGCACAGCGATGCCAATTCCTCGTAGGCGGCCTTGCCGAGCAGCTCGGTCAATTCCGGCTTGTAGGACTCGAACACCTGCTTCGATCCGACGTGCGCGTCGGGCGAGCCCGAGCAGTACCAGTGCAGATCGAGGCCGCCCTCGCCCCAGCCGCGTCGGTCGTACTCGCCGATCGTGGTCTTGAGAATTTCCGAGCCGTCCGGGCGCGTCACCCAGTCCTGGGTGCGCCTGATCGGCAGCTGCCAGCACACGTCGGGCTTGACCTCGAGCGGTTCGATGCCCTTGCGCAGCGCCATCGAATGCAATGCACACCCGATTCCGCCCTCGAACCCGGGACGGTTCTGGAAGATGCAGGCACCCTTGTAGCGCCGCGTACGCAGTGACTGCTCGTCGTCGAGATCGTCGTATTCGACGTACCCCTTCTTGCCGAGACCTTTGTCCATCAGCTGCCAGTCCTGCGGAGTGAGCAACTTCACCGACTCGTCGAGCTTGCGTTTGTCGTCCTCGTCGGACAGGAACGCGCCGTGGGAGCAGCAACCGTCGTCGGGGCGGCCCTCGACGGTTCCCTGACACGCCGGAGTTCCGAACACGCAGGTCCAGTTGGACAACAACCACGTCAGATCCGCAGCGATGAGGTGCTCCGAATTGTCGGGGTCGGGGAACTCGACCCATTCTCGAGGGAAATCCATCTCGACCTCTGCAGCGAACGACTGCTGCTCACGACCTGCTGTCACAAAGGACGACGGTAGACCCAGTACCGTGGGCATGTGCGAATAGGGGTGCTCGACGTCGGTGCAGACGCGGCTCGAGGCAACTCGTAGCGTTCGTATCGCGGATCCTGGCGGCCGACCGTGCAGAATTGGAAGGTGTCAGCGCCGACAGGTCGCCACAACTGGTGGCCGGGGCTCTGGTAGCGGAGGCGAGCATGCGGGCATCGACAGCGGAGTCACTCGAGATATGCCCGTGGGCGCTGAAGGAAGGTTTGATGTTGAGGAAGCTGGACCCCGAAGCCGACGGCGATCTGGTGGGGCGTTCGAGATGAGCGACACCAACCCGGAGGACACCGGACAGATCTCGGTTGCCGAGCTACTGGCCCGAAACGGTCAGAAGACGAACCTGAGCGCAGGTGGTCGCCGTCGCCGCGGCGTCAAGGGCGGTATCTCCGTCGCCGAGCTGACCGGTGAGATCCCCGTCGTCCGCGACGAGCCGGGCAACCGCAGCGCCCCGGTGGTCGAGACCCCGGATCCCGATGCGTCCGAGCCCGAGACACCCGACGTGGCGCCGCAGAGCAGCGATGCGGCCGAGGACGACTCACCCGCCGCCGTCTCCTCCCGGCCGCAACCGGCAGCGCCGCAGAGCACGCGACCCACTCCGTTCCAACCGGCAGGCAAGCGCGAGAAGCAGCAGCCCGAGCCGGAACTGCTGTCCGGCTCCACCACGGTGGCCGGTGACCTGCTCAACCGCTCGCACGACGACACCGAACGCGCCAAGCGCCCGGCTGCGCCCACGACGGCGACGTCGGATCGGCTTCCGTACGGATCCACCGCGGCCGAGCAGGGTCGGACCCGCAAGCCGGTGGGATTCCGAGCATCGCGGCAGGTCGAGGTGGCCGAGCCGAACACCGACGTCGCTCCGCGAGCAGCGATCATCGACGTCGACGACCTGGCCAAGACTGCGGTGTCCCCGCGTATTGCGCGCGCCGACGAACCGACAGCCGAGTCGGCCGACGAGCAGGCGGAGACCGAGACGTCCGCTAAGACCGAGGTCGTCGATCTCGTGAAGCCGGAGATCGACGACGAGCCGAAGACCGCGACCGACGTCGAGGCCGACACGGCAACCGACGACGCATCGGACGCGGAGGCCGACAGCGCGACTGCGGCCTCGCGCACCGACCGCCGGGCAGCGGCCGTCAAGGGCAAGGGCGGTGCCGTCCGGCAGTGGCTGGTGCTGATCGGTCAGGCCGTGGTGTCGATCGCCGTCGGCGCGCTGCTGTTCAAGGGCTTCGAGCAACTGTGGGACGTGTTGCCGTGGGTCGCGCTGGTGCTGTCGGTGCTGGTCATCGTCGGGCTCGTCGCGGTGGTGAGAATTCTGCGGCGCACCGACGATCTGATATCGATCGTCATCGCGATCGCCGTCGGTGTCTTCGTCACGCTCGGTCCGCTCGCCTTCCAGCTCAGTACCGGCTGAGCCGGCACAGCGATGGGTGCGAAGCGAATTCAGGTGGGACTGTCCACGGCCTCGGTCTACCCGCAGAACACCGAGGCGGCGTTCCGCTACGCGGCGGAGCTCGGTTACGACGGCGTCGAACTGATGGTGTGGGCCGAGTCGGTCAGTCAGGACGTCGACGCGGTGGCCGCGCTGTCGCGGGAGTACTCGATGCCGGTGCAGGCCATCCATGCGCCGTGTCTGCTGATCTCGCAGCGAGTGTGGGGATCGGATCCGGTCGCCAAACTCGCCCGTTCGGTCGAGGCGGCCGAGAAGCTGGACTCGGCGACGGTCGTGGTGCACCCACCGTTCCGATGGCAGCGCAAGTACAGCGATGGCTTCGCCGATCAGGTCGCCGAACTCGAATCGAACTCGCACGTGGTGGTCGCCGTCGAGAACATGTTCCCGATGCGTGCCGACCGCTTCTTCGGGCGCAAGGAGAAATCCGCGCAGCGACTCGAACGACGCGGTGGGCCGGGCGCAGCCCTGTCGGCGTTCTCGCCGTCGTACGACCCGACGGATGTCGGCCACGGTCACTACACCCTCGACCTCTCGCACACGGCCACCGCAGGCTCGGACGCGCTCGAGATGCTCGACCGTATGGGCGAGGGCATCGCGCACCTGCATCTGGCCGACGGCCGGGGCGCATCGGTCGACGAGCATCTGATCCCCGGCCACGGCAGCCAGCCGTGCGTGGAGGTGTGCACCGAACTGGTGCGCCGCGGCTTCGAGGGGCAGGCGGTGATCGAGATCAACACGCAGAATGCGCGGACGGTCCCGGAGCGTTCCTCGATGCTCGGGCAAGCACTGCAGTTCGCCCGCGCACACCTGTCCTGAGGCCGCCGGTAAGTTGTCGTCAATGAGTTCAGCCAGCCCCTTCAAAGCCGCCACCACCCTGACCGCGCTCGAGGTCGCCGCCGACACCGCGTCGTTCGCGGGCGCGATCGACTCCACCTGGACCATCGGTCCGAAGGTGCACGGCGGCGCGATGCTCGCCGTCTGCGCGGCAGCAGCGCGTCAGCACATCGTCGCGACCGACCCGGATCAGACCGAGATCCAGCCGCTCGCGGTGAGCGTCAGCTACCTGGCCGCGCCCGATCCCGGTGAGGTCGCGCTGACGACGGTGGTGCGCAAGCGCGGTCGCCAGGTCTCGCACGTCGACGTCGAACTCACCCAGGCCGGACGCGTTGCCGTGCGGGCGGTGGTGACCCTCGGTCGTCCCGATTCCGACGAACCCCATCTTCAGACGCCGACGTCGCTGGCGTCGATGGCCGCCGAGCCGCCTGCGGAGACCCTCGCGGTGGCAGGCGATCATCCGATGGCGTCCATCGTGCACGTCGCCAAGGGCTGCGAGATGCGTATCGACGCGTCGTCGGCGTCGTTCCTGACCGGTCAGCAGGGCGAGGCGGAGATTCGCTTGTGGGTGCGTCCCTTCGCGGGCGACGAGGCCGACGTCGACACCGCAGTGCTGTTCGCACTGATGACCGGAGACATCTCGGCTCCGGTGACCATGAACCGCGGAATGTTCGGTTGGGCTCCGACCGTGCAGTTGACGACCTACCTGCGACGCCGTCCGGCACCGGGGTGGCTGCGCGTGGCGGCGACCAGCACCGTCATCGGCAGCACCTGGTTCGAGGAGGACCACGTGGTGCTGGATTCGACCGGTGCCGTCGTGGTGCAGAGCAGACAGTTGGCGATGGTGCCGCGCTCGAACTGACATGGCAGGCTTGGCGTCCATGACGAGAATTGCAGTGATCGGCGGCGGACGGATCGGCGAGGCGTTGATTGCGGGACTCCTCGAGTCCGGCCACGCAGTGCGCGATCTGGTGGTCGCCGAGAAGTCCGAGACCCGTGCCAAGGAGATCGCCAAGGAATTCGGAGTACTGACCACCACGGTCGGCGACGCATCCGAGGGTGCCGACGTGATCGTGCTGGCGGTCAAGCCGGCCGACGTCGAAGCGGCACTGACCGAGATCACCAAGATCGAACTCGACGGCGATCGCGAACAGCTCATCGTCTCGCTGGCCGCAGGCGTCCCCACCACCAAGTTCGAGCCCAAGCTCCCCGCCGGCTTCCCAGTGGTTCGGGTCATGCCCAACACCCCGATGCTGGTGGGGGAGGGTGTCAGCGTGCTGGCACCGGGCAAGTACGCCCGCGCCGAGCACCTCGAACTCGTGCGCTCGATCCTCTCGGCCGTCGGCAAGGTGGTCGTGGTCAAGGAGAATCAGCTCGATGCCGTGACGGCCGTGTCCGGCTCCGGTCCGGCCTATTTCTTCCTGGTGGCCGAGGCCATGATCGACGCGGGAGTGGGCTTGGGATTGAGCCGCGACGTGGCGTCGGCGCTCGTGGTTCAGACGATGGTGGGGTCGGGGGCGATGCTCGATCGCTCCGACGAGAGCGCGAGCGAGCTTCGATATGCGGTGACTTCTCCGGGCGGAACTACCGCCGCTGCGGTGCGTGAATTGGAGAGAAAGGGCCTTCGAGCAGCGTTTTTCGATGCTCTCGGTGCCGCAAATGCCCGATCCACTGAGATGGGCATCACAGCAGAATAAAAAATCTTTTCCCCACACCCGTCGCAGTAACCCCATCTGTCCCTATAGGCTCGGGGGCAGCACGTGCGTGTCTGTTCGGCAGGAGGGGAAGCCTGCCGCATGAGACGTGCCGGAGGTATGTGGATTGATGGCGTCTATAAACAAGCCGTCCAAGGGTTCGTCCCCGGACGGTCAACCGGCTCTGGCCGGAACGCAGTTCCTCACGGTCGCCGAAGTGGCGACGCTGATGAGGGTTTCGAAAATGACCGTGTACCGGCTGGTGCACGGCGGAGAATTGCCCGCTGTACGAGTGGGTCGATCTTTTCGTGTGCACGCCAAGGCGGTCCACGACTATCTCGAGACCTCGTACTTCGACGCAGGCTAGTAGTGCACGTGGGGCCGGTTTCGTAAGTCCTGGTTCACACCGGTAGGATTGGCGCTCGTCGTGCCAGCCAGCCGGTGTGCAGCCGTGGGCGAGTACGTGGCCCCAGCGCCAGCTCGGTAACCGCAGCCCCAGGGCTTGGTTGTCAGGTAGGCGTACGCAAACGGCGTGCGCGAAAACGCTAGAGAAGAACGTGAGGACACCCGCATGGGTTCAGTGATCAAGAAGCGTCGCAAGCGCATGTCGAAGAAGAAGCACCGCAAGCTGCTTCGTCGTACCCGCGTGCAGCGCAGGAAACTCGGCAAATAAGCCTGCCGTCATCTGCTTCACGAAGAAGCCCGTCACCATCGGTGGCGGGCTTCTTCTGTTCGAAGAACGGGCTTTGCTTCTCACCCACGCCGACCCCTGCCGATCCAGTAGGCTTTGCAGCGGAACCGACGTTGGGGGTGCGCAGTGAGTCCGAGCGATCGTGGATCGGCTGCGCCCCGAGTGGTCCTCGTGACCGGAGCGAGCCGATTTCTCGGCGGCTACCTCGTCACCAGGCTGGCCCAGAATCCGAATATCGAGCGCGTCATCGCCGTCGATGCGGTCTCTCCGAGCAAGGATCTGGTGCGCCGCATGGGTCGCGCGGAATTCGTCCGCGCCGACATCCGTAATCCGCTGATCGGCAAAGTGATTCGCAATGCCGGCGTCGACACCGTCGTGCACGCAGCCACCGTCGCCAAGCCGCCGAAATCCGGTGGCCGCGCGACGATGAAAGACCTCAACGTCATCGGCGCGATGCAGCTGTTCGCCGTCTGTCAGAAGTCACCGACCGTCGAGAGGGTCGTCCTGCGTTCGTCGTCCTCGGTGTACGGCTGCAGCGCCAAGGACCCGGTGAAATTCACCGAGGAGATGAGTGCCCGACGCCCCCCGAGCGGTGGGTACGCGCGGGACTCGATCGACATCGAGGGATACGCGCGCGGGCTCGGCCGCCGACGATCGGACATCGCGGTGTCGATCCTGCGCATGGCGCCGCTGATCGGTCCACGACTGAACGGCACCATCTCGCGCTACATGACCTCGCCGCTGATCCCCAGCATCGTCGGCCGCGACGCACGCATGCAGTTGCTGCACGAGGAAGACGCCCTTGCTGCGCTCGAGCGCGCCACTCTCGGCGGGTCGGCGGGCACGTTCAACATCGGTGCCGACGGAACGATCATGCTCTCCCAGGCAATTCGCCGAGCCGGCCGTGTTCAGGTGCCGGTACCGTTTCCACTCTTCAAGAGCGTCGGCCGCGCCCTGATGGGTGGCATGATGCGCGAGTTCACCACCGAGCAACTCGACTACTTCCACTTCGGCTGCGGACTCGACACCACCCGCATGCGGTCCGTCCTGGGCTTCGAGCCGCGGTGGACTACGGTTCAGGCATTCGACGACTTCGTCCGAGGAGCAGCGCTGCGGCCGGTCATCAGAACCGAATGGGTGGACAGCATCGAAGATCGACTGGTCTCGGCCGTCGAAACAGGCGCGTCCACGGCGCGTGCACTGGCCGCACTGCGCAGTTCGGAACCGGTGCGTGGTTCGGAAGCAGTGCTCGGTTCGGGAGGGGACGGGTGAGCGAGGTGGCAAAAGTGATTCCATTGCACGGCGGCACGACCGGCCGTTCGGCCCGAGCGGCTGCGGGCTCGCGTGAGCGGCACCCCTCCGCCTACGCCGATCCTCGAGAGCCGACGCCGTTGCTGGACCCGGCGCCTGCCGAGGCGTCGGCCGTGACGCCGTCCATCCCGACTCCGTTGCTGTCGATGATCGACGACACCAAGTCCACGATCGTCGACCAGATCTCCTCGGTCGCCGAGTTCGTACGCAGGCGGCTGGCCGGTGACTACAGCGTCGACGAGTTCGGCTACGACCCGCACTTCGCCGACGCGGTCTGGCTTCCGTTGCTGCGGCCGCTCTTCGACAAGTGGTTCCGTGTCGAGGTCAAGGGCATCGAGAACATTCCGTCCGACGGCGGCGCGCTCGTCGTCGCCAACCATGCGGGCGTCGTGCCCGTCGATGCATTGATGGCGTCGGTCGCCGTCCGCGATCACCACCCGGCGCACCGCCCTCTGCGAATGTTGGCCGCCGACATGGCATTCGAGATGCCCGGCGTCGGCACGATCGCGCGCAAGGCCGGGCACACGCTGGCCTGCAACCCCGACGCCGAGCGTCTGCTGCGTACCGGCGAGGTCGCCGCCGTGTTCCCCGAGGGGTTCAAGGGCATCGGCAAACCGTTCAGTGAGCGCTACAAGCTGCAGCGATTCGGTCGCGGCGGATTCGTCTCGGCTGCTTTGCGGACGGGTGTGCCGATCATCCCGTGCTCCATCGTCGGCTCGGAGGAGATCTACCCCAAGATCGGCGACATCGCGCCACTGGCCCGACTGATGGGCATGCCCTACTTTCCGGTCACGCCGTTCTTCCCGCACCTCGGCCCGCTGGGCCTGATCCCGATGCCGTCCAAGTGGTACATCGAGTTCGGCAAACCGATCCTCACCGATGGGTACGACTCCACCGCGTTCGAGGATCCGATGGTGCTGTTCGAGTTGACCGACCACGTCCGCGAGACCATTCAGCACACGCTGTATCGACTGCTTGCCAAGAGGCGCAACGTCTTCCTGGGTTAGACGCTCGGGTTATCGTGTGGCAGTGCATATTCGCGATACTGCCGCTGCCGATCTACCGGAGATTCTCGACATCCACAACGATGCGGTCGCCAACACCACCGCCATCTGGGACGAGGAACAGGTCGATCTCGCCGATCGCACAGCCTGGTTCGAGGGCCGGATCGCCGCTGGATACCCGGTACTCACCGCAGAGGTCGACGGACGGGTGGCCGGATACGCGTCGTACGGGCAGTGGCGGGTCAAGAGCGGCTACCGGCATTCGGTGGAACACTCGGTGTACATCCACCGAGACTTCTACCGCCGCGGGCTGGCCAGTGCGCTACTGGGCGAGTTGATCGAGCGAGCGAAAGCACGCGACGTTCACGTGTTGGTGGGGTTCATCGAATCCGAGAACACCACCTCGATCGCTCTGCACGAGAAGTTCGGGTTCGTCACCGTCGGACAGATGCCGCAAGTGGGCGTCAAGTTCGGTCGGTGGCTGGACCTGACGCTGATGCAGCTCACGCTCTGATCGCCGTCCGGATGGATCAGGCCTTACGACGGCCGATCACCGCGGCCAGCCCACCGCCGACCGCGCCCAAGGCCAACGCCGTGGGCACACCGATCTTGGCGGCCTTGCGTCCGGTGCGGTAGTCGCGGATCTCCCAACCCCGGTTCTTGGCCAGCTCACGCAGGTCGGTATCGGGGTTGATCGCCACGGCGGTGCCGACCAGCGAAAGCATCGGCACGTCGTTGTGGCTGTCCGAGTACGCGGTGCAGCGCTTGAGATTGAGACCTTCACGCACGGCCAGCGAGCGCACTGCGTGCGCCTTGCCGATGCCGTGCAGGATGTCGCCGACGAGACGGCCGGTGAACACCCCGTCCTTGCTCTCGGCGACGGTTCCGAGGGCCCCGGTCAAGCCCAGGCGCTTGGCGATGATCTGGGCCAGTTCGAGGGGAGTGGCCGTCACCAGCCAGACCTGCTGCCCGGCGTCGAGGTGCATCTGAGCGAGAGCCCGGGTACCGGCCCAAATCTTGTCGGCGATCACCTCGTCATAGATCTCCTCGCCGAGCCGGGTCAGCTCCGAGGTGGGACGGCCGGTGATGAACGAGAGCGCCTTCTCGCGGCCGCTGGCCACGTCCTCGCTGTTCTCTTTCCCGCTGACCCTGAATTTGACCTGCTGCCAAGCGAATTGGGCCAGATCGCCGCTGGTGAAGTACTTGCGGGCGGCCAATCCGCGAGCGAAGTGAATGATCGACGCGCCCTGCACCATCGTGTTGTCCACGTCGAAGAAGGCAGCAGCAGTCAGATCCCGCGGAACGGCACCCTCGGACTCGATCTGCAACGCCAGAGCCGCATCGGCACTGGCCTGACCTGCAACGTTGGCGCGGACCTCGGCGTCCGTCGGACCGAACGGATTGCGAATCCTGCGGATGCGGCGCTTGAACTGCTTGTCTTCGCTCGGGTCGTTCGTATCGACCATGTCGATATCGGGCGTGTTCTCGATCGGCAGGTCTGTTCCCCCGTCACTCACTTCCGTCCACCTCCCAGTCGAGTCGCTCGCCGCAAGCCTAGTCGGGGTTGTCCGGGCGACGTGTGAAGGGCAGCACTGCACGCCTGTCGTTCGGCCCCCGATCGGACCGCGGACTGTGACCTTCGTCTCTGTCGCGGCCGTGTCACAGTGGACGCATGCAGACGACTGAAACCGGCGTGGCTCTTCTCACCCGCGCAGGCTGCCATTCCTGCACTCACGCGTTCGAGGTGTTGAGCGAGGTGTGCCGGGAATTCGACGTGCCGGTCACCGTCGTCGACGTGGACGAGGCGGCAGCGGAATCGCCTGACCTGCGTGCGGAGTACGGGGATCGAGTGCCCGTGGTGCTCCTCGACGGCATCGAACACAGTTACTGGGAGGTAGACGTGCCGCGGTTGCGGGCCGATCTCACCCGGGCAGGGCACCCTAAGAACGTGTGATTGCTCTCGCGTGTGCAGGTGAGGGCCGGTGTGCGCAACTTTGTTCATTCGTTCACAAGCAGTTACCGTGGTGTGAACAGCGTCCGTGAAATAGACACGAACGCAGGATCAGCGTGAAGACCGGCATCGACGCCGTTCGGACGAGGAGCCCCAGACGTGACCGAAGAGCGCCCGTCGCCCAGCGGCGTAGAGCGGGTCATCCCTCAGGCTACGGTCACTCGTCTGGCGACGTACCTGCGGGTCCTCTCGATCCTCGCAGACGAGGGCGTTCTCATCGTCTCCAGTGAAGAACTGGCCACCGCAGCAGGCGTCGGATCGGCCAAACTGCGCAAGGATCTCTCCTTTCTCGGCCCCAATGGCGTACGCGGAGTCGGCTACGACGTGGCCCGCCTCCGCGCCAAGATCGACAGCGCACTCGGACTCGATCGCGGCCACCGCGTCGTTCTGGCGGGAGTCGGCAACCTCGGGCAGGCGCTGGCCGGATACGGCGGATTCGCTCGACGCGGGTTCACGATGGTCGGACTGTTCGACAGCGACCCGAAGCGGGTCGGCACCGACATCGACGGCCTCACCGTCCGGCACGTCGACGAACTCGTCGTCGCCTGCCGTGAACTCGAAGCCACCATCGGCGTCATCGCCACCCCCGACGAGGCCGTGCACAGCGTCGCCGAGAAGCTCGTCGCCGGTGGCGTCGAATGCATCCTGAGCTTCTCGCCGATGGTCCTCGACGTACCCGAACACGTCGAGGTGCGGCGCGTGGACCTGGCGGTGGAGATGCAGGTGCTCTCCTTCAACAGCTCGCGCAACGTCTCCGGATCGAGCGATATCGCCGATCCGGCCATCGTCGCCGCGCCCCGGCCGCAGCCGGTATCGCCGCCCCCTCTCGCATCCTCACCGCTCACGTCCACGGCACGCCTCGGCCGCAGTCACGGCCCGCGCATCGCCGGCAATCCAAGCCCAGTCAACAGTTCGACAAGAAACGGATCGGTGATTGCACCGTGAGTGTCCTTCTCGTCGGGATTTCGCACCGTAGCGCTCCCGTCGCAGTCCTCGAGCGTGTCGCCATCACGGACACCGATCGCCCGAAACTGACCGACAAGCTGATGGCCAGCGGAAGCATTTCCGAGGTCATGGTGGTGTCCACGTGCAATCGCGTCGAGATCTACGCCGTCGTCGACGCCTTCCACGGCGCGCTGACCGCCGTCGGCGAAGTTCTCGGCGAACACTCCGGGCTCGAGATCGCGGACCTGACCAAGCACGCCTACGTCCGCTACAGCGAGGCCGCCGTCGAGCACCTCTTCGCCGTGGCCAGTGGCCTCGACTCGATGGTCATCGGCGAGCAGCAGATTCTCGGCCAAATCCGTTCGGCCTACGCCGCGTCGGACGGGCAGCAGGCCTCGGGCCGCGTGATGCACGAACTGGCTCAGCAGGCCCTGCGCGTGGGCAAGCGTGTGCACAGTGAAACCGGAATCGACGCCGCCGGAGCCTCGGTGGTCTCGGTCGCCCTCGACCGCGCCGCCGAATTGTTCGACGGTTCCCTCGCCGGCCGCAAAGCCGTCGTCCTCGGTGCCGGAGCGATGGGCGGCCTCGCCGTCGCCCACCTCGGCCGCGCAGGCATAGCCGAGCTGACCGTCGTCAACCGCACCCGCGAGCGAGCCGACCACCTGGCCGAGAACGCCGTCTCCAACGGCATCACGGCAACCTCGGTCGCTCTCGAGGACCTGGCCGACGCAGTCGCCGAGGCCGACATCCTCCTCACCTGTACCGGAGCGGTGGGGGCCGTGGTCTCCATCGCCGACGCCCACCTCGCGCTCGCCCGCCGCGGCTCCGATCGACCGTTGGTCATCTGCGACCTCGGTCTGCCGCGCGACGTCGAACCCGCGGTGTCGGGTCTGCCGGGCATCACCGTCTTCGACATGGAGTCCCTGCAGCGCGATCCCGCCGCCGGTGCCGCGGCGAACGACGCGTCCGCGGCCCGCGAGATCGTCTCCAGTGAACTCTCGGGATACCTTGCCGGACAACGGCTTGCCGAGGTCACCCCCACTGTCACGGCACTGCGCCAGCGTGCTGCAGAGGTGGTCGAGGGAGAGCTGCTGCGTCTCGAATCGCGGCTGCCCGGACTCGACTCGCCGCAGCGTGACGAGGTGGCGCGCACCGTGCGCCGCGTCGTGGACAAGCTGCTGCATTCACCCACCGTGCGCGTCAAGCAGCTCGCCAGCACACCGGGCGGGGATTCCTACGCCGCTGCGCTGCGCGAGTTGTTCGAGCTGAGCCCCGGCTCGGTCGACGCCGTTGCCACGCCGATGGAGATCGGCTCGCTGGAGCTGGTGGACGATTTCACCGCCAGCCGCACCGATTTGCGCTCGGACTCCTACCCCGGCGGAACCACCGGTCAGGAG
Organism: Rhodococcus sp. NPDC076796; assembly: GCF_040702765.1. NCBI lineage: Bacteria > Bacillati > Actinomycetota > Actinomycetes > Mycobacteriales > Nocardiaceae > Rhodococcus > Rhodococcus sp. NPDC076796. The sequence continues at coordinate 72,813 of NZ_JBFBMS010000002.1, read as the reverse complement.
CGTGCCGAATGACCGGCATCGTCAAGATCGGCACTCGCGGAAGCCTTCTCGCGACCACTCAGGCCGACACCGTTCGGGTTGCCCTCGCGGCAGCCGGAGTCGAAGCGGAACTGGTGATCGTCAAGACTGCCGGCGACCTGTCTGCTGCTCCCGTACAGACGATCGGCGTCGGTGTCTTCACCGCGGCGCTGCGTGAGGCGCTCGCCGACGGCACCGTCGACATCGCCGTGCACTCGTACAAGGATCTGCCGACGGCGGCCGACGAGCGGTTCACCATCGCCGCCATCCCGGCTCGCGAGGACCCGCGCGACGCCCTGGTCGCCCGTGACGGACTGGTACTCGGTGAGTTGCCTGCCGACGCGAAGGTCGGCACGTCCGCCCCGCGCCGTATCGCTCAATTGCGAGCTCTCGGACAGGGATTGGACGTCCGTCCGCTGCGCGGCAACCTCGACACGCGGATCGGAAAGGTCGCGTCGGGAGAGCTCGACGCCGTCATCGTCGCCCGCGCCGGACTGTCCCGCATCGGCCGACTCGACGTCGTCACCGAAGCACTCGACCCGGTTCAGTTGCTCCCGGCACCCGCCCAGGGTGCGCTCGCAGTCGAATGTCGGGTCGAGGACACCGATCTCGCGACCGCCATCGCCACCCTCGACGACGCACACTCACGCGCCGCGGTGGCAGCCGAACGCGGGCTGCTCGCCGAACTCGAAGCCGGCTGCACCGCTCCGGTCGGCGCGATCGCAGAGGTCGTCGAATCCATCGACGAGGACGGCCGCATCTTCGACGAACTGTCCTTGCGGGGCTGCGTCGCGGCCATCGACGGCAGTGACACCATCCGCGCGTCGATCGTCGGATCACCCGACCGAGCCGAGGAGCTGGGCCGGGAATTGGCCCGCGAACTGCTCGATCTCGGTGCGCGCGAACTCGTTTCAGTCACCGAACCAGCACAGGCCGGTTCTCAGGTACAGGGTGGATCTCATGTCTAGGGCCATAACGGCACCCGTCCGTGGACGCGCCAAACGCAAGGCGACCCGTCCGGTGGTGCGAAGAGAGTCGATCGCCACCGCTCGACTGATTCCGAAACGGGGCACCGCAACCCCGATAGAACTGCAGTACCCACACAAGACAGCACTGGAGAACAACCGATGAGCCCAGTCCGCAAGAACACCAACGGACGGATCCTGTTCGTGGGATCCGGGCCGGGTGACCCGGCTCTGCTCACGGTCCGGGCACGGGAAGTGCTCGGAGCGGCCGAGCTCGCATTCACCGATCCCGACGTCGACAAGGGCGTCACCGCCCTGGTCGGTGCCGACGTTCCGCGTGACCCGGAGACGGGCGAGAACGGTGTCGAGGTTCGTCCGGCACTCGGCGAACCGGCCGAGGTCGCCAAAACCCTTCTCGCCGAAGCCAAGAACGGCCACGACGTGGTTCGCCTGGTCTCCGGTGATCCGCTCACGACCGACTCGGTGATCGCCGAGGTCAGCGCCGTCGCTCGCACGCACGTGCCGTTCGAGGTGCTCCCCGGCCTGCCGTCGGGATCGGCCGTCCCCAGCTACGCAGGAATGGCCCTCGGCTCGGGTCACACCGAGGCCGACGTCCGGGGCGAGGTCGACTGGGCAGCACTCGCTGCTGCTCCGGGCCCGCTGGTACTGCACGCAACATCGGGCCACCTGGCCGAAACCGCCAGTGCCCTCGTCGAACACGGTCTGGCACCGCAGACGCCTGCGGCCATCACCGTCCGCGGCACCACCCGTCAGCAGCGCACCGTCGAGGCCACCCTCGCCACCCTCAACGACGCCGGATCCGAGCTCGTCGGATCGCTCGTCGTCACCGTCGGCAAGGTCGTCTCGGGCCGAAACAAGATGTCCTGGTGGGAATCTCGCGCACTGTACGGCTGGACCGTGCTGGTGCCGCGCACCAAGGATCAGGCAGGGGAGATGAGCGATCGACTCGTCACCCACGGAGCCATCCCCATCGAGGTCCCGACCATTGCCGTCGAGCCCCCGCGCAGCCCGGCCCAGATGGAACGGTCCGTCAAGGGCCTGGTCGACGGCCGCTACCAGTGGGTCGTCTTCACCTCCACCAACGCCGTTCGCGCCGTGTGGGAGAAGTTCGAGGAGTTCGGTCTGGACGCTCGTGCGTTCTCCGGTGTCAAGATCGCCTGTGTCGGCGAGGCAACCGCGGCGAAGGTGCGTTCGTTCGGCATCAACCCCGAACTGGTGCCGTCGGGTGAGCAGAGCTCGCTCGGACTGCTCGAGGACTTCCCGCCGTACGACGAGGTCTTCGATCCGGTCAACCGAGTTCTTCTGCCGCGCGCCGACATCGCCACCGAGACTCTCGCCGAGGGCCTGCGCGAGCGGGGCTGGGAGATCGACGACGTCACCGCGTACCGCACCGTCCGGGCAGCACCGCCCCCCGCCGAGACCCGCGAGATGATCAAGACCGGCGGGTTCGACGCAGTGTGCTTCACGTCGAGTTCCACCGTCCGGAACCTGGTCGGCATCGCCGGCAAGCCGCACGCGCGCACACTGGTGGCGTGCATCGGCCCCAAGACCGCCGAGACGGCCGTCGAGTTCGGTCTGCGCGTGGACGTGCAGCCCGAATCGGCACAGGTCGGACCGCTGGTCGAGGCTCTCGCCGAGCACGCGGCTCGCCTGCGGGCCGAGGGCGCACTGCCCCCACCGCGCAAGAAGTCGCGCCGCCGGTAACTCGGCTGCGGATCTCACGATCGGCACACCCGGTCCGTAAGGAGTTCGCTTGTTCCCCACCGACCGTCCCCGACGCCTGCGCCGTACCCCGGCACTGCGTCGGCTCGTGGCCGAGACATCGCTCGAGGCACGGCATCTGGTGCTGCCGATGTTCGTGGCCGACGGCATCACCGAGCCTCGGGCGATCAGCTCGATGCCCGGGGTGTACCAACACACGTTGGATTCGCTGAGCGCTGCGGCCGCCGAAGCCGTTACGGCAGGCGTCGGCGGCGTCATGCTGTTCGGAGTACCGAGGCCCGAGGACAAGGACGAGACCGGCTCGGGTGCAACCGACCCGGACGGAATTCTCAATCGGGGGCTGGCGCGGCTGAAGGCCGACCTCGGGGATTCGACGGTCATCATGGCCGATACCTGCCTGGACGAGTTCACCTCGCACGGGCACTGCGGAGTCCTGGGGGAGAACGGTTCCATCGACAACGACGCCACCCTGCTGCGCTACGTGGACATGGCCGTCGCGCAGGCGGAATCGGGTGCGCACCTGCTCGGACCGAGCGGAATGATGGACGGTCAGGTCGGAGCCATCCGCGCCGGACTCGACGCTGCCGGCCACGTCGAGGTCGGTCAGCTGGCGTACTCGGCGAAATACGCGTCGGCCTTCTACGGCCCGTTCCGCGAAGCAGTGGGGTCCTCGTTGCAGGGTGATCGCCGGACGTATCAACAGGACGCAGCGAACCGCCGCGAGGCCACCCACGAGGTGGAGCTCGATCTCGCCGAGGGTGCCGACATGGTGATGGTCAAGCCGGCGATGTCGTATCTCGATATTCTTCGCGACGTCGCCGAGATGTCACCGGTTCCGGTTGCGGCTTATCAGATCTCCGGGGAATATGCCATGATCACCGCCGCCGCTCAGAACGGGTGGATCGACCGCGACGCAGCGGTACTGGAATCGCTCGTCGGTATCCGGCGCGCCGGTGCCGATGTCGTACTGACCTATTGGGCTACCGAAGTGGCGGGCTGGTTGTGAACGAATTTCCTCCGAACAACAACCCGGACGGCAACAACCCCGACAGCAACACGCCGGGCAACCCACCGCCGCAGCCGGATTGGCAGCGCTGGGAGATGGAGCACGGGTTCCCGCAGTCAGGACCGGACCTCGAGCCGACCCCACGTCCGGCCCCCGTCGACGTCGAGACCGCACGCCACCTGTGGTGGGGAGTGGCGCTGATCGGGGCGCTCTCGGCGCTGTTCTCGGTGTGGACGCTGTTCGGGGCGCGCGAGGAATTCGCGCAGTCCCTGCTCGACGACCTCGCAGCGCAGGACGCGGCCGCCGACATGACGGTGGAGTCCACGCAGTCGATGGTGACGGTGATGCTCGTCGTCACGGTGTTCGTCGTACTCGGTTTCGGAGCGTTGTTCCTGTTCTGGGTCAAGCGGATGCGCGCGGGCAAGATGTGGGCGCGCATGCTGCTCACCATCATCGGATCGTTCACCGTGTTCACCATGATCCTCGAACTGTTCGCCATTGCGTCGAGCGCAGGCGCGATGAACATCGTGATGAGTGTGCTCGGCATCGGCCAGGGAGTGTTGGCCGCCGGGGCGATCTACCTGATGCACCGTCGGGAATCCAACGAATACTTCGTCGCTTCGGGAAAACGCTAGTTTCGGGCGTGTTCGAGGCTGCGGCACCAGCTGTGTGACTAGCATCACTCTCGATATCTTCTCGAGTGATCGGAACCGACATGGCAGAGCACACCCCTGCAGCAGCGAGTATCACGCAGCCGACCGCAGCACCGGCCGTCGATCGCGAGCCCTGTCCCGCCGAGAGCGGTCGCCCCGGCTGGGCCCTGCTCGGGTTGCTGCTCGCCGTCTCGGCCGCCATCGCGATCATGGCGCTGGGAATTTCTGCAGGCTGAGCGCCGCGTCGGCGAAAGAATCTCTGCCGGCCGAACGCGCAGCTCGCCCGCGGTGGCAGGATGTCTGGCGTGAGCGCAGACACCGACGCACCGATCGCCCGGCCCCGAGTGGTTTCCGCCGCCTACTGGCTGTGGTTGGCCTCGGCGGTGCTGCTCATCGTCGTGTGCATGATCGCCCTGACGCTTCCCGCCGACCAGATCCGCGCATCGTTCACCACCGGCGGTGCGACGGACGAGCAGATCGATTCCTTCCTGACGGTCTTTCGTGGCCTCGGCGTGATCTTCGGTGTGGTCGGGCTGGCCGTCGGTCTGATGTCGGGCCCGGTCCGCGGCGGCGACCGCAGGTTCCGACGCGCCCTGGTAGCGCTGTCCGGAGCCGTTGCGCTGCTGCTGACGTTCGCCGCGCTGGTGTTTCCGTTCGTGCTGCTGGTGATCACCGTCGCGTTGGTGGTCGCAGCAGTTCTGGTCTACCGGCCGTCGGCGCGGGAGTGGTTCGTCCGTGAGCAGTGAGATGAGTAGCGAGACCCCCACCGACGACCCCGTGCTCTTCCACGAGCCCGGTGGGCGATGGCGCATGCTGGCGTGGGGACCGGTGTTCTGCCTGGTGGTGCTCGCGGTCGAACTCGCATCCGGACCGGTGATCCACTGGTTCGCCCTCGCGCTGTTCTCGCTGATCCTCGTCGGTCTCACGTACGTCCAGCTCCGCGCCGCGCGGATGCACGTCAGCGTCGAACTCACCACGCGACGGCTGCGTCAGGGAACCGAGACCGTCGACCTGGTCGAGATAGACGACATACTGCCCCCGGCCGAGTACGCCGACGGTGAATACGAGCCGAAGAGGTGGGAGACCGCGCGCGTACTCGGGGAGCTGTCGGGTGTCCCGCGCAAGCGACACGGCATCGGCCTGCGTCTGGTGGGCGGCGGACTGGTGCAGGCGTGGGCGAAGGACGACGACGGGTTGCGTGCGGCGCTGGAAACCGCGAAGCGGGAGTACCTGTGACGAAGTCACTCGGGTGGGCGGAGCTGGTGCTGGCTCTGCTCGCGGTGATCGGAGCTGTGGCGTGCTGGAACGCCGGGGTGCGCACCACCGAGTTTCCCGCGGTTCCCGATGTGTCCCCGGCGTATTCGGGAACGTTCTACTCGGGGTCCTGGATCGCGCTCGCCGCCCTGGTCGTCACCGTGGCCCTACTGCTCATGGTCGACGGCGTGCGTCGACTCCTGTCGACAGGTGCACCCCCTACCGGGTAGGGGTATGGTGGGCGCTATGAGCAGCTACAGTGCCGAGCAGGACGATCTGCTGAAGCGATTGCGTCGTATCGAGGGTCAAGTGGCCGGGATATCGAGAATGGTCGCAGACGACCGCTATTGCATCGACGTCCTCACCCAGGTGTCCGCGGTGACCAAGGCGCTGCAGTCGGTCTCGTTGAAGCTGCTCGACGCCCACCTCGCGGGATGCGTCGTGGAGGCCGCGAAACACGGCGGACCCGAGGCGGACGCGAAAGTGAAAGAGGCCTCCGAGGCCATCGCGCGCCTGGTTCGTTCCTGACGGAAGAGGAGAAAAGCCAGATGCAGACGACATATTCGGTCGAGGGCATGACGTGCGGGCATTGCGCAGCGTCGGTGAGAGAAGAAGTATCGGAGATCTCGGGAGTCACCGGCGTCGACGTCGATGTGGATTCCGGTGCGGTCGTGGTGAGCAGTGATTCGGCGCTCGATACCGCGACGGTGGACGCCGCTGTCGCCGAAGCCGGGTATCGACTGGTGTCCTGAACACGACCCCGCTCGGTCGGTGGTTCGGAAGTCGCGAAAACGGTAATAACGGAAAAATGGGACTCACCGAAATTCGTCAGGAGCGCTCGTGAAGAAACCGGTCACCGGCGCAGCGGTCATCGCCATGAGCGTCGCCCTGGTAGCGGCCTGTTCGGCGGACGCCACCGAAGAGGGCGGGGGCGCAGAGCCCACCGAGTCGTCCGCGACCTCGTCGTCGCAGGGCTCTGTTTCCGACTCTGCTCCCTCCTCGGCCGCACCTACCGAACCGCTGCCGAACCTGTCGGTCACCACCGTGCTCGACGGCCTCGACAAACCGTGGGACGTGGTGGTCGCTCCCGATGGCACGGTGCTGACCGGAGAGCGCTCCGGCCGGTTCGTCATCCGCGACTCCGCGGGAGTCCAGCGCGAACTGAACGCGGACCTCGACGACCTCTACGCCGCCGGTGAGACCGGACTCATGGGAATCGCACTGGCTACCGATTTCGCCGCGTCGCGAACGATCTACACCTGTCAGGGTGTGCGCGGCGACGCAGGTAACAACATCGGCGTGATGTCGTGGACCGTGGACCCGGAGTGGACGGCTCTGACGCGCACCGGAACCCTCGTCGACGACATTCCCGTCGCAGACGGCGGGCGTCACGGTGGCTGCCGAATTCTGGCTCATCCCGACGGCACGCTGTACATCGGCACCGGGGACACTGCCAGCCCCAGTGTTCCTCAGGATCGAAACTCGCTGGGCGGCAAGGTGTTACACGTCAACGCAGACGGCACCGCCGCAGCTGATGCACCGGATCGCATCTTCACTCTCGGTCATCGCAATGTGCAGGGACTGGCGATCCGTCCCGGAACCGATCAGATCTTCGAGGTCGAGCAGGGGACGAGCCGCGACGACGAGCTGAACCTGTTGGTGCCGGGCGGCAACTACGGCTATCGCCCCGATCGACGGTCGTCGGTCTACGACGAGTCGGTTCCCATGACCGACCCCGATCGGGTTCCCGGTGCCCTGCCCGCAGTGTGGAGTTCGGGTGATCCGACCATCGCCACCCCCGACGTCACGTTCGCCGACGGGGAGCAGTGGGGGTCCTGGAACGGTGCCGCGGTGATCTCGAGTCAGCAGGGCGAGAAGCTCGTCTTCCTGGCTTTGTCGGAGGACGGAACCGAGTACGTCGCGGAGGCGGAGGCGCTGGAAGGCACCTACGGCAGGCTGCGTTCGCTCACCCCCTTCGGAAGCGACGGCGGCTTCCTGCTCACCACCGACAACGGATCCGACGATCAGGTACTGCTCGTCACGCCCGAGGTCGGCTGAACCCCGGGCAACGAATTGCGTCGTGAGTCGGCGAGCCGCCTGAAGAGTGTGTTTAAGATCATGTGATACCGGTCATATCGGGCCGGTCGCGGATCGTCGTCAGGAGTGTGGATGAACAAGCTGGTGTCCAGTTCCGGAGTAATAGCTGCCAGCGTCTTCCTGACGCTTGCCGGTACGACTACCGCGACGGCGCAGGCCGATCCGCTCCCCGATCTGACGGTCACCACCGTGCTCGACGGACTCGCGAAGCCGTGGGATGCAGTGGTCGCGCCGGACGGAACGGTTCTGACGGGAGAGCGCTCGGGGCGGTTCGTGATCCGCGACGTCGGCGGTGCCACCCGCGAGCTCGCCGCGGACCTCGACGACCTGTACGCGTCCGGCGAGACGGGCCTCATGGGCATCGCTCTCGCGACGGATTTCGCCGCCTCCAGAACGATCTACACGTGCCAGGGCGTTCAGGGCGGCGGTGGCGGCACCGGTAGCGCCGGAACCGGAAGTGCGGGCGGTGGCAGCGACAACCACATCGCCGTGCTCTCGTGGACCGTGGACCCGGGGTGGACGGCTCTGACGCGCACCGGCACCCTCGTCGACGATATTCCCGTCGCAGACGGCGGTCGCCACGGTGGCTGCCGAATTCTGGCTCACCCCGACGGCACCCTGTACGTCGGCACCGGAGACACGGCGTCGCCGACGGTTCCTCAGGATCGGAACTCGTTGGGCGGCAAGGTTCTGCACATCAACGCCGACGGTTCCGCCGCGGCGGGTTCACCGGATCGCATCTTCACCCTGGGGCATCGGAACGTACAGGGGTTGGCGATTCGGCCCGGCACCGGTCAGATCTACGAGGTGGAGCAGGGCACCTCCCGAGACGACGAGCTGAACCTGCTGGTGCCCGGCGGCAACTACGGATACCGTCCCGATCGACTCCCGTTCATCTACGACGAGTCGGTACCGATGACCGATCCCACCCGCGTGCCCGGAGCGCTCGCTGCGGTGTGGAGCTCGGGTAGCCCCGCCATTGCGACGCCCGGTCTGACCTTTGCGAACGGACCGGGATGGGGTTCCTGGAACGGGGCCGCGGTGATATCGAGTCAACAGGACGAGAAGCTCCTGTTTCTCAAGCTCTCCGAGGACGGCACGGAGTACGTCGACGAGGCCGACGCCCTGGTGGGTACGTACGGTCGACTGCGCTCGCTCACCAGCTTCGGCGACGACGGCGCATTCCTGCTGACCACCGACAACGGATCGGACGACAAGGTTCTGCTCGTCACCCCCGCTGCCGACTGATGTGCGGCCCCGAGGTCCTCGAGACGGTTCACCGCAGAATCGGACGTAGGGCGCTGTTCGGGTCGTTGGGGGCCGCCGCGTTGACCGTTGCGACGGCCGGAGCGGTGCGCGCCGAACCCGTCGTGGCGTCGGCGCTTCCGGCCGGCCGACTGATCGACCTGACCCACACCCTGAGCCCGACGTTCCCGGTGTGGCCGGGCAGCGAACCGTTTGCGATGCGGCCGGTCGCCGCCTACGAGTTGGGCGGCTTCCTGGTGAACAAGCTCTCGTACTGGGAGCACACGGGCACGCACATCGATGCCCCGGCGCACCGCATTCGCGGCGGCGCGACGGCCGACACCCTGCCCCTGGAGGATTTGATCGCCCCGCTGGTGGTGGTGGACATCTCGGCACGGGCCGCGTCGGACCCCGAGGCCGTGGTGAGGACCGAGGACATCGCGCAGTGGGAGCGCGAGCACGGCCGAATACCCGACCGCGCCTTGGTGGTGATGCACAGCCGGTGGCAGAACAGGTTGGCCGAGCGAGCGGCACCCGGCTTCGGCGGTGGCGCGGCGCAGATGCTGGTGCGCGAGCGCAACATCGTCGGAATCGGGGTCGACACACTGAGCCTCGACCGGATGAACGACCGCGAATACCCGGCGCACACAGCGGTTCTCGGGGCAGGTCGATACGGAGTCGAGGCACTGGCGAATCTGGATGCGGTGCCCCCGGCAGGGGCGACGGTCGTCGTCGGCGCACCGAAGCACGCGGGCGCGACCGGCGGTCCCTGCCGGGTTTTCGCGATAGTTCCCAGCTGAACCCCGCTACGCGTCAGTGCGCGTGGCTGGGGTTCGCGGCCGGTTCTTCCTCGGTTCCCGCACCCGGCTCACCGAGCATCGCGGCACCGACCAACGCGTCGGGTATTCCGAAGCCGTCGACGAGCAGTTCGGCGTGCGGACGCAGTGTGCGGCACCGCTCGTTGATGGCACGGGTGACCGCCTTGGATCGCTCGGTGGACAGGTAGCGGTGCTCGATGTACCACGCCTTGTCCGCCTCGATCACCGACAACGCGTAGAGGTCGCAGACCTCGTCGAGCAGATCCTTGGTGGTGGGGTCCTCGCAGGATTCGATGCCGGCGATGAATGCCTCGAAGATGATCCGATCGATGTGTGCGCTCGCGGCATGCAGAACGTGATCCTGCACCGCGTTGAACGCCTCGAACGGGCTTGTCTCCTTGGACTTGGACTGCAGCCGGCGGGCGACGGTGGAGAGCAGGTACTCCTCACGATCTTCGAACATCTTGACCTGGGTGCCGCGGTTGAACAGCGAGCCCTCTTCCTCGTTGTCCTGACGCCGATCGAGGATGGTCTGCATGATCGCTTGGGCCGCAGTGCGTTTGACGACGCGGTCGCCCACCATGTCGGCGGCGAACTTGACCCACTCGACCGGACTCATGGACTTGACGTCGTCGGCGTACGCGGTGAGCAGCTCCTTGGCGACCAGCTGCGTCAGCACATGATTGTCGCCCTCGAACGTGGTGAACACATCCGTGTCGGCCTTGAGCGATATCAGCCGGTTCTCGGCGAGATACCCTGCGCCGCCACATGCTTCGCGGGCTTCCTGAATCGCGGCGGTCGCATGCCAGGTGTTCGCGGCCTTGAGACCCGCCGCCCTGGACTCGAGTTCGCGCTGCTCCTCGGCGTCAGGGTTGTCTGCAGTCTGCAGCTCGTGCATCTTCGACACGAGCTCGTTCTGTGCGAACTGCAGGGCGTAGGACTTCGCGATGAGCGGGAACAGTCGACGCTGATGCACCAGGTAGTCCATGATCAGGACCTCCTGATCGGAATCGGGCGCGGCGAACTGCCTGCGCTGCAACGCGTATCGCGTGGCGATGTCGAGAGCGACGCGGGCCGCCGCAGCGGCACTGCCGCCGACCGTGACGCGACCGCGGATCAACGTGCCGAGCATCGTGAAGAACCGTCGAGACTTGTTCTCGATGGGGGAGGAGTACGTACCGTCGTCGGACACGTCGGCGTACTTGTTGAGCAGATTCTCTCGCGGGATGCGGACGTGATCGAACATGAGGCGGCCGTTGTCGACTCCGGGCAGACCACCCTTGTACTGACAGTCCGAGGTGGTGACACCGGGCAGATCGTCACCGTTCTCGTCGCGGAGCGGAACGAAGAAGCAGTGCACGCCGTGACCTTCGGGCTCCTCGCCCGGGCCTGCCGTGATGAGCTGGGCGAACACGGCGGCGACGGTCGCGGTTTCGGCAGCACCGCCGATGTAGTCCTTACGCGAGGACGGCGTCGGGGAGTTGATGACGAACTCGTCCGTCTTCGGGTCGTACGTGGCCGTGGTCTCGAGCGACTGCACGTCGCTGCCGTGTCCGGTCTCGGTCATGGCGAAGCAGCCGAGCAGATCGAGACCGATGATCTTGGGGACGTAGGCCTCGTGGTGTCGTTCGGTGCCGAGATTCTCGATGGCACCCCCGAACAGCCCCCACTGGACGCCGGCCTTGACCATCAGCGAGAGATCACTCATCGCGAGCATCTCGATCATCGTCACCGCTGCGCCGACGTCGCCGGTGCCGCCGTGTTCCTTCTTGAAGCCGTTGTCGGCTGCACCGGCCGCGGCGAGCAACTTGAGCTGCTCCATTGCCTTGGTGCGGGCGATGACGGTGTTCGGGGTGTAGTGCGGACGGAACTCGTCGCGTGCAAGTTGCTGACGCGCCTGGTTCTTCACATCTCGCCAGCGGCCGTCCAGAGTGTTCCGAAGGTGATCCGTTGTGGTTGCCATACTCGACGGTAACCTTTTGTGGCGGCCCGTGAAGGCCGGAAAGTCAGACCGGCCAGACGAATTCTCGGAACACTGCCCGGCAGGTCCGCCAGAAGCCCGATTTCGCGTACGGACCGTCGTGGAACAGAGCCGCACAGTTGTCCTCGAGAGCCCTGTTCACCAGGGGACTGAAGTCGGTGAACTCACCGACCAGGAACTCCTTGAAGCCCTCCGGCCACGCGTACCGGGCTGGTTCGTGTTGTGCCTCCACGACCGTGAGTGTAATGCAGCAGTAACACCGATGTTACAAATCCCACTCACTTCATCAGCGCGAAAGCCTGCTGGGCAACGAGAAACGCGTAGCTGGACGGGATCAGATCGATCGCGCCGTCGGCCCGGAACTGCTCGGTCACGATCCAGTCCTGACCGGAGGCATCGGTGGCCAGGAACGCGCCCGCCAGATCGCCAGGCGCGCTGCCGCCCTTGAACCCCGAGTACGGCCACAGTGCCGGGTCGAGCTGCACACCCGGGGTGATCGCCAGGATGCGACGGTTCTCCTCGGCCGAATCGCTCGTCGCCAGGTAACCCATCGCGGCACAGACGTCCTGCGCGTTGGCGAACCACTCGACCCCGTCGGCCGACGCCGGGTTGTCCAGGAAGTTTTCGAAGTCGATCTCGAGCGGCCTCGCGTCCGCCTGCTCGAGCAGCTCGGCCCGGGTATCGGGGTCGGCCTCGGCCCACTCGGCACGCATGTCGGGATCCCCGAATCCGATGACGAAGAACTGCCGAGTGTCCATCATCGGTGTCATCACCGACGGATCGTGATGGCCCATGATGGACAGCTGGCGTTCGACCCGCTCGCGGCCGAGGTGATCCATCAACAGATCCGTTGCGGTGTTGTCGGACAACGAGATCATCTTCTCGGCCGCGTCGCGGACCGACACCGTCGTGCCGTCGGGCAGATTCTGCAGTTCGCCGGATGGCGCGCTCTTGGTGGCATCACGAACGGTGAGCTGCTCGTCCCAGCGGACGGTGCCTGCCTCGATCTCGTCGGTGAGCGCGCCGAGGACGTACAGCTTGAACACCGATCCGAGGGGAAGCACCGAGTCCGCATTGGCGGAGTAGATCGACTCGCAGTCATCGCCGTTGAGCCGTGACGCGCTGTAGGAGTAGTTCGGAGCCACCTTCGACAGTGCCTCGTCGAGATCGTCGAACGATGAGATCGTAGGAGTGTCCGGCCGGGCCAGGAAGCCGTCGAGCTTGCCGTCCGCACCGATCGACGTCGTGATCGTGGCCGGGATGCCCGCGGTGGTGAAGCGCAGGACGCCGGAGTTCGGTCCGGGCTCGAAGCCCGTGGCCACGTTCGGCGCACCGGCGCGCAACTGTTCGAGTGGTCCGGCGAGCCCACCCAGCGGTGCGACGGCCTCGGCCAGCTCGGGGCCGGTGACGGCGTCGACCTCGGCGGGGTCGGGTGCCTCCTCGGCGTTGATCCACCGCAGGATGCGGTCGTTGAGTGCGCCGACGGGGGTGGAGGTGTCGACGGCGAAGTCCGGAGCGGTCGTGGTGGGCGCGGGCGCTGCGGACGTGCCCCCGCAGGCGGTAAGGGTCAGAGTTGCGGCCACGACCACCCCTACGAGTCTCGTCACGGTGCGCGTCGTCATGCTGCGATGCTAATGGATTCGGACATTTCGCCACCCCTCCAGTCTCGGGACGGCCGGTCGGGCGCTGTGGCAGTGTGCTCTGGCGTGCTGACTTCCGAAGACGTCCGTCGAATCGACTCCGATCACCTCTGGCACCCCTACAGCCGGTTTCCGGCGACTACGACGCCATTGGTGGTCGACAGTGCGTCGGGAGTGCGGCTGACGTTGGCCGACGGCAGGCAACTCATCGACGGCATGAGCTCGTGGTGGGCGGCGGTGCACGGCTACCGCCACCCGGTGCTCGACGCCGCCGCGCACGATCAGCTGGGCCGGATGAGCCACGTCATGTTCGGCGGACTGACGCACGCTCCGGCGGCCAGGTTGGCCGAGTTGTTGGTCGACATCACCCCCGCAGGGCTCGACAAGGTGTTCCTCGCCGATTCCGGATCGGTCTCGGTGGAGGTCGCGGTGAAGATGGCGCTGCAGTACTGGCGTGGGCGCGGCGAGAACGGTCGCACCCGGCTGTTGACCTGGCGCGGCGGATACCACGGAGACACGTTCGCTCCGATGAGCGTGTGCGACCCGGACGGCGGGATGCACACGCTGTGGACCGATGTGCTGGCGAAGCAGGTGTTCGCTCCGGCTCCGCCCGCGGAGTTCGACGCCGGCTACGTGGCCGAATTCGAGCGGGTACTGAGCGAACACGCGAGCGAACTGGCGGCGATCATCGTCGAGCCGATCGTGCAGGGTGCCGGCGGGATGCGGTTCCACGACGCGCGCTACCTGCTGGAACTACGCCGCTTGGCCGACGAGTACGGCGTCCTGCTGATCTTCGACGAGATCGCAACCGGCTTCGGTCGAACCGGGGAGTTGTTCGCAGCCGATCACGCAGGTGTCGCGCCCGACATCATGTGCATCGGCAAGGCATTGACCGGCGGATATCTGACCCTGGCGGCCACGCTGTGCACCACCGAGGTGGCCGAAACGGTCTCGGGCGGCGAGGCCGGAGGCCTGATGCACGGGCCGACGTTCATGGGGAATCCACTGGCCTGCGCGATCGCGGTGGCCTCGGTGGAACTGTTGCTCTCGCGCGACTGGCGTACCGAGGTCGCCGCCCTGGCATCGGGGTTGTCCGACGGCCTCGCGCCGGCCCGGTCCCTGCCCGGAGTCGCCGGCGTTCGCGTTCTCGGCGGCATCGGCGTGGTCGAGATGCACCGTCCGGTGGACATGGCCCGGGCCACGGCAGCGGCCGTCGACGCGGGAGTGTGGCTGCGGCCGTTCGGCCGTCTGGTGTACGCGATGCCGCCGTTCATCTGCACCGATGCGGAGGTGACGGCCATCGCCGACGCCATGGTGGCGGTGGCGCGCGACCATACTTGAACGGCGTTCAAGTATGGTCGCTGCCATGACCGCTCTGGATTGGCTCGACGCCACCGCGCACGCCCGACGCGCGGCCGGCCTCGAGCGCAACGTGATCGCCCGCACCGCCGAGGACGCGATCCTCGATCTGGCGTCGAACGACTACCTCGGCCTATCCAGGCATCCGGCCGTCATCGACGGAGCCTGCGCTGCTGCGCGCCGGTGGGGTGGCGGATCCACGGGATCACGGCTGGTCACCGGCACGACGACGGCACACGAGCGCCTCGAGGACGAACTCGCGGAGTTCGTCGGAGCAGAGGCCGGACTGGTGTTCTCCTCCGGCTACACCGCCAACCTCGGAATCGTGACGGCGCTGGCGGGCCGAGACGCGCTGGTGATCTCCGACGCCGCGTCGCACGCCTCGCTCATCGATGCCTGCCGCCTGTCGCGGGCACGGGTGGCCGTCGCTCGGCATTGCGACACCGGCCACGTCGACGAGCTGTTGCGGGAGCGTGCCGAACAGCGGGCCCTCGTGGTGACCGACTCGGTGTTCAGCGCCGACGGCGATCTCGCGCCACTGACCGAGCTGTACGCGGTGTGCCGGAGACGGAACGCGGTGCTCGTCGTCGACGAAGCGCACGGATTGGGCGTACGCGGGCACGGCGGCCGCGGAGCCGTCCACGAAGCAGGCCTCGCCGGAGCGCCCGACCTGGTGATCACCGCAACGCTGTCCAAGGCCCTCGGATCACAGGGTGGAGTGGTGCTCGGGCCGGCAGCGGTTCGCACGCAGGTGCTGCACGGTGCGCGCACGTTCGTGTTCGACACCGGCCTCGCTCCTGCCTCCGTCGGCGCGGCATCGGCCGCGCTGACCGTCCTGCGCGCCGAACCCGACCGGGTGCACTCCATCGGCGTGCGAGCAACACAACTGGCTGCCGCAGCGGGCGTCGAACCGACCGAATCGGCGGTGGTTCCGGTGGTCCTGGGCGACGCGCAGCGGGCAGTGCGCGCGGCGGGGGACTGCCTCGAGCTCGGTGTTCGCGTCGGATGCTTCCGGCCACCGTCGGTTCCGGCCGACGGATCTCGACTCCGACTGACCGCGCGCGCCGATCTCACCGACGCCGATGTCGACCGCGCCGCGTCGGTCCTCGCGGCGGTGTTGAATGCGGCGGTTCTGCGATGACGGTTCTGCTGGTGACCGGAACGTCGACCGGCGTCGGCAAGACCGTGATCACCGCCGCACTCGCGGCGGCAGCACGGGCAGGCGGGCGGTCCGTCGCGGTGTGCAAGCCGGCGCAGACCGGCGTCGGAGGCGACTACCCGGACGAAGCCGATATCGATGTGGTGCAACGACTTTCGGGTGTCCGGGGAGTGGAGCTGGCACGGTACCCCGAGCCGCTGGCCCCGGACGTCGCGGCCCGCCGATCTGGCAGGCCGATGCTCGAACTCGACGCTGTGGTCGACGCTGTGCGCGCGCTCGACGCGGCCCACGACCTCGTGCTGGTCGAAGGTGCGGGCGGAGTCGCGGTGCGTCTGGGCGCAGGAGGGTTCACCGTGCTCGACATCGCCGGGGCCGTGTCTGCGCCGATCGTGATCGTGGCCGGTGCGGAGCTGGGAACGCTCAACCACAGCGCTCTGACCGTTGCGGCAGCGCGGGCCGCCGGCGTCGAATGCACAGGTCTGGTGATCGGGTCGTGGCCCGCCGCACCGAGCCTGGCCGCTCGGGTCAACCGCGACGAGTTGCCACTCGTGACGGGGATCGGGCTGACCGCGTGCATCCCGGAAGGAGCAGGTCTGCTCGAACCGCAGGCCTTCGAAGCCCTGGCCGTCGGTGCCTTCGGTGAGTTTGTCGACTCTTTACTCGGGTACCCGGCATAGATCTACTGCCGGTCCGGCAGTAGAGAACATGGGAGTCCGCCAATGAGCACCACCGTATGGATCATCGTTGCAGTAGTAGTCGTTCTGTTGGTCCTCGCCATCGCCGTGGTCGTTGCACGCAAGGGCAAGGAACGCAAGAGGCTGGAAGCGAACGAGATTCGCGAAAAGGCGGCCGACGAGGCCGCAATCGTCGAAGAGCGCGAACTGCTGGCCAGGGAGAGCGAGGCCAAGGCGCGCCGGGCCCAGGCCGAAGCAGATGTCAAAGCGGCCGAGGCCGACAAGCTTGCGCAGCAGGCTCACTCTCATCAGGGTGTTGCGGCGCAGTCGCGCGATGAGCTGGACGCCGAGTTCGCTCGCGCGAACGAACTCGATCCGGACGTCGATCATCGGTCGGGTACCAACGCCGCACACACGGACAACAACGGCCGGCTCGACGATCACGAGCAGGCGCACCACAGCGGGGCAGACATCGACGAGACCTACCCGGCCCAGCACAACTCCGGGACACGAAACGCCGCTGCTCATGATGCCGCCGCGCACACGAGCACCGACCCGCGTAGCACCGGGGAAAAGGTTCGCGACACTGTCGACCCACGCAGGGACAACGGACACCACCGCACGAACTGACAACGCGAAGCTGCTGCCGGCGGCCCGGCTCCAGCAGAACTAGTCGGTCGAATTGTGCGGTAGCTCCAGTTCGACGACCTCGTGCTCGCCGAGGTCCGGTCGCTCGTTGGTGATCTTCGCTTTGGCGTAGGCCAACAGGTTCGACACCTTCGACCCGGGGGTGGACCAGTACTCGGCTCCCTCGGCGGCCACGTGGATCAAGGCGACCTCGCGCGAATCGGGGTTCTTCTCGAACCACGCGGCCGCCCGGGTGTTCCACAGTTCCTCGGCCTTGGTGGTGTTCTCGACCACGGCGGCCGTACCGGACAGCGACACCCAGCCCTCACCGGACTGGAACGAGACATTGACCGTCGGGTTCGCGGCGATGTCGCGCACCTTGCGGGAGTCCTGGGCGGCGAAAAACCACAGGTCGCCGTCGAACTCGGCTTCCTGCAGCGCCATCGGGCGCGAGATGAGGTGGCCGTCTCGGCCGACGGTGGTGAACATGCAGAGCCCGGCTTCGGACATCAGTTCGGCCACCTTGGTGACGCCGTCCCCGGCACTGTCGGTGTTCGTTCTATCGGTGTTCGTCATCGAAACCAACTACCCGGTGTGTAGCTCGCTCAACCGTTAAGGTGACAAAACGGACACGGGTACCGGGAGGCTGCGCATGGGAAAGAACCTCGACAAGAACAATCAGCCCGACCTGCGCGTGAGCAACGACGAACGTGAGGCCGTCGTGACCACACTCGGCCTGGCGATGAGCGAGGGCCGCTTGACGTTGGTCGAGTACGAACAAAGGCTCGACGCGGTGTGGGCGTCGACGACTCGCGGTGACTTGGCCGAGGTCGTGCGCGACTTGCCGGCCCCCGATAAATCGACGGCGACGGATGTCGATCGTACGACGAGCGAGTGGCGTGAGTATCTGGACGAGTGGCGCTGGTGGTTCGGTGGTGCCATCGTCATGAACGGAATTTGGGCCGTTCAATGGATCTCCGACGGCGAGCCGACCTCCTACTGGCCTCTGTGGCCCCTCGGCATCTGGGGCATCATCCTGGTCGCGATGGTGTTCATGCCCGAGGACAAGAAAACCGACGACGACTGAGGCCGGCGTCGACCGCATTATTACGCCCTGTAGTTGGTGATTTCGCCGAACCTGGGACACTGGAAGACGTGACTGTTTCCCCCGGCAACGACGCCCCCGTATCGGCCCAACTCTTCGCCCGCGCGAGCGCGGTCATTCCCGGCGGCGTCAATTCGCCGGTACGTGCATTCGCGTCGGTCGGCGGAACGCCCCGCTTCATCACGCAGGCCAGCGGATACACGATGACCGACGCCGACGGAAAGTCGTACGTCGACCTCATCTCGTCCTGGGGCCCGATGATCCACGGACACGCCCACCCGGCCATCGTCGAGGCCGTCCAGAAGGCAGCCTCGACCGGGCTGTCGTTCGGTGCACCCACGCTCCGCGAAATCGAACTCGCCGAGGAAATCGTGCGTCGCGTCGGCCCCGTCGACCAGGTTCGTCTTGTGAATTCGGGCACAGAGGCCACCATGAGCGCGGTGCGCCTGGCCCGCGGCTTCACCGGCCGCACCAAGATCGTCAAGTTCTCCGGTTGCTACCACGGCCACGTCGACGCCCTACTGGCCGACGCGGGCTCCGGGCTCGCCACTCTCGGACTGCCGACCTCCCCCGGCGTCACCGGCGCACAGGCGTCGGACACCATCGTCGTTCCCTACAACGACCTCGCCGCCGTCACCGCGGCCTTCGAGGCCAACCCGGGCCGGATCGCGTGCATCATCACCGAGGCAGCCGCAGGCAACATGGGAGCGATTCCGCCGGTCACCGGCTTCAACGAGGGACTGCGCCGCCTCGCGACCGAGCACGGCGCACTGCTGATCATGGACGAGGTGATGACCGGATTCCGGGTCAGTGCCTCCGGTTGGTACGGCATCGACGGAATCGCAGGGGACCTCTACACCTTCGGCAAGGTCATGTCCGGCGGATTGCCGGCCGCCGCATTCGGCGGTCGAGCGGACGTGATGGCCTACCTCGCGCCCGCCGGACCGGTGTACCAGGCGGGGACGCTCAGCGGTAACCCCGTCGCCGTCGCTGCCGGACTGACGAGCCTGCAACTGGCCGACGCAGCCGTCTACGAGAAGCTGCAGACCAACTCGCAGCGACTCGGAACACTGCTCGGCGACGCCCTCACCGCCGAAGGCGTCACCCATCACGTGCAGTTCGCGGGCACTATGGTGAGTGTGTTCTTCGCCGATGGACCCGTCACCGACTACGCGCAGGCCAAGGCCGCGCAGACGTGGCGATACCCGGCGTTCTTCCACTCCTTCCTCTCTCGCGGCGTGTACCCGCCGCCGAGCGCATTCGAGGCCTGGTTCGTCTCCGCGGCCCTCGACGACCGAGCCTTCGAGATCATCGCCGACGCGGCTCCGGCTGCCGCCAAGGCCGCCGCCGCAGCAGCAGCCCCGAACTGATTTCCTCCCCACTAGCGAGAAACAGGACCCCGACGTGACCGAGGCCCCCGCAACACATCCGCACTCGACGACGCGCACCATCGTGCACGTCCTCCGGCACGGCGAGGTGCACAACCCCAAGGGCATCCTCTACGGGCGGTTGCCGGGCTTCAAGCTGTCGGTGACCGGCCAGTCGCAGGCCAGGTCCGTCGCGGACGCGCTCGCCGGCCACGACATCACCCACGTCGTGGCATCGCCGTTGTTGCGTGCGCAGGAGACCGCCGCGCCGATCGCAGCGGCCCACGGCCTGACGATCGCCGAGGACGAGAACCTCATCGAAGCAGGCAACGAGTTCGAGGGCCTGCGCGTGGCCGTCGGCGACGGTGCCCTGCGCCGACCCCGGCACTGGTGGAAGCTGCGCGACCCGTTCACCCCCTCCTGGGGCGAGCCGTACCTGCAGATCGCACACCGCATGCTCGCCGCCGTCAACGCGGCCCGCGTCGAAGCCGTCGGGCACGAGGCCGTCTGCGTCAGCCACCAGCTCCCGGTGTGGACACTGCGCCGATTCCTGCAGGGCGACCGGCTCTGGCACGACCCGCGCAATCGTCAATGCGGACTCGCGTCGCTGACCTCGCTCGTCTACGAGGGGGATCAGCTCGTGGACCTCGTCTACTCCGAGCCCGCAGGAGCATCCGATCCGAGGATCTCCGGTGCGTAGATTCTTCTTCGCCGTCTGTGCAGCGTCTGCGATCGCTCTTGTCGCAGGCTGCTCGACCGGCACCGACGCAGTGGCGCAGGGTGGCACCTTTCAGTTCGTCTCACCCGGCGGCAAAACCGACATCTTCTACGAGCCCAGCGAGCGCGGCACCATCGGCGAACTGTCCGGGCCGGATCTGATGACCGAAGGCAAGACGACCTCGTTGTCCGACTACGACGGTGACGTCGTCGTTCTCAACGTCTGGGGTCAGTGGTGCGGTCCGTGCCGCGGTGAGGCCGACGACCTGGAAGACGTCTACGAGGCCACCAAGTCCCTCGGCGTCGAGTTCCTCGGCATCAACGTGCGCGACGAGTCGCAGACCGCCGCACAGGACTTCGTCGTCAGCAACAACGTGAGCTACGCCTCGATCTACGACCCACCGATGCGCACCCTGAACGCGCTCGGCGGCGTCCCCACCTCCGTCATTCCGACGACCGTCGTGCTCGACAGGCAGCATCGCGTCGCGGCAGTGTTCTTGCGTGAGCTGCTCGCCGAGGACCTGCAGCCCGTCGTCGAACGCGTGGCAGCCGAGGAGCCAGTGCAGCAGTGACAGCGACAGTGGGAGACACGACCTACTTGGCCGGGATCGGCGCGAGTTTCCAGGAGGCCGCGGCCTCCGGGCCATTGATCCTGGCCCTTGGAGCCTGCGTGCTGGCCGGGCTCGTCTCCTTCGCGTCGCCGTGCGTGGTGCCCCTGGTGCCCGGATACCTCTCGTACCTCGCCGGAGTCGTCGGGGCCGACGCCCCGGCCGTCAGCGCCGACGAAGCGGCTGTGAAGACGAAGGTGCGCAGCGGCCGGTTGCGCGTGGCCGGAGCGGCGGGTCTGTTCGTCCTCGGATTCACCGTCGTATTCGTTCTCGCCACCGCATCGGTGTTCGGAGCGATCTCCGTGCTGGCGATCAACCGCGAACTGCTCATGCGGATCGGCGGCGTCGTCACCATCGCCATGGGCCTGGTGTTCGTCGGACTGATTCCGGCCCTGCAGCGCGATGTGCGCTTCGAGCCGAGGCAGATCGGTTCACTGGCCGGAGCTCCGCTGCTCGGCGGTGTCTTCGCACTCGGATGGACTCCGTGCCTGGGGCCGACGCTCGCAGGCGTCATCTCTTTGGCCGCAGGTACCGACGGTACGACGGCAGCGCGCGGCGTCGTCCTCATCGTGGCGTACTGCCTCGGTCTCGGCTTACCGTTCGTGATCCTCGCGTTCGGTTCGGTCAGCGCGCTGCGAGGCGTCGGCTGGCTACGTACACATGCACGACAGATACAGGTGTTCGGCGGAATCATGTTGATAGCAGTAGGAATCGCACTGGTCACCGGTGCCTGGGATCAGTTCGTCGGTTGGGTGCGCGACGCCTTCGTCTCCGATGTGGTGTTGCCGATATGACCGCCGACCTCGAAGAGCGCACCGGGGCTCCTCGCAAGCAGTCTCCGCTCGGCCGGGCAGCGGCCCTGGTCCGCAACACCTGGCGCGGCCTGACCAGCATGCGAACCGCGCTCGTGCTGCTGTTCCTGCTGGCCTTCGCCGCTGTGCCCGGTGCCCTGGTGCCGCAGCGCAGCCTCAACGCGGGCAAAGTCGACGAGTACATCGCCAACCGCCCGACCCTCGGCCCGATCATGGACAGGCTCGAACTGTTCGACGTGTTCGGCAGCTTCTGGTTCACCGCGATCTACGCGCTGCTGTTCGTCTCGCTGATCGGCTGCATCCTGCCGCGCTGCATCGAGCACGCGAAGCAGTTGCGCACCAAGCCCGTTCGCGCGCCCCGCAACCTCTCCCGCCTGCCGCACCACAGCCGCTACGAGGTCGACGGAACGCCGGAGGAGATGGCGGCGCAGGTGCGCACCCAGTTGCGCGGCTGGCGCGTCGCCCAGCGAAGCGAGGACGGCGGAGCAGTGACGCTGTCGGCGGAGAAGGGCTACGTCCGTGAACTCGGCAACCTCGTCTTCCACCTCTCGCTCGTCGGGCTGCTCGCCGCCATCGCCATGGGCAAGCTGCTCGGCTACGAAGGCAACCGCATCGTGATCGCCGACGACGGCCCAGGGTTCTGCACCTCGACCCCGGCCAACTACGACTCGTTCCGCGCAGGCAACCTCGTCGACGGCACCGACCTCGAACCACTGTGCGTGCGCGTCAAGGACTTCACAGCCGACTACCTCGACACCGGCCAGGCCGAGATGTTCACCTCCAACATCGAGTATCAGGCAGGCCAGGATCTCGCGAACAACGTCTGGCGCGACGACCAACTGCAGGTCAACCACCCGTTGCGCGTCGCAGGAGACCGCGTCTACCTGCAGGGCCACGGCTACGCACCCACCTTCACCGTGACGTTCCCGAACGGGGAAACCCGCACCGACACCATCCAATGGCAGCCGACGGACGCCACGACCTTCCTCTCCAGCGGAGTGCTGCGCGTCGACCCGCCCGGCGGCCTGTATCCCGACCCCCTGGATCGGCGGCAGAACCAGATCGCCATCGAGGGACTGTTCGCGCCGACGGCGTCGTTCCACGGCAGCCTGCTGTCGTCGAGCTTCCCGGCCATGAACGACCCCGCCGTCGCCATCGACATCTACAAGGGCGACACCGGACTCGACACCGGACTGCCGCAGTCGATCTTCTCGCTCGATCAGGAAATGATCGCCCAGGGCAGGTTGGTCAAACAGGACCGCGTCAACCTGATGCCGGGAGAGTCCGCGACGCTCAGCGACGGAACGGTCGTCACGTTCGACGGAGCGGAAGAATTCGTCAACCTTCAGGTCTCGCACGACCCGGCTCAGACCTGGGTGCTCGTCTTCGCACTGACGATGATGGGCGGACTGCTCGTCTCACTGGTGATCAAGCGTCGCAGAATCTGGGTCCGGCTCACCGCCGACGCGCAGTCACGACGTACTGTAGTAGACCTCGGCGGACTTGCACGCACCGATCAGGCGGGGTGGGGCGAAGAGTTCGACCGCCTGTGCACCCGCCTGCTCGGCGATACCTCGAAACAGGAGAACTGACCGATGCCGATCAACGAGACCCTCTCGCAGTACAGCGACTGGTCCTTCGAATCAGCGTTCACCATCTACGTGCTCGCATTCGTCCTGCTCATCGCCCAGTACGCCTCCGCCAAGGCGACGGCCGTCCAGGCCAAGGAACTCGTCGGTGCCGGTGCCCCCGTTGCCGACAGCCGACCGGGTCGCGTCGCCGAAACGCCGAAGCGACCGCTCTCCGATCGACTCGCAGGCATGGGCTTCGCGTTGCTCGCCCCTGCCCTCGCACTGCACGTCGCCTCGGTGGTGCTCCGCGGCTTCGCCACCCACCGATTCCCGCTCGGCAACATGTACGAGTTCGTCACCATGGCGACCGCAGCCGCTGCCCTCACCTCGGTGATCGTGCTGCGCAAGAAGACGATGCGCCCGATGCTCGTGTTCGTCCTCGCGCCGATCATCGTGCTGATGTTCTTCGCCGCCACCAAGCTCTACGCCGACGCCGCACCGGTCGTCCCCGCGCTGCGCTCGTACTGGCTGCCCATCCACGTCACCATCGTCAGCGTCGGCAGTGGCATCCTGCTGGTCTCCGGTGTCGCGTCCCTGCTGTTCCTGCTGCGCATCAAGCAGCCCCTGGGAGAGGAAAGCGTCGGTTTCTGGGGCAAATTCGCCTCCAAGCTGCCGGACGCCCAGGCCCTCGACCGACTCGCCTACAAGACGACCATCGTCGCCTTCCCGCTCTTCGGAGCCGGCGTCATCCTCGGCGCAATCTGGGCCGAAGCCGCCTGGGGACGTTTCTGGGGCTGGGACCCCAAAGAGACGATGTCGTTCATCACCTGGATCATCTACGCCGCCTACCTGCACGCCCGCGCCACCTCCGGATGGCGCAACACCCGCGCCGCCTGGATCAACATCGCCGGATTCACCGCCATGCTCTTCAACCTCTTCATCATCAACATGGTGGTCTCGGGACTGCACAGCTACGCGGGACTGAACTGACCTTCGGTCGTTCCACAAGCTCCACGCTGGATCTTCGGGTCGTTCCGCAGGCTCCACTCCTGCCGTCCAGCTGGTAGCGTCCGATCCGGCTCGATGGGGGACACATCCGAGCTCGGATCTTCGATGTGGGACGCAAACTGGGGGGAATCGGTCATGGCCGATCGGCACGAGAACAACTGGCAACCCGTCCGGCCACTGGACGACGACGTGCCAGAAGAACATGTAGCGCCGCCCACTGAATCCGAGCCGGTCGTTGTCGCAGCGGCGACCGAGGCCACACCCGCACCGCCGCGGGAGCCCTTTCGATCGACCCCCATCACCATGCCGCCCGAGAGCATCGACAACCCGCCCGCGCCGCAGCCCGAGGCGGTGCCCACACCGCCACCGGTTTCTGCGCCGCGCCCTACCCAACCGAAGGACGGGTCTGGACCGGTAGAAGGCGAAGATGCCGTGGTCGCCGCGAACTCGACCGCGCTGGACAAGACCGCAACGGCGAAACCCGTCGAACCGCCGAAGCCTCCTGTGGCGTCGACCGTGAAGCCAACTCCTTCACACACGCCGCCCGTCGCATCGGGACCGACCCCGCCTCGGAACCAAGTGCCTCAGAATCCGGTGCCTCAGAATCCGGTGCCTCAGAACTGGGCTCCTCAGAACCACTGGGCTCCGCAGAATTTCGGTGGGCCGCAGAATCAGGCTGGGCAGCAGAACTATTGGGCTCCGCAGAATCAAGGCGGCCCGCATGGGCAGTTGGCGCCGGAGGGCCAATGGAATCCCCAGAATCAGTGGAACCCCCAGAATCAATGGGGACCTCAGCCCGGCCAATGGCCCCAGCCGCAGCATCAGACTCAGCCGCATCAGAATCTGCCGCATCCGAGTCAGCCTCAGCAGCTCAGGCAAGGCCCGGGCGACGCGGTGGTGGTCGCGCCGGGAGCGGTACCGGCCATTGACCCGAGTCGGTCGGGGGAGCAGCCGGTGTCGTCGCTCGATCTCGGCAGTTCGTTGCTCGTCCGATCAGGGACTGTGCCGCCGGTGGCAGGGTGGCGTCGGGCGCTGTATCTGATGTCGGGCGGTCGTGTGGATGTCGGTAACAGTGCCGCCCAGCAGCGACGCCTGGTGTTGACCGCGCAGGTGGACCGTCCTCTGGTCGGGTGCCATCGCGTCGCGGTGCTGTCGCTGAAGGGGGGCGTCGGCAAGACCACGACGACGGCCACCCTCGGCTCGACGTTCGCCGAGATTCGAGGTGATCGGGTGATCGCGATCGATGCCAACCCCGATCGCGGAACGCTGGGGCAGAAGGTGCCGCCCGAGACGACTGCCACCGTTCGTAATTTGTTGCGCGACATAGAGTCTCTGGACCGCTACAGCGACGTCAGGGCCTACACGTCGCAGAACGTGCATCGACTGGAGGTGTTGGCATCCGATTCGGATCCGGCGGCGTCGGAGGCATTCAGCGGTGAGGATTACGATCGCGCGGTATCGCTGTTGGAGAAGTTCTACAGCATCGTCATCACGGACTGCGGCACCGGTCTGATGCACTCGGCCATGGAGAGCATTCTCGAGGGAGCCGACACGCTGGTGGTAGTCAGTTCGGGGTCGGTGGACGGCGTGCGGAGCGCGTCGGCAACCTTGGATTGGCTCGATGCGCACGGCTACCGCGAGCTGGTCGCCACGTCGGTTGCGGTGGTCAACGGGGTTCGGCCCCGAGCCGGAAAGGTCGACCTGCAGAAAGTTGTCGAACACTTCGAGCAACGGTGCGCCCGTGTGCGGACCATCCCGTTCGACCCGCATCTCGAGGAGGGGGCGGAAATCGAACTCGATCGTCTTCGTGGGCGCACGCGAAAGGCACTGTTGGAAGTCGCGGCGGCGGTAGCGGCAGGATTCCCTGACGCACCCACCGCTGCCCACCGCAACTGAGAACTACCGGACCCTATTCGCTGGGTTCGGTGCCGGCCTCGGTCCCGTCTTTCCCTCCGCGGCGAGCTTCACGGTTGATTCGCCACAGAAAATCGGGATCGTCATCGGGTCCGACAGTGCGGGAGGGTGGAGCCTGCGTGCTGGGTCCGAATGCCTTCCAGAACAGCACGATGACTGCCACCAAGCCGATCAACGCCAATAGATAGATCACGACGCACCTCCTACTACGAGGGTAGCCGTGATGCAACCGCCTCCGCACCCGTCGAGCGACGAAGATTCCTGAGAATGTTCGATGAGTTCGTACGGGTGCGGATACTGCGGATGGATCGCTCTCGGGGACTCGCGAATCAGCGGTGTGCGCCGGCTTCCGTCGTCAGAGAGGTCAGAAGTTGCATGACCTCGGTCTCGCGGAATCGACGGTGCCCGCCCGGAGTGCGGAGCGATCCGAGGCGGCCGGCGTGTGCCCAGCGTGTCACTGTCTTGGGGTCGACGTGAAAAAGCGCGGCTACCTGACCCGGTGTGAGAAGTGAGTCCTGAGCCTTGTGGAATGTGGGTGCGCTCATCTGTCGTGTCCTCCTACGATGCGGTTGGGCGCATGTGCGTCGAACCGGAGATATCGGTCTACTGCGTTCGATCCCCATGGTTGCACTCGAACCCCTAGGTACTCGACTGATACAAGGTTGGTAAAGGGGAGGTAATGGACAAATCGGTCATGCTGGGGGTGGGTCGGAGTGCCCGCCGAGCCCGGTAGATTGGGACCCGTGAGCGACGCGACGAATGCAGAGAGCAACGATCCCACCAGCGAAAACGCCGCGCCAGGTAAGTCGGCGAAGAAATCCCTCGCCGTCAACCTCGGTGTCTACACCTTCGCGCGACTGGCGCTCGTCGTCGTGATCGCGGCCGTCATCGTCGGCGTCGGTTTACTCTTCGGCGTCGAGGTCCCGGTACTCGTGGCCGCGATTTTCTCGGTGCTGATCTCGCTACCGCTGTCGCTGCTCCTGTTCAAGAACATGCGTATTCGCGTCAACGAGTCCATCGCAGCTGTCGACGAGGACAGGCGCGCCGCGCGCGCGGACCTGCAGTCGAAGCTGCGCGGTGAAGACGGCAAGAAATGACCAGGTCGGTCGATCACTCGGGATCCCGGGCATGGGTCGACAATGCGGTCCGGTTGATCGAGGCCGATTCCCAACGCAGCGCCGACACGCACTTGTTGCGATACCCGCTCCCCGCTGCCTGGGGAATCTCGCTGTACCTCAAAGACGAGTCGACACACATCACCGGCAGCCTGAAGCACCGGCTGGCTCGGTCGCTCTTCTTGTACGCAATCTGCAACGGCTGGGTCACCGAACGCACCACGGTGATCGAGGCCTCGTCGGGCTCCACTGCCGTCAGTGAAGCGTATTTCGCCGGATTGCTCGGATTGAAATTCGTCGCCGTGATGCCACGGAGCACCAGCCCCGCCAAGGTCGCACTCATCGAGTCCCACGGCGGGAGATGTCACTTCGTCGATCAGCCCGGCGAGATGTACACCGAAGCCCATCGACTCGCGGCCGAGCCCGACAGCCACTACATGGACCAGTTCACGCACGCCGAACGAGCCACCGACTGGCGCGGAAACAACAACATCGCCGAGTCCATCTTCGACCAGCTGCGGCTCGAGGAATGCCCCATTCCCGACTGGGTGGTCGTCGGTGCAGGGACCGGTGGAACCAGCGCCACCATCGGCCGCTACATCCGATATCGCAGGCACGCAACGCAATTGGCAGTGGTGGACCCCGAGAATTCGGCGTTCATCGGCGGTTACGAGTCCGGAGACGCGGGCTACGAGACAGGGCTGTCCTCTCGCATCGAGGGCATCGGCCGACCGCGCGTCGAACCCTCGTTCGTCGGCCAGGTGATCGATCGAATGATTGCAGTGCCCGACGCCGCCTCCGTGGCCGCCGCACGATTCACCTCGGACGCACTCGGCAAACGAGTGGGCGGATCGACGGGCACCAACATCTGGGGTGCCTTCGGATTGATCGCGGAAATGATTGCCGCAGGCCGCAGCGGGAGCGTAGTGACACTGCTGTGCGACGGCGGAGATCGGTATTCGCAGACCTATTTCGACGACGCCTGGGTTTCGAACCAGGGAATGGATCTCGATGAACCGACCGCAGTGCTCGAACAGTTCATTCGTACCGGAGTGCTCTGAGGCGACCTACTTGCCCACCGCCATCGATGCCGCTGCAGTTGCAGCGGACACCGCGGCGACCGCCGGCCAGGCACCGATCTTCTTGGCCAGCGGGTGCGAGGCACCGAACGCGACGAGACAGGTCCCGAGCAAGGCACCGGCACGGACCGAGCCCGAGGATTTCTGCCAGCGGGTCGTGCATGCCACGCCGACGGCTGCGAGCACCGCTCCGCCGAGCTGACGATTGTGTGATTGCCGGGCAACGGCGAAGCCGCCGAGCAGTCCGCCGGCAGCGAGCGCGGACGTGGCGAGCGAGCGACGAGTGGCATTGGTGGGCACGATCATCAGCCTAGCCGCGCCTGCACCCGCAGGCTCCTCGCCAGGTGGTCTCGTTGCTCGATCACCAAGCGCCGCAGGGCAGCCGGTGCCCACTCGTGCTCGGCGAGCCAGCTGTCCGCGGCCTCCGTCGACGACTGCTGCGGGAACAGGCGGACGACGATTCGCCTCGCGATCTCGATGCTGCGCGAGGTCCACAACGACGAGATGGCCTCGAAGTACCGGTCGTGGTACGCCTGCGTCAGGTCCGGTCGGTGCCCGGCCCCGAAGCCGGTGATGAAGGCGTCGAGAACATCGTTGGACGCATCGTCGCGCTCGGTGATGGCAGTCCACGCCCTCGCCTTGACCTCGGCATCGGGTATCGCCGTCGACGCCGCGGTGTGTGAGGTGCGCCCCGACGAGGTGTCGTCGGAGGCCAGCTCGGCGTCGAGCTCGGCCGAGGTCGCGTTCCCGGTTGCGGCCAGGGCCAGCCAGAACGACCAGCGCTGATCGGGATCGAGACGCAGTCCTGGCACCGTCGCCGCGCCGTCGAGAAGTGCGCGCAGGTCGGGCGCGCGGGAACCGTCGAGTTGGGCTGCGGCCGCGGTGGCTCGCGCCCACACCAACTGGCTATCGCTCCCCGGCTCGCTCGCATGCAGTTGCGTCCACGACGCCTCGAGCCACTGCCGGGTGGGTTCG
This sequence comes from Rhodococcus sp. NPDC076796, assembly GCF_040702765.1. Classification (NCBI taxonomy): domain Bacteria; kingdom Bacillati; phylum Actinomycetota; class Actinomycetes; order Mycobacteriales; family Nocardiaceae; genus Rhodococcus; species Rhodococcus sp. NPDC076796. Next base: position 43,303 of record NZ_JBFBMS010000002.1, on the reverse strand, counting down.
CCCCGCCGGTCCTCCGGGAGGTAGTGCGCGAGGGCGTACGCCACGTTGGCCGTGACCGCCGACAACAGGCCGATCTTGGGCTCGTTGGGCGCGAATCTGGTTGCGATGTCGATGTATTCGAGCGCAGACATCTCAGCATCGCGGGTGGAGTTCCACAGCGCTGACCACACCAGGCCTCGGGCGAGGGGATCGACGATGCGATCGAGGTGGTTCCGCACGGTGGTAGTCGAGCGCTCGTCGAATCGGATCTTGGCATACGTCAGGTCGTCGTCGTTGAGCAGCACCAGTGCGGCATCGGGAAAGTCGACCGCCGTTCGTGCATCGGTGATGTCGAGTTCTCGGCGGTGGGTTCTCGTCAGATTCCCCGCGTCGTCGAGATCGTAGAGCCCGACGGCGATTCGGTGAGGCCGCGGATCTGTCTGCTCGACGGCATCGCCGGTGTAGCTGAGCGTGGAGACGCCGGTGGTCTGCAGCCATGCTGCAGCCCAGGTGTCGAGGTCGCGTCCGCTCGCTGCGGACATCTCGCTCAGCAGATCCGTCAGTGTGGTGTTACCGAAAGCATGGGTGCGAAAGTAGTTGCGGGACGCGGCGAAGAAGGCATCTGCACCCACGAACGCCCCGAGTTGTTTGAGGACGCTCGCCCCCTTGGCGTAGGTGATGCCGTCGAAGTTGAGCTTCGCGGCCTCGAGGTCGGTGATGTCGGCGACGATCGGGTGAGTGGTCGGGAGCTGGTCCTGCAGGTATGCCCACGCCTTTCGTCGGTTGGCGAAGCTGACCCAGGCATCGGTGAATCGGGTCGCCTCGGCCGACGCGTACGCACCCATGAAGTCCGCGAAGGATTCCTTGAGCCACAGGTCGTCCCACCACTGCATCGTGACGAGGTCACCGAACCACATGTGCGCCATCTCGTGCAGAATCGTGTTTGCTCGGGCCTCGTACTGGGCTTCGGTTGCCGCAGAACGGAATACATACGATTCGGTGAACGTGACGAGGCCTGGGTTCTCCATCGCGCCGAGGTTGTATTCGGGGACGAAGATCTGGTCGTACTTTCCGAACGGGTACGGGTAGTCGAACTTGTCGTGAAAGAAGTCCAGGCCCTGCTTCGTGATGTCGAAGATGTCCTCGGCATCGAAGTATTCGGCGAGCGACGCCCGGCAATACGCGCCGAGAGGGACGGTGAGTTCACCTCTTGTCCAGGACGATTGGACGCGGTGATACGGACCGGCCGCAATCGCGGTGATGTAGGTCGATATCGGCAGGGTGGGAGCGAAGGTGGTGACAGTGTCGGCAGTGACTCCCTCACGGTTCGACAGCACGGTCCACGTCGGTGGAGCCGTCACCGTCAGAGTGAAGGGCGCTTTGAGGTCCGGTTGCTCGAAGTTCGCGAACACCCGGCGTGCATCGGCAGGTTCGTACTGCGTGTAGAGATAGACGTTGTCGTCGACAGGATCGACGAACCGATGCAGTCCTTCACCCGACCGGCTGTACCGTCCGCGCGCGCGAATCCGGACGATGTTGTGCTCGGCGAGCCCCACCAGTTGAATCCGTGAACCGTCGTAATCGACCGCCGCGTCGATGCCGTTGACAGTGACCTCGTCGACCGAGGCACCGATGAAATCGACCCATGTCGCCGCTGTGGTCGCGTCGAATTCGATTGTCGTCACTGTCTCGAAGGTGTCGAGGTCTGCGTCCTCTGCGCGCAGAAGATCCAGGTGAACGCGATAGTTCACCCCGCCGATGTGGCGCGATCGCCTGCGAGTTTCGGTCCGAGTCAGATTCGCGGTGCTCACCGAACCAACCCTAGGTGATCGAATCTTCACAGGGTCGGCGCAGTGAAGTAGTGGCGTCCGAGTGGGTCGACGATGTGCAGCACCCCTTCCGGTAGTAGTTCCGTGTGCCAGAGTTTGCGCGTTTTCAGGTTGTGGTGGAGTCGACAGCGCGGGCCGATGTTCGTCGAGATCGTCCACCCCCCTCGCTCCGGATTCTGCCGATCGAACTCGACGACGTGGTCGAGGTCGCACCGGTCCGAAGGCACGTCGCATCCAGGATGCAGGCAGTACGGATGGTCGGCGCGAACTCGCGCCGCGAGTGCCCTGCTCGGCTTGTAGGACAGTGCCCCCGGTGGCGGAACCGTCATGCCTCCGTGACCGTCGGGGTACAACGCGTGCACGCCGAGGGGATTGCTCTCGACGACGGCCCGCCAACGCTCGATCAGCGTCCCTCCTCCTGGTCGCGATCGCTGTGCCTTGTCGGGTGGTGCTGTGTCCCCGGGTGGCGCTGTGGCCGGTGGCGGTTGCCTGATCGGCCGCACCGGCCCCTGTGGCGCGGATTCCGAACTCGCAGTGGATGTCTCGTCGGATCCGGCTGTGTCGCTGGTCGAAGTGTCGGTCGCGCCAGCTGGCTGCGGCTCGTCGGCCTCGGGAATCGCGACGTCACCGCGGGAGGTCAGGCACGATGCGCACTGGCACATAAGTGCCTCGCCACGCATCAACGCATTGTGTGCTTCGCCTCGTCGTTGATCGGGGGATCGAGGATCCTCCGGGTGCAGGCGCGCGATCTCGCCGTCGATCCGTGAAATCTGTTCGTCGGCTTCGCCATCGGTCATCACCGTGGTGAGGCTGGACATTCCTCGTGCTCGTCTCCGCAACCGGATTCGCTTCTCCGTGCGCGCAGCACGCTTGCGCACTTCGCGGTCCCAATCCGGATCGGCTTCGGTGAGCAGTCGATCGATCTCGCGCCCCAGAGCGCCCGGTGCCATCTCTCTGGCGGCCTTGAGGACCTCGGCTTCGATGTCGACCACCGTGTTCGGTCGAGCGTGGAGCAAGTGATCGTGAATCGTCCTGACCCGCTCCATGTCGAGTGAACCGTCGACGAATCGACGTTTCACCGATGGCTGCAATCGGCGCCACATCTGCACCTTGTTGTTGACCGACGCGAAGGTGGACGACAGTGCCGCCGCCAGCTCGCAGATCGCCGAGCTGTAGAGATCCTTTTCGGTCACTCCTGTGTCCCACGGCGAGGCGCATGCGGTTCGGCCGCGAACGTAGTCGTCCATGAGCGCCAGTTCCGATGCGGCAGCAGCGTTGATCCTTCGGCGCGCACCGAGAACGTCGGCGAGTGCAGAGTGATCGTCAGCCATCCATGTCGACTCGCGTAGCCCCATGTCACCCCCCAGCGACGAAGGGCCGAACACGTATTCGACCCGTTGCCGAGAAGTGTAGAACCGACCACCGACAAGTTCTGCCGCCCTGGTCGAGGCGCTCAGCGCGAGCGAACGGCCAAGGCGACATCGAGAGCCAGCAGGTAGTGATTGATGTCGATCGCTGCCCGAGAGCCTGCTGCCGCCGAATTGATCAATTGCGCAGGCGAATCCGAGACGTTGCCCGCGGCCCACAGTCCGTCCACGCTGGTGCGGCCGGTCGGGTCGGTTGCTACCCACCCGTTCTCCAGTCGCGCGCAACCGATCCGGGTCAGCAGACCGTCGTTGGGGACGAATGTCGGGCCGACGAAGACGACCGCTCTGGGAACGACGCTGCCGTCGGTGAGTTCGACGCCGGCGACGATGCCGTCTTCCGTGACGAGCCGAGAGACGGGGACGTCCACGATTCCGACCGATCGGGCGTCGAGTCCGATCCGTTCGTCTTCGGTCAGCTCGATCCCGTTGGTGAAGAAGATGACGTCCGAGGACCATTGGCGAATCAGCGAGGCCTGATGGACGGTGAACGGTCGATTCGATCCGCCGATCACGGCAATGGGTTGATCTCGCACCTCGTAGCCGTGGCAGTACGGGCAATGCAAGACCCCTGAGCCCCAGTGCTCGCGTACGCCCGGAATGTCGGGCAGTTCGTCGCGGAGGCCGGTGGCCACCAGTATCGATCGAGAATCCAGGACCGAGCCACTCTCGAGGTGAACCGTGAATCCGTCGTCTATGCGAGTGACATTGTCCTGCACTAGCTCCCCGCCGTAGCTGAGCACTTCCCGGATTCCCTCCTCGCGTAGTTCGTGCGGCGATGCGCCATCACGCGACAGGAACCCGTGAACATGATCGGCAGGCGCATTGCGTGGATGCCCGGCGTCGACCAGGACCACTCGCCGGCGAGCGCGGGCCAACAGTGTTGCGGCACTGAGCCCGGCGGGTCCGCCGCCGACCACCACGGTGTCGTACGTCAAGAGGGCTCCTCGAAGTCGATGGGCTAGAGTCTGAACGTAGCAGGACTGTCAACTGGTTAACAATATTGGTGGTGACGATGACCGACGCATCGCTTCGTGAACTGACCTGCACACGGTGGGCCGAATCCAACCCCGGCCTCGACGCCTCGCCGATGCAGGTGGTTGCCCAGATCAAGCGCATCGTCGCGCTCCTCGAGTTGGCCGTCGAACCAATCTATGCCGAGGCCGGCGTCACGGTCGCCGAGGTCGAACTGATGGTGCCGCTGCGCTACGGCACGGAACCCGTGACGGCAGTTCGGTTGGCCGAACTGCTCGGTATGACTCGCGCCGGAGTCAGCAAGGCGTTGGGGAAACTCGAGCGCCGCGGATTCCTCGAACGCGTGCAGAACGCCGAGGATCGGAGGTCTGCGTCGATCACGTTGACCGACGCGGGCAAAGATGTTGTGGACGATGTCTTTCCGCGCGAGCTTGCAGCTCACGGCCGATTGTTCGACGCAATGGGTGCGCGACGGGAGCGAGTCCTCGAAGCCCTGAACATATTGGCCGAGTCGATGGAAGACGGTGTGTCCTCGCAGTGACGACTCCGTCGAGCGGCAACGCCGCTACGCTCGGCATCACGTGCAGGGCAACCCCGGAGGCGGCACAGTGAACACCTTCCAGAAATCGGCAGCAGCGTTCAACAAGGTTTTCGTGGTCGTCATGAAGGCGCCGGTGCTCGACAGAGTGCTCGGACGGTCGATGGGGATCCTGACCTATACCGGCCGGAAATCCGGCAAGGAGTTCTCACTGCCAGTGGCCTACAAGCGAACGGGCAATCACGTGAAAGTTGCGGTGGCCGTGCCGGACAAGAAGAGCTGGTGGCGAAACTTCGAGAGCGACGGCGGTCGGGTCGATGTCGACCTCGCCGGCGTCCATCACTCCGGCCTTGCCGTGGCGACTCGTGACGACCGTGGGCGGGTGACTGTCGACATCGACTTGGATCGCTGAGTCCGCGAGACGGCCGATCAGGCCTCGTCGGCATGGACTGCAATGAGTGCCGCCTGAACTCGGTTCCGAGCCCCGGTCCTCCGCAGGATCGACGTGATGTGGACTTTGACCGTGCCCTCGGCCAGATGTAATTCGGCGGCGATGTCGGAGTTGGACATGCCCCGGCCGATCAGCTGTATGACGTCCTGTTCGCGGGTGGTGAGTGCCCGAAAGGCATTCTGCGCCTGTACCTTGCGATCGAGTCGTGCAACCACGGAGTCGGTGAGAAGTCTTCGGGCCACAGCGGGTGAGAAGAACGCCCCTCCGTCCGACACGGCTCGGACGGCAAGGATCAGCTCGCGAGGGTCACCGGACTTGAGTACGAACCCATCGGCACCGCAGTTCATGGCCTCCGACACGTAGTCGTCCTCACCGAATGTCGTCACGATGAGGCACGGCAAGGTCGAGTTGCCGCGCCGCAGTTCGCGGAGAACCTCGAGACCGGACAGCTCGGGCATTCGGATATCGAGCAGTGCGACGTCGAGCAAGCGTGAGCGTGTCATGTCCAGTGCTTCGCGTCCGGTGGCGGCCTCGCAAACGACGTTCAGATCCGGTTCGGTACCGAGGATCCCGATGATGCCGGCGCGGACGAGTGGTTCGTCGTCGGCGATCAGGATTCTGATCTGTCCCGATCGAGTGCCGTTCACTCCGAGATCAGGCTTACTTCGGACACGGTGTCACCGTTGTAACAGATGCGATAGCGGTTACCGGACGAGTCCGCGAATCGATCCGCGGTGACGGCATACAAGTGGCACTCACCTGTTCCCCCGGCCTCGCCGGGTAGTTCGTGTTCGGGTAGCACGCCGGCGGCGTCGCCTCGACTGTCACCCACGCTGATATTCTGGAAGTCGTCCTCCGACAGTACAGTTCGCCGAGCCTCGAACCAGTTGAAGCTCTCCACGGCCGCCAGCATCGACACGGCCACAAGTGCAGCGCCGACGAGTAGCAGCCGTCCGCGACGCTGGGCTCGCGTGAGACCGGCGATGTCGTCCTCCGGTGGCATGTCCATCGGGTCCATCGGCAACGGTCTGTGCGGAATCCGAGCACGGAGATCGAATTCGCCCTCGCTCAGGTCGACCCGTAGGTCGCCTCCGCTGCGGCGCAAAAGATCTGCCGTGGATTGGAGTCCGGTGCCGCGACCGAACTCAGCGGTGTTCTCGACGGGGTTGCTTACGCGCACAGACGAATATGCCCCGTCGCCGGCGATCTCGACGGTGATCGGGAGTCCCGGTGCGTGCTTGCTTGCGTTGGTCAAGGCTTCCTGCAACACTCGAGACAGTGGGTTGTGAGCCGCTTCCGGCAGGTTCGGCACGTCGACCGTGCTCGTCACCTCGACGTCGACGCCGGATTCACGAGCACGCTGGATCAACGCGTCCACAGTGTCGCGGCGAGGCAGGCCCGGTGCTGCTCCGACCCTCAGCGATTCCACCGAGTCGCCCAGTCGTTCCACCGCACGGGCGAGCTGCTTTCGTGCGGTACCCACCGATTCCTGTGCCGAGGGCGTCAGTGTGGAGTCGAGCTCGAGGCGGCCGAGGTCGAGGGCTACCAGACTCAGCGAATGCCCGAGGTCGTCGTGCAGGGACTCCGCGAGCTCGAGCCGCTCCTTGGCTCGATCCCGTTCCGCGGCAGCGGTTCTACGCTGTCGCGCTGCAGTCAATTCCTCGACGGCCTGGTTGCGCACCTGCGTGCGGAGTTGCCAGGCGAAGCCGGCCAGCCACGGAACTCCCATGCGTAGCGAGGCGTAGAGAACGTCCCGGGGCAGCTCTGTCCACACACTGCCCCAGGCGACCAGGACTGCAATCAGAACGGACGCGCCCAGAATCCAGGCGACGGCGATGCGTCGGAAGGGGTTCGGGCCAAGCCCGATAATCGCTGCACACACGGCGACGGCCGCAGCGGTCCACGGGCCGGGACTCGGCACGGACGTGAGCGCGACGAGAGCGACGATCATCAGTGCGGTCGCCGCGCGGCAACGTGTGGACGCATCGACCGTGTTCATGTCTCACATCCTCGACGATGGGCGCGTCGTCCGACTAGTACCAGGGTCATAGTCAGGTATCGACTTCGGCCAGATCTACCGGGCTTAGACCCTTCGTAGCGTCCTGAGCATGAATTCGACACGAAGGCCGACCATCAACTCCTACTGCGGTTTTGCCCTCGCAGCGGCTGTACTTCTCTGTCTGTCCGCGCTGACCTTTCCGGTCCGCGAGCCACTGTTTCGTTCGGTGGTCCGAATGTCGGACACGGCGTTGCCGCACGCGCTGATTGCGGCAGTGGCCGAGATCGGATTGCTCGTCTCGGTGGCGTCTGCGATTGTCCTCGCAGCTCGGACCTGGTTGCGGGATCGGGAATCGTTCGGGGTGCTGGTCGCGGGCGGCTGCGGGGTGGTGACCGCCTACCTCGCCAGCGAGGTAGTGAAGGTTCTTGTGGCCCAGGCCCGGCCATGCCGGACAATCGATGTGTCCATCGTCATCGCCTGCCCCGACATCGATGATTGGTCCTGGCCGTCCAATCACGCCGTGCTCGCAGCAGCTGTAGCGACGGCCTGCGTCCTGACCGTGCCTCGGAGCGCGTGGGTGGTATGTCCGGCGGCTGTGCTGATCGCGGCCGCAAGGGTGTCGGCCGGTGTCCACTATCCGCACGACGTACTGGCGGGGCTCGGTTTCGGCATCGTCGTCGTGCTGTCGACGGTGCCACTCCTGCTGCGGCTGCACACCACTCTGTCAATCAAGATTGACAAAAATCGGTCTGTCAACCTAGATTGACATGATGACCGAAGCCACCACGCTCGCCGCTGCAGCGAGCAGTCCCGACCCTGCCGAAGGGCTACGCGCGGTGCTCGCACTGCGTCGCCTGCTCGAACGCCTGGAAGCCGTCCAGGTTCGCAACGCCCGCAACCAGGGATGGCCCTGGCAAGCGATAGCCGACTCTCTCGAGATCAGTAGACAGGCCGTGCACAAGAAGTACGGTGGAAAAGGAAGGTAGACCATGTTCGAAAAGTTCACTGCTGCAGCTCGACTCACCGTGATCGATGCGCAGGAGGTTGCGCGCGAGATGGGAGCGCCTCGCATCTGCGTCGAGCACCTGTTGCTCGCCGCACTGGACGGTGCTGACGAATCACTGAAGACTCGAATGTCGACATTGGGGGTTGCATCCGATGCCGTTCGCTCGGCATTGCGAGCCGATTCGGCCCTGGGTTCTGAAGACGCACGTGCGCTCGAGTCGATCGGAATTGATCTGAACGCCGTCGTTTCGCAGGTCGACGCCGCATTCGGCGCGGGTGCTCTCGATCGCAACAGCGAACAGGCCAGGAAGCATTTGCCATTCGACAAAGCTGCGAAAAGCGCTCTCCGACAGTCGCTGAAAGAAGCAGTTGCACTTCGCGATCGCGAGATCGGAGTCGCTCACGTCCTGCTCGGTGTTCTTGGGCAAGACGAGCTGGCCGCCAGCTCGCTGTTGCCGGTGGGAGTCACTCTGGATGCGGTACGTGCCACGATCTCTACCTCGACGCCATAGCTCTCGGCCGTTTGCGACTCTACGATGGCGCCATGAACTTCTTGATTCGGCTCGTGATCAACGCCGTTGCCATCTGGGTTGCCAAAGAATTCGTGGACGGCATCACTGTCACCAGCTCGGGGCGCGGCGACGGGTGGGACATCGTGGTGCTGCTGGGTATCGCGGCCGTGTTGACGATCGTCAATGCGTTCATCAAGCCGCTGGTGCAGCTCATGTCGCTGCCGTTGCTGATTCTGACTCTCGGGCTGTTCACTCTCGTGATCAACGCGTTGATGCTGTTGTTGACGGGCTGGCTGTCGTCGCAGACCGGCTACGGTCTCGAGATCGTCGGTTTCGCCGCCGCGTTCTGGGGCGCGATCATCATCTCGATCGTGAACTTCCTGTTGGGCGCGTTCGTGCCCGACAAGCGTTAGGCGAAGGCCAACGCAACGCCCGTGCTCGCGCCCCAGACGAGCATCGCCAGGCCCGAATCGCGCAGCGCCGGAATCAGCTCGAATCCATGAGCTCCCTTGCGTACCGGGGAATTCGCGCGAGCGGCGAAGGGAAGCGCGAGCAGGCCCACCAGTGCCCATGGGGTGCGAGCAATCAGAACGACGGTCATCGCGAACGGCACCACCAGCAACGCGAGATGCAGGTAGCGAGTGCGGGTGTCGCCCAATCGCACTGCGAGAGTGAGTTTCCCGGATTCGGTGTCGGTGGGGATGTCGCGCAAGTTGTTGGCGACCAGGACTGCACTCGAGAACGATCCGACAGCCACCGCTGCCAACACTCCCGCCCAGTCGATCTGCTCGGCTTGCACGAACTGGGTGCCGAGAACCGCAACGAGACCGAAGAACACGAACACGGCGATCTCGCCGAAACCGCTGTAGCCGTACGGCTTCGAGCCGCCGGTGTAGTACCAGGCACCGGCGATGCAGACGAGCCCGACGATGACCAGCCACCACGCGCTGGTCGCAGCCAGGACCAGTCCGGCCACTGCGCCGACTGCGAAGCAACCGATGGCGGCCTTCTTGACTGCCCCGGCGGACGCGGCCTTCGAGCCGACCAGTCTCAGGGGCCCGACTCGATCGTCGTCGGTGCCACGGATTCCGTCGGAGTAATCGTTGGCGAAGTTGACGCCGACTATCAGAGCCAGCGAGACGACCAACGCCAGCAGCGCCTTCCACCACACTCCTCCGTCCAGCGATACGGCCGCACCGGTGCCGACGAGGACGGGGGCGATCGCATTCGGGAGTGTGCGCGGTCGCGCACCTTCGATCCATTGCGCAGTGGTGGCCATGAGCGACGATCTTTCCGTATCTGTCCGACGGGTGAGAACGCGGCCGGTCAGAACGGCAGGCGCGGCAATACCGGCAGCGGGATGACGGGCATCTGGACACCGGGAATCTGTGGGAGGGGCACCGTGGGGGGAGGCGGAGGTGGTGGCGGGTAGTAGTGCGGCTGCTGGTATTGCACGTAGGGCGCTGCATCGGCGGCAGCAGGTGCAGGTGCGGTGGTGGTCGGTGGGGGAGGTGGGATGTCGGGGGGCGGCGACGATGTGGCCGTCGTGGTGCTGGTGGCGGCAGGCGTCGTGGTTTGCGGAACCGACTCACCGACGCTGGCGGGGGTGCTCAGCGGTTGACTCTCGTCGCTGGATCCGAGTGCGGTGAACAGTCCGATCGCGGCGATGACGCCCGCGATCGGTAGTGCGATCATGCCCAGCCGTGCCAACGCGGGGCGGTGCGAGACGAGGGGCGGCACGTGGGTCGCGTCGACGTGGGTGGCGTGTACCGCGGCACCGCCGGCGACGACCAGCTCTGGTCTGTCCGGGACGACGACCGGCAGTTGCAGGAAGCGTTCGAGGGTGGCACGGACCAACGGAACGTTGGACGTGCCGCCGATGGCGATGACGGCGTCGGGATAGAACTCGGCCTCGAGACCGAGTTGACGCACCGTTTCGGCGGCTTGTTCGGTGGAGCGTGCAATGGACAACTCGAAGATGTGCCGCTCGAGGAGGATGTGCTCGCCGTCGGGAGTGCTGGTGGTCAGGTGCGAGGACAGCGCTTCCTTGATCCCGCGGCAGAACGCCGTCAGCGCACTGTCTTCGTCCGGAGATTGGGGCGGACGCACTATGCCGAGTCCGAGTATGTGTTCACGGACCACAGCGTCGAAGGAGGCACCGCTCATGGCGGTGGTCCGCGCCGAACCGTAGGAGCGGCCGGATTCGACGTCCACGATGTCGACGTCGACTCCGGTCTCGCCCGCGTCGAACAGCGCGACCGTTCGGTGATGGGAGGGGAGCCCCGGGCGCAGGTATTCCATTGCCGCGCCTGTCCTGTCGATGAGGTGGACGTCGGAGACGTACTCCTCGGCCAGCGCGTTGGCGATCCCCGTGCGTTCCTCGGGTGTCCGATAGGCGACGCCGAGTGATTGGGGCGCGTCCGGACTGTCGACGATGCCGCGGACGACGCGCGCGACGTCGGACGCGGTGGGGGAGAGCTGCCAATCGTCGAACTGGGTGCCGTCGGTCCACGCGCCGTCTTCGGTGGTCCGTGCCGTGCGAATGCCGCACGTGCCCAGGGACACACCCACTGACGAACGCATCGCTTCTCCGGCCTCTCCATTTCGGTGACGGTGTTCAGGTCTGAAGAACTCGCCCTCATGACAGGCGACGTGAACACTGTACCGTCTCGCGGTTTGGTTAGAGGCTCGAAACAATCCGAAGGTCAAGTCGATGGGGTCACATCATCGGCCTACGATCTGGTGGCCGTCGCGCTTGCGTCCGCTGTCCGGCCAGTTCAGAGCGGGAGCGAGGTCTCCGTGAGGCCGACGCCCCCGGTGCCGCGTAGCTTTCTGAACCATTCGGTGCCGAACGTGGTGGCGAGGTCCTCCAGAGACATCTGCAGAAACGGTCCGAAGTCGCCGACCTGCGTTTCGTGGGCTTCCATCGCTGCCCGTTTGGCGGCCATCACGCTGGACACGTCGACCACCGTTGTGATCTCGGTTTCCGGCAGGCCGAAGGTCTCGATGTCCGGCGGTGACGCTTCTTCGCCCCAGTGCGGATTGGCTTCCATCAGCTTGCGCATGTGATCGCGGTTGGTGGTGGTCTCGTACACGAAACGAGTCCCGGCGATCTCGGTGGCGCGCTTGCCGACGACGTGCACCTGGATGTGGTCCGGATGACCGTAGCCACCGTTAGGGTCGTAGATGGTGACGACGTCGGCCTGCTCCTCGAGCAGTACGTCGGCCAATCGCTGTGCCGCAGTGTCGACGTCGACGTTGCAGAACGCGTCCGGGTTCGCGTTCTCTGCAGTACCGGCCATTCCGGAATCGGCATAGTGCAGCCGCACGATGCGGGCGACTCCGAGAGCGGCGGCCGAACGATCCAGCTCGATGCGCCTGCGCTCGGCCAACGTCTCGCCCTCGGCGAGGATGCCGTCGGGGTACTCGCCGAGGGCACCGTCGGTCGCGGTGACCAGGACGACGCGGTGGCCGGCATCGGCGGCGAGGCGCATCACGCCACCGGTACCGAACACCTCGTCGTCGGGATGTGCGTGGAAGCAAACCAGGACACTCATGTACTGAATGCTTGCACGTCGAAGTGGGTGCAGCCCAGTCGGCGGAGAAATACGATCTGGTAGTGACTACACGGCAGTCGGCCCGGATCGGTTCGTGGTGGCGGGGCTCGCGAGGGGATCGGTACTGCCGCGCGCTGCATCCCGTGGGCCTGCTGTTCGCCGTGGTGTTCTTCGCGCTGTCGATGACTCCGTCGCTGTTGCCCCGCGTCTGGTATCTACAGGCTGTTGCCACCGGTATCAGCGTCGCGATCGGATACGGCGTCGGATGCCTCATCGCGTGGGTGGTGCGACGCTGTGGGGTGTCACCGGACTGGTCCGAGCGGTGGCCTCGACGCGGTTGGTGGGCGTTGGCCGTTGCTGCGGCGGTGGTGATTCCGCTGTTCCTGATCCTGGGATCGTGGTGGCAGCAGATAGTCCGCAAGCTCGTCGGCGTGGAGGATCCCGGCAGGCCGTTGTACCTCGCGGTGCTGGTGGTCTCTCTGGTGGTGGCCGTGGCTGTGCTGGCGTTGGGTCGTCTGCTGCGGCGAGCATCTCAGGCGTTGACGCGGTGGGGTAAGCAGTACGTGCCGAAGCCGGTCGCGAGGATCGCCAGCGTGATCGTCGTGGCCCTGTTGGTGGTGTTCGCCGTCAACGGCGCGCTCGTTCGCGGCATCGTGGCGGTCGCCGAACGGTCGGCTTCGACGGCCGATCGTGGTACCGACGAGGGCGTGGAACAGCCGAGCGCCGTGGAGCTTTCCGGTTCGGCCGCGTCGAATGAGCCGTGGGATTCGCTCGGCCAACAGGGGCGACGGTTCGTCGCGTCCGGTGCCACCGTGGACGAGATCAGCACATTCACCGGTAGGCCCGCGGTGCAACCGATTCGCGCGTACGCAGGTGTCGAGTCGGCAGAGACCATCGAGGGTGTCGCCGACCGAGTGGTCGCCGAGCTCGAACGCACCGACGCGTTCTCGCGCCCGGTACTCGCCGTTGCCACTACCACTGGAACGGGCTGGGTCAACGAATCCGTCGCCCGCCCTCTGGAATACCTGTACGACGGCAATTCGGCGATCGCGTCGATGCAGTACTCGTTTCTGCCGAGCCCGATGGCATTTCTGGCCGACCGGCAGACTCCGCAGGATGCCGGACGAGCTCTCTTCGAGGCGGTGTACGAAGTGTGGAGCGAACTCCCCGAGGATTCGCGACCGAAGCTGGTGCTGTTCGGTGAGAGCCTGGGTGCCTACGGCGGACAGGATGCGTTCAGCGGCGCGCAGGACATGATCGCGCGCATCGACGGTGCCCTGTGGGTAGGCAACCCGAACTTCACGCCTCAGTGGGCGCGCATCACTGCCGGACGCGACGCCGGTTCCCGAGAGATCCTGCCCGTCGTCGACGGCGCAGAGCACGTTCGCTTCGCGAGTTCGTCCGGGGATCTCGACATCGGTGGGCAGTGGGAAGAGCCTCGAATCGTGTACTGGCAGCACGCATCCGATCCCATCGTGTGGTGGTCGCCGGATCTGATCCTGAACCGGCCCGACTGGCTACGAGAACCGCGCGGTGCCGACGTCGACCCCGGAGTGCAGTGGTTCCCGTTCGTGACCTTCTGGCAGTTGACCTTCGATCAAGTCTTCTCCACGAACGTCGACGACGGACATGGCCACAGCTACGGAGCCGACGCGGTGAACATGTGGGCCGACATCCTCGAGCCGCCGGGCTGGACGGAGACGGACGTGAAGCGGTTGTACGACAAGATGGCGGGCTGAGGCGTCGGCTGGTCGGTGGCTCGCCCACCCACCGCTCGCCCCTACCCACCGCCCACCCACCTCCGCCGCCCACCCACCTCCGCCGCCCACCCACCGCTCGCCCCCCAGCCCACCCACCTCCGCCGCCCACCCACCGCTCGCCCCCCAGCCCACTCACCTCCGCCGCAAACGTGCGCGCGTTTGCCGAACGCGCGCACGTTCGCCACCTGTCCGCTGTCTATTCCGCGCGCACCTGACAAACGCCCGCGCATTCGTGCGTGAGACAGTGCATCCCATGCCGCCTGCCTCCGCCGGTCGACCCAGCGCTGACAACGACCTGTCGACAGTTCTCGCGCTCGAACGAGAGCTGCAGACTGCCGAATGTCGACGCGATCGCGAGCGACTGACCTGTCTGCTCGCCGACGATTTCACCGAGGTCGGAGCCCTGGGGCACGATGTGGGACAAGTCGTCGACACTCGATATGCTCGGCACCGAGATCCCCGTGGAAATCGAGGTGATCGAACCGACCGGACGAGTGATCGGTCCAGATTATGTTCTGCTGCAGTGGATTTCGAGAACGTCGGAGATGCGCGCTCGTAGAACCTCGCTGTGGCGGCGCACGGACACCGGATGGGAACTGGTGCACCATCAAGGCACGCCGCTCGAATGACCGCTCCGGCGCAAACGCGCGCGCCTTTGCTGAACGCGCGCAGTTTCGCCACCTGTTCGCCGACTATTCCGCGCGCACCTGACGAACGCGCGCGCGTTTGCGGCCACCCGAAGGCCGCGGCGGTCAACCGGGGGCGCAGCGCCAAACCCGGGACGCAGCGCCGAACGGGACTCAACTCAGCGCTTCTCCAGCACAGTTCGGAGTTCCGCCCGATTCAGTTTTCCCGGACCTCGTGTGGGTAGGGAGTCGAGCAGAAACAATTCTCGTGGCGCGGCGGTGATGTCCAGCGAGGCGGCAACGTGGGAGCGCAGGTCCGCCAATGTCACCGGAGCAGAGGCGACGACTGCGACCACGATTTTCTGGCCCAGTCGCTCGTCGGGCAATCCCACGACTGCACATTCGAGTACCGCGGGATGCGTGATCAGTGCGGCTTCGACCACCTGCGGCACGACGGTCAGTCCACCGGTAGAGATTGCCTCGTCGAGTCGTCCTGAGATGCTGAGAACCCCGTCGACGATGGTTCCGGCGTCGTCGGTGCGGAACCATCCCGGTTCGGCGAAGGCCGGATGGTCGGGCAGTCCGCGGTATCCCGAGGCCAGGGTCTTTCCGCCGAGCACGACCCTGCCGTCGTCGATGCGTACGACGGTGCTGTGCAGCGGAACTCCGTCGTACACACAGCCACCGGCCGTTTCGCTCATTCCGTAGGTTCGCACCAACCGGATTCCTGCGTCGTGTGCCTTCTCTCGCAGTGGAACCGGCGTCGCGGCCCCGCCGAGCAGCACTGCGTCCAGTGAGGCGAGGGCCGCGACCGCCTCGGGGATCTGGAATGCCTTCACCAGCTGCCCGGGGACCAGCGAGGTGTAGCGCAGGGGTCCCGGCATCGATCCCACCGCGTCGATCAGAGCGGAGGGATCGAAACCTCTCGACACGTCCATGACGACGGGCGAGGTCCCGGCGAGAACGCTGCGGAGCAGCACCTGCATTCCGGCGATGTGATGCGCGGGCAACGCCAACAGCCACGACCCTGGTCCGCCGAGTCGCTCCTCGGTGGCCGTCGCCGACGCCACCAGTGCGGACGCGGACAGCATGGCTCCCTTGGGGACACCCGTCGTCCCGGAGGTCGCGACGACCAGGGCGACGCCGTCGTCGATGGGGGTTCCCGGTGCAAGTGCGTCGTGCAGGCGCTCGGTCTCACGCGGATCGTCGGTGGGCACGGGAAGCAGGGCCGGGCCGTCGCCGGCGAGCATGCGGCTCAGGCGCGGCATGATCTCCGCCGCTGCAGGCCCCGACGGAATGGATACGCTCTCGAGCACGGACTCGAGGCTAGTCGCTCGGCTCGATCGCGGACGGGCGCACCCGCGGTTGTCACCCGACATCGAGTCGCTGTGGAACAGTGGAACATCGTGAAGGGATCGGGCATGGACGACGCGGTGTGGGCAGCTCTGTCGTACTTCGATTCCGTCGATCCCGCGCTCGCCGCCGACGCGCGCCTGGGGTGGGACGGTCTGGTCGAGGTGTCTCCGCCCGCCGGCCCGACGCAACATTCCGTGCAGACCTATCTGTGGGTGTACCTGCGCCACGCGGCCGAGGGGCCCGATCGCGCGGTAGATATCGCCCGTGCCCTCGGCGACCTGCTCGACCGGCTCGGACGCGTCGGATACGCGGAAATCGCCCGAAGCGCCGTCACCGAGGAGCTCGTGCGAACACCCGACGACGCCGAGTGGTTGCAGCACTATCGCGCCGCCACCGAACAATCGGGCATCGGCGCCGTCGATACCGAGCTCGTCACCTGGCAGGACGCCCCGACCGGCGTCGAGCGGGCCATCGTCGAAAAGATCGGCGAGACACTGGAAGTGGCGACCATAGCCGGCGAGTTCGAGCCGTCGAAGCCCGGTGGGCGACCGCTCGGTGCCAACGCGCAGGCCATGCGTCGACGCGGCGTCACCGATGCTGTGCTGACGTCCGATCGGGGTAAGGACGACTCCGAGGCAGTCCTGCTCGAACAGCTTCTCGACCACCGCATCGAGTTGTGGAGCAACTACAGCGCACCGCGGGCCGAGCTGTATCTGGGGCTGCGCGAGACGCTGCACGAGGCCGTCGAGCCCGTATACGGCTGTGTGCGCAGGCTCGAGAGTTTCATCGGATGCATCGGGGACGGGGTCGCGTTGACCGACGCCGGGTACCTGCCGGACGAGTTGGTGGCGAGCATCGCGAACAGCGTGTTTCCTCCGGCCGAACGACCCTCGCATGTCGGCCGCGAACTCGACACGGAGAAAGTGCTGATCGTCCGACGCCTCCTGATGCGGGTGCGTCTGCTGCGTCGTTCCGCCGGGCGGTTGGTACCGACGGCCCGAACTCGACAGCTCAGCTCCGACGGGCTCTGGCGTGTGCTCACCGCAGGCATCGTCGGCACCGAATATCACCCGGACACGATTGCCGCAGAGGTCGTTCTGGCCCGCATGATCGTCGGTCACGATGTCGCCGACGTGGAATCGACAGCAGACGACCTGGCGCGTCTGCTGCGCGCCGAGGGGTGGACTCATTCCGGCGAGGAGCCCGCTGCCGAGCACGCCGAGCCGCTTGCTCGGACCCTGGTTGCCGAACTGAGCGCTCTCGGGGCGTTCGAGTTGCCGGAACCGGGCCAGGCGTCGAGGCCGCAGCCGTCCGGCTCTGTCGCGACCGAGGAAGGCAGGCGACTCGCCGCGGCGGTGCTGCGGCATCGGCTGCTGCACACTCGCTATCCGTCGTTGTGACCGCTCTCGGATGGGCTATCGGTCGAAACTGCAGATGTGGCACGGTTAAGCTCACCTGGATCCGGTTCCAGAACGGGCCCGGCTGTTCGTTGCGAGGTGATGCCGGTGGACCGTGAGGTCGCGGACACCGCGCGCTCCCAGTCTCGCCGGCAGAGCGACTCCGCTCGTCGGTACCTCGATGTCGAGGCGACGACGCCCGCTCTGCGATCGACGGTCGAATTCGCCGCACGCAGCGTCGGATTCGCCATTGCCCA
Source organism: Rhodococcus sp. NPDC076796 (assembly GCF_040702765.1). NCBI lineage: Bacteria > Bacillati > Actinomycetota > Actinomycetes > Mycobacteriales > Nocardiaceae > Rhodococcus > Rhodococcus sp. NPDC076796. The sequence goes on along the minus strand of NZ_JBFBMS010000002.1, from coordinate 25,638 downwards.
GCTCAACGTGCTCGACGAAGACACTCAATACACGCTGGTCAACGTCGGCGGACCGCCGGTGTCCACGGTGGTACGGGCCGACACCCTCTGCGACGACGTGGTGCGCTCCGGCGAACCCGCAGTGGTGGCGCACGGACGCGTCCACGCCACCACCCGGCAGCGCGCCATCCTCGACGACAACGGCATCGCGTCCTACGCGTCGGTTCCGCTCCGGGGGCGCGAGGGCCTGGTGATCGGCACACTCTGCCTGCTCGATCGCACGCCGCGCTCGCTCTCGGGTGAGCAGATGCAGGAACTCGAACAGTTCGCGTCGGTACTAGAGGAGCAACTCGACCTGCATCGCCGCGTCGGATCGGGCGTCATCCGGCTCGGAAGCGACAACGACATCGCCGACTCCATCGCCGACGGCCACATCGTCCCCTGGTTCCAATCGATCGTGGATCTGCGGACGGAGGAGATCGTCGGCTTCGAGGCGTTGGCGCGTTGGCACCACCCCACCCGGGGGATGGTGGTGCCTGCGGATTTCGTACCGTTCGCCGAGGCCAGCGAACTGATCATCGACGTCGATCTCAGTGTGCTCGCCCAGGCCGCGGCCGAAATGAAGAAGTGGCACGTCCATCGTCCGGACCTGCGGCTGACCGTCAACATTTCCGGACGCCACCTCGCGCATCCCGACGGCGTGAGTCAGCTGCAGCGCGCCATCGCGTCCTCCGGGGTGTCGCCGTCGTCGATCTCGCTCGAACTCACCGAGACCACTGCCGTGACGCCGGGGCCGCTGCTGCGCAGGCACATCGACGACGTGCATCGGCTGGGCTTTCGGGTGCTGCTGGACGATTTCGGTTCGGGCTGGTCCTCACTCGAACGGTTGGTGACGCTGCAGCCCGACGGCATCAAGATCGACGGGCACCTGACGCGGTTCGTCGACACCGTGGCCGGACGGGCGATGATCAGGTCGTTGGCCGGAGTGGCGAAAGACCTCGACCTGACGATGATCGTCGAAGGTATCGAGAGCCGCGAACAGGCCGACGCTGCGCTCGAGCTCGGCTGCACCCTGGCCCAGGGGTATCTGTGGTCGCGGCCGCAGTCGGCAACGGCGGTACTGCGCGCGATCGCCGACGACGCGTCGACGGGCTAGCGGTTGTCCCGCCGCAGCGGATGATCCTGGGGGATCTGCACCAGCACGATGGGAATCGCGTCCGGATCCTCGATCCACATCTCGATCAGACCCCACGGCTCGGTTCGGGCCTCACGCACGATCTCGATGCCGGCGGCCGTCAATTCCGCTGTAGCAGAGTCGATATCGCGTACCTGTAACCACAGCGCACCGGAGAACGACCCCGATTCGTCGCCGCGATGGTGCGCAGCGACCTCGATCAGGCCCTGACCCGCGAAGAACACCGTCCCTCCAGGGTATTCGCGACACACCGCCAATGAGAGACCGTCACGGTAGAACTCAAGAGTCCTCTGGTAATCGACGGGCCGGAGAATTGTCCGAGAAGCGAGGATGTCCACCCCGCATGGATACCACGTGGTGGGTCATAGCATGGTCGTCGCGATTCGGTTGCCGCCCGCGGCCTTCGCCTCGTACATCATCGAGTCCGCCACCCGCGTTGCTCGCGTCACGATGTCGACGTTCTGATCCCACACAGGTGAATCCGCGTGCAGAATCGCGGCCCCCACGCTGACCGTCACCGCGACGGGATCCTCGGGATCATGCAGTGCTCGGCGTACCCCATGAACCAGTGCATCGATGTGGAGTCGCCTCGTCGACACGACGGCGAGGTATTCCTCTCCGCCGGTGCGCGCGATCACGCCGTATTCGCCCAGGTGTGCGCAGACGCTCGGCGATGCGCACGATGACCGCGTCACCTTCCTCGTGCCCGTACATGTCGTTGACGGATTTGAAGCGGTCGATGTCGATCATCAACGCCGCCGAGCACTGATCGGCTTCTCGGCCGCGTGGCCACACGTCGTCGATGACCGCGTCGAGACCGCGACGATTGAGCAGACCGGTGAGCGGATCGAGCAACGAACGGCGGGCATCGTCGGTCAACGTGGTGATCAGCAGATGCGAGACGAGTGGAACTGCGGCGATCGTGAGCAGCACGACGTTCGTCCGGAAGATCAGTGATGCGATGCCCACCTCCTCGCTGGAGTACGTCGCTGCCGCGGTAACGAGGGTGCATGCCACCGCGAACACCAGGTGCGCCACCAGCCAGCGAGGACTGAGGCAGAACGTGCAGAACGTCCCGATCACGGCGAACAGCGTGCACGTCAGCAGGGCGTCCGCGAGCGGGTTGATACACAGCGTCGACGCCGTCCCCAGATCGGCGAAGACCGCAAAAGCCACCACCCCGAGTCGGCCGGGAAACGGTCTGGTGATCCATGCGGCGCTGACGGCCACGACCATCACCACCAGACCTGCTTTCCAGGCGACGGCGACCGGGCTGCGTGAGGTGTCCTCGGAGAACAGCGACACCACCGCCAGCACACCGAAATTGAGCGTCAGGCATGCCAACACCCACCGGATGAGTTTCCCGGCGGGCCGGGAGTTCTGGAAGTCCGCCATCCAGCGATAGTCGTAGGGCTGGGTGAACCAGGCTCGGACAGCACCCGCAGAACTGCCGTGACTGCGGCCGTGCGGGGTGGAATTCACCAGTGCGTCAGAAATACCGAGGGAACGGCGACCAATCGGGCTCGCGCTTTTCCAGGAAGGAGTCGCGACCCTCCACCGCCTCGTCGGTCATGTACGCCATGCGGGTCGCTTCACCGGCGAACAGTTGCTGACCCACCAGGCCGTCGTCCTGCAGGTTGAAGGCGTACTTCAGCATTCGTTGTGCCTGAGGTGATTTCGCGTTGATTTTCGCAGCCCACTCGATTGCTGTGTTTTCGAGCTCGTCGTGATCGACCACCTTGTTCACCGCGCCCATTCGGTGCATCTCCTCGGCCGAGTACGTCTCGCCGAGAAAGAAGATCTCGCGGGCGAACTTCTGCCCGACCATCTTCGCCAGATACGCACTGCCGTAACCACCGTCGAAGCTGCCGACGTCCGCGTCGGTCTGCTTGAATCGCGCATGCTCGCGGCTTGCCAGCGTCAGATCGCACACCACGTGCAGGCTGTGTCCGCCGCCTGCTGCCCAGCCGTTGACCAAGCAGATGACCACCTTGGGCATGAATCGAATGAGACGCTGCACCTCGAGGATGTGCAGGCGCCCAGCTCGGGCCTTGTCGACGGTGTCGGCCGTCTCTCCGTCTGCGTACTGATAGCCGCTGCGACCGCGAATGCGCTGATCGCCACCGGAGCAGAACGCCCAGCCGCCGTCCTTGCTGCTCGGTCCGTTTCCGGTGAGCAACACCGTTCCCACGTCGGAGCTCACCCGTGCATGTTCGAGGGTGCGGTAGAGCTCGTCGACGGTGTGTGGACGGAATGCATTACGGATTTCGGGACGGTCGAACGCAATCCGGACGGTCGCGTCGGACACGTGGCGGTGATACGTGATGTCGGTCAGATCTTCGAAGCCGGGAACGGGACGCCACAGTGCGGGAGTGAAGGTCACGGGCGCCAGCTTAACGGTGGCCGGGGTTGGCTCCGTGCCGAACGGTCGGTGCAGCTAGCGTGCAGTCATGACCGACCCGATCGAGCTCGACCGCGATTACGACCACCATGGAGGCTTCCCGCGTTTCGTGCCGGCGAAGGTGGGGCCGGAGTACGGGCAGCTGCTCGAGGCCCTGCGCACGGTGCAGGATCTCGCGGTGTCCACCTCGTTGCCGGCCGAAGTGACCGAGGCAGCTGCGGACAAGGCTCGGGAACTGATCGAGCTGTTGACCCCGCACGTGGTGGCCGAGGGCCGCCAGACCGCCGGGCGAGTTCCACGTCTGCCGGGTCGCGGTTCGCTGCTGCTGATGCCGTGGATCATCGAGAAGATCGACGCAGACGGTGTTCGAAGTCGGGGGATGTTCCGTCGTTTCCATCTCGGTGGAAACTCCGCCGCGCACGGTGGCACGCTGCCACTGCTGTTCGACGACCTCTTCGGTCTCGTCCAGCACGCCTACGGCAGGCCCATCAGCCGGACGGCGTACCTGCACATCAACTACCGCAAGGTGACGCCGCTGAACACCGAGCTGATCGTCGAGGGCGCGGTGGACCGGGTCGAGGGACGAAAGACGTTCATCAACGCTCGGCTCACGGATCTGGACGGCAACCTGTTGGCCGACTGCGAGGCGTTGATGGTGCAGTTGCTCCCGGGGCAGCAATGATCCCCGCGATCGACGACGTTCTGGACGGCGCGCATGTGCTCTCGATGCCGATGCGGACCAAGTTCCGCGGCATCACCACCCGCGAGGTGATGCTCGTTCACGGACCGGCCGGGTGGGGTGAATTCTCACCGTTTCGCGAGTACGACGACGTCGAGTCGGCTCCGTGGTTGGCGTCGGCGATCGAGGCCGCGTGGGACGGACCGCCGAACCCCCTGCGCCGACGCATCCCGGTGAACGCGACCGTTCCTGCCGTGGCGGCCTCGGACGTGGCATCGGTGTTGAGCCGGTCTCCCGGTGCCGAGACGGCCAAGGTGAAGGTGGCCGAGAAGGGGCAGACCCTGGCCGACGACGTCGCTCGAGTGCGTGCCGTGCGCGAGCTGGTTCCGCGGGTACGGGTCGACGCCAATGGGGGTTGGACCGTCGACGAGGCCGTGGCGGCTCTGACGGCCCTGACCGCCGACGGTCCGCTCGAGTACGCCGAGCAGCCGTGTGCGTCCGTGCCGGAGCTGGTCGAAGTTCGGCGTCGGGTGCCCGGGGTGCGGATCGCTGCCGACGAGAGCATTCGCCGGGCCGAGGATCCGATGAAGGTCGTCCGAGCAGGCGGAGCCGACATCGCGGTGCTCAAGGTGGCCCCGCTCGGCGGGATGCGGGCTCTGCTCGAGCTGGCCGGAGAGCTGGGGGAGTACGGCGTGCCGGTGGTGGTGTCGAGTGCTCTGGATTCAGCGGTGGGTATTTCCTCCGGGTTGGCCGCTGCTGCTGCGCTGCCGCACCTCGAATTCGCCTGTGGTCTGGGAACGGGCGCACTGTTCGTTCGAGACGTCGCACCTGTGCCGGAGGTGATCGACGGAACGTATCCGGTCGGCAGCCTCGAACCCGACGCCGAGGCACTGATCGAGCTCGATGCCGACGCCGATCGCACGCAGTGGTGGATCGATCGAGTTCGGCGCTGCCACGCCCTTCTGCGGTAGTCTTGCGCCCGGTCCGCGTGGGGCCGCTGACACATCTGGGAGGAAGTTCGAAGTGGTTGCTGCACTCAAGGATTCGCTGCTCGACGAGTCGAAGGCCGACGCTCTGCGCGTCGATGTCCTGGCACTGATCGACGCCGAGGTCGCGGACAAGAAGGGCGCTAGTGGACTCGCGGTCAAGGGGGGATACGGCGCTGTGAAGAAGGTCGGGCCGTCGTACATCGACAACGCGGTCTCGGCTCTGTGGCCCGATTTCGTCGACAAGCTGGACCCGTTCTGGCAGTCGTACAACGCTGCCCCGCAGGGCACGTTCGGTCAGTACCTCGCCGCCAACGGCGACGCCGCATCCGACGCGCTGCTCTCGGTCACCGATGCTCGCATCGAGGAGACCGACAAGTCCGTCGTCAAGAAGTTCTACGGCAGCCTGCGTGGCTCGGCGAAGAAGAACGTCACCGAGGCACTGCCTCGCGTGGGTGACCTGGTCGCCAAGCACGCCTGAGCGGCTTCGCCGCATGTGAGCGGAAACTCGTAGTGGACTACGAAGTTCCGCTCACATGCGCGTAGCGCTCAATCGCTCCCAGTCGGCTTCCGTCTGATCCGCGTACAGCTGCGCGAATCGGCCCAAAGCGACGTCGAGCTGATCGGAATCGCCGGTGTATCCCGAGATCATCGACGCGCCGCTGGTGCGCGCATGTCCTTTGGCCAGCAGTCGGCCCACCACCCGTGCGTAGTCGACCAGCGCGGGTGCATCGATCGACGACAGGTCGATCGTTCCCTTCATGTTGCGGAACTGCCGCACGTAGTACTGCCGTCCGGCGATGGTCGTCCAGCCCAGGAGCGGATCGCTGACGGTTTGCAGATCCTGCTGATATTCGACGACGCGTTGCCCCTGATGATCGTGCCAGGCCGATTCGCCGTGCACGTACGGCGCAAGCACGGAGCGTCTGGCCTGCTTGAGCTGCAGAAACACGACGTCGTCCTCGCTGGTGCCCTCGAGCAGAGCCACGTACGCCCGCAGGCCGACGCTGCCGACGCCGACCACGCGGTGCGCCACGTCGATCAACGTGTATCCACCGAGCACTCGTCGCCAGTGTGGGGTGAGGGTGAGCAGATACTCGTCCAGTCCGACGGCGAGAAGTTCCTCGTCCTTCGCCGAGATGCGCGTGGTGATCGGCGGCTCCTCGACGATTCTGCGCTTGCCCTCGTGCTTCTCGGTGAAACGCGGCAGAACGCGGTCACTGGTGCGTCGACGCGCCTTCTTGGTGGCGCGTTTGATCTCCTTGCGCAACGACCCCTCGGTGGCGTCGCGCTGCAGCTTCTCGGCCGTCAGACGCTGGAACGAACGCGACATCAGCGGCTCGTCGGCAAGTCTGGCCACCTCGATTCGGTACGCGGACACACAGGCGGTGACGGCGTCGCGACACTGATCCTCGGTGCGGCCGTTCTGCCGCCCGGCCACCCAGATGCTCGCGGCGAGGCGTCGTAGATCCCATTCCCAGGCACCCGGGTGGGCCTCGTCGAAGTCGTTGAGGTCGATGACGAGGTCGCGTTCGGGTGAGGCGTAGAAGCCGAAATTGCCGAGGTGGGCGTCGCCACTGATGACCGGGTTGATGCCGGTCGACGGCAGCATCGCCACGTCCCGAGCCATGACGATGGCCGTGCCCCGCAGAAATCCGTACGGGGACTCGACCATCCGCTCGAGGCGCGTCGGTATCAGCCATTCGATGCGGCCCTGGTGCGAGTATTCGATCTGCTTGACCGGGTCGGGTCGATCCGCCGGTGGGGTCCAGTCACCCAGGGAGGCGATCGGTACCTTCTCGCGTAGGCGTCGACCCAGTTCGTAGCGTTCGGCGCGGGGGAGAGGACGGGCGCGCAGCGAGGCGAACGACGCGCTGTCTACATCTACCGAGTCGGTGACGACCGTGTGACCTTTTCCCAAGCCGGACATGTGAGATGACACTAATCCAGTGCTATCCGGCGGCTTTACCGAACTTCCAGTATCCGGTGAAGCAGATGCTGGATTTCGGCACTGCGCGGTCGTTCACCAGGTATCTGCGCAAGCCCGTCGCCAAGCCCTGCTCGCCCGCCACGTAGACGAACGGGGTGCCGCCGGGAAGTTCGGCTTTCTGCACGGCGGCCAGCGCCGCATCACCGGGCTTGGCGTGCGAGTTGGGGCGCACGATCCAATTCAGCTCGACGCCCGGCGGCACGTGGTGATCCTGGACGTCGGCCTCGGTGGGGACTTCGATGAACACCACGGCCCGCAGGTCCTCGGGCGAGGATCGCAGTATTCCGAGAATCGCCGGAGCTGCACTCTCGTCGCCGACGAGCAGTTGCCATGGGGTCTCGATGTCCGGGTTGTAGATGCGTCCCTCGTCGAGAATCGCGACGCGGTCCCCGGGAACGGCGTGCGCAGCCCACGACGACGCTGGACCTGCTTCACCGCCGTGTTCGCCGCCGTGTACGACGAAGTCCACGTCCATCTCCGCACCCTCGCTGAACGTGCCCTGGCCTGCGGGCCGGTAGTTGCGGACGGTGTAGTTGCGGACCACCGGCTTGGTGTCCTTGGAGAAGGTCAGATACTGGGCGTACCAGAGTTTGGAGGTCGAGCTGGGGATGCGGGGTTCGCGCTGGCCGGGTTGCGGCAGGAACAGGCGGAACCACTGGTCGTATCCCATGTACCGGTAGTTCGAGAGCGACTCGCCCCCGAGGGTGATTCTGACGAACCCGGAACTGATCCGATCGGCTGCGAGAACGTGCAGACGGTAGAACGCCGGGTGCTCGGGTTTGAGGTACTTGGCCATGCCGGTGAGATTAGTGGACCCTAACTACGAATGGGGTCGCGTCGATTCACTCGGGTCGATCTCGTCGATAGTGTTGGACTACCTTCGCTCCCATCGGCACCGCGAACAGCATCATGAACACTCGGATGATCTGCGCGGCCACGACGAACGTGACGTTCGCTCCGGTCGATGCCGCTATGGCCAACACCGCGTACACCCCGCCCGGGGTGGTCGCCAGGTAGCCCTCGTATCCGCTGGTGCCCGTTGCCGAGGCCAACCACAATCCGAGCAGCGCGCAGCCGACCGTGACGGCGATGATCAACATCAGCGCTGCGGGCAGCACCCGCGAGATCGACTTCAGACTCGCGACGGTGAATCGCAGACCCGCCTGCCACCCGATCACGATGTACGCCGCCCACAGCAGCAACGTGGGAACCGATGCGTCGAACGACACCCCGGCAACGTCGGCGCACGTGGCGGCGATCAGCGGCCCCAGCAACGCAGGCGCGGGAAAGCGAAGCGCCAGTGCGAGCAGGACTCCCACCCCGCCGCAGACCAGCACGAAGGCCAGGTCCACGTACAGCGGAGCTCCGGAATCTGCGAGCATCGTCGACTGACCGGGCTGCGCACTGAACACCAGCGTCGCCACCAGCGGCAAGGTGGTGGTGACGAGAACGACCCGCAGGTACTGCACCACCGCCACCACGCGTTCGTCGCCGCCGAGTTCCTGGGCGATGGCCACCAGGCCCGACGCGCCGCCCGCCACCAGTGCCAGCGCACCGGTCAGTGAATCGATGTCCTTCCGCAGTCCCAGCAATGCACCCGCGGCGATGGACAACAGAAGTGTTCCGACGCATGCCAGCAGCACCGGCAACCAGGCGTCGCCGAGCGAGCTGAGTGTGTCCTGCTGCACCAGCGTCCCGATCTCGACGCCCAACACCGCCTGCGCCACCATGCCGAGCCGTCGTGGCAGCGGAGCGCGCTCGGTGCCCGTGGTCGGTGCCCAGCCTGCGAGAGCGAAGACCACCGCCACCAGCAGCGCGACGAACAGTGCTGCCGACGGAATCCCCAGAGCATCCGCGCCGACGGTCAGGCCGACGGTGACGAGAACCAGCAGCGACCAGCGAATCAAGAAGGCCGCTCGATCTCACGAACCTCGGGCGGCAACCCCCACTCGGAACGGCCGAGGCGGCTCAGCGGGGCGATGGCGTCGAACTCGGGGAGGCCGTCCTCGGCGAGGAATTCGGGACGCACCGACAGGGCGACGACGTTGCCCATGACGACGAAGCAGTTGCCCACCTCCACGACGCGATGCAGCTTCGCCTCGATGGCGATCGGAGCGGCCGCGACGCGCGGTGGCGTCACGACGGTGCTGGGCTCGCTCTCGATCCCGACGGCCTCGAATTCGCTGACGCCGTGATCGAAGCTCGCCGAGCTGCTGTTGACCTGATCCACCAACGGTGCCGTCGCCAGATTCACGACGAACTCGCCGGTGGCCTCGATATTGCGAAGACTGTCCTTGCGGGTCACCGACGTGAACTGCACGACGGGCGGCACAGTCGACGAGACAGTGAAGAAGCTGTATGGCGCGAGGTTCGCCACACCGTCGGCCGAGACGGTCGAGACCCAGGCGATGGGCCGTGGTACCACCGAAGCGGTCAGGAGCTGGTAGAAGCGACCGGGAGCGACCTCGTCGGGCCGAAAGACTGTACGCACACCTTCATACTGTCAAAGCCCGGTTGCGGCGTCCGACCGACGCGTCTGACACTCTGGAAACTGTGAATCCGTCCACCGCACAGGCCACCGCAGTCGTCGACGAACTGGCGCGCAGCGGGATCCGAGACGTCGTGTTGTGCCCCGGCTCGCGGAACGCCCCGTTGGCTTTCGCGTTGCAGGAGGCAGACGTCGCCGGCCGCCTGCGCTTGCACATGCGGATCGACGAGCGAACCGCAGGCTTTCTGGCCATCGGCCTGAGCCTGGGCAGCGGTCAGCCCGTTCCCGTGGTGATGACGTCGGGAACCGCGGTCGCCAATCTGGGGCCTGCGGTTCTCGAAGCGAACTACGCCCGCATTCCGCTGATCGTCATCAGCGCCAACCGCCCGTACGAGATGCTCGGCACCGGTGCGAACCAGACCATCGAGCAGCTCGGCCTGTTCGGATCTCAGGTTCGCGCGACGATCAGCCTCGGGCTCGCCGAGGAAGGGCCCAAGCAGAACAGTCAGTGGCGCAGTGCGGTCTCGCGTGTCATCGCCGCAGCGCGCGGCGCACGCTCCGGCAACGCCGGGCCGGTGCACTTCGACATCCCGTTGCGTGAGCCTCTGGTGCCTGCGATCGGAGACCCCGGCGCGCGTCCGGAGGGTAGGCCCGACGGCTTGCCGTGGACCTCGACCACCCAGGCGACACTCGACGTGCCCGTCGAACTGGATCTCTCGGTCGACACCGTGGTCGTCTCCGGTCACGGCGGTGCCGTGCGTCCTGAACTGGCCGGGCTGCCGACCGTCGCCGAGCCGACCGCACCCCTGCACGGAATCCCGTTGCATCCCTTGGCTCTTGCGCAGCTGAAGCCGCGCCAGGCCGTGATCACCGGGCGACCGACGCTGCATCGCCAGGTCTCGGCTCTGCTGGCCGACCCCGCAGTCGACGTCATCGCACTCACCACCGGACCGCGCTGGCCCGACGTCTCCGGCAATGTCCTGGCCACCGGCACGCGCGCAGTGACCACCGGAGCTCCCGACCCGGCCTGGATCGCGCGCTGCGCCGCTCTGTCCGAGAAGGCCGAACTGGCTGTGCACGAACAGCTTCGAGAGCATCCCAAGCCGACGGGGCTGCACGTGGCCGACGTGGTGATGTCCGCGTTGCAGCCCGGAGATCAGCTGGTGCTCGGAGCGTCCAACCCCGTGCGCGACGCGGCCCTGGTGGCAACTCCGAACCCGGACGTGAAGGTTCTCTCCAACCGCGGCGTGGCCGGTATCGACGGCACCGTCTCGACGGCCATCGGTGCCGCGATGGCCGGAAAGCGGCGCACCGTGGCACTTCTCGGGGATCTGACCTTTCTGCACGACGCGGCGGGCCTGCTCATCGGCACCGGTGAACCGCGTCCCGACGACCTGACGATCGTGGTCGCCAACGACGACGGCGGCGGCATCTTCGAGCTCCTCGAACAGGGCGACCCGCAGTACGCGGGGGTGTTCGAGAGAGTGTTCGGCACACCCCACGGCATGGACCTCGGTGCGTTGTGCGGTGCCTACCGCGTGGAGCATCGACTGGTCGACTTGGCCGATCTGGCAACCGAACTCACCGGCCATGCCACGGGAATCAGGGTGCTGGAAGTGACCACCGAGCGATCGGGATTGCGGGATCTGCACGCGGCGATCCGCGCCCATCTCTAGAAGGCGTGTGTACGTGTCCGACCGAATCTTCGCTGGGAAGGGAAGCCTGTGACGGGTGCATTCAAGGTACTGGTGGACGATGATCGTACTCAGCTCGAGGCGTTCATCGAGGACTACCGGATCGCGATCGAGGCAACCCTCGATGGTCTCAACGAGGAGCAGGCACGAGAACGGCTGGTCCCTTCGGCCACAACGCTTCTCGGATTGCTCAAGCATGTGACATGGATGCAGCGGGTGTGGTTCGAGGACTGTATCGGGGGCGGGACCAGGGTTGCGCTGGGTCTGGTTCGCAGTCCTGAAGAGTCCTTCGTCATCGACGACGATGACACCATCGACGGTGTCATCGCGGCGCACAGACAGGCGTGCGAAACTGCTCGAGCGGTGGTAGCCGACGTGCCACTCGATGCCGTCGTGACAGGTCATCGAAGCGGGCCTCGTACGGTGCACTGGGTATATCTCCAGGTGCTGAGGGAATTGGCCCATCACTGCGGCCATGCCGACATCCTTCGTGAACAGATTCTCGCGGCCTGATCACAGAACTCGGTCGACCGAACGAAGGAGCTGACGAGTGAATAGAACCCTTACGAGTTACGAATCGGCTGCTGATTTGTACGTTCAGCGAACGAGACGCGATTCGACGCGGGCGTGGCAGCCATTCATTGATGAGTTCGCTGCTCAGGTCGATGAGGGTCTGGTGCTCGAACTCGGAAGTGGACCCGGTTGGCACGCAGCCGAGCTCGAGCGCAGTGGTCTTCGGGTCGAGCGGAGCGACGGGGCGGCGGCTTTCGTCGACATGATGGAGAGGGACGGTTACTCGGCTCGTAAGCTCGACATCGTCACGGACGTTTTCGGTGGGATGTACGACGGCATCTTCGCCAACGCTGTCCTCCTGCATTTGAATTCGCTTCAGTTCGATGCCGTTATCGCCAAGGCAGCCGCGGCATTGCGTCCCGGCGGGATGCTTGCTTTCACCCTCAAAGAAGGCGACGGCGAGGAATGGAGTAACGAAAAGCTCGATCTTCCGCGCTACTTCAAGTACTGGCGGGAACCGGACGTTCGCGCACGCCTCGATCCGACTGTGTGGGAGTCGGTATCGATCACATCCGAGATGTCCGGCGGCGGGCAACAGTGGCTGATGGTTCTCGCTGAGCGTTGTCCTTCCGACGCCGAGTAACTGGCCGGCGTCACTTAGGGAGATGCGGCCGAACTGCTTGTTCTGCAGCGTTGTTGTTGGGTTCAGGAAGCGTTTGCGAACGAGACTCTCGACATCCCGCCGCTTCGCGAGACCCTCGACGAAGTGAAGCTGTGGATCGACGAATGGAACGTCTCGATCGTGCGTGACGGCCATCGGTTGGTCGGCGCTGTTCGAGGCCGATTGGTTGGCCACACCTGGGAGATCGGCCGAGTCATGGTGGCACCGGACCTCGCGGGGCGCGGCCTCGGTCGGCGACTCCTCGACGAGTGCGAGCGACTAGCGCCCGCGGAAGCATCGACCTTCGAGTTGTTCACTGGCGCGCGAAGCAGCCGGAACATCGATTTGTACCAGCGAGCCGGCTACCGGATCGTCGATGTCGATGAGACTCCGCCCGGACATATCCGGGGCGCGATCGTGTTTCGAAAGTCTGTGTCGTGACGGTGTATCGCGCTCCGTGCTGAGATCTCCCAGGATCGCGCTTCACCCGATGGCAGCGCATCACCTGCCCCTGTTGCATGGCCTGGACTCGGACCCCGTGGTGATGGAGTTTCTTCTCGGTAGAGCCCGGACGTCTGCCGAGATCGATGAATTCTGGGGACCCCGTTGCGTCGACGCTGGAGGCAGGGTCTGGCGACCGAGGGCGCGTTGCTGCTTCTAGACCACGGATTCAATACAATTGGGCTGCAGAATATTTGGGCGGAGACGATGGCGGTCAACCTCGCGTCACGAGGGGTGATGCGCAGGATCGGGATGCGTCACGTCCGTACGGAAGCCCGCGAATGGACTGACCCGCTGCCCGGCGCGGACCGTGGCGAGGTGTTCTACGAGATCACGGCTACGGAGTGGAAACGAGTCGCAGAGCAGCCTGAGCCACCTCCGCCCTGAGGGTTTCGGTGGACCTGGATCGATAGATGACGTCGGGATCGGTTTTGGCCGCGACAGCCGAGGTCATCAAAGTATATGGCGGTCCGAATGCGCCGACGTCCTGTCGCAGCGGATGCTCCACTCCAGAATGCGGCCCGGGGGTTCCTCGGTTTCGGGTCCTGAAGTGGAGCGTAAATTGCAGGCCGAGGCCGACGGACTTGCTAACCCTGTTGCGCCGCAACCCATTCGAGGGTCTGGCCGGTTTCCTGATCGATCATGTCCTTGATCATCTTGTTGATCAGGTCCTCGATCTTGCCGCCCACGATGGGGATTTTCACGGTCGAGTCACCCTTGACGATCAGTTTCGCGCCGGTGCCGTTGGGTCGCAACGACAGGGTGCCTTTCACTTTCGCGGGCAATCCGGTGGTGCCGCCGGTCAGTGTCCCCTCGGCCCGGTCGCCTTCGAGTGGTCCCCAGTGATCGGTGCGCGAGACGATCAGCTTTCCCTTGATCACCTTCGTGACGAAGCCGGGGAGTTCCGAGGTGCCGACCTCTTCGGAGATGTCGACGGTCAGGCCGCCGTCGTCGTGCTTGGTCAGCTCGTACCCGTCCGTCTTCTTCGCCTTGGCGAAGCGCGCTTGCCACTGGTCCTCGCTGGTGAGTGCTGCATGCACGTCAGCGGGGGGATTGGACGATTCGACGGTGAACTCGAAGCTGCGCGACATGAGTGCAGACGCTACCCGAGCGGACTCGCATCGGCTGCGAAGTAACCTGATCGCTGTGACCGATACCGACAGAGCCAGCCGAACGCTGTACAGGACCCGGCTGGTCGTGTTCGTGGTCGCCATTGCGATTTCGGTCCTTGCCGTGCTTCTGGTGGTCGGAGCATGGCGCAACGACGTCACCATCGATTCCGACAAGGGCACCGCCACGGCCGAGGTGCTGTCCGCGGGCAAGTTGCGCTCGGCCGTCAGCTTCATCACCCCCGACGGCGTGACACACAACCCGGCGCTCGGCGTGCTGTATCCCACCAACCTCATCGCCGGTCAACGCATCGAGGTCGAGTACTACAAGGCCGACCCGGACGTCGAGCTGGTTCGCGTCGCGGGCCGCGACGCCACCGTCGCTATCGTTCCGGCTGGATCCGTCATCGTCGTCACCTGGCTGATCGCCGGCCCGGTGCTGTTCTGGTTACGTCGCAAGGAGGCCCAGAATGCGTAATGCCAAGCAGTGGGGCATCGCTGCTCTCGCCGCGGTGGCCGGGTTCGCGTTGGTGAGCTTCGGCAACATCGCGTCCTCGATCGTGGTGATGGTGCTCGCCGTCGTGTTCGTTCTGGTCCTGACGACGCCGGTGCTCTACCCGCGTTCTTTGTCCGACGACGCCTCGCGCATTCAGGCGACAAAGAGATCGGTGCCGCTGATCTATTGGCGTCCCGGATGCATCTTCTGCCTGCGGTTGCGGGTAGCGCTGCTGCTGCGCGGAAAGAAAGCCGTGTGGATGAATATCCGCAAGGATCCGGCAGGAGTGGAGCCTGCGGAACGACCATTCAACGCTGCGGCCGCGCGGGTTCGGTCGGTCAACGACGGCAACGAGACCGTTCCGACGGTGTTCGTGGGCTCCGAACACCGCACCAACCCGAATCCGTCGTGGGTGCTCGCGCAATTCGTGTGACGTTGGCCCACACGTAACGTTGTCCATACCTGGCCGACTGCGGGGCCGCCCACACTGAGGATCGTGCGAGTAGCCATCGTTGCGGAATCGTTCTTGCCCAACATGAACGGCGTCACCCACTCGGTGATCCGTGTCCTCGAACACCTCGACAAGACGGGCCACGACGCCATCGTCATCGCCCCGGACAATCCGTCCGGCCCCAGAGCCGCGACGTGGCACGACGACGTTCCGGTGCACCGGGTGCCGTCGCTCATGGTCCCCAAGGTCAGTTCGCTGCCCGTCGGTGTTCCGGGCCTCGGCATGGTCTCGGCGATGCGTGCCTTCGCCCCCGACGTTGTGCATCTGGCGTCACCGTTCCTGCTCGGAGCGGGCGGTCTCGCCGCCGCCAACCGACTGGACGTGCCCGCGGTCGCCGTCTACCAGACCGACGTCGCAGGATTCGCCGCCAGCTACGGCCTGGGCCTCACCTCGAAAGCCGCATGGCGCTGGACCAGGAGACTGCACCGCGGCGCGGCCCGCACCCTGGCACCGTCCACCTCGGCCGTCGATGCGTTGGAGTTGCACGGCATCCCGCGCGTGCACCGGTGGGCGCGAGGAGTCGACGCCGTCCGATTCGCGCCTTCGGCCGCGTCGGCCACCCTTCGCGACCAGTGGGGAGCCGGCGACAAACTGATCGTCGGCTTCGTCGGCAGGCTCGCCCCGGAAAAGCACGTCGAGCGGCTCGCCGTACTGGCCACCGACCCGTCGATCCAGCTGGTGATCGTCGGCGGCGGACCCGACACTGCGGCGTTGCAGACCCTGATGCCCGGCGCGATCTTCACCGGACAACTCGGCGGCGACGAACTCGCTCGGGCCTACGCCAGCTTCGACATCTTCGTCCACCCCGGCGAACACGAAACCTTCTGCCAGGCAGTACAAGAAGCCCTCGCCAGTGGCGTTCCCGTCATCGGACCCGACGCCGGGGGCCCGCGCGATCTGGTCTCGCACTGCCGCAACGGATACCTGCTGCCGGTCGACAAGTTCACGGAGCTGCTGCCCAGTGCCGTCGGAGCCCTCGCCGAACCCACCACCCGGGCGCGATTCGGTGACGCAGCCCGCAAATCGGTGCTGCACCGAACCTGGCCTGCCATCTGCGACGAGCTGATCTCGCACTACTACGACGTGCAAGGCATCACAGCTCCGCGGGTGCAAAAGATTGCTTGAGTAGTCTGGACTGCGTGGCCCAGACATCACGCGCAACCCTGGCAAAAGAGCCCCATGAGGTGGCGTCGATGTTCGACGGCGTCGCCCGTCGATACGACATCACCAACACGGTTCTGTCGTTCGGGCAGGACCGCAGTTGGCGCAAACTGACTCGGCGCGCCCTCGATCTCAAACCCGGTGAGCGGGTACTCGATCTCGCTGCAGGCACCGGCGTCTCCACCGTCGAACTCGGTCGCAGCGGAGCCTGGTGCGTGGCCACCGATTTCTCCAAGGGCATGTTGCAGGCCGGCTTGCAGCGAGGTGTGCCGATGGTCGCAGGCGACGCGATGGCACTGCCCTACGCCGACGCCAGCTTCGATGCCGCCACCATCTCTTTCGGTCTCCGTAACGTCTCCGACTTCGACGCCGGACTGCGCGAGATCGCTCGCGTCACCAAGCCCGGCGGCAGGCTCGTCGTCTCGGAATTCTCCACGCCGGTGTTCGGTCCGTTCCGCACCGTGTACATGGAGTACCTGATGAAGGCGCTACCGAAAGTCGCTCGCGCGGTGAGCAGTAACCCCGACGCGTACGTCTACCTCGCCGAGTCCATCCGTGCCTGGCCCACGCAGGAACAACTGGCACAGCGAATCGCCGACGCCGGCTGGACCGACGTGCAGTGGCGCAACCTCACCGGCGGAATCGTCGCGCTGCACAAGGCAACTCGACCCTGACCTGACTCACGAAAACGGCGGCCGGGAATCGATTTTCAGTGACCCGCTTCCCGACGCCCGCCAGGTGCGCGCGACGAGGTCGCTGTCGGCGTCGGTGATGAGGTTGCCCATGCAGCGGACGGCGACTTTCATCAGCGCCCGCGAGCGCATACCCACCGGTCCGGCAGCGGGTAGGAACCTCGGCACGGTGAGTAGCCCGGCGAGGCGTCGAGCGACGGAGAACGCCTGTCCGTAGTGTTCGCGCAGCAGACTCGGCCAGGCGTCGGTGAGGTCGGGGTGATCGAGTAGGTCGACGACCATGCGGCCGCCTTCGAGTCCGTAGTCGATGCCCTCGCCGTTGAGCGGGTTCACACAGGCTGCGGCGTCACCGATGATGGCCCAGTTGGTGCCTGCGATTCCCGAGACCGCTCCGCCCATCGGCAGCAGCGCCGACGCCACCGAGCGCAGCTCCCCGCTGAGGTCCCATTCGCCGCGTCGCTGGTGGGTGTAGAGGTCGAGAAGCGGGCGCAGCGCTCCGGGTGCGGGCCGCTTGGCGGTGGCCAAGGTGCCGACGCCGATGTTGATGGTCCCGTCGTTCAGCGGGAAGACCCAGCCGTAGCCGGGCTGCAGAGTGCCTGCGGCATCACGCAATTCGAGGTGCGAGCTGATCCACTCGTCGTCGCTGCGGCCCGAGTCGATGTAGGCGCGAGCCGCGACGCCGAATGCGGTGTCGCGATGCCACTGTCGCCCGAGTTGCTTGCCCAGAGTGGACCGGACACCGTCGGCGACGATTAGTGTGCGGCAGGAGATCTCCTGAGATCCGGCGGCGGTCTGGAGTGTGACAGAACGGACCGAATTCCCGTTACGGGTGACGGCGACAGCCTTGGCTCCCTCGGCCATGACGGCCCCGGAGTCGACCGCGGCGACGCGAATCCTGTCGTCCAATTCGGTTCTGGGAACTGCACTTCCGATGGTCGGCAGCGATCTGCTCGGCCACTCGAGTTGTAGTTCCTGGCCGAATCCGCTCAGTCGCAGTCCCCGGTTGCGCGCTTTGCTACGCACCCACTCGCCCAGACCCAACTGATCGAGCTCGGCGACGGCACGTGGCGTCAACCCGTCACCGCACGTCTTGTCGCGGGGGAAGACGGCCGCGTCGGCCAGGACGACGTCGCGGCCGGATCGCGCGGCCCATGCCGCAGCGGACGATCCTGCGGGGCCCGCGCCCACGACCAGAACGTCGGTCGCGGTGGGTGGGACGGGGTGGGGAGTGCTCACGTGTTCCAGTATCCCGACCGGAGCGACTCGGTGCCGTGAAGGGGCTCCGGTTAACGCCGTGTGAACGCTTGTTTCATAGATTCAGAATCTATGGACGGATCGTTCATGGCGGGTCTAGCGTCTCTCACGTGCACCAACCGATCCTCCTCCTCGACTTCGACGGCACCGTCTGCCTCGGTGACGACCCGGTCTGGGCCTACGCCGACGCGGTGGCCGAATCTCTCGACCGCATCTCCGCCGCAACTCTCCGTGCCGGGTTGACGGCATTTTTCGAGCGCGGAGTGGGGGAGTACCTCGACGGTTACTCCGCCGTCCAGCAGCTGTCGGTGGGAGTGGACGCTGCCGTTCTCGCCGCCGCCTACGCGCAGTCCCGCGAGCACCTGGCCGCAGGTGGGCTCGAGGTGTGGGCACCGGCCGGGCTGGCGGATTTTCTCGATCGCGCCTGCGCCGACGTGGTTCTGGCCACCAACGCTCCGCGACGCGGCGTGGTGGAAGCACTCGACCGGCTCGGTCTGACCGCGCGTATCGGTCGAGTCGTCACCGATGCAGGAAAGCCCGAGAAAATGCCTGCGCTCGTGGACTCCCTACTGGGCACGCGAGCACCGCACCTACTGGCCAGCGTCGGCGACATCTGGCGCAACGACCTCGACGCACCGCATCGTCGCGGTGCCGTCACCGCCTACATCGACCGCCATGGTCACCCTCGCCCGGAGGCGACGTTCTCCGCCACGACATTTCCGGCGATGTACGACGAACTCCTCGAATGGTCAACCGATCCAGCAGCATTCGCACTCACCCACGAAGGACAGTCATGAGAATCCGCACTCCCTTGCTCGCGGTGGTCGCCACCGGACTGCTCACCGCCTCGCTCGCCGGGTGCGGAGCCCGCGACGAGTCCACCACCGAATCCTCGGCGGCGTCGCCCTGCACCGGGTCCAGCTCTGCAGATGCTGCCGACCCGTCGGAGCTGACGCTGGCACTCGTCCCCTCGGGCGACGCCAACAAGCTCGTCGAAACCGTCAAGCCGCTGCAGGACGCACTCACCGAGCGCCTCGGCATCCCGGTCCGCGGCGTCATCACCCAGGACTACCAGGCGGCGGTGGAGGCCATCGGTGCCGACCAGGCGCAGATCGGCATGCTGCCGCCACTGCAGATGGTGCAGGCCTGCAACAAGTACGGAGCCGAGCCGGCGCTGCAGACCGTGCGCAAGGGCAAGACCACCTACGCCGCGCAGTTCTACACCAACAATCCCGACAAGTACTGCGACGACGCTCCCGTCACGGGAGCCAACGGTCTGCTGTACTGCAACGGAACCGAAAGCGGCACGGGCCCGGCCGGATTGGACTCGCTGAGCAAGATGAACGGTGCCAAGACCGTCATGTTGCAGTCCGCGTCGTCCGCCGGATTCGTCTTCCCCTCCGCTGCATTGAAAGAGGCCGGTATCGACTCCACCACCGATCTGGACCTGACGCAGGTCACCTCGCACCCGGCGGCAGTGCTGTCGGTGAACAACGGCGACGACGAAGTGGGCGTGTCGTTCTGGGACGCCCGTGAAACCGTCGTCGCCGACACTCCCGATGTGGCGGAGAATCTGGTGGTCTTCGCACTGACCAACGAGATCCCCAACGACGGTGTCTCGATCAGTAGCTCGCTGAGCCCCGATCTGCAGCAGCGCATCTCGGACGCGATGGAAGATTACGCGTCCACCCCCGAGGGCGTCGAGGCCCTGACGGCGATCTACCAGATCACCGGGCTCGACAAGGCCGACCCCGCTGCGCTGCAGCAGGCGCAGACCGAGGCGGACTCCATCGGCCTGGGGAACTGATCGAATGAGCGGCGACGGCATCGCATTCGACAACGTCTCGGTCACCTACGCGGGCGGCCACACCGCGCTCGACGGCGTGACTCTGGATATTCCGGCGGGTCAGATGGTTGCCGTCGTCGGCTTGTCCGGCGCAGGAAAGTCCACGCTGATTCGTACCATCAACGGTCTTGTTCCGGTCACCACCGGCACCGTGACCGTCGGTGATCGCGCCGTGAACACCCTGAGCAGCAGGGGATTGCGCGATCTACGCGGCGATATCGGAATGATCTTCCAGGGCTTCAACCTCGCCAAGCGCACCAGCGTCCTCAACAACGTGATGATGGGCCGGCTGCACAGCTCACCGATGTGGCGCACGCTGCTCGGTGCCTGGTCCGCCGAGGACTCCGAATTGGGAATGCAGGCGCTCGAGCGCGTCGAGATCGTGGGCAAGGCCTACGAGAAGGCGTCGTCGCTCTCCGGCGGTCAGCAGCAACGTGTCGCGATCGCCCGGGCATTGGCGCAACAACCGCGGGTGATCCTCGCGGACGAACCGGTGGCCTCGCTCGATCCGCCGACCTCGCACGTCGTCATGCGAGACCTGCAGCGCATCAACGCAGAACTCGGCATCACCGTGGTGGTCAACCTGCACTTCCTCGACCTCGCCCGGCGCTACGGTGACAGGTTGATCGGGTTGCGCGACGGCAAGATCGTGTTCGACGGCCATGGCCGCGACGCCGACGAAGCAGTGTTCGAGAGCATCTACGGCCGCTCGCTGACCGCCGAGGACGTGCTGGAAGCCAAGGCAGAGCTGTGAGCGCTTCCCTTTCTACCCGGCCGGTGAAGCCGCGTTCGGCATGGAAAACCGTTGTGGTGCTTGCTGTCATCGCGCTCATCACGATCTGGGCGGGCGTCGGTGTCGGTGCCGACCTGGGTGACATCATCGACAACTGGGGCAACGCCACCGACAAGCTGATCCAATTGATGCAGCCGGACTACTGGTTCTTCCCCGAAACCGTCGACGCCATCCTCGAGACCCTGCAGATGGCCGTCATCGCGACCGCAATCGGTGCCGCGATCTCGTTCCCGTTGAGTTTCGCGGCCTCTCGGGTGACCAACCCGAACCGGCCGCCCCTGACCGTTGTGCGCGGAATCATGAATGTCGTTCGCGCCGTGCCGGATCTGTTGTATGCCGCGGTGCTGGTCGCAGTGGTCGGCACCGGCGCGCTGTCGGGAATTCTGGCGCTGGTCGTGTTCAACGTCGGGATCATCGTCAAGCTCGTCTCCGAAGCACTCGACTCGGTCGATCGTGGACCGCAGGAAGCGGCCCTCGCTGCGGGTGGCAGCTGGATCGCGGCCGACCGCAGTGCCGTTGCGCCGCAGATCTTTCCGGCCTTCGTCTCGCAGGGTCTCTACACGTTGGAGTTGAACGTGCGCGCCTCGGCGGTGATCGGACTGGTCGGTGCAGGCGGTCTCGGCATGCTCATCGACAACGTTCGAACCTTCTACAAGTACCACCAGCTCAGTCTCATCATCCTCGAGATTCTCGTCATCGTCCTGGCGTTGGAACTGCTCTCGTCCTGGGCTCGTAGGAAGTTGATCGGATGACCGTCATCGACCGCACCACCCGGGCCAGTCCGGCTCGGCCGCGCAAACCACGCAACCCACTGCGCACCACTGTGTGGGTGGGGATCGTCGCCGTGTTCGCACTGTCGTTGTACGGCATCGAGATTCGCTGGGACAGGTTGCTTGACCTGCCGCAGAACCTGGTGCGCTACGCCGGACTGATGTTCGTGCCGCCGGACGTCTCGGCGCTCGGCAAGGCCGTCTCGGCCACCATCGAATCGGTGCAGATGGCGTGGTTCGGAACGGTGCTCGGCATCGTCGTGTCGTTTCCGCTGAGCTTCCTCGCCGCCGCGAACATCGGGCCGCTCTGGCTGCGATGGCCGCTGCGCATCGTGTTCGCCGTCATTCGCGCAGTGCCCGAGGTCGTCATCGCCATTCTCATCCTGTCGGTCACCGGCCTCACCGCCTTCACCGGCGCGCTCGCCATCGCCATCGGCTCGGTCGGCACCCTCGGCAAATGGGGATACGAGGCCATCGAGGGCGCGGAGAAGGGTCCGATCGAGGCGGCCAGGGCGGCAGGTGGGTCCACGGCCCAGATCGTGCGGTGGGGACTGTGGACCGACGTCGCACCCGAGGTGTTCGCCTTCTGGCTCTATCGCTTCGAGATCAACGTCCGCGCGTCGGCCATCCTCGGTCTGATCGGTGCAGGCGGCATCGGCAGCATGTTGGTCGACAACGTGCAGTACCGGCAATGGGGCGCGGTCGGCATGCTGCTCATCGTCGTCGTGGTCATCACCGTGATCATCGACCAGATCTCCGGGCAGGTGCGTCGCCGCATAATCGACGGGCAGTGGGGCTGGCGCGGATCGCGCAAGATATGAGCATGGATCTCGCGCCCGGTGGAGTCGTGCCGCACATCCGATCGATCATTCCGTCGTTGCTGCCGGCCGAACGGGCCGTCGCCGAGGTCTTTCTCGAACGGCCCGCCGACATCGTCGAGATGTCCTCTCAGCAGGTCGCCGATGCGGCCGGGGCGTCGCGGGCGTCGGTGGTGCGTACGTGCCAGAGTCTCGGCTTCGGCGGCTATCAGCAGCTGCGGGTGTTGCTCGCGCGTGATGCGGCTCGGGCGCTACCAGCGCAGGAGCGGTCGGCCGACGGTCCGTTCGCGATCGTGACGGAGACCTTCGCCCACGTCGGTGATTCCATCGCAGCGATGACGGCGCTGCTGACCACCGAGGACGTCACTCGTGCGGTGGCGGCACTCGCCGGTGCCGAGTCCATCGTGGTCATCGGCAACGGACTCTCGGCGGCGCTGGCCGCCGATACCGACGCCAGGATGCGCTCGCTGGGTCTGCGCTCGCACGCACCCACCGACTCGATCGCCCAGCAGGTCGCCGTCCGGCTGCTCACCGATCGTGACGTCGCCCTGATCATCAGCGGATCGGGTGCCACGAGCGCATCGACCAAGGCCGCGCAGGCCGCTCGTGAACGCGGGGCCACCGTGGTGTCGGTGACGTCGTTCGCTCGCTCGACCCTGGCGGCCGCGTCGGACATTGCGCTGGTGGTGGGCATGCGCGACCTCAGCTTCCAGCGCGAACTCGCCGTCACCAGCAGAATTCCGCACGTGATCTTGCTGGAAGGTCTGATGGCTGCACTGACCGACACATTGGGCGACCGGGCGTCGGCAGCGATGGCTGCGACGCTGGAAGTCATCTCCGGCAACCTCGGTGAGTGAAGCGTCACCTGTGGTCGGTGACACCGTCCCACCGGTGTGCACGCTAGGTTCACTACGGTAGAAGGCGAGCAGCGGCGCTCCGCCGCTGCCGCCGGCATGTCGACGACAGGACAGGGACCAACATCGTGAGTACAGACGACGCTGCCGTAGCAACGGTCGTTGCCGGAGTCGACCTGGGTGACCCGGAGCTCGCGCGATCCGTCGCCGACGGCCTCGCACGCGTCGAAGAACTGATGATCAGTGAACTCTCCGACGGTGAGGAGTTCCTCACAGAGGCCGCGCTGCACCTGGCCAAGGCCGGCGGGAAGCGATTCCGGCCCCTGTTCACCGTGCTCACCGGCCAGCTGGGACCGTCGCCGACCGATCCGGCGATCGTCACCGCGGCCACGGTCGTCGAACTGGTTCATCTGGCGACGCTCTATCACGACGACGTCATGGACGAGGCGTCGATGCGTCGAGGTGCCGAGAGCGCGAACTCACGCTGGGGCAACAGTGTGGCGATCCTCGCGGGCGACTACCTGTTCGCGCATGCGTCTCGTCTGGTGTCCACGCTCGGACC
Source organism: Rhodococcus sp. NPDC076796 (assembly GCF_040702765.1). Lineage (NCBI taxonomy): Bacteria > Bacillati > Actinomycetota > Actinomycetes > Mycobacteriales > Nocardiaceae > Rhodococcus > Rhodococcus sp. NPDC076796. The sequence goes on along the minus strand of NZ_JBFBMS010000002.1, from coordinate 1,685 downwards.
CGACGCCGTCCGAATCATCGCCGAGACCTTCGCCGAACTGGTCACCGGTCAGATGCGCGAAACCATCGGAGCCAAGAGCACCGACGATCCCGTCGCGCACTACTTGAAGGTCGTGTGGGAGAAGACCGGTTCGCTCATCGCCTCGTGCGGACGCTTCGGCGGAACCTTCAGCGGCGGCGACGCGGAACATGTGGGACGCCTCGAGCGCCTCGGCGACGCCGTCGGTACCGCCTTCCAGATCTCCGACGACATCATCGACATCTCCTCGGCCACCGAGCAGTCCGGCAAGACTCCCGGCACCGACCTGCGGGAGGGCGTACACACTCTGCCGGTGCTCTTCGCGCTACGCGAGGAAGGTGCCGACGGTGATCGCCTCCGCGAGATCCTCGCCGGTCCGGTCACCGAGGACGCCCTGGTCACCGAGGCTCTGGAGCTGCTGCAGCGTTCACCCGGAATGGTCTCGGCGAAGAAGACTCTCGGTGAATACGCCGCTCGGGCACACGCAGAACTCGCACTGCTGCCGCAAGGACCGGCCAACGATGCACTCGGCCGGTTGGTGAATTACACCGTCGAACGCGTGGGCTGACAACCCGGGAACCGCAGCTCGGGGTGTGTTCGTTGATCGGGTAGTGATACCCGGTACGAGGAGGCACTCCAGAGATGAACGGTTACGCGAACGGCGCGAAGACTTTCGGCCTGCTGGTCGGGATGTCGGCGCTCATCGTCTTCATCGGATCGCTGTTCGGTAACGCGACCATTCTCGTCGGCTCCATCGTGTTGGCAGTCGCCGTCAACGGCTACGCGTACTTCAACAGCGCGAAGATGGCGCTGCGGTCGATGCACGCGGTGCCGGTGAGCGAACTCGAGCAGCCGGCGATGTATCGGATCGTGCGGGAGTTGGCGACGACGGCTCATCAGCCCATGCCTGCGCTGTACGTCAGTCCCACCGACAACCCCAACGCCTTCGCCACCGGACGCAATCCGCGCAACGCTGCGGTGTGTTGCACCGAGGGCATCCTGCGCATCCTCGACGAGCGCGAACTACGAGCGGTGCTCGGTCACGAACTCTCGCACGTCTACAACCGCGACATTCTGATCTCGTCGGTGGCCGGGGCGATGGCCGCTGTCATTTCGGGCCTGGCCAACCTGGCCTTCTTCGCCAACGTTTTCGGTGGACGCGGCAGCGGGGGAGCGAATCCGCTCGCGTTGCTGCTGGTGTCGATGCTGGGGCCCATCGCGGCCACTCTGGTTCGGCTGGCGGTCTCTCGTTCGCGGGAGTACCAGGCAGATCAGTCGGGAGCCGAGTTGACCGGCGATCCGCTGGCGCTGGCGTCGGCGCTCCGCAAACTCGAGCGGGGAGTGCAATTGGCACCGTTGCCGCCCGAGCCGCGCTTGGCCGCCGAGTCGCATCTGATGATCGCCAATCCGTTCCGCATCGGCGACAAGGCGGGTCGACTGTTCGCCACCCACCCGCCGATGGCCGACCGCATCGAGCGACTCGAGCGGATGGCCGGCCACCGGCCGTATTGAGCCTGCGGCATGTGAGCAGAACTTCGTAGTGGGCTACGAATTTCCGCTCACATGCGGCGAAGCCGCTCTCATATGGAGGTCGGCCTGTCAACGACGGCATGGTGAAGCGGTGGCACGCACCGTCGTGTGTGCCACCGCTTCCTGTTGCCGGGATG